>CAJUAH010000001.1:0-14459 GCA_910584375.1 uncultured Acetatifactor sp.
CCGGGCCTTTGCCCTATTGGAATCAAGATTTTGAACTTGTTTCGCAATTACCTAGACCGGAGGGTTTTTGTCACCCTCCGTAAACAGAGGGTAAAGCCGCCTGGGCTCTATGGTTTTCCCATGCAAAGAATATAGCATATTTCCTGATATAAGGCAAGTGCCCTGATCTCCAAGGGGGCAGAAATATTAGTTGGCGAAATTGCAGTCTTCAACTCCCGATAGGCATTTTGCACAAAACAAAAGGTTAGTAATCCCTAACACATTGGTTAGTGTGATGAAACTTGGGTAAGTTGTAAAAATGGCATTGACAAAGGACTTTGAACGGCATATTATAGTATATGGTTAGCAAAAGCTAACTATTGTTTGAAAGATAGAATACTTGTGAGACGAGGATTCATTTTTTTAACCCAAGAAGTTAGCCATAACTAATACATATTCCAAAGAAGGTGAATGCATGATGCCGCTTACACTGGCAGAAGTAGGAGAGGAAAACATCATCAAAAAGATCGGGGGAAAACAGGAGATCAGGACCCATCTGGAGAACCTGGGTTTTGTGGTGGGAGGAGCGGTCACGGTGATAAACGCCATCGGGGGCAATGTGATCGTGAATGTGAAGGATTCCCGTATCGCAGTCAGCAAGGAGATGGCGCAGAAGATCATGATCTGAGCCGGATGCGGAAAGAGCAGCGGACACACCGCGCTGTCGCAGGCGCGTGTCTATATAAGATGATAGCTGATTGCGAAATTCGTTCCGCAACCGGCTATATATTAATGATGGTATGAGGAGGAAAAAAGGCATGAAAACACTGAAAGAATCAAAAGTCGGTGATACTGTCCGGGTCGTGAAACTTCACGGCGAGGGAGCGGTCAAGCGGCGGATCATGGATATGGGGCTGACTAAGGGCGTGGAAGTGCAGATCCGCAAGGTAGCGCCTCTCGGCGATCCCATTGAGGTGGCCGTCCGGGGGTATGAGCTTTCCATCAGGAAAGCGGACGCGGAGATGATAGAGGTTGAGTAAAGCCCAGGTGGCCATCTGCCTGCTCTGAGCCGGGAGAATGGCCTGTTTTATAAAGTTATAGTTAGCGAAAACTAACGAGAGAAAGCGAGGTAAAACTATGAATACGCGAATTGCTCTTGCGGGTAATCCAAACTGCGGAAAAACCACATTGTTCAATGCGCTGACCGGTTCCAATCAGTTCGTCGGGAACTGGCCCGGAGTCACAGTGGAGAAAAAAGAGGGAAAACTGAAAAAGCATGAGGGCATCATCATTACGGATCTGCCCGGTATTTATTCCCTGTCTCCTTATACGCTGGAGGAGGTGGTGGCAAGAAACTATCTGATTGGCGAGCGGCCCGACGCGATCCTGAACATCATCGACGGCACGAATCTGGAAAGGAACCTGTATCTGACCACGCAGCTTACCGAGTTGGGAATCCCTGTGGTGGTGGCCGTCAATATGATGGATGTGGTGGAGAAAAACGGCGACAAGATCAATACGGCGGAGTTGTCCAAGGCGCTGGGCTGTAAGGTTGTGGAGATCTCCGCCCTGAAAGGCAGCGGGATCATGGAGGCCGCCGAGGCGGCGGTGGACGCGGCGAAGAACGGAAAGACCGTCCCCATGCATACTTTTTCGGGAACGGTGGAGCACGCCCTGGCGCATATCGAGGAGGCGGCGGTACATGGGCTGCCGGAGGAGCAGCAGCGCTGGTACGCCATCAAGCTGTTTGAGCGGGACGACAAGGTGCTGGAGCAGCTGAATCTGGGCGAGTCCGTCCTCTCCCACATAGAGACGGATATCAAGGCGGCGGAGGAGGAGATGGACGACGATGCGGAATCCATTATCACCAACGAGCGGTATATCTATATCGGCAACATTATCAAGGGCTGTCTGAAGAAAAAATCGGCGGGAAAGCTCACCCAATCCGATCGGATCGACCGGATTGTCACGAACCGTTTCCTGGGGCTGCCCATATTTGCAGTTATCATGTTTTTGGTGTATTATATATCCATGGTGACGGTGGGAGCCTCCGCCACGGACTGGGCCAATGACGGGCTGTTCGGAGACGGGTGGCATCTGCTGGGCATCGGTTCCTCCGCCTATGAGGAGGCGGCGGAGGAGTACGGGGACGCGGCGCTGATCGTGGACGGTTACGACGCTTATGTGGAAGAGAACGGCGTGGCCCCCGCAGGGGATTTCCCCTGTGAGGCAGCAGATGAGGAAACGCTGGAGGTGACGGTGGAGACGGCTACTCCGGCGGATTATGAGGCGGCGCTGGCGGTGCTGGAGCGCTACGGCGAGGAGCCGGATCCGGCGGCTTACGGGGTGTGGGTTCCCGGTGTGCCTGTCCTTGTGGGCAATGCGCTGGAGGCGGCGGGCGCGGCGGACTGGCTGGCGGGTCTGATAGGTGACGGTATCGTGGCCGGTGTGGGCGCGGTGCTGGGATTTGTGCCCCAGATGCTTGTTTTGTTCCTGCTGTTGGCTTTCCTGGAGGCGTGCGGGTATATGGCGCGTATCGCGTTCGTGCTTGACCGTATTTTCCGCAAGTTCGGCTTATCCGGCAAGTCCTTTATCCCGATGCTGATCGGTACGGGCTGCGGCATTCCGGGCATTATGGCGTCGAGGACGATCGAGAACGAGCGCGACCGCAGAATGACGATCATGACGACAACCTTTATCCCCTGCGGCGCGAAGGTGCCGTTCATCTCCATGGTGGCGGGCGCGATCTTCGGCAGCTCCGCATGGGTAGCGACCAGCGCGTACTTTGTAGGTATGGCGGCGATTATTATTTCGGGTATCATGTTAAAGAAGACGAAAATGTTTTCCGGCGATCCGGCTCCTTTCGTCATGGAACTTCCGGCCTATCATATGCCTACGGTGGGCAATGTGCTGCGTTCCATGTGGGAGCGGGGATGGTCTTTCATCAAGAAAGCGGGCACGATCATTCTGCTTTCCACGATCGTGATCTGGTTCACGACGTACTTTGGATTTACCGCGGAGGGTTTCCGGATGCTCTCCGAGGAGGAGATGGATCAGTCGCTGCTGGCGGCTGTGGGCAGCGCCATCGCGTGGATTTTTATACCGCTGGGCTGGGGCAACTGGCAGGCGGCGGTGGCCTCCATCACCGGTTTGGTTGCCAAGGAAAACATCGTCGGCACGATGGGTATCCTCTATCCCGGAGGATGGCCTGAGATCGGAGCGAATTTC
The DNA here is from genome assembly GCA_910584375.1 of uncultured Acetatifactor sp. Classification (GTDB taxonomy): domain Bacteria; phylum Bacillota; class Clostridia; order Lachnospirales; family Lachnospiraceae; genus Acetatifactor. The sequence continues at coordinate 3,208 of CAJUAH010000001.1, forward strand.
AGCAGGGTGGCGGGATATTCTTTCCTGGTGTTCAATCTGCTCTGCGCGCCCTGCTTTGCGGCTATCGGCGCCATCAAGCGGGAGATGAACAGCGCGAAATGGACCTGGTTCGCCATCGGTTATCAGTGCGGGCTGGCCTATGCGGTGGCGATGACGGTTTATCAGATCGGCTCCGCGTTTACGGGCAATCTGCATATCGTCGGTCTGCTTGCGGCGATCGTGATCCTCGGCGGTATGATCTATATGTTGGTGCGGCCTTATAAAGAGGCGACCAAGTTGACCAGGAATGTGAAACTCAGTACGGCAAGGACCTGACGGTCCGCGCCGGGGAATAGGAGGTTTTCAATGATTGCATGGATCATGGGCAATTTAGGGACGATTATTATCAGCGCGGTTCTGGCCGTTGTGGTGGCGGCTGTCGTGGTCGGTATGGTGCGAAATAAGAGAAAGGGAAAATCTTCCTGTGGCTGCGGGTGCGCGGGCTGCGCCATGAACGGCTCCTGCCACCCGGAAAGTAAAGGGTAATTGTGTAGCGGAAGGAGGGTAACTATGCGTATTCTGGTATACGGTGCGGGTGTACTGGGCTGCAATCTGGCAGATAACCTGTACCGTGCAAAAAAGGATGTGACATTGCTGGCCCGGGGAACATGGGCAAAGCATTTGAATCAAAACGGTTTACATATGAAAAGGACCTTTCATCTTCGGGAAACCGCCACCCGGATTCCGGTTATCACGCGGCTTGAGCAGGAGGATTGCTATGATGTTATCTTCGTTGTGCTGCGTTATACACAACTGGACAGTGTGATAGAAACGCTGCGGATTAACGGGACAAAAAACATTGTATTTGTCGGCAACAATGTCCGGCCCGCTCATTATGTCGCGCTTTTACCGGAGAAAAACGTGATGTTCGCCTTTGCGTTGTCTGCCGGGCATCGGGAACCGGAGCGGGTGGTTTCCCTTGACCTTAAAAAGATTACCATCGGGCAGTTGAAAGACACATCCTCCAACGAAATATTGATCGGGCGGATCTTTGCGGGCGCCGGATATCGGGTGATCTATGAACCCAATATGGAGGACTACCTGCTCTGTCATGCGGTTTTCGTTCTGCCGGCAGCCTTCGCCTGTTACTATGCAGACGGCGATCTGCGAAAGCTTAAGGGGGATACTGTCTACTGGAACCGGATGGTGGATGCTGACATTGAGGGCTACCGGGCAATCGAGCGGGCAGGACGCAATATTCTCCCGGCCGGTGATACGGATTATGAAAGCGCCGCCTATCGAAAAACCTGTCTGCGCTTTTTCGGGCTGATGTGCGCCACCGGTTTGGGGAAGATCTGCGCCAGCGACCATGCCATGAATGCCATCGAAGAGATGAGCGCCTTAAACCGGGACATGAAGGCATTTTTTGACGAAACCGGAGCGGAGTATCCCGCCTGGCAGGCGCTGGAGCGGGACGCCGGGCGTTATTTAATGGAAATTTGACAGAAATCATCTCACGACATCCGGAAAACATTCTACGACAAACGAATTAACCCACTGCTTTTCATAGCCGAAAAAGGAAAAAGGGAGCCGTCTGTAAGAGCGGCTTTCCAATGAAATCATATTGAAGGAGGTATATTTATGGCAATGCAGATTCATGGAAATCAGGATTTTCCCGGAACCGACTATGAGGAAAGGGTGAAACAAGGACAGACTGCGGGGAAGGCGGACAGAACGAAAGAGACAGAGAATGCGGCGGATGTAAAAGGCTCAGACAAACAGACCGGTCCGAGAGACGAATACATCAGCAGTGAAAAATCGGGGAAAAAGCCCACCGGGCTTTATCGGGTAGGCCAGGATGAGAACGGCAACCGGAAAATCTTTTTTGAAGATCCGAAAAAGGGAAAGCCCGAAAGCTGTGTCAGCAATACGGACGCGGTTGACAGGGAGATCAGAAAACTGAAAGAAGAAAGGCAGGAGCTGGAGCAGCAGATCCGGTCCGTTTCAGGGGACGAAAAGAAAGTCCGGGAGCTGGAGAAAAAATTGGCCCAGGTGGAGCAGGAATTAAGCCAAAAGGATAATGACGCGTACAGACGCCAGCACACTGCTTTTTCCCAAACAAAATGAAACGGAAGATGCCGGGAGATTTTTCGATTTGACAGCTTTTTTTTAAAATTGTATACTATACAATAACACGGGCATAGTTGCTGTGTCTTACGATAACATGAACCGGATACAAAAACGGGAGGAGATATTTCATGAAAGAAAAAACCATGGCAAAGGTGCTGTCACAGCGGGAGATCGCCCCGCGCATCTACGACCTGTGGCTGGAGACGGATCTGGCGGCCCAGGCCAGACCGGGGCAGTTCATCGGCGTATATCCGAAAAACGCGGCCACTCTGCTGCCCAGGCCCATCAGTATCTGTGAGGTGGACGGAGACAGGACGGCTCTGCGGATCGTCTACCGCGTTGCCGGACAGGGGACGGCGGAATTTTCCTCTCTGAAAGAGAACGACGGCGTATACATTCTGGGGACGCTGGGCAACGGTTTCCCTCTGGAGGAGGGCAGGGGAAAACGCTGCTTTCTGGTGGGCGGCGGTATAGGCGTCCCTCCCATTTTGCAGCTTGCCAAAGAGCTGGAGGGGGAGAAGTCCATCGTCGCGGGCTACCGGGACAGCAACCTGTTCCTGACAGAGGACTTCGCAAAATACGGTCAGGTTTATGTGGCTACCGAGGACGGCAGCCGGGGAACAAAGGGTAATGTGCTGGACGCCATAGCGGAAAACGGCTTGCAGGCCGACGTACTCTATGCCTGCGGCCCCATGCCCATGCTGCGGGCCGTCAAGCGGTACGCGGCGGAGCAGGGGATACGGGCCTATATCTCTCTGGAAGAGCATATGGCCTGCGGCGTGGGCGCCTGTCTGGGCTGCGTGGTAAAGACCAGGGATACGGACGCCCACTCTCATGTACACAATGCCCGGATCTGTACCGACGGTCCGGTGTTTGACGCGCAGGAGGTGGATATCTGATGAATACGCAGGTGAACATAGCGGGGGTAACTTTTAAAAATCCGGTGATGACCGGCTCCGGTACTTTTGGCTCCGGCATGGAGTACGGCGAGTTTGTGGACTTAAACCGCCTTGGCGCGGTGGTGACCAAGGGCGTGGCCAATGTGCCCTGGCCCGGCAATCCCACGCCCCGGGTGGCGGAGGTCTACGGCGGCATGCTCAATGCCATCGGTCTGCAGAACCCCGGCATAGACGTATTTATGGAGCGGGATATTCCTTTCCTGAAACAGTATGACACCAAGATTATCGTCAATGTCTGCGGCAAGACCGTGGAGGATTATCTGGAGGTGGTGGAAAAGCTGGGTGAGGAATCCGCCGTAGCCATGCTGGAGATCAATGTATCCTGTCCCAATGTCAAGGAGGGGGCCATCGCTTTCGGCCAGAAGGCGGACGCCCTTTATCATATCACGGAGCAGATCAAACGGAAAGCCCGGCAGCCTGTCATCATGAAACTCAGTCCCAATGTGACGGATATCGGGGAGATGGCCAGAGCAGCGGAGGCGGCGGGTGCGGACGCGCTCTCCCTGATCAACACTTTGACGGGTATGAAGATAGACATACATCGCCGCTGTTTTGCCCTGGCCAACAAGACCGGGGGTATGAGCGGCCCGGCCATCAAGCCGGTGGCTGTGCGCATGGTGTACCAGGCATCCCACGCGGTGCAGATTCCGGTGATCGGCATGGGCGGCATCGCCACGGGGGAGGACGCCATAGAGTTTATTCTGGCGGGAGCCACGGCGGTCAGCGTGGGCGCCATGAATTTCGTAGATCCCTATGCCACGGTCAAAGTGATCGAGGGGATCGAAGACTATATGCGCGCTTACGGCGTGGAGAATATCACCGATTTGATCGGTATTGTGGAATAACGAGTAAAATGCTCCGCATTTAACTCTACGGAACGGAGAGTGCGCCGAGGCGCACGAAAATTAAGGAATAAAACCAAGACTGCCTTCATAGATATACTAATAAGTATAATCAGGGAGGTAGTTTTTTTGTGGAACTGATCAAGAAAAATATACATATGGATCGCATCAGGACGCAGGCGGTATCCCAGATCACGCTGGAGGAGGATATGAATATCCCCGACCAGAAATCGGATGTAGACAGCCTGTGCTTTGACCGGGCCACAGTGACGGTGGATGAGGTAAAACCCTATACGGACTATGTGCAGGTCCGGGGAAGACTGTGCTTTTGCGTGCTGTACCACACCCAGGAGGAGGGCTGCGGTCTGGTGACGCTGGAGGGAAAGATCCCCTTTGAGGAAAAGATCAACATGCAGGGGGTACAGAGCAGCGACATGGTGCATGTGCAGAATACATTGGAGGATCTCAGCGTGGGGATCATCAATTCCCGCAAGCTCAGTATTCAGGCGGTGGCAACCCTGACGGCCCGGGTGCAGGAACTGTATGACGAGGAGGCGCCCATAGGTCTCTACGGGGAGGACAGCGCGGAATATCGCCGCACTCCGGTGGAAGTGGCCCAGATCGCCATCTGTAAGAATGATATTTTCAGAGTAAAGGAAGAGATCACTCTGCCCGCCAGTTACCCCAATATGTTCCAGATCCTGTGGAGCAGTCTGACGTTGGACGACGTGGAGTGTAAGCCCCTGGAAGAAAAGCTTTCGCTGCAGGGGGATCTGCACCTGTTTTTGCTGTATGAGGGCGAGGGAGAAGACCACCCGGTGCGTTCCTTTGAGACCACGATTCCCTTCAGCGGCACGCTGGAATGTCACGGCAGCAGGGACGGCATGATCCCGGATATTCAATTTATGATGGGGCAGCAGGAGCTGGATATCCGTCCGGATCTGGACGGGGAGGAGAGGATCATCGGCCTGGAGGCGGTGCTGGAGATCGATATACGCATCTATGAGGAGGAACAGACGGAGATACTCACCAATATATACGGCGTGACCAAAGAACTGACCACCATCAGCAGGCCCGCGGCTCTGCGGCGGCTCCTGTCCAGGGTGAACGGCAAGATGAAGATCAGCGATCATGCGCGTATCCCGAACAAGGGAGCGGGAATCCTGCAGCTATTGCACAGTGAGGGAACGGTGCAGCCGGACCGGCAGGAGATAACGGAGGCCGGGCTGGAACTGTGGGGCAGCCTGCAGGTCAAGGTGCTGTATATCACCGGAGCGGACGATATGCCCTATGCCAGCGCCGCGGCGCAGATCCCTTACCATTATACTTTGGAGATTCCCGGACTGGAAAAAGAGGATATATGCGACGTCAAGTACAGTGTGGAACAGCTGCAGGTCACGATGCTGGACGGAGAGGAGATGGACGTAAAGGCGGTGCTGGTCTTTGGAACCATCGTCTTTAGAAATATCCCGCTGGAGCTGATCGGGGATGTGATAGCCGCTCCCTTGGATACCCATAAGCTGGGCGCTCTGCCCGGCATGACCATCTATATAGTCAAGCCCGGAGATAACCTGTGGAATATCGGCAAGCGCTACTATCTGCCGGTGGAACGGCTGCGGGAGCTGAACGAACTGACCGGCGATGAACTGATGCCGGGACAGAAACTGCTGGTGGTGAAAGGCGGCATGGCGTAAGAGAATGTAAGCCGGTACGGCATATTTTGCGAGAGATATGGAAAACAGGAGTGCGCTGACACTCCTGTTTCTTTTTACGACAGTATGTTGTTCCAGACATATCCCGGCGTGTCCGCTAAAGCGGTATCCCCGCCTGAAACGCGTTTACTTGCCTGCGTCCTCAGCCATCTTGTCAAAGCCTGACAGAACGGCGTCATAGGTCTGCTGGCAGATGCCGGGCAGCTGTCCGCCCCAGGTCGCCTCAGCCTTCTTGTAGCCTTTCTCAAAAGCAGCCTTCATCTCGTCGATCTTGTCGGGATCTCCGCCCGTCAACGCGGTGGCAAAACTCAGGATTCGGTCAGAGGTCTGCTTTACGCCCCAATAGCCGTCCTCGGCGATATCCTTCTGCGCCTGCAGCCTGGTGGCGGGATCAACCTTGTAGTTGCCGTTTCTCAGGAACTGCCAGATATCGTTGGCCTGCCCGTAAGCGGTGGACTGCTGGGTCATCATCTTTTCCACCAGGCTCCGCAGCTGGGAAGTGCGGGCTTCCGCATCGGCTTTCAGCTGATTGATCAGATTGGTATTGGGGGTGTAGGTCTTCTTCGTGGAAGACGTCTGCTCCGCAGAGTGCTCATATACCACGCCGCTGTCCTGGGTGGTAGAGGTACTCTTTGCGGCCTCTGTGGCCGTGGTTTCCTTGGGAGTGGCTGTGTAGCTGCCATAGGCGGCCTGTGTCGATGTAACTCCGTTTACATTCATATTGACCTTCTTTCCGGCGCCTCTGCGCCTTTTTTTATTCGCGTCATCCGTGACGCGGTATGCTGGACAGATATCCAGACAGATACTTGTATAGTCTATTTCGGCAAAATATGTAAAATATTTATAGATGTAAATCTTTTTTTGAAAATATTTTACAGGGTGTAATATAAGGGTTTTTCTTTCCGCTGTTTTACGGCAGTATAAAACCTCGCTGAGAAAGTTTGCAAAGAAACCTCAGTAAATTATATTATAAAATAATAAATATAAGAACGTTGCATGGTTTTTCATGCGAAATTGAACAGATGGTGTTGAGGAGCACGGTCTGTTTTTTTATCCCGGCTTACATGCCTTCTGTCCCGTACCGTGGACGGTGGCGGAAAGACCGGTTAGGGTGGAGTGAGAACTTTCATAGTGTAAATGCGGGGACAAAAGAATGAGAGATAAGGAAGAACTTGTCAGGAGGGCCAGGCGGATCGTCAAGGGGATCTTTCAGGGAACTAAGCAGGCGATCCCATACTGTAAGGGGGATATGGAATGGCGTTTCAACCATATGTGCGGTTGCGGACTGTATTGCGCTCCGGTCAGAAAGGCGCTGCAGGGTTGTATGGGAGACGGCCAGCAGGTCAGGTATCAGGAGTACCATGTACAGATGATTGGGGAGCAGGTCTGCCAGATTGCTGTGCAGGGTGAGAGGGTTTCATGAGGAGGTCTATTTTTTGGAGGAAGGGGAGGTGCTGTATATAGAATCTTCCCATAATAATGTGATCTGGCACTGCCGGGGATACCAGGTGGAGAGCAGGGATTCCCTCAAGCGCCTGGAACAATGCCTGCCTGGTGGGTTCATGCGGATCCACAGGGGATATATCGTCAATATAAGGCAGATATACAGCGTATGCGGCAATGAGGTTCGGCTGGCAAACGGCGATATTCTGGTCATTCCCATGAGAAATTGCGCCGGAGTGCGGAAATCCCTGCTGTCCCGGATGGAAAAAGAGCTTTTATCCCCGCAGACAGTTCATTCCTCCCCAAAAGTGGAACGGCAGGGCCAGGATGAGATAAGATGCCTGTTGTAACATACAGTTGTGGTTCATACACAAAACGGAAATGGAGGAAAAAACATGGCAATGGAGTATGACGTAAACAGCGAGAAACAGTTGGTAGTCAGGGAGGGGGTCAGGAGCGAGAGCTACGACCTGACAAAACCCATGGGTGAAAACGCTCTCATGGTCAAAACGGAAAAACAGGACATTCTGCACCAGATGGACCTGCCCACAGTAATCTCCAATCTGAACAACACGGTGGATCTGCTGAATATCTCTTACCACGCGGTGTACGGGTTCCCGGAGCAGTCCCAGGTGTTTGGCCTGCAAAAGGGCGTCATGGATCTGAATGACAAAGGCATCGTGGTGGTGACGGATTTCAAGGATCAGGCCTCCGTGGTGGTGGCGGAGCTGGTGGGCGTCTACAGATGGCTGATCAAGGGTATGGAGAGCGTGGCCATCAGCAAGCTGGAGCAGTTTGCCAGCCGCGCGGCCGGCATGAGCGAGCAGGCCACGGAGATGGCGGACGGATACCAGGCGGCGGCGGACCGAACCTCTGCCGTGCTGCAGAAGGTCATGGACCAGAACGCAGCCCAGGTGGAAAAGAGCGCGGAACTCACCAGGATGATGAAGGAACTGGAGGCGGCTCAGGAGAGCGTGGCTGCGATCCAGAAATCCGTGGAGGAGCGGCTCAGCGGAATGAATCAGGAGTATCGCCGTCTGGTCAAGGTGGACGAGGACGTGCGCAGCCACAAGCAGACCATGGACATCATGGGCGCTGTTTTTGGATTTTTGGGCTCGGCGGTATCGGTTGCCGGAGCGGCAATGGGCGCTGGCAGCACGGTTGGGACGGGCACGTCGGGATCGGACATGCAGGGTCAGCAGGACTATGCGGAGGCCGAGAGCGACAAGAAAGATCTGGAGCGGCAGTTTGAGGACAAGGAACAGGAAATCTCCGATCTGGAAAAAAAGGTGCAGGATCTGATCGCTGAGAAGGATGCGGCCGAAGAGACGGAAAAGGAAAGGCTGGAGAAGGAAATTTCCGCAGCCAGAAAAAAATTTCCGCGGCGAGAAAGGAAAAAGAAAACCTGGAAATCAAGAAAAAAGCCGCCGCCGACAAGCTGGAAAAGTTAGGCGGTATGCTGGGCGCGCAGGGCACGCAGATGCAGCAGGCGGCTGCCGCCGGAGCGGACGCGGACGCCGCTCGGGCGGATCAGATGAACGCCATCTACACCGAGATTATGAATCTGGAAAAGCAGAAGACGGAGCAGGTGGGGCTGCTGGCCAAGTACGCCAAGCAGATGGAGGCCACCGTCATCGACCAGCATTCCACCGAGGCAGCCATTCAGTCCCTGATCCTGGCCGTATCCTGCCTGAAAAAATCCGTGGTGGCGCTGAAAGATATCGCATTGTTCTGGTCCTCCCTGGAGAGGAGCTGCCGGGCGCTGGCGGGCAACACTCTCAAGGATGATATCAAGGCATTGCAGTCGGCGGATAAGGCGGACCGTATCGAGGCATACCAGAGTCCGGAGATCATGTACCCCATCGCGTCCTATATGGCAAAGTGGGTGGCTATCCTGTCCATCAGCCGGGACTATCTGGCGGCGGCGGAGAAGACCAGGTCGCATTTAAACGACACGGTGGGCAACTCCGACTCCGTGACCATGTCCAGAGAAGATCACTGGGAACTGGCCTCCAGGCTGGCGGGCGAAGTGGGCGACAGCCTCACCCGGCAGATCGCGGGCAAATAAAGCCGGACACCGCAAAGGAAAGGAGAAAAATATGGAAACAGTAAGTTTTTTCAAAACTCTTGGCGTGATGCGCTCCATATTTGAGGAGGTGACAGCCGCGGCGTCGTCCCTGATGGAGATGAACGCCATGAATGTCTCTCCCACTGAGGAGGAAAGCGCCCGGCTGCAGGCCGCATTCGGAGAGATATCCATCCAACTGCATCAGTTGAGCGTGGAGTCCCAGGAAAAGATCCAGGAATACAATGCCAGAAAAGAGGAGAGCGCCGTGGCTGCGGAGACGTCCATCAGGGAGTATACCCGAATCCAGGAAAACCTGCTCCAGTTGGAGAAGGCCAATGCGGACGCCAGAGTCGCCCTGGCCCGGAAGAGCGCCGAGAAGGATGAATACGAGAGGGCCTGTAAAAAGTCGGAGACGGATCTGGCCGATATCAAGCGCCGGAGGGATGCGGAAGTGCGGAAGGCCGAAAAAAAACGGGAGGATCTGAAGAAATGGTTCTGGGTTCCGGGATATGGGCTTTATCTGGCGATAGATACGCTGGTCAATGAGCTGGACAATGAGATCGGCTCCCTGGGGCGGCGTCTGGATGAGGAACACCGCCGTCTGACAGAGCTTTCCGGGCAGTATGAAAGGCTCTGCCGGGAGGTGGACGAGAGAAACCAGAAGATCGAGTTGACGAAGGCCAGGCTGTCAGAGCAGACCAGGCTGGTGGAGCAACAGAATGCCACCATCGAGATGTACAAGAAACAGCTGCTTTACTGGGAGGACTTCCATATGCAGATTTCCCGTCTGGAATCCAAATTCAAGGCGGGCGAGAAAAGTCCGGACATGATGTATGAAGTGGTCGAACTGATGGAGGCATTTGAAGATGCTGCGGAAGAATAACAGATCGGGAACAGAGCGTAAACTGTCTGTGCTGAGCAGCCTTGCGGTTCCGGGCGTCGTCGGATGCATTGTCTTTGGAATCGGTCTGCTGCCTGTGAGGGCGGCGGACAGCGCCCGGACAGAGCCGGAGATTATCATAAACCAGGGTCTGGGGCTGGGTCTTGACGGGGAGAGCGGGGAGCTTTATCCCATGGACATGCTGGTGGCAAACCGTAATACCGGATTTTTCGTGCGGATCGAGCCGGAGGAATGGCAGGAGGTGGGCGGACAGCCCACCCTCCTGATCTCGGACGAGACGGATATCTGGCGTTTTACAGACAGCGAGTACTGGGAGGAATACGGACTGCTCCGGTTTGACACCGGGGAGCAGAAGGCATGGGAGGCGGGACAGTATGAAGTCCGTGTGGATCTGAAACGGGGCGTCACACTACAGCGGGAAGCGGTCTTCAACCCTATGCGTGACATAGAGATTCTGATCGTGCCCATCGAGGGCTATTACAGCGGCGAGACATCGCAGGCGGAAACGCCGGGGGAGTATTTGTGGGAGTACACGGAAAAGGTATATCCGGTGGGCGACGACGACCTGCAATGGATAATCTATGACGGGGAGGATATGGATCTGGACAACAGCAGATATGACCTGGACACCTCCCTGGGCAGACTGCGGGTGTGGCAGTATCTAAAAAAGCTGTATAACGGTGGCAACGTGGATATGGTGATCGGAATCGTGCCTGAAAACATGAAACAGAGGGCCGCCTCGGAGGAGGCGACGGTCACCGGTTTTACCTTTGGGGACGGCGTCAGTGTCATCTCCATGCAGGATACCTGTCCCCAGGTGACCGTGGCCCATGAGATCGGCCATAGCCTCTCTCTCGGAGACGAGTATGAGAACGGGACTTTCTCGGTATCCATGAATATGGTTCCCTATGGGATGAAGGGCAAAAACAGATACAGCCTGTCGGAGACAGTGCAGGGGACAAGCCCTTATATCGTCGGGGGAACGGCGGATGAATGGCAGGGTTCCGGCACAGTGGTCTATGCGTGTCAATACCCCTACGACATATTTTCCGAGGAGATACTTTTCCGGGACAAGACCAGTTTCATGGGTCTGTTCGGATTTCCGGAGCAGGAGTACTGGGTCACTTCCCAGATCTGGGAATCGCTGTACACAAAGTTTCACTCTTCAGAGCCATCGCGCAGCGATTCATAAGGTAAAGATACGAAGGCGCACGAGAG
>CAJUAH010000001.1:14559-327076 GCA_910584375.1 uncultured Acetatifactor sp.
TCCGGTGAGTGCGCCGAAGGATGTTTACCCTTCAGAGCCATCGCGCAGCGATTCATAAGGTAAAGATACGAAGGCGCACGAGAGAAAGTTTCATGAGTGCGTTTCTCATGAAACTTCCTCTCCGGTGAGTGCGCCGAAGGATGTTTACCCTTCAGAGCCATCGCGCAGCGATTCAATTAGGAGGAATTAAAGTATGAGAGAACAGTTGAGAAAGGCATTGGATCAGGTCTCCCTGGTACCGTCCAGGGAGTGCGCCCAGAACCAGGTCACGATCCTGCTGGGGGCCATTGGCCTGGAGTTATATGCGGCATTCAGCATGCTGATACAGCTGGAGATGGAATTTCGGCACGCGCCGGAATATCTGGAGAAAGATCAGCAAAAGGACGTGGAGGAGACCATGGAGATCAACGGAGAGACTTTTGCCTCCATGGAAAAGAAATTCAGGAAACGCGGCGCGGAACTGCTGGCGTTTAAAAAGGAGGACGAGGCGTTCTGCGTCCCTGTAAGCGCACTGCTTTCGCAGTTTGCGGAGGAACTCAAAGAGCTTGCCGGATACCATCTGGGAGAGGACGCCCTGAAAGGCGTGGAAGGCTATCTGGAGGCGCTGCGGGGAATATTGGAGGCCCTGCGGGAATATCTGGGACTGTGCATCGGGAATACCATGGTCTGGGAGAGAGAAGGAACAGGCTTTACGGAAATAAGCGGCGCACCGTCCGGTACCGGAGATTGAGAGGAGATATGGCGATGAAGATTGTGGAGAATATTTTAACGAACAACCCCTGCTTTAAAAGCGGGAGGAAGATCACGGTAAAGGGGCTGATGCTGCACAGCGTGGGATGTCCCCAGCCCTCGGCGGAGGTGTTTATGCGCAAGTGGAACTGCCCGGAGGCGACCAGGGCCTGCGTTCATGCTTTTATAGACGGCAACACGGGAAAGGTACACCAGACGCTGCCCTGGAATCACCGGGGCTGGCACGGGGGCGGCAGTTCCAACAACACCCATATCGGGGTGGAGATGTGCGAACCGGCCTGTATCAAATATACGGGAGGGGCCACATTCACCTGTGCGGACAGAGAGAGCGCTCTGGAGACGGTAAGGCGTACCTATGACACGGCGGTGGAATTGTTTGCCTATCTGTGCCAGACATTTTCTCTGGATCCTCTGGCGGACGGCGTGATCGTCAGCCATAAGGAAGGACACGCCAGAGGCATCGCGTCAGGGCATGGCGACCCGCTACGAGGGATGCCGCCTGGAAGCCTATCTTTGTCCGGCCGGGAAATGGACCATCGGTTACGGCCATACCCAGGATGTGAAACCGGGAGACCGGCTGCCCTCTCAGGAGGCGGCGAAAGAACTGCTGAAAAAAGATCTGGAAAAATACGAGGGCTATGTGCGCGAGTTTGCGGCAAAGGGAATCATATCTTTCCCGCTGAACCAGAATATGTTTGACGCTCTGACCAGCTTTTGTTACAACTGCGGGCGGGGCAATCTGCAGAAACTGGTATCCGGCAGAGACGCCGCCACGGTGGGGCAGAAGATGCTGCTGTACAACAAGGGCGGCGGAAAGGTGCTGCCCGGGCTGAGCAATCCCGTTTCCACCGCGGAACTGATTCTTCCCTTCACTGTGGTCGAGGAAGAGGAAATACAGGGACGGTATCCCACACCCATGGACTTTCCCGCCGAGGTGACCGTCCGGAACATCGACGGCAGCACGTCCATAAGGGCTGTCCGCTATGAGCGCGTCCATGTGGATATGTATGATCTGTCCTGGGACGAATACGACTATGCCATCGAGGGAACCTGTCTCTATGGCTCCGTGGGATTTGACAGGGACGAGGGAGAACCGCCCCAGCCCGCTGCCGCCGCGGCCCAGACCGGCAAAACCGCGCCCTGCGACCGGATGGAAATGATTCCCTCCGCCGACGTGGACACAAAGTAAAATAGATGAAGGGGGATGCGGTACTTTTCCGGCAGCTCTTTCAGCGCCTCGCGGATGCCCAGAGACTCCTGCGCCACGGCGGGAAGGGACTTTACTTCCTCTAAAAAAGCGGTGTGCCTGCGCCAGGCGCTCCTGCACAGAGAATGGACGGCGTTGACGGTCACGCGGATGATCCACATTCTGCGGTGATCCTCATCCAGAAAAGTTTTGTCGGCTCTTATATATTTCAACAGTACTTCCTGTGTGATATCCTCCGCGTCCTGGACGTTTTGCAGCCTAGAATAGGCGATCCGGTATATGGTATTGCTGTACATGGCAACAAGTTCCTCCGGCCGCAGAGGTTTTGCCTGTTCATCCTTCAAAGTGTATTCCCCCGTTTCTGCATACTCCCGGGTGGAGACCGGGACTATGGATCTTTCGCATATGATTCTTATATTATATCATGGGGGTCAGACTGAGACAAGTGACAGGAAAAGGGATTTGACATGAGTCGGGAAACGCCAAAAAAGAATAATGGTATTGACAGGGAGACAAACCAGCAATATAATTAGAACTAACGTTATAAAACAAATGATATAGAACGGACGTTTTATATAGTCAATGGTGAGAAATACCGGAAAGGAGAGTGCGTCGCATGCCGCCTAAAGCAAGGTTTACAAGGGAACAGATCACGGAGGCCGCTCTGGATCTGGTGCGGGATACGGGTTTTGAGAATCTCACAGCCAGGGCTCTGGGACAGAGGCTCGGCAGTTCGGCATGTCCTGTCTTTACAGTGTTTGAGAGTATGGAGGAGGTGCAGCAGTCGGTATTGCAGGCAGCCCGGGGAGTCTATAAGGAATATGTGGAGAGAGGGCTGGCAGAGGAGATCGCCTTTAAGGGCGTGGGCGCACAGTATATCCAGTTTGCGATCCGTGAACCCAGACTCTTCCGGATACTCTTCATGAGCGAACACGCATCCATTCCCCGCCTTGACAGTGTGCTGCCGCTGATCGATGAGAGCTATGACAGGATCCTGGATTCCATCGTCACGGGGTACCGAATGCGGAGGGAGACGGCGGAAAGACTGTATCGGCATTTATGGATCTATACCCACGGGATCGCGACGCTGTGCGCCACCGGAATGTGCAGTTTTACAGGTGATGAGATCAGCCGGATGATGACGGAGGTGTTTGTGGGTTTGCTGAAAAATATGAGAGAGGAGACAGTAGAATGATCGAAGTGCAGGAGATTACAAAATCTTATGGAGACAGCAGAAACCCGGTCAGGGTGTTAAAGGGGATCGGCCTTCGGATCGAGGATGGGGATTTTGCCGTGATCCTGGGGGCGTCGGGCTCCGGGAAGTCCACATTTTTAAATGTTATTTCTGGTCTTGAGCGCCCGGACAGCGGGAGGGTACTGTATGGGGAGCAGGATATCGCAGCCCTGTCCGACAGGGAGTTGACGCGGTTTCGGAAAGACAATATCGGTTTTATCTTTCAGCAGTATTATCTGCTGCCCAACATGAATGTGGACAAAAACGTCAAAATGGGCGCCGATCTGGCGGGGAACAGGGAGTACAGAGAAGTGATCCGGGCGGTGGGGCTCGGGGAAAAGCTGCGCAAATATCCCGGCCAGCTCTCCGGCGGCGAGCAGCAGAGAGTCTCCGTCGCAAGGGCTCTGGCCAAAAAGCCGGCCTATCTTTTTCTCGACGAACCCACGGGCGCGCTGGATGAGCAGACCGGACGCCAGGTGCTGGACTATATCTGCAAACTCAAGCAGGAATATGGGTTCACGGTTCTGATGGTGACTCACAACCAGAATATAGCGGAGATGGCAAATACGGTGATTCGGATGAACAGCGGAAAGATATCGGAGATCTATACGAATGAAAAGCAGAAGACTGCTTATGAGATTGGATGGTGAGGGTATGCTGGTAGGAATAAAAGACGCGGCCAAACTTGTGGGGATCCTGATCATCACCTGCTGCGCGGTCATGGTCTGCACCATGTTTTTGAATTATTATATGGATGTCACAGGAATCGAGGATGAGATCGCCTCGGAGCAGGTGATGGTCTTCTACCGCGCCCAGGTGGCCACGGCGAAAGTGGTCTGCGGGGTCAGCGGAGGATGCATGCTGATCACCTCCGTGGTTATGCTGCTGTTTTATATCAAACATTATATAGACGTACATAAAAAGGAACTGGGCATACTGAAAGCTCTGGGGCAGAGCGATATATCGGTGGCAGGGAATTTCTGGGTATTTGGTTTCAGCGTCCTGTTCGGCGCGGCGCTGGGTTTTGCGGGAGCGTTTCTGCTGATGCCCCTATTTTATGAAGTGCAGAACAAGGATAAGATATTGCCGGATTTTTCGGTACAGTTTCATCCGATTCTCCTCCTGTTCCTGGTTGTAATCCCGGCGGCAGCCTTTGCCGCGCTGGCGGTGTTTTACGCCTGGCACAAGCTGAAAACGCCGGTGATCGATCTCCTGAAAGACCGCCTGAGTCCTTCGGCCGGAAAGATAAGGTACAGGGAAGATAAAAGCGGCGACTGCCCTTTTTTGAAGGATTTGAAAAGGAATACCTTAAAAGGGAAAAAGGCGCTGGTGTTTTTCATGGTCTTCGCCTCATTCTGCTTTTCCTCCATGACGCAGATGGCTTTCAGCATGAAAAATCTGGCCAGCGTTATGATGGGAGTGATGATCCTGCTGATCGGGCTGGTTCTGGCCTGCACCACGCTGCTGCTGGCGATCACCACGGTTATCCGGGGCAATACCAAAACCATTGCCATGATGCGGGTGTTTGGGTACTCCCAGAGAGAGTGCTGCGGGGCGATCCTGGGTGGATACCGGCCGGCGTCCTATATCGGTTTTGCCTTGGGGACCGTATACCAGTATGTTCTGCTCAGGATCATGGTGGATATCGTGTTCAGGGATTTCGAGGGCATTCCCGACTATGGATTCGACCTGCCGGTCATGCTGCTCTCCCTGGCCGTTTTTATCGGATTCTATGAGATCGTGATGTATGTGTTTTCCGAGAGGATCAAAAAGATTTCCGTGAAAGAGATTATGTTGGAAGGATAAGGGGGCAGAATTGTCAAAACTACTGTATTCGTGCTCTGCCGCATTGACATGCGCCTGTCTGCACGGTAAAATTACAGTATAAATTCAGTCTGTCAACAGGCGATGAGAGAAAGGGGAAAGGAAATGAAGGGGAAAATGAAGAAAATGTTGTTGGCATTGGGACTGTGTCTGATAGTCGGCCTGCAGAGCGCAGGGGCGGTGCAGGCGGCGGTAAACTATGAGGCATGTCCGTTCTGCGGCACTATGGTGACACGGGGGACTGCTTTGGAAAAAGTAGGAGAAGAATTTGAAGAATGTACAGTACACTCAAAATGTATAGTAAAAATCATTACGTATGATAAATATGATACGGTCAATTGCCAGACGGCTGATTGCCCTATAAATCATAGAGTCCCTTGTGGACAACAGACGATAGTGCAGCATTTTAGAAATCAATAAAGGAGAGGCGTGTGTATGAAACAGAAAGTGAAACATAGCCTTCTCTGTCTGTTTATATCCCTGCTGATGTGTTCCTGTGGACTCCGGGAGAATCCGGAGTCCTTTTTGGACTTTGGGGATGACGATCCGGTGCCTGTGGCGGAGAGTTACGATATACAGATGCCTGTACCTCTGGGGACGCTGAAGGCTTATACATTCAACGAACGGTGGTTCTATTGCGTAGACCCAAAGTTCGATATGGAAGAGAAACATGTTTACTATAGCCTCTATCGGAGCAGCCTGCCTGGCGGGGCGTTTGAGCCGGAACTGTGCGTGAAAGAACTGCAGGGCGTCCCCACAGTATTGCTGACGGACAGGGAGGATAACTGTGTGCTGTTCGGAAAGGGGGACAACGGGCAGTTCATTCTGCAAAAATACGATAAAGACGGGGGCTTGCAGTGGTGTCAGGAATTCACCGCACAGCAGATGCAGGAACAGGGGGACGGCATACAGGACGGAGTGATCGGGGGAGACGGCAGGACATATCTCTATACCTACGGAGCGGGGGGCAGCGTCTTTGTGTTTGGGCAGGACGGCAGTCTTCAGGGAGTCCATGTGCCGGAACTGGAGGAATTGCAGGGGATCGCCGAGGGGCGGGAGAGCCGGGTATACGGATACTGCCTTACCGGAGAGGAACCTGTCTTCGCGGCCGTGGAGGGGAAGGAGAGGTACGTCTGTCCCATTGTGCCCCTGCGGGCTTATGGGGGCGCGGAGGACGGTATCTATCTGTGCGTCGGAGAGGGCCTGCGCAGGTATGATCCGGAGACGGGAGAGATGGGGAAAGTATTCGACTGGGACGACGAGTATGTGCAGATAGACGGCGCGCGGGTACAGCATATCTTCCGCGGGGCGGAGACGGTACAGGTGCTGAGTCTGGAGCGCCATATGTCGAGCAGGATAACATATATAGGAGAAATCCTCACCTTCGCCGCCGTGAGCTATGGGGAGCGCGGGGAATATCCTCCCAAACAGGAAGTGACTCTGGGCAGAGCCTATAACACGCGCTATGATTCGGAGGCTAGCTGGATGGAGGATCTGGCAAGGCGGTACAACCGGCAGAGCAGGGACTATAAAGTGGTGGTGGTCTATCCCGAAGAGGAGCTCCGGGATTCTGAGCAGAGCGATGAATTGCTCAAGGGGATGGAACTGCAGCTCCTGCGGGGAGAGGGGCCGGATCTGCTCCAGGTAGCCGGTCTGGACATAAGGAGTATGGTGTCCAAGGGCGTTTTTGAGGATCTGGACGCCTATTATGCGGCCAGCGACAGAGTGAGCCAGGGGGATATTCTGGAGTCTGTCGGGGAGGCATGCAGGGTACAGGGGAAGAATGTGCTGGTGATCCCTTATTTTTATCTGGATTCCATGCTCGTCAGGGGCGACATCGACATGGCGGACTGGACGCCCTGGCGTTTTCTGGAATTTACGGGGGGAGACGGGGCGGCCATATATCCGAGGGCCACGCAGATGGAAGCTTTCTGGTACTGTATGGGAGCGCGGCTCGAAGGCCGTTTTGTGGACTATGAGAGACGGGAATGTTATTTTGAGACGGAGACGTTCCGAAAGGTTCTGGAGGAATGCGGCAAATGGAAAGCGGCGGAAATGCCGGTTATATATATATATGGGGATGAAGACAGTTATGAAATAACGGAGGAGGCGCTTGCGGAGGCGCTTGCGGCGCAGGCGGAATGCCTGATCAACCTGACCTCTCTTAGCGACTCATCCAATATACGGGGATTTTCGTATCTGGGAGACTGGCTGGGATATCCCGGATGGAACGGTGCGGAAAATATAATTGATCCCAGTGAAATCTTTGCGATCAACAGCGCGTCTGAGCACAAGGAGGGAGCGTGGGATTTTCTGGAGTTTCTACTGTCTGACGTATCGCAGGATACGTTGTACAGGGGGTTTCCCGTGCGCCGGGACAGCTTTGAAGAGTATCTGGCCTGTACTTATATTGACCGTATCTATAGATATGAGGAGTTTGAGTACTGGGTGGAGTCAGCGGAGGACATAGTGCCCACCCAGGAAGATATCGCCAGATTCAGGAGCATGGTGGACAGCGCCGTGTGCAGGGACGCCCTGAATTGGAAAAGTACCCACTGCGATCCTGTCCGTATCATTATAGAGGATGAGGTGGGCATGTATTTCGCCGGGGACGCCACGCTGGAGGAGACGGTAAATAAGATCCAGAGCCGCGTGACACTGTATCTCAATGAATCTTCCTGAAACCGCATGGACTTATCACGGGATTATGTGTCCCCGCAGGATCACATTGGCGACAAACACGCCATTCCCATAGTGGAATCGGGCATACCCGCCGTTCTTTTCCACAGTATGGCGCACAGCCTGCAGGCCCACGCCCTCCCCCGGACGCTTGGAGGAGAGGAACACGCCGTCCTTTTCCCTGATTTTTCCGTCGTAGGTATTTTCCACGGACAGCAGTATCATATGGCCGGAATGCAGGTGCGCTGTCACTTTGATCTGCCGTCTTTCGGGTGCGGTTTTCATACCGGCCTCCATCGCGTTTTCCAGCAGGTTGGACAGCACGGAGCAGAGGTCGGTCTCCGGCGCCGGAAGCAGCGAGGGAAGGTCAAGCGCAAAAGCGACGGGGATACCCTGTTCCCTGCAGCGCATGGAAAAATAGCCCGCAACGCTGTCCACGGCGGTATTTTCACACAGTCCCAGGTCGCCTTCCGGGATGCTGCCCTGTACTTCGTCAAGGTATGAGGCAAGGCGCTCCCAATTCCCCTGTGCGGCAAAACCCTGCAGGATATGGAAATGGTGGCGCATATCGTGACGCGACTGGCGCGTCTGCTCGATGGCGGCCCGCAGGCTGTCGTACCGCGCCTGCTGCATGGAGAGGAGCTGGTTCTCCCGCCGGAGGCGGTCATTGCGGTTCAGGCTGGACGCCATGAGAAAAAAGAGCGCATTGAACAGAAGGAGCAGGAACAGAAATACAAAACTGAACAGAAGATAGAGCTGCCGGAGTCGTCCCTGTTCCAGAATCTCCGGATTTTTTGGGATCATGGAAAGGTTCAGGCCGATGAACAAAAGCGGCAGAATCCAGAATACATACCAGGTCTGCGCAAAGGCATCCTCTTCCAGCAGCCGCCTTGCGGCATGGGTGGTCGGGTACCAGACGGCCAGGACAGACAGGCAGCACATTACGAACCAGATAAAAGCGCCATAAAAGGAAAGGGGCGGCGCGGTTTTCCCCGGATCAGGGATGCCGTTTAGCGCAATGGCGGCGCTGCCCAGGCAGGAAAATACGCTGCATACGGAAAGGAATACGCTGACAGATTTCCAGCGGGTAATCTTAAGCGTATGCATATAAAAGGCTCCCATGATGAGGACAGCGGGGAGAAACAGCCAGAGTGTTCCCACATGAAAAAGGCAGCTTACGGCGCCGCCCGCGAAACAGAGAGCGAGTGTCAGCGGGACAGTTACCGCCGCAAGCCTGGCAGGGGGTATCCGCAGATACCCTTTCATGGGCAGGTAGGCCAGCAGCATACCCGGCAGCAGGATCATCAGTTCCAGAAAAGGACATAAAAAATCCGTCATTTTCCGTCCCTCCTTCCAAAAAGGAAATCGCCGTAAGCCATCCTTGCGGCTCTGGCAAGGTCACGGCTGACGGGGACCCGCTTACCGTTTTTCAGGATAAAATCAGTGCCGTCAAAATCCTCCGCATGTTCCAGATTGACGATGACGCCCCGGCTGCTGGGAAAAAAACGCTTATCCGCAAGGGCGGCGCTGAAGTCACGGAAGGTCTGCCGCGTCACGGTTTCCTGCCCGTCCGTCCTGTAAATATGTATCTGGTGCTGGTAATGGGCCGCGTAAAGGATTTCCTTAAAGCGCAGGCGGATGGGACCGCCAGCGGCGTTTACCTCGATATACCTGTCGTCGGCAGGGAGGCGTTTTACGATCTCGTCAAACAAAGCGGCCAGGTCCGGTTCCGCAAAGGGCTTTACCAGATAGTGGAGGGCGCGGACACGGAAACCCTCCAGAGCGTGGTCGGCGGAGGAGGTGGTGAATACCAGCATACAGTCCGCGTCAAAGCGGCGCAGGGCCTGCGCCGTGTCTATCCCGTTCTCATTTCCCATGTAAATATCGAGGAACACAAGGTCAAACCGTTCTCTCCCGGCAGCGGCAAGGAAATCCGCGCCGGAGGCAAAATCAAAGGTCACCGCGTCAAGGGAGAGGCGGGCAAGCTGTGCATCCAGTACCGATTTCAGGTATTCCCGTTCTGATGCAATGTCATCCACAATGGCGATCCGCATGGATAGCTCTCCTTTACTCAAAAATATCTATGTTCACTGTATCATAGCATAAAACGGAGGAAAAAGCGAGAATCAAAAAAATGGGGAGGCATATATACAATTCGGGACGGATTTTAACAATTCGTGCCACGCCTATGGAAAAAAACAGGCAAATATGTATACTGAAATCCAGGCGGAAACATAAAAGTTGAATTGGAGGATATTTGTATGGAAAAAAAGCTGAAACGGAAAATTGCGGGAGCTTTCCTGTTGGCAGCATTGGCGCTGAACATGCTGCCGACGGGTCTGCGTGCCGTGCCGGTGTACGCTGCGGAGGAGGAGACGGGGCTTTGCGGGCCGACGGAGTGCGGCTACGGGACTGTGCCGGAAAGCGTGTCGGGCAATGATGCCGCCGCATTCACAATTCTTTCTGCCCCGTTACAGGCTCCGAGCGAACTGGATCTGAGCGGGAAAACGGATGACGAAGGCGAGCTGGAGACGGATGGCTACCATTGGAACGCGGCGGGTAAAACTCTCCAATTAAAAAACATTCATATCAGCGGTACTGTGATCTTGCCGGACGACACGGTGACGATAGAGACGTCAGGAGACTGCACGATTGGAGAGATTATTGGATGCAGAGATATGTACGGCAACCCGAATCCGCAAAAAACACAGCTGATTTTCTCCGGCGACGGCAAGCTGACGATTGCCCAGCGGATCAACTTAAGCGGCGGCGACAACAATACCCTCACGGTGGCGGACGGCGCCCGGGTTGTGGCCAGCGATGGCATCAGCATCGGCGCATCCGGCAATGTGAACTCTATTGTGACTGTAAACGGAATTCTGACCACTGAGACGGATGCCATATCAGCCGGAAAGCTGGTTGTGGGCGGGAGCGGTGAACTGAATGTTTTCGGTGGAAAGGGCGTGACGCTCTACGGCATGATCCACAGCGATGGCAGCTATGATTATAACGGTGTATTTACTGTCGAGCGGGGAGGCTGTTTCAACGCCAAATGTGACGAATTCGGCGTCAGGGTGATCGGTGCAGGGGATCCCTGCCATTTTCCAGCAGACAGCAATCCGGACCAGGCGGTCAGCCTCCCGAATCGCGAGGCGTATCTCCCCAGGGATTGTATGGTAGGGCAGGCGAAGGACGGAATGGTCATGCTTGAGCGTCGCAGCACAGGCGAAGAGTACCCGGGCTGTCTGACTATCCATGAAAACCATGATTGGCCGGACGACTATAGGAGAGACGAGACTAAGCACTGGAAAGAATGCACATATGAGGGGTGCGATCAGACAACGGATGAATATATGCACAATTTTGGCGATGGCAGCGGCGACGGGAAATGCGTCTGCGGCTCCAGGATTGTCGTCACTTTGCGCGATGCGGAGGGACTGATCTATGACGGAGGGGAGAAAAAGCCCGGTGTCATCGTTAAGGTGGATATTGGAGCGGGCGATGAGGCAAACTATAAGGAGCTGGATGCGTCAGGCTATACGACAGATTACGGGGATAACATCAATGCCGGCATGGCGTCCGTTACTGTTAAGGGAAACGGCGCTCTGGACGCCCCGGCCTTTGAACAGACAGTGCAATATGAGATTGGAAGAGCCGTGCCCACGATTGCCTGGAGCAGCCCCGGACAGGAGCTGATCTATACCGGCAGCGAGGCGGTAATTGTTCCGCCTGTTATAACGCTGGCGGGCGGCGAGACTTATACGGGTACAATCCGGTATTCTTATGCTGCCGGGGATTCGGAGAGTTACATTCCCGGCCTGCCCAGAGACGTCGGAACTTATACCGTCAAGGCCGGCATTGAGGAGCAGGGCAACTACACGGCGGCGGAAAGCACAATCCCCTTGACGTTGATTATTGACAAGGACAGTCAGGGAAATCAAACCGACGGAAAGCCAGATGAAACCGATAACGGCGGTGATACTGCCGCCCCGGGCGATGCGAGCGGAGGAAACGAGATTCTGCCCGCCTCAGGCGATGCGAGCGGAGGAAACGAGATTCTGCCCGCCTCAGGCGATGCGCATTACATCATCAGCCCTCAGACCGGAGAGACAGATATGGAGGCAGCCTGGATAATCGCATTCCTGTCTGCCATAACGTTAGTCTGGAAATTATGTAAGAGGATGAAAAATATCGGTAGAAAATGATCAGAATATAGTCAGAAAAGCACAAACCACAGGTAATCCTGTGGTTGCTTTTTCGCTGAAAAACTCATATAATGAGTCTTGCAGATTAAAATGCCGAAAGGAATATGGATATTTTAATGAAAAAAATCGCAAAAAGCTTATCTCCGTCGCAGATCATTATACTGGGATTTGCGGGTGTGATTATATTGGGGAGCCTGCTGCTGACGTTTCCCATTGCTACCAGGGACGGACGGGGAGCAATATTCTCGGAGGCGCTGTTTACCGCCACTTCCGCCGTCTGTGTTACCGGGCTGGTGGTTCAGGATACGGCTACTTATTGGTCCGGATTCGGTCAGGTGGTGATACTGATGCTGATCCAGATCGGGGGCATGGGCGTGGTGACTGTTGCCGTGGCTATATTCGCCGTGTCGGGCAAGAAGATCAGCCTCAGGGAGCGTAGCGTTATGCAGGAGGCCATATCGGCCGACCGGCTGGGAGGAATAGTGCGGCTGACAGGCTTTATCATCAAGGCTGCAGCTTGTTTTGAACTTTTGGGGGCAGCGGTCATGGCTCCGGTCTTCTGCCGGGAATTCGGCCTGGCCAAAGGGCTGTGGTATGCCGTTTTCCATTCCGTATCCGCATTCTGCAATGCGGGATTTGATTTGATGGGGGATAAAGCGCTCTATTCATCGCTCACGTATTTTGCGGATAATCCGGTGATCAATCTGACGATCATGAGCCTGATCGTGACAGGCGGTATCGGCTTTCTGACATGGGATGATATACGGACGAAGAAACACCATGTCCGCAGATACCGGATGCAGACAAAGGTAATCCTGGCGGCGACCCTGTGCCTGATCCTGTTTCCTGCAGTATATTTTTTTCTGTTTGAGTTTCGGAATCTGCCTCTGGGAAAGAGGCTGCTGTGCTCCGCGTTTCAGGCCGTCACGCCCAGAACGGCGGGTTTTAACACGGTGGATTTCGGACTTATGAGTGAGAACGCCGTGGGTATCATGGTCATACTGATGCTGGTGGGAGGATCCCCCGGCTCCACAGCCGGAGGCATCAAAACGACTACATTTGCGATCACGCTTTCCGCGGCTTTCTCCGTTTTTCGGCGCAGGGAACATTTGCATTTCTTCAAGCGCAGGATCGATGACGCCACGGTAAAAAACGCGCTGGCGGTGCTTGGCATGTATCTCGTCCTGTTTTTGAGCGGCGGCTTTGCAATCAGCCAGGTGGAGGGACTTCCTCTCTCAAACTGCCTGTTTGAGTCGGCGTCAGCCCTGGCTACAGTGGGACTGACTTTGGGTATCACGCCGGGATTGGGTCCGGCGTCCCGGGGCATACTGATCCTGCTGATGTATATCGGAAGAGTGGGCTGGCTGACACTGCTCTTTGCGGCGTCTTCTGAGAAAAAGCAGAACGGGGCGGAGCGATTGCCCCAGGAGAAAATAAATGTGGTATAATATACCCTAAAGAGCATGAGATCGTGGTATGGGAGGACAGTATGAAATCTGTGTTGCTTGTAGGCCTTGGCAGGTTCGGTAAACATATCGCCATGAAACTGAACGATCTGAACTGTCAGGTGATGGCGATAGATAATAATGAAGAGAGGGTCAACGCGGCGCTGTCTTTTGTTACCAACGCGCAGATAGGCGACAGCACCGACGAAGAGTTTCTCTCTTCGCTGGGAGTCCGCAATTATGACGTCTGTATCGTGACCATCGGGGACGATTTTCAGAATTCTCTGGAAACGGTCTCTCTGCTCAAGGATCTGGGCGCAAAAAAGGTGATTGCAAGGGCATCCAGGGGTGTGCAGGAGAAATTTTTGCTGCGCAACGGGGCGGACGAGGTGGTCTATCCGGAAAAGCAGCTGGCGGCCTGGACGGCCATCCGCTGTACTTCCCAGTACATTCTGGACTATATCGAGCTGGACGGAGAGTGCTCGATCTACGAATTGACGATCCCCGGCGACTGGCACGGCAAGACCATACTGGAGCTGGATATCCGCAAAAAATACGGCATCAATATACTTGGGGTCCGGGAGAATGGCAGGCTGAACATGGACATTGCCCCCAACACGCAGCTCAGCACGGAAAAATCCATATTGGTTCTGGGAAAACAGAAGGCGGTTCAGAAATGTTTCCACATCTGAGTGGAACGCGTACCCATCGGTAAACAAGAGAAAGGCATATCATGACAAATAAACCAGCCATACTAAAAAACAAACTCTTTTTATACCTCACGGAATTCTTTGCCGGCATGTCCGTCATGGCGGTGGAGCTGGGGGCCAGCAGGCTGTTGGCTCCTTATTTCAGTTCTTCCCAGATCGTCTGGACGATCATCATCGGTACGATCATGATCGCCATGGCTCTGGGCAATATCTACGGCGGACGCAGCGCGGACAGGCATCCCAGTCCCGGCAGGCTCTACGGGCGCATTCTGGTGGCGGCTGTCTGGATCGCCGCCATCCCCGTGGTGGGGAAGTACATCGTGTTGGCGATCTCCGCCGTGCTGATCTTTGCGGTGAATACCAATTTTCTGATATGGGCGGCGTTCGCGGCCTGCATGGTGATCTTTGTTTTTCCCCTTTTTCTGTTGGGCACGGTGACGCCCTCTCTGGCGAAATATTCGGTGGACAGTCTGGACGACAGCGGCAGAACCGTGGGCAATCTGGGCGCGTTCAACACCGTCGGCAGTATCATCGGCACTTTTGTGCCCACCTTTATCAGTATCCCGGCGGTGGGCACGTCCGTCACATTCCTGCTCTTTGCCGGAATATTGCTGGCGCTGGCGCTGGTGTACTTTATCAGCAGCAGATCGGGGGCGGTGAAGAGCTCGGTGGCGGGGGCGCTGTTTTTGGTCTGCTGTCTCACCGGCAGCGGCAACAGCTTTGCGTTCTGGGAGCCGGATCTGACCTATGAGGGGGAATCCATCTACAATTATTTACAGGTAAAAGAGGATGAGCGGCACGTGATCCTGTCCACCAATGTGCTGTTCGGCGTACAGTCCGTGCTGATGAAACAGGAGGGCTTGACCGGCATGTATTACGATTACGCCATGGCCGCGCCGCTGATGACCACGCAGGCGGCTCCGGCGGACTGCCGTATGCTGATCCTGGGCATGGGTACGGGCACTTATGCCACCCAGTGCAACCGGTATTTCGGGGAGATGGACATCCAGGGCGTGGAGATCGACGAGAAGATCACACAGCTTGCCAGAACGTATTTTGAACTGCCGGAGTCGGTGCAGGTGACTACCTATGACGGCAGGGCCTATTTAAACGCCATCACGGATACATATGACGTGATCATGGTGGACGCCTATCAGGACATCACGATCCCTTTTCAGATGTCCTCCGTGGAGTTTTTTTCGCTGGTAAAAGAACATCTAACGGAAGGCGGCGTCATGGTGGTAAATATGAATATGCGGGGCGGCGGAGAAGGCAATATCAACCAATATCTGGCGGATACCATAGCCAGTGTCTTTGACAGCGTCTACACGGTGGATGTGGGAGGGACCACGAACCGGGAACTGTTTGCCATGGACCACGGCGACGCGCTGGACCGGCTGGACGGACACAGGGCGTCTCTGGCGGACGAAAGCCTCAGCGCCATGATGGAGCGGGTGCAAAACGGCCTGACGGCCTATGAGGGGGGAGACTATATCATGACGGACGACAAGGCCCCGGTGGAGCTGCTGGGCATGCGGGTGATCGACGAGCTGATCCGGGACGAGGTGGCCTATTATAAGGATATTTATGAGCGGCAGGGCATATCGGGCGTGCTGGAAAGTCTGAACTGACAGGGACCGGCGATGCGTCAAACGGTGCAGATATGCATGAGGAGGAAACCATGGGGGCGGAGGAACAGGTATACAGACAATTCGCGCGGGAACTGGAGGAGTGGAGCAGGACGGATAAAACGCCGGAGACAGGGAATCAGGATATCCGTTATTATCTGGATCTGCAGCGGGAACGGCTGCGGAGCCGGAATCTGAAAATGGAATATCGGCTGCGGCTGCGGGGAGAGCATCTGGATAACGTGTACAGCACGGCGTACAGGGATCGGATCTATACCAATTACCAGACCTGCTCCAGCTTTATGTAGACGGTCACTTTTTCCCGGGACGGAAAGGTGCTGTATGACAAGGAGGATACCCAGAGACTCTTTCAGACGATTACATATATGGAGCAGCAGAGGCCGGAGGAGACGTACTGCTGTCCAAACTGCGGCGGGGTCAGCCCGATCCGGGCGCTTTTGGAGGGATGCCCTTACTGCCACACCCGCTTTGTGATGTCCGACCTGTTCCCCAAAGTGACAGGATACTGCTTTCAACACGATTTTTATATGAATAAAAAAGAGGGCAGGGCTAAGACCCGGAAATGGGTGCTGGGAGGAATCCTCGCCACTTTCTTGCTGGCGCTCCCGAAGTCGTATATGGATATGGGACTTGTGGCGGTGCCTCTGTGCCTTCTTTGGAGCGCCCCGCTGGGTGCTTTCACAGGCTATATTTTCATGAGTTTCTGTATGCTGTTTCATCTGGTGGGCGCCGCGGCGGGTGAGGTATCAAGGCTGCCCAATGTGGCGGGAACCAAAAAAAAGCTTGATAAACTGATAAAGTCCTTCGACCCGCTCTTTTCCTATGAGCATTTCAGCGGCAGGATCGTAAGTTTGCTGAAGATCATGATCTTTGCGCAGGATGTGTCCAATGTGCCGGTATATGACGGGCAGGGGGAGATCCCTGACTTTTCGGATATCATAGAATCCGTTTATGGAGGCAGTATGGGACTGAACCGGGGATGGGTGCAGGACGGGTACTGTTATCTGGATCTGGATGTATACATGTCCGATATATATGACGGCAGGAAAATAGAGCGGAAAAATGATATGTTCCGCATTCTGGTGTGTAAAAATACCGGAAAACAGGCGGACCTGGGTTTTTCCATTAAAAAGGTGCAGTGTGCGGGCTGCGGTGGGAGTTTTGACGCCACGAGACAGCGTATATGCCCTTACTGCGGCCGTTCTTACCATATGGGGGAGGATGACTGGGTGGTGCTGTCAGTACAGAAAATGTAGAGCATACCATATCAATACACAGAGCAGGAGGCGCGGACATGAGGAGAGGAAAATGGCTGGTTCCGGCCGTTCTGGCGGCAGTGCTGTCTGCCGGATGCGGCCAGGACCAGGAGGTGGACAGATCGGTGGAACTCCAGGAGGAGGTAGTCAGCGAGAGCACCTATGAGCTGACGCCGGTGACAAGAGGGACCGTGCAGCAGCCCCTGGTGATCGACTGCAATTATAGCCAGACCGTGGAGATAGACCTGCGTTTTGGCGTGGATCAGCTGCTGATCACGGACGTCTATGTGAAGAGGGGCGACATCGTGGAAAAAGGGCAGCTTTTAGCCAGCGTGGACGTGGAGAATATAGAAAAACAGATACGGGAGCTGGAACATGAGTTCGCCAGAGCGAATCTGAAACTGCAGCAGTTGACGGAAAGCCTGAATTTTGATCTGGAGCAGGCGGACATCCTCTACAGTTACACGCCCATGTCCGATGACGACAGGAAAGCCTTGAAGGAACAGAAAGAAAACATTGAAAAGTCTTACCGCAGTACGCTGGAGGATACGGCAGACTCGGTGGAAATGACGGGCATACGTCTGGAGAATGCCAGACTTTATCTGCAAAACGGCAATTTGTACGCGCCGATGGACGGGGTAGTCAATTATCTGAAAAACGACATGGAGGGCAGCACCACCGACAAAGAGGAGAAGGTAGCCAGCCTGTATGACGCGGATTCCTGTATGTTCGTATCCGACGACGTGGAGGCGGCCCCCTGGCTCGATCCCCAGGAGGAGTACATCATCGTCTGCGGACTGGGAAAAAGCCAGAGGGAATATCTGGTGGCTCCCGTCTATCAGGATACCTGGGGGGAGAACATTTATTTCCAACTGTTGGATGAGGAGTACGATCCCAATGTAATCAAATCGGGCAAGATCACCATTATCACGGACGAGGCGGAGCATGTGCTCTGTGTGGACAAAGAGGCGGTTCACACTTCCGGGGAACGCTACTATGTATATCTGCTGGACGAAGAGGGAATTCGCCGGATGCAGTTTGTGGAGACCGGTCTGTGGGGAACCGATATGGTGGAAATACAGGAGGGCCTGGAGGAAGGCCAGTATGTGATCAAATAGGCAGAGCCGCGGGGGAGCAGGATGTTGGACAGTATTTTGTATAGAAAAAAAAGAGCGGGGATTTTGGCGGTGGCGGCCGCGCTGGTTCTGGGCGGCTGCGGCCATGGGGGACCGGATGCGGAGATGCCGCCCCAGGTGAGATCGGTGACGGTCAATCCCCTGCAACAGGTACAGACTGTAAAGATAGGGCTGGGCGATGTGAAAAAGAGGGAGATCTACGAGGGCATCATCAGTCCTTATGTGGAGGAACTGTGTTTCCCGGAGGACGGTATTTTTCTGGAATACAGAGTGTCGCTGGGAGACACCGTGCGCAGAGGGGACACGCTGGCGGTAACGGACGTGTCGGCCTATCGGGAGCAGGCGGAGAACCTGCAGGAACAGATCGACGAGCTGACCGCAAAATACATCTATGAGATTGCCACCCGGGACAACAGTCTGAAAATATGCGAGCTGGAGCTGGAAGAGACTTATAAGCTCATCGAACTCACGGAATACATGCAGGACAATTATACGCAGCTATGTATCAACGCGGGCAATCTGGTGAGCCGGATGGATCGTCTGGAACTGGAAAAAAAGCATCTGACGGAGAGCTACGAGCTGGAACTGCCCTATCTGCAGGAACAGCTTTTGGACTGTAAGGAGAAATTGAGGAGCAATATACTCAAAGCGCCTTTTGACGGCACAGTGACAGAGTTACGTCCTGCCGTCAGCGGCGAGAGAGTGAATGATGAGACGCCCATGGCGGTGCTGGCGGATACCTCCCGGTATCTGGCGGTGGGGGACTATGTTCTGCGGCGGGATGCGGAGAAGGCGGAGCGGGTCTATGTGTTTATCAACGGCGAGGAGTATGAGGCGGAATACATACCCATGGATCAGAAAGTATACAGCGCCCTGATCGCCAAGGAGATGACGCCCTATTCCAGCTATGAGATATACCCTGCGGAGCCGTTGGAGTTCGGGCATATGGCATGCATTGTGATTCAACAGGAATCGCGTCAGCAGGTGCTTGTGGCGCCGGGGCTGGCGGTGCAGCAGGAGGGAGCCCGGCGGTATTGCTACCGGAAAGGTCCCCAGGGACGGGAGAAAGTATATCTGGAGACGGGCCTGTACGACGGTCTAAGCTATGAGATACTCAGCGGCCTACAGGAAGGAGATGAAGTATACATTGACTAGGAAGAGACAGGACGGAGCGCATCCTCTGCGAAACGGGAGCAGACTGCGTATGACAGCCGCTGTATTGGCGGCGGCGCTGGGCCTGACGGCCTGCGGGCAGGGCGGCTTATTTTCCGATGCGGGCACCAAAGTGACGACTGTACCGGACCGGTCCCAGTATCTGGATCTCTCCGCGCTGTCCGGGGAGGGCAATACGGAGGACGGCTGGAACAGCTACAGCACTTACACTCTGGAATATGGCACTTTCAGCACCCAGATGTCCAACATGCGGGCCAGCCTGCAGATGCTGGAGACCACATGTGTGAGAGCCGAGTATGAGGTGGGCAGCATGCGTCTGGTGGAGATGCTGGCGGAAAAATACCAGTATGTCGAGGCCGGTACGCCCGTGGCCAAAGTGACCATGGAGATAGACGAAGTGAATCTGCAGGAATTGGAGAGGAAACTGCTGCGGGTGCAGCAGCGTTATATCCAGGCCCGGGAAGAGTTTGAGGAAAGCCAGGAAAAGCGGGAGGTTCTGTTTGCCAGATGGCCGCCGCAGCGCACCATAGATATCACCCGGTATGAACAGGCGCAGCTTGATTTTGACCAGACTGCGAGGGAGTATGAGCGGCAGATCGTCCGGCTGACTGAGCAGATCGAAAAGCTGCGGGGACTGTCGGTGCAGACGCAGATCGTGGCTCCGGAGGACGGGTTTATTCTGGATGTGTCCCTGCTGCAGAAGGGACAGAAACTGGACAATGGCACGATCCTTCTGCGGCTGGCTCCGGCAGACAGGATCTGTCTGGAGTTCGACGACCGTCTGGCGCATTACGGGTATGGGAACAGGCTCACGCTTTCGGCGGGGAGCGCGAGAAAAGCCCAGGAGTATGACGCGATGGTGGTCAGTACCGTGGGCAAGGCGCTCAGCAGCGAGTGGAATGTGGGCGTCAGTCGCCTGGTGGGCGAGTATGACATCGCCCAGCTCCTGGGCAGCGGTCCTTTCAATGTGTCCGGCCAGACCAATGTCATGGAGAATGTGCTGTTGGTTCCGACAGAGGCCGTGACGAGGGAGAAACAGAAATATTATGTGACCGTGCTGGGAGAGGGCGGCAGTATGACGAAGACCCAGTTTATTCCAGGCGGCGGAAACGGATTGTACTATTGGGTGTTCGACGGCCTGCAGGAGGGCGCCCGGATCGTAATGCCGTAGGGGGGTATCCATGTACAAGCTTATCTTACAAAAACTTTTACATAAAAAATGGATGGTGCTGAGCCTGCTGATCGGCAATATCCTGCTGATCGCCGTGGCGGTGAGTTATCCCATGTACCGCAACTCCTCTTTCCAGAGGATGCTGACGGATGAATTCAGGGATTATCAGGACAAAAACGGCGGCTGGCCCGCAGTGTGGGCGGTGGAACATTCCCGGAGCATGCAGCGGGAGGGCGTCAGCTATGAGCAGCTCACCGCCTATGTGGATCGCTGCCAGTCCAGGCTGAATGTGCCGTTGTACCGGGAGATCGAATATCTCAGCACCTCTCTGGACGAGGCCAACCCCGTAGTGGAGAGGGAAGAACATTTGCAGCGCCGGCTGCAGATCACTGCCGTCAGCGATCTGGAGGACGAGGTGGATATCTACGCGGGACGGCTGCCGGAGAGCGGGCTGACCGGGGACGGCTGCCTGGAGGTCATGGTAAACAGCGCCACGGCGGACGGCCTGGATATCCTGCTGGACGAAACCTACGAATTTGTGAAACTGTGCTGGACGGACGGCACGCCTCTGCGGGTCAGGATCGTGGGTATGTTCCGGCCCCTGAACGAGAGCTCTCCCTTCTGGATGGAAACTTCCTCCAGTATGCACAGGGATCTGTTTGTTCCCATGGAGACATACGGGACGTATTTTCTGGGGGAGGAGCAGGAGTATGCCTTTGGCTGTAAAAAGAGGATCTATCATCTGTGGGATTACAGCGCCATCGCGCCGGAGCAGGTCAGGGATATCATGCAGGCGTCCCGGGAGCTGGTGGAGGCGGAGAAGAACGGCAGCCTGATCCAGGACAATGACTATGAGGGGATCATCCACAGCTACAGCGCCAAGGCAAAAAAAGTGGAGGCGTCCCTGCTGATCCTGCAGGTTCCGGTGCTGGCTCTGCTGCTGGCCTTTATCTATATGATTTCCTCCCAGATGCTGACCATGGAGCAGAACGAGATCTCCGTGATGAAGAGCCGGGGAGCCAAACGGGGGCAGATCGTATGGATGTATCTGATACAGAACCTGATTCTGGGACTGATCTCTCTGGCGGCGGGTCTGCCGCTGGGCGGCGTATTTTGCAGCGTCCTTGGCACAGCTACCGACTTTATGGAGTTCTCCGGACGCCGCGCGCTCAGTGTGAAATGGTCTGCGGACGTATTGTGGTATGCGGGCGCCGCGCTGCTGCTCATGATGGTGATGACGCTGATTCCTGTGATCGGTTACAGCCGCGTGTCCATCGTCAACCTGAAACAGTCCCAGACGAAAAAGAAAAACTCTCTGTGGAAAAAGATGTATCTGGACGTGATCTGCCTGGCCGTGTCCCTGTACGGATATTACAGCTTTTCCCGCAGCCAGCAGCAAGTGATGGAGCAGGTGCTGACAGGGGAGACGCTGGATCCCCTGCTGTATCTCAGCTCTTCGCTGTTTCTGCTGGGCTGCGGCCTGCTGGCGCTGCGTCTCCAGCCGCTGCTGCTGAGCCTGCTTTTTCGGGTGGGCAGAAAGCGCATGGCTCCGGCGTCCTATGTGGCCTTTGTGGAGGGAACCCGGGGGGCGCGGAAAAAAGAATTTATCATGCTGTTTATGATACTCACCGTGGCGCTGGGAATCCACAACACCACAGTAGCCCGCACCATCGTAGCCAACGCGGAGAAAAACGCCGACTATGTCACCGGAGCGGATCTGGCTTTGAAGGAAGTGTGGAAAAATATTGCCCGTCCCGGGGAGAATCCCATCTACCTGGAGCCGGATTACGGAAAATATGATACCATACCGAATATGACTTTTCATACCAGGGTGTTAATTACACCCATTGGGACGCGCAGGGAGGGAGACATACGGCTCATGGGCATCGTGACGGAGGAGTTCGCCAAGGTGGCCCGGATGCCGGAAGGGCTGCTGCCCTATGATTTTTACGACTATCTCAATGTGCTGGCCTCCTCCTCCACTGCCGCGCTGGTGTCGGAGAACTACATGACCAAGCTGGACTACAAGTTGGGGGACAATCTCACCGTAGTGGACAAGCAGGGCAATGAGATCCGCGTCAAGATCAAGGGATTTTTTAACTACTGGCCCTCCTATGTCCCCTACAGCTACAGCTTAAACAGCGACGGTTCCCTGGAGATCAAGGACCAGTATCTGGTGGTGGCCAATATGGCCATGCTGGAGCAGAAACAGGGGGAACAGGGAAAAATCCCCTATGAGATATGGTTTCAGGCCCAGGACGGCACGGACGGTCTGTATCCCTGGCTGGAGGAACATCCCCAGGTGAAACTGACCGGGTTGGTGGATCTGGGAGAGGTTCGGGAGGAGATCAGGAACGATACCCTGTTTCAGGGAACTAACGGGATACTGACCATGAGCTTTATCGTAGTGCTGCTGTTGTGCAGCGTGGGGTATCTGCTCTATTTTATCCTGTCCATCCGTTCCAGAGAGCTGATGTTCGGCGTCCTGCGGGCCATGGGTATGAGAAAAGGTGAGATCAGCCGTATGCTGGCGCTGGAGCAGATATTCTGCGGGCTGTATTCCATCGCCATGGGGACGCTGGTGGGCCTGATCGGTTCCCGGATGTTTGTGCCCATGATCCAGAATGCCTATGCGGCGTCGGATCAGGTGCTGCCGCTGGAACTGATCACCAGCAGGAGCGATCTGCTGCAGCTCTTTGGCGTCATAGCGGCGGTGATGTTGGTGTGTCTGCTGGTGATCAGCAGGATCGTGGCGCATATGAACATCAGCAAGGCGCTGAAACTGGGAGAAGATTAGTATGGATAATATTATAGTGGCGGAAAATATTGTGCGCAGTTTCCCCGTACCGGGCGCCGTGCCCGGCAGCAGGGAGGACTTTCAGGCTCTGAAGGGCATATCCCTGCAGGTGCCGCCCCGGAGCCTGGCGATCCTGCGGGGCCGCTCGGGATCGGGCAAGACTACGCTCATGAATATCCTGAGCGCGCTGGACCAGCCCACCCGCGGAAAAGTATGGCTCCAGGGTCGGGAGATCACGGCTCTGTCTGAGAACGCCCGGGACAAACTGCGGCGCGGGAGTATCGGATTTATCTTTCAGTCCGTGTCCCTGATCCCGCTGATGAGCGCATATGAGAACGTGGAGTTCGCGCTGCGGCTGGCGGGGGTAAAACAGGGCCGCCGGGAGCGGGCGGAGGAGTGCCTGAAACTGGTGGGCCTGGGCAACCGTATGCACCATATGCCCCAGGAGATGTCGGGCGGAGAGCAGCAGCGGGTGGCCATCGCCCGGGCGGTGGCCCACAGACCGGATATCATCTTTGCGGACGAACCCACCGGAGAGCTGGATTCGGCCACGGCGATGTCGGTGATGGGACTTTTCCGGGAACTGGTGGAAAAAGAGGGCGTGACCATCGTCATGACCACCCACGACATGGGATTGATCGGAGCCGGGGACATGGTCTTTGAACTGCGGGACGGTATGCTCGTGGACGGGGATTCGGATAAAACGGAGACAGAGGACAGGTAATAGTATGGGATATCGTTACGAGACACATTTGCACACCTGTGAGGGGAGCGCCTGCGCCAGCGCGTCCGGGGCGGAGATGGCTCGGATGCATAAAGAGCTTGGATACACGGGGATATTTGTCACCGATCACTTTTTCAACGGAAATTCGGCAGTGCCCCGGGATCTGCCCTGGAGGGAGCGGGTGGAGCGTTTCTGCCTGGGCTATGAATACGCCCGGCAGGAGGGAGAAAAGATCGGCCTGGATGTATTTTTCGGGTTTGAGTACGGGGTACACGCGGCGGATTTTCTCGTTTATAACTTAGACCGGCAATGGCTGCGGGAGCATGAGGATATCGACCGGGAGGACGCCAGACAGGCCTTCGCCCTGATGCGCCGGGACGGCGGATTTATCGTCCAGGCCCATCCCTTTCGGGAGCGGGACTATATCGATCATATAGAGCTGTTTCCCCGGGACGTGGACGGCGTGGAGATCGTAAACGGCGCGCAGATGAAAGATCCGCAGATGAACGACCGGGCCAGGATTTACGCCATGATGTATGCTCTGCCGGTGACGGCGGGATCCGATTCCCACCATATCCACGGCCTGTTCGGCAGCGGCGTGGAACTGCCCCGGAGAGTGGAGCGCCCCAGGGACTATCTGGAGATGATGCGCGCGGGCGAACTCAAGTGCCTGGGCGGCGGCCGGGTGCTGGAGTGAGCGCCGGGCGCGCTGGTATCACCCGGGTGGAGAGCAGGAGGACAACGGATTGGCGCGGGAGAATATGGAGGATGGGATGAAAAAGAGACGAATCGTATATTGCCTCACAGGCTTATGTATACTGGCGACGCTGGCTGTGATTTTTCTGTGCGTTTACACAGGCAAATCCGGCACGGTATCCTATGAGTTTGAGAATACGCCCGGAAACAATATTGTCATGGAAATAGACCGGATAAGGGAAGCGGAATATGAGATCGTCCCCCTGCTGGATATGATGTCTTTTGACTCTGAGCCGTCGCCGGATTGGGGAATCGACGTCTATCTGGGAGACCGCTCAAGCAACCTGTATTTTTATGCAAGCAGGAGTCCCGGGGGATATGAGGGCGTCTATGCCGGGGAGCCGCAGATCCTCGAATCGGTGGCAGTGGGCGGACGGCAGCTACGGCTGGTCGAAAGCGGGGAATACATCGAGGGCGATTATCGCATCGCGTCGGGAGACGGCAATCCTTTTTGTTATGGCGTGCGTCTGTATATTGAAAGAACTGCCTGGGAGAAAGACAGAAAAAGGATCATCCGTCTCATAGAATCGGCCCGGGTGCGCTGACAGGAGAGCGCGTGCCGGAAGAATTATCCGCCAGATTTCTGCTTGACATATATAGTCTGCCTATATATAATGCATATATAGACAGACTATATATATTTCACAGACAACGCATAGCGCGATCACTGGAAAGGAGAGGAAAAATGGACAGGAATCTGGTACAGGGCAGCATGGATATGCTGATCCTGCGTCTTTTGGAAGAGAAGGATATGTACGGATACGAGATGATCGATACCCTGCGGGGCAGATCCAACCAGGTCTTTGACCTGAAGGCGGGAACGCTGTACCCGCTGCTGCATACGCTGGAGAGCAGGGGGTATGTGAACAGCTACGAGGAGACGGCGTCCGGCGGCAAGAGCCGCAGATACTACAGTCTGACCCGGGAGGGAAAAAAGTACGCGGCGCAGAAAAAGGCCCAGTGGCAGGAATACCAGGCGGCGGTAGCCAATGTGCTGGCCAGGGACGCGAAAAGACCGCGCCCCGTCATGGCGGCGGGGAATCCGGGCGAAAGGGGGCGGGTTTGCTATGGAATATAAGGAGTATCTGGACACTCTGGGGGAGCAGATACAGGATCCCCGGGCGCGGCGGATGGTGCTGGGCGAGATCCGGGGGCATATGGAGGAGCAGCGCGCCGCCTGTGAGGCCGGAGGCATGGGGCCGGAGGAGGCGCTGGCCGAGAGCGTCCGGCAGATGGGAGATCCGGCGGAGGTGGGAGCGAGACTGAACCGGATCCACAGACCCAGCGTTCCTCTTGGGCTGATCGGCCTTGCGATGGCGCTGACGGCGGCGGGGATCCTGACGCAGCTTTTTGTCTTTTATCAGATTGCTGATCCCCCCTCCTGGACGAAGGTGTGGCTCTATTATGGACCGAGAACGCTGTTTTACAATCTGCTGGGACTGGCGCTTATGCTGGGGCTTATGTATCTGGACTACGGGTTTATCGGGCGGCACGCCTATCTCTGGTATGGCCTGTATATGGCTCTGCTGGTGTGCGTCTCGTTCTGGGCCTCCAATCATTCCCACCGCATGCGTTATCCGCTGTACTATATATTCAGCTTATATCCCGTCCTGCTGGCGGCGCTGCTCTACCGCAACCGGCGGCAGGGATGCGGGGGGCTGGCGCGGTGTATGGCGCTGACGCTTGTGTTTCTGGCCTGGGCCCTCTGCTCCGGCCAGTACGCCGCCTGCGGGGAGGCTGTGCTGGTCTGCGGCCCGCTGCTGGCAGTGGCGGTGGCCAGGAATATCTTTGGAGGAAACCGGCGTTTGCAGGCGGCGCTTTTGTCCGGGACGGCGCTGGCCTGCGCCGCGCTGGGGATCATAAGTCTGGCGCTGGCCGGGAGCGGCCGGACGTTCAACTACGCTCTCGTCAGGCTGGCGGCTCTCCTGCGCCCGGAGAGCGCGGCGGGCGGAGCCGGATATACTATACTGCGGCAGCGGGAATTGCTGGGGGCGGGGCAGTACTCCCTGTGGGGAGGGACAGAACTGCCCGCCTGGATGGTGGATCGGGGCATCGAATGGAATCTGGCGGACACATATGTACTCAGCGCGGTCTTTTCCCTGTTTGGCGTCATAGCGGGGGCGGCCGTGGCGGGCGGCCTGCTGTTCTTTGCGGGGAGGGCGCTGCGACTGTCCCTGCGCCAGCGCAACCGCCTGGGTATGCTGTTGGGGAGCGCGTGCGCCCTGGGACTGCTGGTGCGCAGCGTGACCTTTATAGCCATCAACCTGGGATACGGGCTGTATTATACCACGGGGATCCCTTTTCTGGCCTACGGCCTGGGGAATGCGGTGAGCAATGGTCTGCTGGTAGGTCTGCTCCTGTGCGTGTGCCGCAACAGCGCCATATTGGGGGAGGAGGAGGCGAGCCCGGCAAAAGGGTTTGGCCTTGGAAAGCATCGTTACAGGCTGCGCCTGGAGAAACTGCCGGAGGAAAATTGAGCAGGGCGGGCCGACGGGAGCACCGTCGTCAGGCGTGAGCCCCACATCTTTATGTCTCTGCGAAAAATTGACTGCGACCTTGAACGGGCAGTCAATTTTTTTGTTAAAAATGAAGAAAAATATGTGGAAAAAACAGTTGGAATATAGTAGAATATACATATAAAATCAGACAAGCGAGTGTGGAACTGCTAATTTCGGACAAATCTTATGGCAGGATGCAGGGCGTTTGACCTGTGCGGCACTCGTTGGGATGTCTGCGGAAATAATCAGAGAGCGGGAGGGTACATATATGAAAATACAGGATTTCTGCGATATGAAGAAATTCGAGGAGATTATGCAGAACTGGGCGTTGAGTACAGGTCTGGCTACGGTTGCGGTGGGGGATGACGGCCAGTATATCAGCGAGTGTTATAATTTCACGGATTTCTGTATCAAGCTGACCAGGGGCAGCGCGGAGGGGTGCAGACGCTGTGAGAAGAACGACCGGGAGGGCAAGGGCGTATATGCCTGCCATGCGGGACTGATGGACTTTGGGATCCCCATCACATTGGACGACGGCACGGTGCTGGGCAGTATTATCGGCGGCCAGGTGCTGCCGGAAAGTCCTGACGAGGCGAAGTTCCGTGCTACGGCCAGAGAGCTGGGCATCGACGAGGATCGTTATATCGAGGCTTTGCAGCATTTGAATGTGAAGACAAAAGAGCAGATTGAGGCATCGGCCAACCTGCTGGGGGATGTGATCAATATGTTTGTGCGCGCCAGCTACGCCACCACGCAGAATGAGAAGATCGTGAACCGTCTGCAGGAGGGGATCAATAAGGCGGCGGAGCAGATTGTGCTTGCCAATGAGAATACTCACCAGATCGAGGCTTTCAGCAGCAAACAGAAGATACTGGCGCTGAATGCCAGCATCGAGGCAGCGCGCTCCGGCGAGGCGGGAAGAGGCTTTGCGGTGGTGGCGCAGGAGGTGCAGAAACTGGCCCAGGGTATGACGGTGACCAGCACAAATATAAAGAATGAGCTGAAAGAAGTGACCGATACGATCATGCAGTTAAAAGAGTAATCACCTATAGAGAGGGCAGCGGGAGCTGCCCTCTGTCAGTGTCAGGGATGTTGTGTCAAAAAGGATGCGTATCAAAGACGGCGCGAAGAGGAGAGGACGGGCAGCCATGAAAAAGATAGATCTGTGCGGAATATGGAGAATGAAGATTCAGGGGGACAATATCTACCGTATCCCGGAGGAATGGATGGAGGCACGGGTTCCGGGCTCCGTGTACGGTACGCTGCTTGCGCTGGGCAGGATGCCGGATCCCTATTACCGGGACAATGAGCTGGATGCCACAAAACTGATGGAGAATGATTTTGTCTATGAGACGGATATGGAGATCACCCGGGAGATGCTGGCATATGACGCGGTCATACTGCGTTTCGAGGGGATCGATACGCTGGGCGAGGTCTATTTGAACGGTACGCTGCTGGGGCATGTGGAGAATATGCACCGTATATGGGAGTATGATATCCGGCAGACCGCGAAGGTGGGAACGAATACCATTCGCGTGCTGCTGCATTCCCCGATAAAATATATTGAGGAAGAGAATAAAAAAGTGTTTACCGGCGGATCCAACGAGGCCATGGCGGGATACCCCCATCTGCGCAAGGCACACTGCATGTATGGATGGGACTGGGGCCCCAGACTGCCGGACGCGGGGATCTTCAGAGGGGTGAGCCTGCAGCTGGTGGACAGCGCCAGGCTGGACAGCGTCTATGTGGTTCAGTATCACCAGGGTCCTCATATGCGGGAGCTTACCTTTGAGGAGAGCAGGGTGCAGCAGCCCCTGTCCGTGCCGGTTCCGGAGACGGAGAACGGCAGTCTGCGGGTACAGGTGGACGCGGTGCGTCTGGAGATGCAGATGGATCTGGAGGTATTTCGCGAGGACGAGGAACTGTCCGCCGTGATAACGGTGACGTCGCCGGAGGGCGTCGTGTACGGGCAGTCGCCGGACGGCAGCATAACCGTCAAACACCCCCGGCTCTGGTGGCCAAACGGCTACGGAGAGCAGCCCCTTTACACCGTACAGGCGCTGCTGCTGGGCAGCGACGGGCGACCGTTGGACGTGTGGGAGCGGCAGATCGGTCTGCGCACCATGACCGTGGATATCGGGGAAGACCAGTGGGGCAACCGGTTCGCTCACCAGGTCAACGGCGTGGATATCTTTGCCATGGGCGCGGATTATATTCCGGAGGACAATCTGCTTTCAAGGGTGACGAGAGAGCGCACGGAGAAACTGCTGCGGGCGGCAGTGGAAGCGGGACACAACAGTATCCGCGTATGGGGCGGCGGCTATTATCCCGACGATCATTTTTATGAGACCTGCGACCGGCTGGGGCTTATCGTGTGGCAGGACTTCATGTACGCCTGCTCTTCCTATGAGCTGGATCAGGCTTTTGAAGAGAACATCCGGGCGGAGACCCAGGAGAATGTGCGCCGTATCAGGCATCACGCCTGTCTGGGGCTGTGGTGCGGCAACAATGAGATGGAGACACAGACGCTGGATAAGTGCTGGAGGCCGTCTCAAAAGCAGTTTTACGACTATATCAAGCTGTTCGAGTATATTATCCCCCAGATCCTGCGGCAGGAGGATCCCCATACTTTCTATTGGCCCTCCTCCCCGTCGTCGGGGGGCAACTTTGACAATCCATGGGACGAGAACAGGGGAGACACTCACTATTGGGACGTTTGGCACGGCAATAAGCCTTTTACGGAGTACAGGAAGTTCCGTTTCCGCTACCTGTCGGAATTCGGTTTCCAGTCCTTCCCCTGCCTGGAGACGGTGGAGAGTTTTACGGAGCCGGAGGATCGGAATATTTTTTCCAGGGTCATGGAGATGCACCAGCGCAATGTGGCTGCCAACGGCAAGATACTGAACTATCTGTCCGCTACGTACCTGTATCCCGCGGATTTTGACAGACTTCTGTATGCCTCCCAACTGCTGCAGATGGAGGCCATACGCTACGGCGTGGAGCATTTTCGCAGGCACAGAGGTCACTGCATGGGCGCG
Source organism: uncultured Acetatifactor sp. (assembly GCA_910584375.1). GTDB lineage: Bacteria > Bacillota > Clostridia > Lachnospirales > Lachnospiraceae > Acetatifactor. The sequence goes on from CAJUAH010000001.1 coordinate 44,812, forward strand.
GTGGTGTGGCAGCTCAACGACATATGGCCGGTGGCGTCCTGGGCGAGCATCGACTATTATGGGCGGTGGAAAGCGCTGCATTACGCGGAAAAGAGGATGTTTGCGCCGGTGCTGCTCTCCTGCCAGGAGGAGGGCGAGCTGTCCCAGCGTCCCCACTGTATCGCCCAGCCGGGGCCCATGGAGGTGTCCGCCCGGCTCTGCGTGTCCAACGAGACACGAGAGTGCGTGGAGGGCATCTGCCGCTGGCAGCTGCGCGGACGCCTGGGAGAAGTGCTGACAGAGGGAGAGGCCCGGGTGGCGGCAGCGCCCCTCGAAAGCCTGTGGCTGGATAAGATAGATTTCACGGATTATCCCGGACTCAATGTGCGGGAGATGTATTTCAGCTATCAGTTGGAGGTGGGGGAAACGGTTGTCTCCGAGGGCACCAGCCTGTTCACTGCCCCCAAACATTTCCGGTTTGCCGAGCCGGGCTTAAGTCTGCGCCGGGAGGGGGATACCCTGATCCTGCGGGCCGAGCGCTACGCCAGGTCTGTGGAAATATGGGGCGACGGAGAGGGCGGCGGCTATGTGAAACTCAGCGACAACTATTTTGATATGAACCCCGGAGAAAAAAGGGTGCGGATCCTGGAGGGCGACGCCGGGAATTTCCGGCTGCGCAGCGTATACGATATCGGGCAGACGCAGTGATTCGGTCGGGGCGGATAGATACAACAGGACACTCCGCGGACGGTTGAAAGGGTTACAAGGCTGACGTGCGGATACGGCAGACGTAGACATTGTCTGTGGGAACAGGGAGATCATATAATCGGGAGAGGCGTATCGATATGCGGGTCAGAAAGCTGCGGGAGATGGGGCAGGCCATCCGGCGGGACTGGGATAATTATAAAGTGGGTCTGCTCATCGCGGCGGTCGTGGTGGCGGGAGCGGGTCTGCTGGGACACGGCGTATGCCCCAGCAGGGAAATATTGGGACTGCCCTGTCCGGGCTGCGGCCTGACCAGAAGCATCCTGCTGATTCTGCGGGGACACTTTCGCGAGAGCTGGCAGCTGCAGCCCTTCGGATACGCCTGGCTGGCGCTGGCGGCGGTGTTCGCGCTGGATCGCTATGTGCTGGAATCGCCGCAGAAGATGTGGAAGGGGCTGCTGACCGTGATCTGTGTGGGTATGGTGGCGTTGTACACATATCGGATGGTCACGATGTTTCCCCACACCGAGCCCATGACCTACTATGAGGGGAATCTGCTGCGGCGGGCATACGGCTGGGGACAGGCCATCCGGGCAGGGAAAAATATTTCCCCGCCCTGTTTATGATTACCATGATAATCTAACGATTGGACAGCCAGCATACGGTATTCAGAAGTTCCTCGATCTGTTCTTCCTCCATCCAGGGATATCTTTTCAGGCATACCTGTTTCACCCGGGCCGCGCGCTGCTGTTCTTCTTCCGCGGGAGGGACGAAGGGGACGTCGATGCATCTGGACAGGCAGCAGCAGACGTCCTCACAGAAACGTTCCGTTTCTTTCAGATAGTCTATGATCCGTTGCAGGTCGCTCTCCTCGATCTCCGGGTATTCCTCCCGGATCAGGTCGATGGGCATGCGGAATTTACCGTTGCTCAATACTTTGCCGTCCTTATAGATTTCGAACAGGGACGCCATCAATTCCCCATGGCAGGGCGGCGGCAATTCTTCGTTCATACTCTCATAGCATTTTATTTCATCATCGAATTGGTAGCTCATAGATTGCCTCCCGTAAGTTCTTCCAGTTCCCCGATCACCCGGCCGAACACATCCAGCGCGTCCTGAATGGGCTGGGCAGTGGTCAGATCCACGCCCGCGATCTTTAACAGTTCCACCGGAGGCATGGAGCAGCCGCCGGAGAGGAATTTTTTGTACCGTTCCACGGCGGGAGCGCCTTCTTCCAGAATGTTACGGGCCACCGCCACGGCGGCGGAGAAGGAGGTGGCGTACTGGTACACATAGAAATTGTAATAGAAATGGGGGATACGCGCCCATTCCACGCCGATCTCCGGGTCGGACACCATATCCGGGCCGTAGTACTTGCTGTTTAAGTCGTGGTACACCTTGGTCAGCGCCTCGGCTGTCAGGCTCTGGCCCTCCTCCGCCATCTGGTTGGTGATCAGCTCATACTCCGCGAACATGGTCTGGCGGTACACGGTTCCCTTGAAACTGTCCAGATAATGATTGAGCAGGTACGCCCGCTCCTTTTTGTCCGTGGTATGGGCCAGCAGATATTCCATCAGCAGGATCTCGTTGCAGGTGGAGGCCACCTCCGCCACAAAGATCCGGTAGTTTGCGTACACGGGCGGCTGGGCGTGGTTGGAGTGCCAGGTGTGCATGGAATGTCCCATCTCATGGATCAGCGTGAAGAGATTGTCCAGATTGCCGGTGTAATTCAGCAGGATATAGGGATAGCTGTCATAGGAGCCGGTGGAGTAGGCGCCGCTGCGCTTTCCCTCGTTCTCGTACACGTCGATCCAGCGGTTTGCAAAACCTTCCCGCACCACTTTCAGGTAATCTTCTCCCAGAGGGGCGAGGGCTTTCAGCACGGTCTCTTTGGCCTCTTCAAAGGGGATGTTTTTGGACACCCCGGCGATGATGGGGGTGTAGATATCGTACATGTGCAGTTCATCCACTCCCAGCAGACGCTTGCGCAGACGCACATAGCGGTGCATCTTGTCCAGATTGTTGTTCACGGTATCGATCAGGTTCCGGTATACCTGGGGAGATACGTTCACTCTGCTCACGGCGGCCTCCAGCGTGTTGTCATAGTGGCGCGCCCGGGCGTTGAAGATCAACTGTTTCACATGGCCGCTGTAGATGCTGGCCAGGGTCCGGGAGTACTGCTTGTACACACCGTACAGTTTTTCAAAAGTCTCTCTGCGGACCCGGCGGTCAGCGGATTCCTCCAGCGGCACAAAGCGCCCGTGGGTGATCTGCACCATCTCGCCGTTCTCGTCCTGCACCTCGGGGAATTTCATGTCTGCATTGCTGAAGATGGCGTAGGTCTGGTCGGGATTGCTGCAGATCTCGGAGGCGTCCGCCAGCAGCTTTTCCATCTCTTTGGACAGGATATGGGGCTTTAAGCGCAGGGTGTCTTCCAGATCGATCCTGTATTCTTCCAGCCCGGGGCACTGCCGGTAGTAATCTTCCAGCTGCTCTTTCGTAAGCTCCAGAATCTCCGGGCTGATAAAGGATATGCCGCTCTCGATCTCCGCAAAGATGTTGGTGAAACGCTGGCTCATCTCCTGGTGGGTGTCGTTGCCGGTGTCCTGATCGCTGAGACAGGACACATATACGCCCAGATGTCCCAGCTTGCGGTACAGGTCAACCTGTTCCTGCAGCGTGTCATACAGATCCTGGGCGCTGCCGCACACATGGCCCTCCCGGGCGGCCAGTTTTTTGCCCATCTCCCGGGCCAGTTTCAGATCCGTCTCCCAGGCGTCGCGATCCGCGTACATCAGGCTCAGGTTCCATGTATTCTCCACGGCCACCTGATCCCTTGTAGGTAGTGTTTTTTCCATAATGATGACCTCTTTCCTCCACCGCATACTACCGCGGTTTCTGCGGTAGAGCGACAGTCTGTATTTGGAATGATGTTCCATAATTTATCATATCATAATCCGGAAGGTTTATCTACTTTTTTAATGAGGAAATTAACCGCGCAAAGGATATTGACGGCAGGAATGCTTTTCCGGTATAATAAGCGTGATTATCTGCTGTGCCAGATACGGAGAGGAGGCATATATCATATGAGGCAGTTTTTTGCTATGAGTCAGAGAGGTGACCTGGCAGAGGCCGTAAACGGATTGAAAGATCCGGAATTTATCATGCTGTTATCCAACGACGCTCAGTTTGAAGAGCATGTGAAAGCGTTGGAAAAGCTTTACCCGGGAGTTCCCAGTATCGGCTGTATCGGTATGGGTTACGACACCAGGGTTGTGGAATCGGGAGTAGCCGTTGTGGCGTTTTGTGGCGGTGTGGTTGCCGCCGCCAATGTATTGGAACAGGTGTCTGCCATGCCGGTAAAATATATTCGCCGTCTGGAGGAGGATCTCCGAAAAGTGGGCGGTTCAGACAGGGACACGGTGTGCATTGATTTTTGCGCGGGAAACGACGCCTGCGTGCTGACGACCATCAATACGGTACTCAGTCCCCGGGGCGTTTCGCTGGTGGGCGGAACCGGCGACGCGGGCAGGGTCTCCGCCAATGGCAGGGTATATCAGGACGCAGTGGCCTATGGGCTGGTGCGCAATCTGGGAGGCCGGGTAAAGACTTATAAGGAAAATATCTATCATCCCATGGGGAATTACCGTTTTATCGCCTCCCAGACGGATCGGGCCAACTACATATTGGGGGCGCTCAACGGGAGGCCGGCCAAGCAGGTGTACCAGAGTATCCTCCATGTGACAGATCAGGAGATATTGACGCAGACCTTTAAGAATCCGTTTGGAAAACTGAACGGGGACGATATCTGTATCATTTCCATCAAGGAGGTAGCGGGCAACGCGCTGGCCTGTTTCCGACAGGTCAATGATTCCGATGTGTTGATCCTGCTGGAGCTGGGAGATTACCGCGCCATTACCAGACAGACGGTTCAGAGGATCTGCGCGGATTTTCCGAAACGTTCGGCAGTATTCTCGGTCAACTGTCTGTTCCGATACAAATTGTTCAGCGAGCAGGGCTATATGCAGGATTATCTGCGGGATATGTCGCAGCTTGGCAGTCATGCGGGGCTTGTAGGATACGGGGAGCATTATAACAATCGTTTCGTCAATCAGTCCATGACCTGCGTGGTGTTTGAATAGATCGGTGTTTGAACGGATGTGGAACTATAAATATGGAGGAAATAACTATGTCGTTTTCCAATAAGCGCCGGAATAAATCCGGCCAGGTATATCATACGGAAGAAAGCCTCTATCCGATATTGCATGTGACAAACAGCTTAAAGGACTATAAAAAGGAACTGATCGAAAAAGAGGTGGAATCCCTGTTTGAGCTGGGGATGGTAGGCAGTTCGTTCTCCGGCGTGCTGAGCCGGGCGGACAGTTTTCAGACACAGCTGCAGAATTTCAGGCAGTCTTTTGACAATATTGACCAGGCCGCGGGAGAGTTTGGACAGGTGCGGGAGGCTATCACCCAGACGGTGTCCGACACTCAGGCGAGAGTGGAGGAACTCAGAAGTACTTCCGAGCAGGTGGGGGAGACCTACCGGGAGATGGAGCAGACCTTTGAGCAGCTGCAGGGATCTGTAAAAAATATCCAGCAGTGTATGAGAAAGATCGTATCCATAGCGGATCAGACCAATATCATCGCCATCAACGCCTCTATCGAGGCGGCCAGAGCGGGCGAGTACGGCAAGGAGTTTGCGGTGGTCGCGGAGAGAGTCAAGGAGCTGGCGGACGAGATTAAGGGGCTGGCGGGCGAAGTGGACGCGGGGGTTCAGGACGTGGAGTACGGCACGAATCAGTTGAGCGGCAGCATCACGGCGTCTCAGGAGGCGCTAAACCAGAATTTTGACACTGTAAACAGTACATATGAATCTTTTCAGCGGATTACGGAGACTGCGGAGGGAGCGTCGGCGGTGCAGACGACCATCGCCGGAGTGATCCAGGAGTCCAAAGGGGAATTGCAGACCATCTACAATTTCTTTGATGACATCAAGGCGCAGTATCAGGAGGTAGTCAGACATATCGAGAGCGCCAGCCGCCTGGGAACCACCAAGAGCGCCATGTTTGAGGATATTGACAATATGCTGTCTCAGATTCCGCTGATCATCCGGGACAAATATCAGGACAGGATCTGAATGCGCTCTGTATCGAACCCGCGGTGTCTGAGGATCTGCGGCAAAACAATGGTGGACGAAAGGGCTTTCGTATGTTAAGATAGAAGTGCTAAGATAAAAAGCACTTATGAGGAGGACAAAATGGATTATAATAATCAGAACCCCTACGAGCAGAATAGCGGTACAAACCCCTATTTGCAGAGCGGTACGCAGCCTCAGGATCCCTATGGGCAGAGCGGCACGCAGTCTCAGGATTCCTACGGGCAGAGCGGCACGCAGTCCCAGGATCCCTACGGGCAGTACAGTTCCCAGCAGTCCCAGGGAGCCTACAGCCAGAGCCAGGGAACGCAGGATGGCAGTCAGAATTCCTATTATCAGAACCCTTACTACCAGAACTCTTATCAGCAGAGTTCCTATCAGCAGAGCGGCTACCAGCAGCCGCAGTATCAGGGGTATCAGACATACCAGAGCAACGGCGAGCTGGAAGAGCCCATGTCCCTGAAAGACTGGCTGATCACGGATCTGTTGCTGATGATTCCCTGCGCGAATATTATTCTGATATTTGTGTGGGCATTCAGCGGCAGTGAGAAGAAGAGCAAGTCCAACTTCTTTAAGGCGCAGCTGATCTTTATGGGCTGTATCATGGCCTTTTACCTGCTGCTGTTCATAATCGCCATGGGAGCGGGATTTGCGGCGGCTTTTTCCTGATCTGAATTCCCAATAAAAACCCCAGTGCCTGACGTTGGCACTGGGACTTTTTTATTGGGAAACTATTTGGCGGTCCACCGGCAGGATGCTCCGCAGGGCAGAATCAAACCCGAACCGGTGACGGGCAGACCGATCTCGTCCGCCGCCGCTCTTCCTCCCAGAGAGGAAGTCAGTACAGTGTTCGTCATATAGGACAGCACGGCGGGCTGCAGTCCGGTAGTGTAAGAATTAATCAGGAAAAACAGGGCGTCTTCGGACAGGAGCTGGCGGGTCAGATTGAGGAAAGGCCAGATGCTCTCCTCTATTTTCCAGACCTCGCCCCTGGGGCCTCTGCCGTAGGAGGGGGGATCCATGATGATGCCGTCGTACCTGTTGCCCCTGCGGATCTCCCGCTCCACAAATTTGACGCAGTCGTCTACCAGCCAGCGTATGGGGGCGTCTCCCAGACCGGAGGACACCGCGTTCTCCCGCGCCCAGCCCACCATGCCCTTGGAGGCGTCCACATGGGTGACCTGCGCCCCGGCGGCGGCCGCCGCCAGAGTGGCCCCTCCCGTATAGGCAAAGAGATTCAGAACCTTCACGGGCCGCTCCACGCTGAAACGTCCGGTTCCCGGGCGGCTGCCGTCAGAATGCATGGCGCTGTCGATCAGCTCTGAGAACCAGTCCCAGTTGGCGGCCTGCTCGGGGAACAGCCCCGTATGTTTAAAACTGAAAGGTTTTAAATGAAAGGTAAGCCGGTTCTCCCGGGAAGTTTCTGCCTTTCGATCTCTCAGGCAGGGCAGGGGATAGGAAACAGTCCACTCGTCAGGCAGATTAAAAAATTCCCACTCGCCGCCCCCTTTTGCGCTGCGGTGGTAATGTCCGTTTTTTTTTCGCCAGCCCTCGTGACCGTGGGGCGTTTCCCAGATCACCTGGGGATCCGGGCGCACCAGGATATATTTCCCCCAGCGTTCCAGCTTTTCTCCGCTGGAAGTATCCAACACTTCATAGTCTTTCCAGTTGTTCGCGATCCACATGTCTGTTTTTCCTTTTCTTCTATAATTAAATATACTTTGCCGATTTGGCTATCCCAAGTCAAACCAATAATCTGAATTGGCGCGTCCTTTCCGCCATTATTGTGAACCCAATTGAAAATAGAATCCAACTCCGCTGACACGTTTGGAATCATATCTATTGAAAACATCCCGCCGCATACAAATATTTTGACCTTGCAGGCATAAATAGCTTTTTCCCACGTTTCATTCCAAACATTTTGAAATGAGACAGGGGTTTCGGATAACCGGGCGCATAAACCACAGGCTCTACTATACACCAGTCCAGAGCATTTTACAATGAAAACCTATTGTACTGAAAAAAAATACAATATTTTCAAAAAAATACTTGCAATGCTGGAAATTCCCATGTATACTACTAATTGCTGTGGCATGATAGCTGTGAAACGTGAGGTTGCTGTCAGTCAGCAATGGCGGACAGGTTTTCCGTGGAGCGAATGTCAAGTTAGGAAACTGACGACAAGTCACTGTACAGATTTATGGTCTGTCTTAGGACAGAAACGACGTGAGAGTAGTAAACAGGTTTTACCTCGCTGTGAAATAAGCCGGAGAGATGAAAGGGTTGCGTGAAGGTTTAGGACACACACGGGAGAGTGTACAGTCACCGCTTGTCGTACTTACAACCAAAAGTGCGAAAAGGAGGCGACTTTTTTTATGGCAAGTCAGGTAATGAGAATCACACTCAAGGCGTACGATCATCAGCTTGTTGACGCGTCCGCCAAAAAGATCATCGAAACAGTCAAGAAGAACGGTTCCCAGGTGAGCGGCCCGGTGCCCCTTCCTACTAAGAAGGAAGTGGTTACGATTCTGAGAGCGGTACACAAGTACAAGGACTCCAGAGAGCAGTTCGAGCAGAGAACCCATAAGAGACTGATCGATATCATTACCCCGACCCAGAAGACAGTTGACGCATTGCAGAGACTGGAAATGCCGGCCGGTGTGTACATCGACATCAAGATGAAGACCAAGTAATCAAACAAAAAGCGGGGTTTTTACCCCACATCCCCTACTAGTATGGACTGCTGCAAAAGTGAGGAGTACTCACTATTTGCAGATTGCATCCGCGATGCAATCTGCGGCAGTTGTGCCTGCGGCACAATCTGCAGTCCCGCTGTAGAGTAATTAGGAGGAAAACATGAAGAAAGCAATCTTAGCAACAAAGATCGGAATGACGCAGATCTTCAACGAAGACGGCGTACTGGTTCCCGTTACCGTACTCCAGGCCGGTCCCTGTGTGGTGACACAGATCAAGACCGTGGAGAACGACGGGTACAGCGCGGTACAGGTTGGTTTTGTGGATAAGAAGGACAGGATCGTCAACAAGGACGCCACCGGCAAGAGAGAGATCATCCACAGACACGGCGTAAACAAGGCGGAGCAGGGCCACTTTAAAAAGGCGGGCGCCAGCTCCAAGAGATATGTGAGAGAGTTCAAATTTGACAATGTCGAAGAGTACTCCCTGGGCGGCGAGATCAAGGCCGACATCTTCCAGGCTGGCGACAAGGTGGACGCCTCCGCTGTTTCCAAGGGCAAGGGTTTCCAGGGCGCCATCAAGAGACTGGGTCAGCACAGAGGCCCCATGAAACACGGTTCCAAGTTCCATCGCCATCAGGGTTCCAACGGCGCGTGTTCCTCTCCCAGCCGCGTGTTCAAGGGCAAGGGAATGCCCGGCCATATGGGTCATGTAAAAGTAACGGTTCAGAATCTTGAGGTCGTCAGGGTGGATGCCGAGAAGAATCTGCTGCTGGTGAAGGGCGCTGTACCCGGACCCAAGAAAGCGCTTGTAACCATCAAAGAGACCGTCAAGGTTGAAGCATAGTTTAAGACGGAAGGAGGACCAATCAGATGGCAAACGTATCTGTTTTTAATATGGAAGGCAAGGAAGTTGGTACAATCGAATTAAACGATGCGGTGTTTGGTGTAAAGATCAATGAGCACTTGGTACACATGGCAGTTGTACAGCAGCTTGCAAACAATCGGCAGGGTACACAGAAGGCAAAGACCCGTTCCGAGGTATCCGGCGGCGGCAGAAAGCCCTGGAGGCAGAAGGGAACCGGTCACGCCAGACAGGGTTCCACCAGAGCGCCTCAGTGGAAGGGCGGCGGCATGGTGTTCGCGCCCGTGCCCAGAGATTACTCTTTCAAGATGAATAAGAAAGAGAAGAGAGCGGCGCTGAAGTCCGCCCTGACCAGCAAGGTGCAGGACACCAGGCTGATCGTTGTGGATGAGCTGAAGTTCGATGAGATCAAGACCAAGAACTTTGTCAATGTAATGAACAACCTGAAAGTGAGCAAGGGCCTGGTGGTTCTGGCTGAGAATGATGAGAATGTGGTAATGTCCGCCCGGAACGTGGCCGATGTAAATACCACTTTGGTAAACGCCATCAATGTCTATGACGTAATGAAGGCTAACACTTTGGTACTGACCAAGGATGCCGTGGCGAAGATTGAGGAGGTGTACGCGTAATGGCTGATATCAAATACTATGACGTAATCCTCAAACCGGTTATCACCGAGAAGAGTATGGCCGGTATGGGCGAGAAGAAATATACTTTTCTGGTTCATACGGAGGCAAACAAGTCTCAGATCAAGGAGGCCGTTCAGAAGATGTTCGAGGGCACCAAGGTAAAGAGTGTCAACACCATCAACTACGACGGCAAGAAGAAGAGACGCGGCATGGTGGTCGGCAAGACCGCCAAGACCAAGAAAGCGATCGTAACCCTTACCGAGGACAGCAAGGATATTGAGATCTTTGCGGGCCTTTGAGAATGGAGATGTTCTAAGGCGTCAAAGTACGCCGCCTAAGAACATCTAACCATCTCAGCAAGAATTGCCCAGGCAATTCTTGCGGGGGTACAGCAGGATGTGGCTTAAGAACATTTAGTCCATCAGGGTTATGGAAAGTCAGGGTCTATATGGCCTGACGGATTAAGGTATGCGGCGCGGATGGCGCTGCGCAAAGAATCATGTAGAAAAGGAGATAGAACGATGGGAATTAAGACATACAATCCCTATACACCTTCCAGACGGAATATGACCGGTTCTGATTTCGCCGAGATTACCAAGAAGACTCCCGAAAAAAGTCTCTGCTATTCACTGAAAAAGAACGCCGGCCGTAACAACCAGGGTAAGATCACCGTGAGACATCAGGGCGGTGGAGTCAGAAGACAGTACAGAATCATTGATTTTAAGAGAAACAAGGACGGTATTCCCGCAACGGTAATCGGTATCGAATACGACCCCAACAGAACGGCCAATATCGCGCTGATCTGCTATGCGGACGGTACCAAGTCCTATATTATTGCTCCCGAAGGACTGACGGACGGCATGAAAGTCATGAACGGTCCCGAGGCGGAGGTAAGACTGGGCAACTGCCTGCCTCTGTCCGAGATCCCTGTCGGTACGCAGGTGCATAACATTGAGTTATATCCCGGCAAGGGCGGCCAGCTGGTTCGTTCCGCCGGCAACAGCGCGCAGCTGATGGCGAAGGAAGGCAAGTACGCGACTCTGCGTCTTCCCTCCGGAGAGATGAGAATGGTTCCTCTGGTATGCCGTGCCACAGTTGGTATCGTAGGCAATGTGGATCACAGCCTGATCAAGATCGGTAAGGCAGGACGTAAGCGCCACATGGGCATTCGTCCCACTGTACGCGGCGCCGTTATGAACCCCAACGACCATCCTCACGGTGGTGGTGAAGGTAAGAACGGAATCGGACGTCCCGGCCCCAGCACTCCTTGGGGTAAGCCTGCTCTGGGTCTTAAGACCCGCAGGAAGAAGGCGTCTGATAAGCTGATCGTGAGAAGACGCGACGGCAAGGCAATTAAGTAACGGAACTTATAATAGGAGGAAAAATAAATGGCTAGATCACTGAAAAAAGGCCCTTTCGCTGATGAAAGTTTGCTGAAAAAGGTAGATGCGATGAACGCTTCCGGACAGAAGTCTGTTATCAAGACATGGTCCCGCCGTTCCACGATTTTCCCTTCTTTCGTCGGACACACCATTGCTGTTCATGACGGAAGAAAGCATGTGCCTGTATATGTGACTGAGGATATGGTTGGCCATAAGCTGGGCGAGTTCGTTGCTACGAGAACGTACAGAGGCCACGGCAAGGATGAGAAAAAGTCCAAGGTCAGGTAAGTAAAGCGTGTCAATAACGCATGGCTGCCCGGGAGGGGGCCAACCCCTGCGGCGGCGGGATACGGAGTCCTCATTCCGGTCTGCCGTCTGCGGAACAGATACTGGTCTGACTGCGGCAATAGGGCCGTAGCAGATGCGTTAGCTTGAAAAGGAGGATATTATCTATGGCTAAAGGACATAGAAGTCAGATTAAGAGAGAGAGAAACGCCCAGAAGGACACGAGACCCTCTGCAAAGTTATCCTATGCAAGAATCCCTGTTCAGAAGGCATGTTTCGTGTTGGATGCCATCAGAGGCAAGGATGTGCAGACTGCCCTGGGCATTCTGGCATACAATCCCAGATACGCGTCCAGCGTGGTTGAGAAACTGCTGAAGTCCGCCATCGCCAATGCGGAGAACAACAACGGTATGAATACCGAGAACCTGTATATTGCAGAGTGCTATGCAAACAACGGACCGATCATGAAGAGAGTTAGACCGAGAGCACGGGGCAGCGCCAACAGGATCGAGAAGAGAATGAGCCATATCACCATCGTGCTTGATGAGAAATAGGAGGAAGAATTTATGGGACAGAAAGTTAATCCTCACGGCCTGAGAGTCGGCGTTATTAAGGATTGGGATTCCAAGTGGTACGCTGATGCAGAGTTCTCCGATTATCTGGTAGAGGACTACAACATCAGACAGTTTTTAAAGAAGAAGTTATACAGCGCAGGTGTGTCCAAGATCGAAATCGAGAGAGCATCCGACAGAGTGAAGGTCGTCATCTACACCGCCAAGCCCGGCGTCGTGATCGGTAAGGGCGGCGCGGAGATCGAGATTACCAAGCAGGAGCTGGCCAAACTCACCGACAAGAAGGTGATGGTGGACATCAAGGAAATCAAGAGACCTGACAAGGACGCGCAGCTGGTTGCCGAGAATATCGCACAGCAGCTTGAGAACCGTGTGTCTTTCAGACGTGCCATGAAGTCCTGTATGGGCAGAACCATGAAGGCCGGCGCTCTGGGTATTAAGGCGGCCTGTGCCGGACGTCTGGGCGGCGCCGATATTGCGCGCACCGAGTTTTACAGCGAGGGCACGATTCCTCTGCAGACTCTGAGAGCGGACATCGACTACGGTTTTGCCGAGGCGGATACCACCTACGGTAAAGTCGGTGTCAAGGTTTGGATTTATAAAGGCGAGATTCTTCCTACAAAAGGAGAGCCGGTGGAAGGGAGCGATAAATAATGTTAATGCCGAAGAGAGTAAAGCGTCGTAAACAGTTCCGTGGCAGCATGGCCGGTAAGGCATCCAGAGGAAACACCCTTACCTATGGCGAATACGGACTGGTAGCAACAGAGCCCTGCTGGATCAAGTCCAATCAGATCGAGGCGGCCCGTATTGCACTTACCCGTTATACAAAACGTACCGGTAAGGTCTGGATCAAGATTTTCCCGGATAAGCCTGTAACCGCAAAGCCTGCCGAGACTCGTATGGGTTCCGGTAAAGGTACTTTGGAGTATTGGGTAGCAGTTGTCAAGCCCGGACGCGTGATGTTTGAGATCGCTGGCGTTCCCGAGTCAGATGCCCGCGAGGCACTGCGTCTTGCTATGCACAAGCTTCCCTGCAAATGTAAAGTCGTAGCGAAAGCAGATCTGGAAGGCGGTGTATCATAATGAAGACGAATAAGTATGTTGAAGATTTACAGACCAAGTCCGAGGCGGAACTGAATCAGGAGCTGGTTGCCGCCAAGAAAGAGCTTTTCAATTTGAGATTCCAGAACGCTACCAACCAGCTGGATAATACGGCAAGAATCAAGGAAGTCAGAAAGAACATTGCCCGTATCCAGACTGTGATCACTCAGAAAGCCAGAGCATAGGCAGCGGACGAAGAAAGGAGAATGGGTCGTGGAAAGAAATTTGAGAAAACAGCGTACTGGCAAGGTAGTCAGTAATAAGATGGATAAGACGATCGTTGTTGCAATCGAGAACCGTGTAAAGCATCCTCTTTACAAAAAGGTTGTGAAGAGCACCTACAAGCTGAAGGCGCATGACGAGAACAATGAGTGCAACATCGGCGATACCGTGAGAGTGATGGAGACAAGACCTCTGTCCAAGGACAAGAGATGGAGACTCGTCGAGATCGTAGAGAGAGCAAAATAATTGCGCGGATAGATATCTATCTCACAGATATTTGGAAGGAGAATTGACATGATTCAGCAGGAAACCAGACTGAAGGTTGCCGATAATACCGGTGCGAAAGAACTTCTTTGCATCCGTGTTATGGGCGGCTCCACAAGAAGATATGCACAGATCGGTGATGTGATCGTTGCCTCGGTCAAAGACGCAACGCCTGGCGGCGTTGTAAAGAAGGGTGATGTTGTCAAGGCAGTGGTTGTCCGTACTGTGAAAGGCGCCCGCCGCAAGGACGGCTCCTATATTAAGTTTGATGAGAACGCGGCAGTGATTATCAAGGATGACAAGACTCCCAGAGGAACTCGTATCTTTGGGCCCGTGGCGAGAGAGCTTCGTGAGAAACAGTTTATGAAGATCGTTTCCCTGGCTCCCGAAGTATTGTAAGGAGGTGCAGCAATGGCAACGTCGAAGATTAAAAAAGGCGATACGGTCAAGGTGATCGCCGGTAACAGAAAGATCAAGAATAAAGAGGGCAAGGTCATCTCCGTGGATCCCAAGAATGGCAAGGTTCTTGTGGAAGGTCTGAATATGATGACCAAGCATTCCAAGCCCACCCAGGCCAATCCAAACGGCGGCATCATCCAGAAGGAAGCGCCCATGGATATCTCCAACGTGATGCTGGTTCACAAGGGACAGGCCACGAGAGTCGGCTTTAAGATGGATGGGGATAAGAAAGTCCGTTTCGCCAAGAAGACCGGCGAAGTGATCGATTAATTCCAGGAAGGAGGAAAGTAAACGTGAGTAGATTGAAAGATTTCTATAATAACGAGGTCGTCGCTGCGATGACGAAGAAGTTTGGATATAAAAACGTGATGGAAGTTCCCAAGCTGGATAAGATCGTGATCAACATGGGCGTAGGCGAAGCCAAGGACAACGCGAAAGTGCTGGAAAACGCCGTTCATGACATGGAGACCATCACCGGCCAGAAGGCGGTCGTGACCAAGGCCAAGAATTCCGTGGCCAACTTCAAGATCCGTGAGGGTATGAGTATCGGCTGTAAGACCACTCTGCGGGGTGAGAAGATGTATGAGTTCCTGGATCGTCTGGTGAACCTGGCTCTTCCCCGTGTGCGTGACTTCAGAGGCGTGAACCCCAACGCGTTTGACGGCAGAGGTAACTATGCTCTGGGCATCAAGGAGCAGATCATCTTCCCTGAGATCGAGTACGATAAGATCGACAAGACCAGAGGTATGGATATTATTTTTGTGACAACTGCCAAGACGGACGAAGAGGCGCGTGAATTACTGACACTGTTCAATATGCCCTTCGCCAGATCATAAGGAGGTAAATTCGCATGGCAAAGACATCTATGAAGATCAAACAGCAGCGCAAGCCCAAGTTTTCCACCCAGGCTTATACCCGTTGCAAGATTTGTGGCCGTCCACACTCGGTTCTGAAAAAATAC
The DNA here is from genome assembly GCA_910584375.1 of uncultured Acetatifactor sp. GTDB lineage: Bacteria > Bacillota > Clostridia > Lachnospirales > Lachnospiraceae > Acetatifactor. The sequence continues at coordinate 60,086 of CAJUAH010000001.1, forward strand.
GGAATTTGCAGAGTTTGTTTCCGTGAGTTAGCATACAAGGGTCAGATCCCCGGCGTTAAGAAAGCAAGTTGGTAAGGAGGAGGAAAAACCATGATGAGCGATCCTATTGCAGATATGCTTACAAGAATCCGTAACGCGAATACTGCAAAACACGATACAGTTGATGTTCCTGCTTCTAAGATGAAGTTGGCGATCGCCAACATCCTTTTAGAGGAGGGCTATATAAAGAAGTATGATATCATCGAAGACGGCGGTTTCAAGACGATCCACATCTCCTTAAAGTACGGTGCGGATAAGAATGAGAAGATCATCTCCGGTATCAAGAGAATCTCCAAACCCGGCCTGCGCGTGTATGCCGGCAAGGATGAACTGCCCAAGGTACTTGGCGGACTTGGCATTGCGATCATTTCCACCAACCAGGGCGTAATCACCGACAAGAAGGCCAGAGAGCTGCAGGTTGGCGGCGAAGTATTGGCTTTCGTGTGGTAATTCATAAATAAAAACAGGAGGTACGGGCATGTCACGTATAGGAAGAATGCCAATCGCAGTTCCCGCAGGCGTTACTGTGGATATTGCAGAAAATAATAAAGTGACTGTAAAAGGTCCCAAGGGTGCTCTGGAGAGAGTATTACCCGCAGAGATGGAGATTAAGCTGGAGGGCGCCGAGGTGGTTGTCAGCAGGCCCAACGACCTGAAGAAGATGAAGTCTCTTCACGGTCTGACCAGAACTCTGATCAACAACATGGTGGTAGGCGTTACACAGGGCTACGAGAAAAAGCTGGAAGTCAACGGCGTAGGCTACAGAGCAGCCAAGGCCGGCAAGAAACTGACCCTGTCTCTGGGTTATTCCCATCCGGTGGAGATGGAGGATCCCGAGGGTATCGAGACTGTCGTCGAAGGACAGAATATCATTATTGTTAAGGGTATCGACAAAGAAAAAGTTGGCCAATTCGCAGCCGAGATCAGAGACAAGAGAAGACCTGAGCCTTACAAGGGCAAGGGCATCAAGTATGCGGATGAGACGATCAGACGCAAGGTTGGTAAGACCGGTAAGAAATAACAGATAAGGAGAGTATGAAAATGGTTAGTAAAGAATCCAGACAGGAAGTTCGTGTTAAAAAGCACATGAGAATACGCAACCGTTTCAGCGGCACCGCCGAGAGACCCCGTCTTGCGGTATTCAGAAGCAATAATCATATGTATGCTCAAATTATCGACGACACTGTTGGTAACACATTGGTATCTGCGTCCACTGTTGAGAAAGCGGTAAAGGCAGAGCTGGAGAAGACCAATAACGTTGATGCGGCAGCATACTTGGGAACAGTCATTGCCAAGAGGGCAGTTGAAAAAGGTATCACAAAAGTTGTTTTTGACAGAGGCGGCTTTATATACCAGGGCAAGATCGCAGCATTAGCTGACGCGGCCAGAGAAGCTGGCTTGGAATTCTAGGAAAGGAAGGAAATATCATGAAACAGACAATCATAGATGCAAGCCAGTTAGAGTTGAATGATAAAGTTGTGGTGATTAAGCGTGTTGCCAAGACTGTAAAAGGCGGACGTAACATGCGCTTTACCGCGCTGGTGGTGGTAGGCGACGGCAACGGTCATGTGGGCGCCGGACTGGGCAAGGCTGTAGAAATTCCCGAAGCGATCCGCAAGGGCAAGGAAGACGCTATGAAACATCTTGTGACCATCGCTATGGACGAGAGCAACTCCATTACACATGACTTCATCGGGAAGTACGGTTCCTCCAATGTACTGCTGAAGAGAGCTCCCGAAGGTACCGGTATCATCGCCGGCGGTCCCGCCCGTATCGTATGCGAGCTGGCAGGCATCAAGAATATCCGTACCAAGTCTCTGGGCTCCAACAATAAGCAGAACGTGGTTCTGGCAACCATCAGCGGCCTGAGCCAGCTGAAATCTCCGGAAGAGGTTGCGAGAAACCGCGGTAAGTCCGTGGACGAGATTTTGGCTTAGACGTAGGGAGAGCAGGGTTTCTCAGACAGGGAAAGGAGAATAATCATGGCAGATAAGATGTTAAAGGTGACTTTGGTTAAGTCCACCATCGGTGCTGTGCCGAAGAACAGAAAAACAGTGGAGTCCATGGGACTCAGAAAGCTGCATCATTCTGTTATCCTTCCTGATAACGCGGCTACAAGAGGCCAGATTCGTCAGGTTGGACATTTGTTAAAAGTAGAAGAAGTGGAAGCATAAGGAAAAGGAGGTGTCAACATGGAATTATCCAATTTAAGACCTGCGGAAGGCTCTAAAAAGAGCGATAATTTTAGAAGAGGTCGTGGACATGGTTCGGGTAATGGTAAGACTGCCGGCAAGGGACACAAGGGCCAGAAGGCCCGTTCCGGAGCGCCCAGGATCGGTTTTGAAGGCGGCCAGATGCCTTTATACAGACGTATCCCCAAGAGAGGTTTCAAGAACAGGAACACCAAGGAGATCGTGGCGATCAATGTCAGCGTGTTAGAGCGCTTTGAAGATGGCGCCACCGTGGATGTCAAGGCATTAATGGAAGCCGGAGTGATCAAGAACCCCAGAGATGGAGTGAAGATACTCGGAAACGGAGAACTTACCAAGAAACTCAACGTGAAAGTAGACGCGTACAGCGCATCCGCAAAGGAGAAGATTGAGGCACTTGGTGGAACTGCTGAGGTGATGTAATGCTTACAACCTTAAAGAATGCATTTAAAATCAAGGAGATAAGAACAAAGATATTTTTTACGCTGGCTATGCTGGTTGTGATCCGTCTGGGATCACAGCTGCCTGTGCCGGGTGTGGACAGGGCTTATTTCTCATCATGGTTTGCCCAGCAGACGGGAGATGCATTTAGTTTTTTTGACGCGATAACAGGCGGATCGTTTCTGAATATGTCTATTTTGGCATTGAATATCGGTCCCTATATCACATCATCCATCATTATGCAGCTACTGACCATCGCAATCCCCAAGCTGGAGGAAATGCAGCGGGACGGTGAAGACGGCAGAAAGAAGATTGCCTCCATAACCAGGTATGTGACAGTGGTGCTGGCGGTGATTAATGCCGCCGCAATGGCTATCGGATTTGGCAGACAGGGTCTGCTGGTACAGTATAATGTACTCAACATTATTACCTGTATCGCGGCTCTCACGGCCGGCAGCGCATTTGTGATGTGGATCGGCGAGCAGATTACGGAAAAGGGGATCGGCAACGGTATCTCCATCGTGCTGGTGATTAACATCGTGTCCAGACTGCCTCAGGATCTGGCCAATCTGTTCGATCAGTTTGTATTCGGAAAAGCCCCGGCTACGGCTGTTCTGGCCGCAGCAATTATCATAGCCATCATCGTACTTATGGTGGTGCTGGTCATCATTCTGAATGCGGGAGTGCGCAAGATTCCTGTGCAGTACGCCAAAAAGGTGCAGGGGAGAAAGATGGTTGGAGGACAGACCTCCAGTATTCCGCTGAAGGTCAATACTTCCGGGGTTATTCCGGTGATCTTCGCCTCCTCCATTATGCAGACGCCGATCATTATATGCAGTTTCGTGGGGTATCAGGGAACCGGATTCTGGGGAGAGGTACTGAAATATCTGAACCAGAATTATTGGTGCAATAAGACGCAGCCGATCTATACGATAGGTATGCTGGTATATATCCTGCTGGTCATCTTCTTTTCGTATTTTTATACCTCCATCACTTTTAATCCGTTGATGGTGGCGGACAATATGAAGAGACAGGGCGGATTCATACCCGGTATCAGACCCGGTAAGCCTACCAGCGACTATCTGACCAAAGTGCTGAATTATCTGATCTTTATCGGCGCTGTGGGGTTGGTGATTATCGCCATACTGCCGTTTATTTTCAGCGGTCTGTTTGGGGCGCATATTTCCTTTGGAGGAACGAGCCTGATTATTATTGTCAGCGTGATTCTGGAGACCATGAAACAGGTGGAGTCTCAGATGCTGGTTCGCAATTACAAGGGATTTTTGAATGATTAAAATGCAAAGGACGCTTTTGGGTGATTTTTTTCACGGGAGGCGTCTTTTTTTGCGTAGATTTTGCGGAAATGATTAAAATTGGTGTTGCAAACGGTGGGGGAAATAGGTAAAATAGAAATGTTATGTGGGGATACTGCGAAAGGACGCTCCGGGCGGGGGATCATTCCTGTGCGGACACGCTTTCGCTCGATTGAACAGCGTAGCGGACGCCAGGCTCGAAAATATCCTCGCAGGGGTTGCTGGCAACCCCCGCGCCGACGTGTTCAGACGGTCCTCCCAGGAACGATCCCCCACCCGGAGCTGTTACCGGCGATGTCTTTACGGGCATTTGAGGGATTTGTTACTGGCAATGTCTTTGTGTGCCTATTGGGAAACGACTTATGAATTTATATTGTTAATAGCAAATGAGGTAGGCTGTTTTCTGGCTGGAATTTTCGTATAGTATAAGTGAAAGTGAGGTGCATATATAGTGACAATTGATACAAACACAATGATTTCCATAACAGAAGTAAATCAAAATTTTTCAAGAGTAGCTAAAGTTGTTGACGAACATGGAACGGCGGTTATTCTGAAAAATAATGTACCCAGATATTTGGTTATTGATTTCAGTAAAGTGGAAAGAGAAAAAATTGCCAGTAATGAAGATGTCTTTGCAATATCTGAACGGTTAATTAAACAGAATACGGAAGCATATGGGGTTCTTGCAAAATGATTATTTTAAGCAAAGAGCAGGTGCTGAAACTCCATGCAAGTTTAATAAAAGCCACTGGAGGTAGCGACGGTATTCGTGATGAAGGAATGTTGGAGACGGCGTTAAATAATCCGTTTCAGTCATTTGGCGGAAAAGAGCTTTATCCAAGCGTTCAGGCAAAGGCGGCACGGCTTTGTTTCGGATTGGTAAAAAATCATGCGATGCTGGACGGAAACAAAAGGCTTGGAACACATGTTATGTTGGTTTTCCTTGCATTAAACGGATATGAATTATATTACAGCCAACAGGAGCTAAGTGATATGGTTTTAGCGCTGGCATCGGGTGATATTGGCGAAAAGGAAATCCTGCAATGGATTATTGAACATCAGCAATAAGTTTCTGACAGGGGATTTGTGGATTCGATAAATTTGTTCCGTGTCGGGACGGCACGGATTAAGGAGGAGAATATGAAGATTATTATGTTGGGCGCTCCGGGAGCGGGGAAGGGTACGCAGGCTAAGATGATCGCGGAGAAGTATGGGATTCCCCATGTGTCTACGGGAGATATCTTCCGGGCTAATATCAAGAACGGCACGGAGCTGGGGATGGAGGCTAAGAAGTATATGGATCAGGGCCTGCTGGTGCCGGATGAGTTGACAGTGAAGATTTTGTTGGATCGAGTGGCGCAGGAAGATTGTAAGAACGGGTATGTGCTGGATGGGTTTCCCCGCACGATTCCACAGGCCCAGGTGCTGGATAAGGCGCTGGCTGAGCTGGGAGAGAAGATTGATTACGCGATCAATGTGGATGTGCCGGACGAGAATATTATAAAGAGAATGTCCGGGAGAAGGGCGTGTCTTTCCTGTGGCGCGACCTATCATATCGAGCATATTCCTCCCAGGCAGGAGGGCGTATGTGACAACTGCGGCCAGCCTCTGGTGCTGCGGGATGACGATAAGCCGGAAACGGTACAGAACCGCCTGAAAGTATATCACGACCAGACGCAGCCTTTGATCGAGTTCTATACCGCCAAGGGTGTGCTCAGGACGGTGGACGGTACTGCGGACATGAAGGATGTGTTTGAGGCGATCGTCTCTATTTTAAATTGAGAAGTGTTTTGTTGCGTGAAAAGAGGTTAGTTGGTATGGCAGTTACGATTAAGTCTGAGAGAGAGATAGAATTGATGCGGGAGTCCTGCAGACTTCTGGCGATCGTACACAAGGAGATGGGGGAGGCGATACGGCCGGGGATGTCCACAAAGGATATAGATATCCTGGGAGACACGCTGATTCGTAAGATGGGCTGTATCCCCAACTTTAAGAATTACCACAGATACCCGGCTTCCATCTGTGTGTCAGTCAACGACGAGGTGGTACACGGTATTCCCACCAAGCACCGTATATTGCAGGAGGGCGATATCGTCAGCCTGGATGCGGGTCTGATCTACAAGGGGTATCACTCCGATGCCGCGCGGACTCATGCGGTAGGAAAGATCAGCCCTCAGGCGCAGCAACTGATCGATGTGACCAGGCAATGCTTTTTTGAAGGAATAAAGATGGCGAAAGCGGGCAATTATCTATTTGATATTTCCAATGCCATCGATGCTTACGCAACGTCTTACGGTTATGGCATTGTGAGAGATCTGGTGGGGCACGGGATCGGCACGTCGCTGCATGAGGACCCTCAGATCCCCAATTTCGCCCAGAAACGCAGAGGAATCAAACTTCGGGCCGGCATGACCCTGGCTGTGGAACCCATGATCAATATGGGCGCGGCGGATGTGGTGTGGCTGGATGACGACTGGACTGTGGTTACGGAGGACGGTTCCCTGTCGGCGCATTATGAGAATACGATCCTGATTACGGACGGTGAACCGGAAATATTGACTTTGTATTGAGGCATGTTAATCGGAACATTCATAACAGGTAACAGCGCGGATCGTTCTGCGCTTTGTATGAGGACTGATATGACAGGATATTTCGCAACGGCTAAGGCGGGGCACGACCGGGGAAATCTGTATGTCATCGTGGGAGAGGAAGGCGCGAACGTCTATCTCAGCGACGGACGGCTGCGCGGTATGGCGCGCCCCAAGAAGAAGAACCGCAGGCATATCCAGATCATCGGAAAAACGGTGGGGCCGGATATTTTGGATCGCCTGCTGCATAAGGAAGAAGTATTTGATCACGAGATCAAATATGCCATAAAACAGTATTTGGCTGGAAAGGAGAGTGCGTATGTCGAAGAGTGATGTGATTGAAATCGAAGGTACTGTGGTAGAGAAACTGCCCAATACCATGTTCCAGGTAGAACTGGAGAACGGACACCGGGTGCTGGCGCATATCAGCGGTAAGCTGCGTCAGAATTTTATCCGTATTCTGCCCGGCGACAGAGTGACTTTGGAACTGTCACCCTATGATCTGTCCAAAGGACGTATCATTTGGAGAGATAAGTAAGAAAAAAGATGAATTTTACAGGAAAAAGTACTTGCATTACCAGAAAGTGCATGCTATAATGTAAAACGGTCTTTTTTGAAAGGAGGGTTTAACGTGAAGGTTAGATCATCAGTAAAACCGATTTGCGAAAAATGCAAAATCATCAAGAGAAAAGGACGCATCAGAGTTATCTGTGAGAATCCGAAACACAAGCAGAGACAGGGATAATCACCGCTTGATCGCCGTTTTTTGATCAAGTATGTGAGTTCTTGTCCAGTTATTATGTGCGGCTGAACCGGCCCGATCTTAGGAGGGCTGATTATCATAGAACTGGGATGGAGCTTACGGAGATTACTTCTTGATTATCCGGATATAAACGTCCGGGGAAGATCGGATCAGTAACGGAAGGCGTCCGATTGGGTGCAAGCCCCAATCAATTAGTAACAGGCGTACATGGACAGACCAAATGAGTACGCAGCGTTAGAAACAGGGAAAACGCAAAGAAAATGGAGGAAACGTAAATGGCTCGTATCGCAGGTGTTGACTTACCTAGAGAAAAACGGATCGAAATCGGTTTGACTTACATCTATGGCATTGGCAGAGTAAGCTCAAACAAAATCTTAGCCGAGGCAGGGGTGAATCCCGATACTCGCGTAAGAGACGTAACTGACGAGGAAGTAAAGAAGATCAGCGAGGCAATTGAAAAGCTGGGTATCATGGTTGAAGGTGATCTCCGCAGAGAGACCGCTCTGAATATCAAGAGACTGCAGGAGATCGGCTGCTATCGCGGTATCCGTCATCGTAAGGGGCTGCCCGTTCGCGGTCAGAACACCAAGAACAATGCAAGAACACGCAAAGGACCCAAGCGTACCGTTGCGAACAAGAAAAAGTAGTTTAGTATCGTAGGACAATGATTATTAGGAAAGTAGGTTAGTTTAAAATGGCAAAAGTTGCAAAGAAAGTAACAAAGAAACGTGTCAAGAAAAACGTTGAACGCGGACAGGCACATATTCAGTCTTCCTTTAACAATACGATTGTTACGCTGACTGACGCAGAGGGCAATGCTCTGAGCTGGGCGAGTGCCGGTGGTCTTGGTTTTAGAGGTTCAAGGAAATCTACTCCGTATGCCGCGCAGATGGCGGCAGAGACAGCCACAAAGGCTGCTTTGGTGCATGGGCTGAAGACCGTAGACGTGTTTGTAAAGGGTCCCGGCTCGGGACGTGAGGCTGCAATCAGAGCATTGTCTGCCTGCGGCCTGGAAGTGACCAGCATTCGTGACGTAACGCCGGTTCCCCACAACGGATGCCGTCCGCCCAAGAGACGCCGCGTATAATACAGAAGTTCCGCAGGTTCTTTTGAAACAGGAACGTTTGGAAAATGATTTCAGTTGGAAGAAGGTACGGCGGCATACCTGCTTGCAGCATATTTGCTGCTGTACTGTAAACATCTATTATTAAAGGAGAAAAAACAAAAATGGCAGTTAATCGTGTACCTGTATTAAAGAGATGCAGAGCCCTGGGCCTGGAGCCTTCCTATCTGGGCTATGACAAGAAATCCAACAGAACCAATGCCAGAGTCGGCAAGAAGGTAAGTGAGTACGGTCTGCAGCTTCGTGAAAAGCAGAAGGCCAAGTTCATTTACGGTGTGTTGGAGAAACCTTTCCATAACTATTATGTAAAGGCCGACAGAATGAAGGGCATGACCGGTGAGAACCTGATGGTTATGCTGGAGAGCAGACTGGACAGCGTAGTGTTCAGAATGGGCTTTGCCAGAACCAGAAGAGAGGCCCGTCAGGTTGTGGGTCATAAGCATGTAACAGTCAACGGCAAGGTGGTAAATATTCCTTCCTATCTGATCAAGGCCGGCGACGTGATCGAGATCAAAGAGAGTGCAAAATCCTTACAGAGATACAAGGATATCGTAGAGGTAACCGGCGGCAGACTGGTGCCCGAGTGGATGGATGTGGATATCGAGGCCATGAAGGGAACCGTCAAGAACCTTCCTACCAGAGAGATGATCGATGTACCTGTAGACGAGATGTTGATTGTCGAGTTATATTCCAAATAATTGAGACAACAAGTATTCGTAAAGGAGGGTATTTGCAGTGTTTGATTTTGAAAGACCGAATATTGAGGTTGTTGAGATCTCTGAAGACAAAAAATACGGTAAATTCGTAGTGGAGCCGTTGGAAAGAGGTTATGGCATCACACTTGGGAACTCTCTGAGAAGGATCATGCTTTCGTCCCTGCCCGGCGCGGCAGTGAGTCAGGTAAAGATCGAAGGCGTATTACATGAATTCAGTTCCATCCCCGGCGTCAAGGAGGACGTGACGGAGATCATTATGAATATCAAGAGTCTGGCGATCAGAAACAACAGTGAGACCAACGAGGTAAAGACCGCCTATATCGAGTACGAGGGTGAGGGTGTGGTAAAGGCCTCCGATATTCAGGTGGATCAGGACATTGAGATCCTCAATCCGGATCTGGTGATCGCTACGCTCAGCGGCAAGAATACCAAACTGTATATGGAGTTGACCATCACCAGAGGCAGAGGTTATGTGAGCGCCGATAAGAACAAGCGCGACGATTTGCCCATCGGCGTGATCGCCATTGATTCTATCTACACCCCTGTAGAGCGGGTGAACGTAACAGTGCAGAATACCCGTGTGGGTCAGATTACAGACTTTGATAAGCTGACGCTGGACGTCCATACCAACGGTACGCTGGTTCCGGACGAGGCAGTCAGTCTGGCGGCCAAGGTGCTCAGCGAGCATCTGAGCCTCTTCATCAATCTGTCCGAGAATGCCAAGAACGCTGAGGTCATGGTTGAGAAGGAAGACAATGAGAAGGAAAAAGTGCTGGAGATGAGCATTGACGAGCTGGAGCTTTCCGTTCGTTCCTACAACTGTCTGAAGAGAGCCGGTATCAATACCGTGGAGGAATTGACCAATAAGACTTCCGAGGATATGATGAAAGTGCGGAATCTGGGACGCAAGTCTCTGGAGGAAGTGCTGGCTAAGCTGAAAGAGCTGGGGCTGCAGTTGAATCCCAGTGAAGAATGAGAGTGAAGATTGGAGAAATTCTAACATGATAAAGTACATCATGTAAGAATTTCTAGCCAACTTCCAAAGAATCGCCCTCAGGTAGTTTTGCAATGACGGGGTGGCTGAGGCGATTCTTTATGGGGTTAAAGCGGTTGTTGAGTTGTAAATGTTTTGGTTTCCCGCAGTAAGGCCGAGGGGCGTGAGGGAGACAGGGAGCTTTGTGGATATTGTATTGCGTTCGGTATGTAAGTCCGAAAGGCGTGGCCGGGCGTACCATGAGTGGAGAAAGGAATTATTGTTATGGCAAAGTACAGAAAATTGGGCAGGACTTCTTCCCAGAGAAAAGCGTTACTTCGTAATCAGGTGACCGCGCTGATCGCGCACGGCAGGATCGTTACCACCCAGGCCAAGGCCAAGGAGGTACAGAAGATCGCCGAGGGTCTGATCGCGATGGCCGTTAAGGAGAAGGATAATTACGAGACCGTTACCGTTACCGCCAAGGTTCCCCGCAAGGATAAGGACGGCAAGAGGGTAAAGCAGATCATTGACAAGGATACCAAGGCAGTATTGTCCGAGACTCATCGGGACAAGGACGGCAAGATCCTGCGGATTGAGAACGGTGTGACTGTGACCGTATATGATGAGGTGGAGAAGGAGATCAAGAAGGATCTTCCCAGCAGATTACATGCCCGCCGTCAGATGCTGAGGGTGTTGTATCCCGTAGTGGAAGTTCCCAAGGAGGCCGCAGGCAAAAAGAGAAATACCAAAGAAGTAGATCTGGTGGCAAAGCTGTTTGACGAGTACGCACCCAAATATGCGGACCGCAAGGGCGGCTATACCAGAATCATCAAGGTTGGACAGCGTAAGGGCGACGCCGCGCTGGAGGTTATTCTGGAGCTGGTATAACAAATCGGATGAATATATTTACAGGAAGTGTCGAAAAAAGGAATCTGCCTTGTGCGGGTTCCTTTTTTATAGTATCATAGGAGAAGAGTAGCCGGTATGAGTATGCTTGGGGAGGGAGAAATCTATGTACGAATGTCCCGGTTGTGGAGCCAACCTGAAATTTGATATTGCGTCAGGACAGATGTCCTGCGCTTACTGCGGCATGAAAGTGGAGCCGCACAGCCTGCAAAAGGATACGGACGCAGTGTTGGAAGACACCTTTGAGGCCACTGTTTTTACCTGCCCGCAGTGCGGCGGCGAGATGCTCGGCGGGGATCAGGACGCCACGGCATTTTGCAGTTTCTGCGGCGCGGCCAATATTCTGACCAGTCGGCTGACGCAGGAAAAGCGCCCCGATTATATCATTCCCTTTAAAAAGACCAGGGAGGACTGTAAGAGGGCGTATGCGAGAAAGATGCGCTGGGCGCTTTTTGCCCCCAGACAATTGCGCGATCCGGCTTACATAGACAGTTTTCGGGGGATTTATATGCCCTATTGGACTTATAAGCTGGAGCAGAAGGGCGAAGTATGTTTTAAGGGCAGGAAGATCTATCGGAAGGGGGATTATGTCTACACGGGGCATTACGATCTGACGGGCAATGTGGATGCGGGCTATTACGGTTTTTCCTATGACGCTTCCTCTACGTTTTATGACAATATCAGCGAATCCCTGGCTCCCTACTATGTACAGGATCAGGTGGAATTTACTCCGGCCTATCTCAGCGGTTTTTACGCGGATATCGCGGATGTGGATGAGGGCCTTTACCATGAGAAGGCTGTGGAGATGGCGAACGAGAGCAGTTGGCAACAGATCTGCACTGCCAAAGAATATAAAAAATATAACATAGATTACGATATGAATCGGTTTAATCTCACTGAAAAGTTACATACCCGGTGCAGCGCCGTCCATAGCACCATGTATCCGGTGTGGTTTTTGTCCTGGCGCAAGGACGACAGAGTGGCTTATGCCACAGTCAACGGCCAGACCGGCAAAGTGGTGGCGGATCTGCCCATTGACAGCAAAAGATTTGTCGGCGCGGCAATGATCCTGACCCTTCCCCTGTTCATCCTGCTCAATCTATTGGGCACGATGAAACCCCTCACGCTGCTGATACTGAGCAGCCTGCTGGGGATTGCCGCCGCCTGGATATATCTGCTGGAGCTGCGCGGGATCCGGCGCAGGGAAAACCATGAGACGGATGCGGCGATGCAGGCGAAACAGGCGCCCGGGGCGTCCTACGGGCAGCCCAAACGCAAGAGCGCCGGTTTTTCATTCAAAAAATGGCATATATCGTTGATATTTACATTGCTTATGGTAGTGCTGATTCCTGTGATCTCCATATTGGTTATCTTCCAGGCGATTCTGGAAACGGAGGGAAAGAGCCTGGCCTTTCTCGGCCCTCTGGCGGCGATGGCGGTCTGTGGCGTATTCTATTTCATGTGTTATCGGGAAGAGAAAAAGCTGGAGAATTACAGACACCGCTACAGCGGTCTGGTCGCCATGGGGGCGCAGGCGGTGGTGGCTTTGATCTGTCTGGTCAATCCGGTGTCGGATCTGTGGTATTATCTGGGCGCGCTGCTGATCCTGCTGTCGGTGCTGTTTGATATTCTGGATATCATTAAGAGTTATAACCGGCTTGCCATGCGCAGGCTGCCTCAGTTTGACAAGCAGGGAGGTGATCACCATGCGTAAGAAGGAAAAGCGAATAAACGGGATACAGGGTCTGCTGGTCTGCCTGTTGTTCTGTATGGTCGTTAAGCTGCCCGTCAGCGCCGAGGTATTTGTTACCAATGAGGACACGGGTTATCAGGTATGCATTGAGGATGACGCGGAATTGCTGTCCGAGACGGAACGGCAGGAGCTGGCCAGGCAGATGGTGAATATCACCCAATATGGCAATGTGATGTTCAAGACTATTGATGAGAACAGCGGCAGCACTCCCGGATATGCCAGGACGCTGTACAGCGAGCGCTTTGGCAGTGCCAGCGGCGCCCTGTTTCTCATCGACATGGACAACCGCAATATCTGGATACGCAATGGCGGACGTATCAGCTATATGATTACCGACGACTATTCCGACACTATCACGGACAACTGCTACACCTATGCCAGCCGAGGGGATTATTACGGCTGCGCGCAGAAAGCCTTTTCGCAGATCGAGGCCGTGCTGAAAGGAGATCGGATCGCCCAGCCCATGAAATATATCTGCAATGCCTTTCTGGCGGTGATCCTGTCTCTGCTGCTCACCCTCGGGCTGGTCCGGCTGTTCTCGAGACATACCGCTCCCAGCCATGGCGATCTGCTGCGGGCAGCGCCGCATAAGTTCTGGTTAAATGATGCCCGGGCCACATATACCCATACCACGAAAAAGTACGATCCGCCGTCCTCCGACAGTTCCGGCTCTGACAGCGGAGGAGGCGGTGGCGGAGGAGGAGGCGGGGACAGCGGCAGCGGCGGAGGGCACAGTTTCTGATCCGCTCTGTCCTTATTGGGTTTACAGCGCAGTTCCTGTTCTCCTACGGCGTCTTCTGGAAATGCTGATAGTCCTTGCAGGAGTTCCAGTCGCCGCCCCAGGTAAATCCGTGTTCCTTAAACAGGCGGCAGCACAGGTCGTTTTCGTCGATTTTATAAGGGAACGATTTGCTGCGGTCCGCGTATTCTTCTCCGGCGGCAGGGGCCACATTGATACTGTGGTCCCTGTTGTACGTGATATAAGGATTGTACAGGGGATTGATGTCGACGGCCAGCCCGTAGGCGTGTCGTGACAGGTTGGAGGAGCCGGACACCACCCGATAGTTAAAACAGGAGGTGTTGTTGTCCTCCATGGACAGATCGTCATCCCCGTTATATTCGTCGATCAGGCGGATCTTTTCGATCTGGTACTCCGCCTGGTACAGTTCGTGAAATATCTCTACCAGATCCTGCGCGATCCCCTGATTGCAGATCAATTCCCCTTCCGCAGGATTTCCCTCAAAGTTATAATACAGCACATGGACATAGGAGAGATCGTCAGTGATAACGGCCGGTTCATTCAGATCTTCGGGATAGGATACGCCCGTTATATATTCTGTCAGCGCGTCTGACAAAGGTTCATGGTAAAACCCCTCCGCCCAGGTAGTCCGGGCGTCCTCCATCAGATCCCGGTTCAGCGCGAGCCCCGTTAAAGAGGCGCTGCCTCCGGTTTCCGTCATATTTTGCAGATCATCTGTCTCCATACCGTCGTCTCCGTCTGTCTCGGGGTTCTCTGTATTATATGCGCCGGAGGGCTCTGCTGTACTTCCGGACGCGGATGTGGCCGTGGGTCTTGGCGTGGCGGTGGGCTGGGGGTGCTCCCGGGCGATGTCTCCCAGCGTTTCAGAGCCGATTCCGGCTATACGGGATACACTGATACATATGACGATCACTGCCGCAATGGCAGTCAGACCTTTTATGAGAGCATTTCGTCTATTGTTCATATCATGCGCCTTTCTACGGGCAGGGACCCGAACGAACTGTCCCGGACAGTCACAGGGCATTCCTGGCAACGCCGTCTTCCGGGGATAGTGACAGTATAGCATACCCCGGAAGATTCGTCAAAAATACGATCTGCAAGTTTTTTATTTTATGATTGTAAAAGCCTGCCCAATTTAGTAAAATAGTAAGTTGAGGTATATAGAATGAGTATTGTAAAAACCAAAAATCTGACATATGAATATTTGAGGCGGGACGAGGACGGCAATGTGGAGGGCGTCACCAAAGCGGTAAACGATGTGTCGCTGCGGGTTCGCCGGGGCGATTTTATAGCCATCGTGGGCCACAACGGTTCGGGTAAATCCACTCTGGCCAAGCATTTGAACGCCATATTGCAGCCGACGCAGGGTACGGTGTGGGTGGACGGTATAGATACCCGGGAAGAGGATCGGGTGTGGGAGATACGCCAGAGGGCGGGAATGGTATTCCAGAACCCGGACAACCAGATCATCGGGCAGATCGTGGAGGAGGACGTGGGATTCGGCCCGGAAAACCTGGGCGTTCCCACCCGGGAGATATGGCAGAGAGTGGAGCAGAGCCTGCAGGCGGTGGGAATGTATCAGTACCGCACCCACTCTCCCAACAAGCTATCCGGGGGACAGAAACAGCGGGTATCCATCGCCGGAGTGCTGGCCATGCATCCGGAGTGCATCATACTGGACGAACCCACCGCCATGCTGGATCCCAGCGGCCGCAGAGAAGTGATACGTGCTGTCAGGGAACTGAACCGCGAGGACGGGGTGACGGTGATCCTGATCACGCATTATATGGAAGAAGTCATCCATGCGGATCATGTGTATGTCATGGATCAGGGCCGCATTGCCATGGAGGGGACGCCCCGGGAGATATTTTCCCAGGTGGAGCGGCTCAAGGAATTGCGTCTGGACGTCCCGCAAGTGACGCTGCTGGCCTATGAGCTGCAGCAGCGGGGACTGAAACTGCCCGGCGGTATACTGACTACCCAGGAGCTGGTTAAGGCACTCAGACGGTATGAATGGCCCGAGACAGACAGCGCGACAGGGGCGAAGGCGGTCTCTGCGGAGGAGGCGAAAGAGCCGGCTGTGGAAGAGCCGAAAGAGCTGGCTGTGGAGGGGGCGAAAGAGCCGGCCACGGAGGAGGCGAAAGAGCTGGCTGTGGAAGAGGCGAAAGAATCAGCCGTGGAGGGGGCGAAAGAGCCAGTCACGGAGGAGGCAAAAGAATCAGTCGAGGAAGTATCAGAGGAGTCCCCCGCAGAGGAGACAGTGGATCCGCTCACAGAAAGGGAGGAAACGGATGGCGCTGACAGTTGACCATGTAAGTTATGTATATGACCCGGATGCCCCTCTGGCCAGGATGGCGCTGGACGATGTGAGTCTGACAATCCCCGAAGGCCAGTTCATCGGGATCATCGGGCATACCGGTTCGGGCAAATCCACGCTGATGCAGCACCTGAACGGTCTGATCAAAGCCACCAGCGGCCATATCTATTTTAACGGACAGGATATCGACGCCAAAGATTACAACAGGAAAGAACTGCGGAGCAAAGTAGGACTGGTATTCCAGTATCCGGAGCATCAGCTGTTTGAGGTGGACGTGTTCTCAGATGTGTGTTTCGGCCCCGGAAATCTGGGTCTGGACAAGGCGGAGGTGGAGCGGCGGGCAACCGACGCCCTGGAGCGGGTGGGCGTGCCCCGGGAACTGTATACCCAGTCTCCCTTTGAACTGTCCGGCGGGCAGAAACGCCGGGTAGCCATCGCCGGGGTGCTGGCCATGGATCCCGAGATATTGATTCTGGACGAGCCCACCGCCGGTCTGGATCCCAGAGGACGCCGGGAGATACTGGACCAGATCAAGGAGCTGCAGACCCGCACCCATATGTCCATTTTGCTGGTCAGTCACAGCATGGAGGACGTGGCGGAGTATGTGGACAGAATCATCGTTATGAACCGTGGAAAAATAATATATGACGACATCCCGAAAAAGATATTCAAACGTTACCGGGAGCTGGAGGAGATCGGACTGGGGGCTCCCCAGGTGACATATATTATGCAGACTCTGCGTAAGAACGGCCTGCCGGTGAGCGTGGAGGCTGCCACCGTGCAGCAGGCGGCGGATGAGATCATGAAGGTACTGGATGGAGTTTTAGTATGCTGAGAGATATTACTTTGGGACAATACTATCAGACAGAGTCGGTGATCCACCGGCTGGATCCCCGGGTCAAGCTGGCGGGGACGCTGCTGTATATCATTTCCCTGTTTCTGTTTGAAAATGTGTTGGGCTATGTGCTGGCGGCGCTGTTCCTGGCTCTGGTGATCGGCCTGTCCCATGTGCCCTTTAAGTTTATGGTACGGGGGATGAAAGCCATCCTGTTCCTGATGCTGATCACGGTGGTGTTCAATCTGTTCCTGACCCCCGGCGAGACGCTGGTAAGGCTCTGGAAACTGACGATCACCAGGGAGGGCCTGCACAACGCGGTATTTATGGCGCTGCGGCTGTCCTTTCTGATCATGGGCTCCTCCATCATGACGCTGACCACCACCCCCAATCATCTGACGGACGGTATGGAAAAGGGACTGCGGCCGTTGAAAATATTTAAAGTGCCCGTGCATGAGGTGGCGATGATCATGTCCATCGCCCTGCGTTTTATCCCGATTCTGCTGGAGGAGACGGACAAGATCATGAAGGCGCAGATCGCCAGAGGGGCGGACTTCGAGAGCGGCAACCTGATACGCCGGGCCAGGGCCATGGTGCCTCTGCTGGTGCCTCTGTTTATCTCCGCTTTCCGCCGGGCCAACGATCTGGCCATGGCCATGGAGGCCCGCTGCTATCACGGCGGGGAGGGACGGACCAAGATGAAACCGCTGATCTATCAGCGAAGGGATCGGCTGGCATACCTGTGTATCCTGCTGTATCTGGGGTGCAAAGTGGCCGTGGGACTTGTAAAACTGTAATCAGGGGTTCCGGTATCTGCAGCGGAGGCAGTTTTGCGATGCGGATGCTGCGGCACCGGATGACTTTGGGAGGGCAGGACGGCATATGGAAAAAAAGCGGGTGCGCCTGACGGTGGCCTATGACGGAACCGCCTACCACGGCTGGCAGGCACAGGATAACGGGATTACCATAGAGAGCGAGCTAAACCGGGCGCTGACGGGGTTGCTGGGGGAAACGGTGCAGGTCATCGGCGCCAGCCGCACGGACGCGGGAGTACATGCCCTGGGCAATATCGCCGTGTTCGACACCGCGGCCCGCATGCCGGCGGAAAAGATATCTTACGCGCTGAACCAGCGGCTGCCGGAGGACATTCGCATACAGCGTTCCGAGGAGGTGGACGGCGACTGGCATCCCCGCCGGGTAGAGAGCCGTAAGACTTATGAATACAGGATATACCGGGGAGCTTTTTCCATGCCTACGAGGCGGCTGTACACTTATTTCACCTATCATCAGCTGGATGTGGAGGCGATGAGACAGGCGGCCGGGTATCTGGTGGGCGAGCATGACTTCAAGAGCTTTTGCCAGACCGGCGCACAGGTGGAGAGTACCGTGCGGCGGATCTATTCCATAGAGCTGTACGAACAGGGACCGGAGCTGGCGCTGCGGATATGCGGCGGCGGGTTTCTCTACAATATGGTAAGAATCATTGCAGGCACTTTGCTGGAGGTGGGCCGGGGAAAGCGCAGGCCGGAGGACATGGAAGCCGTGCTGGCGGCCTGCGACCGCCGGGCGGCGGGCCCCACCGCCCCCGCCCAGGGGCTGACGCTGGTAAAGTATGAGTTTTTGGAGGAGGGAATAGTGACTGAAGGGAAAAAAGTGTAAAAACCGTATTGACACCGGGGAGAACCTATAATATAATAAATCACTGTGGCGGAGTTTGTACGCCCTGTATCCGTGTCAAGTCAAAGCCCCGACAAGACATGGAGAAAGTGAGTGATCCGGTTTTGGATGCTCCCGTGCTGTAGCCGGACATCTGCGGCGCCTGAGAGGAAGAAACCACCCAACTAACAAGGACAAAGTAATACGGAGGGAACGCAATGAAAACATTTATGGCTAGTCCAGCTACTATCGATAGAAAATGGTATGTAGTAGACGCTACAGATCAGACCCTGGGTCGTCTGGCCTCTGAGGTTGCCAAGGTGCTCAGAGGAAAGAACAAGGCGATTTTCACGCCCCATATGGATTGCGGCGACTATGTGATCGTGATTAACGCGGAGAAGGTCAAGGTCACAGGCAAGAAACTGGATCAGAAAATATATCGTCATCATTCCGAGTATGTAGGCGGTATGAAGGAGACGACCCTGAGAGAGAAGATGGCCAAAAAACCGGAGCAGGTGATCGAGATGGCTGTCAAGGGTATGCTGCCGAAGGGACCTTTAGGAAGACAGATGTACACCAAGCTGCATGTATACGCGGGACCTGAGCACGGACACGCCGCTCAGAAACCGGAAGCGCTGACATTCTAAAGGACAGGGAGGAGAATAGATCATGGCTAAGACAGCAAAATACTACGGAACCGGTAGAAGAAAAAAGTCCATCGCGAGAGTGTATCTGGTACCCGGTAAGGGCGATGTGACGATTAATAAGAGAAGTATGGACGATTACTTTGGCCTGGAGACATTGAAGGTGATCGTGCGTCAGCCCCTGGTGGCTACGGATACCGCTGACAAGTTCGATATCATCGTCAATGTAAAGGGCGGCGGATACACCGGTCAGGCCGGCGCGATCAGACACGGCGTAGCCAGAGCTCTGTTACAGGCGGACGCGGACTACAGGCCCACGCTGAAGAAGGCAGGGTATCTGACCAGAGATCCCCGTATGAAGGAGAGAAAGAAGTACGGTCTGAAAGCTGCGAGACGCGCGCCTCAGTTCAGCAAGAGATAACAACAGAAATATCAAACGGATGCCGATCCACCGGAAAATATATATGGGGGATCGGCATCTTTTTTGGGGTCTGATATCGTAATATGGAAGAAAATGTATATTAGACTCAGAATCCAGTTGATAATGCGGGCTGTATAAATTATAATATTAAAAAGATTCAATTGCGATAGAGGTGTATAGGGGAGCGATTTTATGAACATTGGACAAAAGCTGTTTCAGCTGAGAACATCAAGGGGAGTATATCAAAAGGATCTGGCGGAGTATCTGGAAGTATCGGTGGGCACGATTTCCAATTATGAGAACGGGGTACACAGCCCTGACCTGAATACCCTGTGCAGACTTGCGGAGTATTTTCAAGTGTCCACCGATTATCTGCTGCAACTCACGGACAACTCGGATTCCATGCAGGATCTGAATCAGCAGCTGTCGCAGGAGTACACGGTAGGCAAGGCGCTGAATGTCATTCAGGGACTGTCAGATCCGGGCATTCATGGAATGGTCAAATATATTTCCATGGTCAAAGCCTGTGAAAAGATTCCTGAACAGGTGGAGGTCATAAACAGACAGAAAAAGATTATCGAGCAGCAGGCGGAGGAAATCAGCCGCCTGAAGGAACAAATGGGACATCCGGAGCAAAAATTGTAAACTAATTGTGAAATCTGTCGTGAAACCTGTTGATAATAACTGGAATTCGTATTACAATGTTGCAAAGAGATTCAAGTTTAGAGGAATTGCAATATGAATTTTGGAGAAAAGTTATTCAAATTGAGAACAGAACGAGGGATTTATCAAAAGGAGCTGGCGGAATATCTGGAGGTATCCATCGGCACCATATCCAACTATGAGAATGGCGTACACTATCCGGACCTGGCCACTCTATGCAAATTCGCGGAGTATTTTCATGTGTCCACGGATTATCTTTTGGACCTCACGGAGAACTCCATGCCTATTGACAGTCTGAATATCTGTCTGTCGGAGGGGTGTAGTATCGGCGGCGTCCTGAACACGATCCTGGAGCTTAGCCAGCCTGACAGGCAGAAACTGGGAAAGTATCTGCTGATGCTCAAAACCTGTGAGGAACTGCCGCAGAAGGAGCAGGTTGTCAGCAGGCAAAAGCAACTGCTCGGACATCAGAAACAGACGATCGGACGGCTGGAGCGCACGATCGAAAAGCAGTCAAAGGAGATAGCCGCTTTGAAAGAGCAGGTTCGGGAAATAAAATTTCAAAACAGACCTAAACATTTTCGGAGGTCTTCCGATATATAGTATGTCAGGAGGACCGGAGAATACAGGGGCCGGGAAATAAAAAAATTTTCTCGGAAATTTCTCAAAAGCCCTAAAGTTTTCCGAAGAGCCACCGATATACATAACAAGTAAAGCAAATGAACGAAAGTTCAGAGCTTACCACCTAATGTAATCAAGAACCGATCCGCACAATCGGGAGTAGATTACAGTAACATTTGCCGGGAGAGCGATACGTGCGAATCGAAGGAACGGCAAGCAAAAATATTCGCCGCAAGGAAGCGGTGTAAAAATTCAAGGAGGAATATATCATGGTAGTACAACACAACTTACGCGCAGTAAACTCTAACAGAATGCTTGGTTTGACAGCATCCACACAGTCCAAGTCCACCGAGAAGTTATCTTCCGGCTACAAGATCAACCGTGCAGCTGACGATGCTGCTGGCTTGGCTATCAGCGAGAAGATGAGACGTCAGGTGAGAGGTCTGACTCAGGCATCCACTAACGCTCAGGACGGTATCTCCTGCGTACAGACAGCAGAAGGTGCTCTGAACGAAGTGCATGACATGCTGCAGAGAATGAACGAGCTGGCAGTTAAGGCCGCTAACGGCACGAACCAGTCTTCCGACGATTTGCAGTACATCCAGAAGGAGATCAACAACCTGGTAAGCGAGATCGATCGTGTATCCAACACTTCCACTTTCAATGAGAGAAAGCTGTTGACCGGTAGTTTCTCCGGCGTTACCCTGCAGGTAGGCGCTGAGAACAATTCCAACGATACGATCACCATGAACATCAGCAAGATGAGCGCAAGTGGCTTGGGAGTTAGCAGCGTGAAATGCTCTACTCAGAGCGGTGCTAAGGCAGCGATCGACAAGATCAAGAATGCTATCAAGTCTCTGAGCACGCAGCGTGCAGACCTCGGTGCTGTTCAGAACCGTCTGGAGCACACCATCGCTAACCTGGATAACGTTGTAGAGAATACTACAGCCGCTGAGTCCCGTATCCGTGATACCGATATGGCGACTGAGATGGTTAAGTACTCCAACAACAACATCCTGGCTCAGGCAGGTCAGGCTATGCTGGCTCAGTCCAATCAGGCTAACCAGGGCGTACTGTCCTTACTTCAGTAATCATCGTACTACTACCATAGGGGCTGACTTAGGTCAGTCCCTATTTTTTGGAGATTTTTATGAAAAGGACAGTCATTTTGTATGAGGAAGTATATGGGGCGATCCTGGGGGAAAATATTGCGATTCTTACCGCCTTATGGCAGGACGCGGGCTATGAAGTCATAGAGCTTGCGGTGAAGGAGGAGGAGTCTCCGGATCTGTATATGAACGAGCTGGTAAGGCTCAAGGAAGACTATCTGATAACTTTTGCGATGGCGGGGTTTGCCTGGCGGGCTCTGATGGGACAGGTTCGTTATAATACCCTCCCGGCCATGCAGATCCATATATTGGTGGGCGATCTTCCCCACTACGATTTTTTCCTGAGAAAGGAATATGGCATTCAATGCTTTTTCTTTACGGACTGTCCGCGTATATTTAGAGAGTGGAAAAACGTATATCCACAGATCCCGTTTCTCTCTCTCATCCCAATGCTCTATATGGCGGAAGAACTGACGGAAGTGGAAAAACAACGCAACCGGGACAATCTTCGTGGGATCATACAAAGCGTTATGGATTTTATTGAAAAACCGCAGGTTCTATAGTCCGGCTGTCTGAAACATATAGGCGATTCGCTGCGGATAGGCAAAATGCTCCCGGGCGACGGCATATGCGTTTTGCGCCAGACGCAGGCGTATATCTTCATGGGAGAGATAAAAACGAACCTTTTCCACGGCGTCGGCCATGCTGCTATAGCATGCGATATCCCTGTCCGGTTGAAAATATTCCATAAGCTCCGGCTGGGGGTTGCAGAGCAGAAAACCTCCCGCTCCGATAATATCTATTGCGCGCAGGGGAATCCCGGAACGAATGCTGCGCAGTGTGGGACAAAGATTAATCCTGCTCAGGCGGAATACTTTCGGCATATCCTCAAAATAAGTGACGGGGCCGAAAAAGGGGACTTCTGACAATTGTTCCACTTTTTCGCTGGAGTACAAATGAACCTTACAGAACTGATTCATAAGGCGCAGCAGGATGATGCGTTCATTGTGGGTTATCTGATTGCCGATACAGAGGGTAAGCGCAGACCTGCTGATACCGGTTCCCTCGTCCGTATGATAGAGAACGCCTTTATGAGCAAGGGCCTCATTCATATGCCGAAGAAGGTCGTCGTCTATGATCTCTTCGATCAGGGACAAACCGCTGAGATCAAACTGCGCGTCGGTGAGCGCATGGATATACCCCGCAGTATAATCGTCCTGATGAGACAGAATCTTTTGCAGGGGCGACTGATAAAATCTGCCTACAAAAGATACGTCGCAGGAGAATCGTTCCACATCGGCCTGACTGATCCGGATGGAGGAAAGTCTTTTGGCGTTCACCGCCAGAGGGAGATGATAGACATTGTGAAACCCCTCGCCGCGCAGGATCTCCGTCTCAGCCCGGTCAAACAGGAACAGCCATGTCGTGGGATAGGCATAATACTTCCTGTACGCGGCAGGCAGAGGACTGTCATATGACCATGCGAGATACCGGATATTGCGTTCATAGCATATGCGGGCCAAAATGGGCTGAAAATTTGTACTGATCACACAATCAAAGTGCCCTGCGGTCAGGTGCGCCGTAATATACTTTGTAAAATAATCGTCTTCAACGGGATCGGACAAAGGATATATCAGGTTTTTGCAGTGATGTCCCATCTCCGATAAACAGGAAATGAGGTCTGGCTGAATATAGGAACCGAAATCGTGTAACAGGATATTCATTCTGGACTACCCCTTGCTGAGAGTGTTATTTCATAGACTGTACTGTAATACCGCGCACTTGATCCATCAAAAGTTAAGTTCTACGTATTTAGCCTACCTATTATATCATATCCGACAGAATTTGAAAATATATAGAGAGGTGTTTCATGATTCAAAACATTTTAGTATATAGATCGAACAATGGGTGTGAATCGGATCTTGTTTCCAACCTGACAGCTATGGGATATCATTGTGCCACGTTTCAGGAGCGTTTTGCGGATTGTCATATGGATGCTGCTTTTATGATGCATATAATGAACTGCATCCGGGAAGAGGATATCCAGATGGTCTTTTCGTGGAATTATGTCCCTTTACTCGCTACCGCCTGTGAGATGCAAAAGATTCCGTATGTCTCATGGATCTGCGATCTTACCGGCCTCACGCTGTTGTCCAAGACGATCCTTTACCCCCATAACTATCTGTTTTGTTTTGACGGTATATATTCCGAGAGACTGGCGGATCTCGGTTGCTGCCACGTTTATCATTATCCGCTGGGCGTCGACGCGGATTTTTTTGATGATGTGATCCGGCGGGAGAATCAGAACAGGGACAGATATATCGCCGATATATCCATGACAGACTTTGAAGACATAAAGGAAAAACGGCTGGATACGGAGGGGCTCTCTCAGTATGCCAGAGGATATATCGCGGGGATTCAGGAGGCTCAGATCAGGGTATACGGATATAATTTTGTCGAAAAAATGTTGGATGAGGAGATTGCCCGGGATATTCAAAGCAAGACGGGCCTGGAATTGGGCGATATGTTTTTTGATAATCCGAGCCGTCTCGCGGCGCAGTTGGTGAATCGGGAGATCACGGAGACGGAGCGCGCCCGGGTGGTCAGAAGATTGTCCCGGCAACACAGGCTTGATCTGTATACTCATATGCGGTATGATGAAGGAGGACATGTTGCAGTACACGAGCTGTCGGATCCCCGGGGAGAGACGCCGCTGATATTTTGTAACAGCCGGATCAATCTGAATATCACTCCCAGGTCGATCGAGTCCGGCATCCCGCAGAAGGTATTGAATATACTGGCATGCGGCGGTTTTTGCCTGACCAATTACCAGCCGGAGATCGCGGAAAGCTTTGAGGACGGCGTAGACCTGGTGATGTATACGGATATGGAGGATATGGCGCAGAAGGCGGAGTGGTATCTGCAAAATGAGGAACAGCGTGCCGCTGTTGCCCGTGCCGGTTGTGAGAAGGTAAGAGAACGGTTCTCTCTGCGAGAGAGACTGTCTGGGATAATGGCAACGGTGGAGGACGATATGGCTTAATAAGCCGCGGGGAGGACGGTCATATGGAAGACAGTCAAATGGAGGACAGGAGTTTACCGCTTGTCAGCGTGATCATACCCACATATAACAGAGCGCATACGCTGCCTCTGTCTATTGGAAGCGTTTTGAATCAGACTTATAAGAATCTGGAACTGATCGTGATGGATGACGGATCGGAGGATGGGACGGAGGAGTATGTCAGGAATATCGCGGACAACAGGGTCAGATACTGGAGGAATGAGACCAATATGGGCCCGTCGGCCGCCAGAAACAGAGGGGCGGAACTGGCAAAGGGGGAATACCTGGCCTTTCAGGACAGCGACGACGAATGGATGCCTGAAAAGCTGGGAAAGCAGATGCGCCGTATGCTTGCAGAGGAGGAGATCTCCCTGGTGTACTGCGAGTTTGGTCTGTACCTGGACGGGAGATTTTTGCTGACTGTTCCGCCCAGGACGATTCCCGACCGGGAGAAAGAGGGGAACCTGTTTTCCTATTTTCTGCTGTATCCCTTGATCAGCACACAGACCATAGTCGTAAAAAGGGAGGAGTTTATACGGGAACAGGGGTTTAATACGGCGCTGAAGGCATATGAGGATTTTGAGTTTACCCTTCGTTATGCGAAAGACCATAAGATAGGTTTTGTGCAGGAGCCGCTGGTGAAAGTGAACAGCAGCCCCGGCAGCGTGAATAAGCGGTTTGACGAAAGGATACGCGCTCAATTTTATATGGCAGGAGAGATGTTGGGAGCGCTGCGGGAACGGGATCTGCTGTGGAGAAAGATAGAGATCATCTCTCAGGAGGCGGAAACTCATAAGTGCTTTGACGTGTTTATAGAAGAACTGACGCGCTTATCGCAGGACTCCCTGTCGTCCCGGGAGCAGGAGACCGCCTCCCTGTTTCTGGATAAAATGAGATACAGCAAGGAGATACTACCCATGAAAAAGGCGCTGGCAGACGGGCTTGCGGAGATCCGCCAGGGGATCGTCAGAATCTATGCGCAGCAGTTTGAGGAAAAGAGGGAATGGTCGGAAAAAGAGCGGGATCTGATACAACAGTTTTTAAGTACGATCGGCGAATATCCCAAGTGGTTTGCGATCTCCGAGGAAGCAGAGGACAGCTATAACCGCGTCCTGGCCAGATGCGGGGAGGAAAATCTGTCATGGATCGATCAACTGTATTTGCTGACAGATATTGCTGAATTGCTGGAGATGTTGGAGAAATGCATATCGGGCCAGATAGAGGGCTGAAAATCATGACGCTTACAGACGTGCAGTGTTATATGGATCAAAATGAATATGCCGGAGCCAGAGAGCATATGGACGCGTTCTTACAGGAGGGCGGCGTCTATGACGACAGGGCGGCTCTGCTGGACGCAGGCATATATGAGGCCATGGGCGACCGGGAGAATATGTTCCGTGCAATCAGCGCCGGTCTGCAATATTCCCATCAAAATTATGAGCTGTATTATATGCTGGGCTACTATTATCTACAGGACAATGCAGATCAGGCATACCTGTGCTTTCAAAACGCGCTGCTGTATTGCCGACAGGAAGAAGATAAAAATATAATCGTTTCTGACATGGAGGAATTGCTGAATTCGGGTCAGGTCACGGTACGGAATACGGCGGTGGTGATCGTCTCCTATAACGCATGCTATATGATGCAAAAGAACATAGAGTGTATCAGGGATACGCTCTTGCCGGGAACTTATCGGATCGTTGTGGTGGACAATGCCTCGGAGGACGGGGTCAGGGAATGGCTGAGAGAACAGCCCGATATCCTGCTGATCGAAAACTCCGGCAATGTGGGATTTGCCCCGGCGTGCAATCAGGCGGTCAGGGCACTGCGGGAGAGGGGTGGACAGGAGGATATATTTCTGCTGAACAACGACACGCGCCTGGCCCCCAATGCCCTGTTCTGGCTGCGCATGGGATTGTATCAGGAAAAAAATATCGGCGCGGTCGGCGGCCTGTCCAACTACGCGGGAAACCGTCAACAGTTGGATATAGAGTTTACACTGCCGGGCGAATACCTTGTATATGGGGCAAAGAGGAATGTTCCCTGCGAAATGCCCTATGAAGAACGGGTCAGGCTTTCCGGCTTTGCCATGTTGATCAGAGGGCATGTGTGGGATCTGACGGGAGGGATGGACGAGGCGTTTGCGCCGGGATACTTCGAGGATGATGACATCTCGATGAAGATCGCCCGGGCGGGTTACAGACTCCTGGTGTGCCGAAACAGCTTTATCTACCACGCCGGGAGCCAGAGCTTTTCCCACCGTCCGGGAGTGGATGAACTGTTGGTAAGCCATCATCAGCTCTTTATGGATAAGTACGGATTCGATATTCTGAATCATGCGCATCCGATGCTGGAGGATGTGACGGCGATCCCGTTCGGTCCGGAAGACGAATTCAATGTTCTACAGATTGGCTGCGGACTGGGCGCGGACTTAAAATATCTCCGTTCGATCTTCCCCGGAGCCCATGCGGTCGGCATAGAGAAGGAAGAGGCACTATGGGAGATCGCGCGGGGAACCGAGTGTGTATTCCGGGATCTGCCCTCCGCCCTGGAAGTGTTCAGACAGCCCACCTTTCATGTACTGTATATCAGCGACAGAGGGCGCGCCGGGCTGGGAGAGACAGAGCAGGAGATGATCGGGCGGCTGTGCCTGCGGGACTGCGTGATGCTGTCCGGCAACGGCGCGGGAACTCATATCAGGCCCGAGCGGATTAAACTGGTCATATGGGATATGGATCAGACCTTTTGGCAAGGTATACTCAGCGAGGGCGGCGTGACGGCGCGGCCGGAAAATATTGCGCTGGTAAAGGCTCTGACAGACTGCGGGATCGTCAATTCCGTCTCCTCCAAAAACGACGGGGAGGAAGTGCTGAAAGAGCTGCGGAGTATGGACATAGCGGATCTTTTTGTCTTTAATGACATCAACTGGAACAATAAGGGAGAGCAGATACAAAAGAAACTGGCGGTCATGCATCTCAGACCTGAAAACGTACTGTTCATAGACGACGATCCACGCAATCTCCAGGAGGGCAGCTATTACAATCCCGGACTTATGACGGCCCAGCCGGGAGAGATCGGACGGCTGCGGGAATATGTGCGGGGATTGGAACGCTCCGACTTAAAGCATGAACGGCTGGAACATTACAGGATGTTGGAACAGCGCTGTGAGAAGGAGAAAAGTTTTCAGAGCAGGGAAGAGTTTTTATATTACAGTGAGATCGTTCTGGAGATCTGTCAGGACTGCGGGAAAGAGCTGGATCGCATAGCGGAACTGACGGCCAGGACCAATCAATTGAATTTTACCAAGATACGCGATGACCGGGAGCAGCTACAGGGGGCTTTGAACGACAGGACGCGCCGAAACGGCTACGTGAAGGTCAGAGACAGATTCGGCGATCACGGAATCGTGGGATTCTATTGCTTTGAACCGGGCAACAAAAGGCTGCGGCACTTTTTATTTTCCTGTCGGATCATGGGAATGGGGGTTGCGGAGTGCGTTTACAGGCAACTGGGGGCTCCTGAAATAGAAGTGGCGCCGCCGGTGGCGGTTCGGCTGGAGGACGCCGCGGATACGCCATGGATACAGGTGCGTTATGTACAGGCGGACGCCCGGGCGGCTGCAGGCGATGCCGGGAGGAGAGAAGGCGGCTTGATCAAAGTCCTGCTCAAGGGCCCCTGCGATCTGAGTACCATTGAGAGTTATCTGTCCGGCGGCGATCTCACCACGGAGTTTAACTACGTAAACGAACAGGGCTTTATCACCACCGGACAAAATCATTCCATGCATATCTGGCAGAGCGCCGTACTGCCTCCTGAACGGCTGGCGAATATAACGGAAGATGTTCCCTTTATCGTTCCGGGAGATTTTGAGACCGATATTTTCAGCAGAGAGTATCATGTGATATGCTACAGTCTGTTGCCCGACTGCCATACCGGGCTGTACCGCAACAGAAAAACGGGTGATTATATCAGCTTTGGCAGTAAGAATTTTGATCTGACGGATCCCAGAAATACAAGGGGATATGTGGATGGCAGCATCGTGAATCATGCGTTTCCCTTTACGGAGGAGATTATTGCGAGATTTTCCGGAGACTGGGAATATGTGGGGGTCACATCCGGCGAAGACCTGCTCCGCAATCTGGACTACATGTATACTCATGTGCTGGGCTCGCCGATGTTTGTCCTGCTGCTGGGGAGTGAGATCGAGTATGAGGGAATCAATGAGGAGTTTGCCGACCATGCGGCACATCATAAAGAGATCAATGCCATGGTGAGAGCATATGCCGGGAACAGGGACAGGATACGGCTCATAGAGATGACAGACTATATACATTCTCAGGAAGACTATGCCGACAGCATCAATCATTTCAGCAGAAATGTGTATTATCAACTGGCTACCGCGCTGTGCGCCTGTATTAACGAGCAGGTGAAAAAGCTGAAAGGAGACAGGACATGACCGATATGCAACAGTATGACGCGATCATCGTAGTGACCGCCAGGGACTATGAGCGGGTAAAGAACCAATATCACAGACTGGCGGCAGATCTGCCCGTTAGACGTATTTTCTTTGTGGGCAATGAGGAGGTCGGCCGCCTTGTGGAGGCCTCGGGGCTGGATGGGAAGGTCGGCTTTATCCATGAAAACGATATTCTTTCCTTTGACGCGGTGCATGCGGTCATGACCCGTGCGCTGGAGGGCATATTGCAGGGGCGGGAACTGCCCAGGGGCATAACAGGGTGGTATTACCAGCAGTTTCTGAAGATGCAGTATGCCCGTCTGTGCGAGGACGCTTACTATCTGGCATGGGACGGGGATACCATTCCCTGCGGCCCTTTTTCCATGTTCCATGAAAAGACCGGGCTCCCCTATCTGGATGTGAAGGGGGAATATCACGAGGAATATTTTGTTACGCTGGCCCGGCTGCTCCCCGGTATGCGCAAATGTATCGAGAAATCCTTTATCTCGGAGCATATGCTGATCCGATGCGATCTGATGAAAGAACTGATTGGAGAGATCGAGGCTGGCAGCGATCTGCCGGGAACAGCCTTTTGGGAAAAAATCATCCATGCCATCGACGCGCATGATC
This sequence comes from uncultured Acetatifactor sp., assembly GCA_910584375.1. GTDB lineage: Bacteria > Bacillota > Clostridia > Lachnospirales > Lachnospiraceae > Acetatifactor. Next base: position 90,087 of record CAJUAH010000001.1, read on the forward strand.
TGCAATCCAATAGTTTCAGCGAATTTGAGACTTACGGCACTTATGTGGCTCTGCGCCACCCTGCGGCGTACCGTTTGCGCAGTTGGCATTCTTTCCGTTACGGAGGCGTATTCTTTGACCTGCATACGATCTCGGACACGGATTATGAATGGCTGGGGCGGGATTTCTTTGCGATTTCCTTTGAAAAGGGGGATTCTGTCAGAGAGGACCAGGGGAATCTGTTTGACAATAAAGAATATCAGAAGAAACTTTCTGCCCGGCAGATGCTGGAGATCGCGCAGGAGGAATTTAAAGAAGGGAGTTATATTGAGGTATGGTAGAAACGGGTGTGAGCAGACAGGAGTTGAATCAGGTAAGAATGGAACTGTACAGACAACTGCCGTCCCTGAAACAGTGGGTCTGCGTACTGTATCAGGAACTGACGGAAAAGGGCGTCCCCTGGGAGGACGGCACCTGGATCGAGCTGGCCAACATAACCGAGGTTCTGCGCGGCGGTATCAGTATGTTTGCCATTCCTGAGCAGACGAGGGCCGAGGCGGGGCGGATACGGGATGCGGTGGAGCATAAAACGGCGGAGCGGGAGAATCTGCTTTGTTCTTTGTTTGGCGTGCTGGATGAGATGGAGACGTTCATAGGAAACGAGGCGAAACGTTGTAATGCCTGTGGGGCGGAGGTGTTCTTTCTGCCCATGCCGGAAGGCTACCAGATCATGCGTAAACGGCACGGCTTTCCGTATTGGAACGCGGATTTTCAGCTTGAGAGCAGGGAGCGCTATGGATGCCCGGTCTGCGGAGCATATGACAGGGACCGCCTGATGATCGCGTTCCTGGAGGAAGTGAAAGCGGAGGGCGGAGAAAAACTGAGAATGCTGCAGATAGCGCCGTCGCCGGCTATAGAGCGCTATGCGCTGAGCCGGGAGGATATCTGCTATGAATCCACGGATCTGATGATGTCCGGCGTCACTTTTCAGGCGGATCTGCAGCATATGGATATGGTGGAGGACGAAACATACGATATTATCGTCTGCTCCCATGTGCTGGAACATGTGCGCAACGATGCGTTGGCGATGAAGGAATTGCATCGGATACTAAAGCCGGACGGAGTGTGCCTGGTGCTGGTGCCGCTGATCGTGGGAAAAGCGGATACGGAGGAAGAGTGGGGGTGCAGCGAGGAAGAGAACTGGAGGCGTTTCGGACAGTATGACCATTCCCGACTGTACGGAAAGAAAGATTTTATCCGGCGTCTTCAGAATGCGGGATTCTATATCAATGAACTGGATAAGCAGTGGTTTGGAGAAGAGTTTTATCAGGAATATGGATTTGATGATCTCTCGATCATGTATGTGGCGACCAAAGACATAAAATTGGTGGAGCCAAATGAGGATGATACGCATATACAGATACAGGAACTTCAGGCGGAGAACAGGCTGCTGCGGGGAGCGCTCAGCGGTATGAACGACAGACTGGCCGAACTGGAGAGGGCGTCCAGAACGAACTTCTCGATTCTGTTCCACGCCAAGGATAATATCGGCTGGGAGATCAACGACAGGAGGTTCCTGGATAAACTGTGGTATCCGCAGATCATGAGTATCGAAGATACGATTGAGGATATTGTGACAAACCGTAAGTCCATAGCCAGATTCGGCGACGGGGAGTTTGGCATTATGTGCGGAGTACAGCGATGGAGATTCCAGAAAAAGGATGAGGTGCTGGCAAACCGTCTGAAAGAGGTGCTGCATTCAAAGCGGGAGGATGTTCTGGTCGGCCTGATCGACTTTTACGGAGATTTCGGTTCCTGGACAGACAGCGCCGCAAACGGCGCCAGACTCTATCTGACCCCGGAAGTGAGAAAGCAGCATTACGCCCTCTTAGAGAGGGACAGGCTGTACGCCAACACCAGTATCTCCAGAAACGAATCCTGGGAGCAGGTCAGGAACCAGAAACGTATCTGGGACGGGAGGGACTGCGTATTTATTGAAGGATACCAGACAAGAATGGGTGTGGGGAACGATCTGTTTGACAACGCGAGATCCATCGTCAGGATATTGTGCCCTGCGGAGAGCGCTTTCGACCGATATGAGGAGATTTACAGCGAGGCGCTCAGGCAGCCCGAGGACCGGTTATTCCTGATTGCGTTGGGGCCTACGGCCAGCGTGTTGGCCTATGATCTGGCTGTGCAGGGATATCAGGCTGTGGATATCGGTCATGCGGATATCAGTTATGAATGGCTGCTGAGAGGGGAAAGAGGCAGGATCCCGAATAAATACACTAATGAGGAACCGGGAGGATATATCGTGGATGACATCTGCGACGCGGAATATGAGGCGCAGATTATTGCGGATTTCCACTAAAGTAAGTAACAATACCGAGTAAAATGCAGAGAGCGTCAAACCATATGGATAATTTGTAAGCCGTAGAGGGAAAGGTTATATTAATGCTGGAATTTGAGGATAGTTTCTTTGAACAGGAAATCAGGGACGGGTTCTATATCTCTTCGACTATGAAGAGAGTGTGGGCGGCTGAATTGGAAGTGCTGCAGAAAGTGGCGGAGATCTGCGACAGGCATAATATTGTGTGGTATGCGGCTTACGGTACTTTGCTTGGAGCGATTCGCCATGAGGGTTTTGTACCTTGGGACGATGATCTGGATATATGGGTCAAGCGCAGCGACTATAACCGCCTGGTACAGATATTGCCAATGGAACTGCCATCGGAGTATGAGGTGAAAAGCCCGCTTCTCCAAACGGGATATGATCAGTTCCATACACTGGTCAATAACGGGAGTTTCAGTATGGAAGAGGCGCATCTGGAACAGTATCATGGATGTCCCTTTTCTGTGGGGTTGGACATTTTCCCGTTAGATTATCTGCCCCGGAACGATGCGGAGAGAGATTTACAGAGAAATCTGGTCATGCTGGCGACACGGGGGACACAGGTGGCCAGTGGGCTCCTGTGTGGAGAGTACGAAAAGGCGGATGACCCGGCAGGGCAGAAACGGACAATGCAGGAGGAGATATGGGAGGGAGTTCACTATCTGGAAAGCTGTGGGGCCAAGATAGATCCTCAGTTGGTGGAGAGGGAAGAGTGGTATCGTGTCGCTTCTGAATTTGGCAGATGGGCGAATTATTTTGCTATGATGTACAGTGAGGAGGAGAGCGACTATCTGGTACCCTATATGGACTATGTTCGGTGGCAGACCTGCAGATTGCCCAAAGAATGGTTTGCAGATACGCGAGGAGTCGCCTTTGAGAACTTTGAGTTGCCGGTTCCTTGCGGGTATGAGCAGATTCTCCGCCGGATATACGGCGCGTATGGAGTAATCCGTAAAAGGGCAGGAGCGCATGAGTATCCCGGTTACGCACAGCAACTTCGCAAGCTTAAGGAGAAACTTGCGCCCGAGGATCGCCGGTTAAGATTGCTTACCAATATGATTCCTGAATATAAATTGTTGACGGGTGAGGAAAAACCACTTCCATCAGAGTGGGAGAGACATAAAAGCCGGATTCTCTTTATCAGTGAATGTCCTGATGCCTGTCAGTGGGAGAAAGCATTAGATCGATTGGAGGAGGTGCTGGATACCTTCGAGCAGGTACAAAAACAAATCACACTATGGTGGAGACCGTCGCGGAGTATGGCAGAGAGGCTGTCCACTGTATCAGGGGAATTGGCGGCACGCTATCAAAGTATCCTGAAACGTTATAAGAGTGCAAATTGGGGAATATGTGATGAGAGCGATGACCCGGACATGGCAGTACAATGGTGTAATGCTTATTATGGGAGTCCGAATGTAGTGTTACAGTCGTTTCAGAACGCGGGAAAACCGATTTTGATTGCATCTGTGTACAAATTTTTGGACTAATTATAACGGCGCAATCTGCCGATATATATTACGAGCTTATAGGATTAAGCGAAAATGTGCATGGAGGCAGATATAGGAGATAAGATTTGTTTGCCTTCGTCATATGACGAAGGCTTTTTGTTGTGATGACGAGAGGAGTCATAGATGCTGGAATTTCAAGAGAGTTTTTTTAAGCAGGAGATTAGGAACGGTTTCTATATAGATGTAACTATGAAGACACTTTGGGCTGCCGAGTTGGAAGTTCTGCAGAAGGTGGCGGAAGTTTGCGACAGGCATGGTATCGTCTGGTACGCGGCATATGGTACGCTGTTGGGCGCAATCCGGCACGAAGGCTTTGTGCCCTGGGATGATGATATGGATATATGGGTAAAGAGGAAAGACTATAACCGTCTGATCCAGATACTGCCCCAGGAATTGCCGCAGGGATACTTGGTGAGGTGCTCTCTGGGGGAGGAAAAATTTGACCAGTATCATACTTGTGTGAACAGCGGCGATGGGATCAGCATAGGCCCGGAATGGTTGAAACAGTACCATGGATGTCCCTTTACTGTGGGACTGGACATTTTCCCGTTGGATTATCTGCCGCGGGATGAAGCGGCGAGGGCGATGCAGGAGGGAATGTTTGCCGCATTGATGAACTGTGCGTTGCTGGCCAATTATCTGTGCAGTCTGGAGGGAGAAGATGCGACGGACGAGAAAAGAGCAGCCACAAAAGAGGAGATATTGGATGGGATTAGTTATCTGGAAGAGAATTGCGGAGTAAAAATCAACAGGCAGCTTATTGAAGATGAGGACTGGGAGCATGCCGTGCCAGAGATTTGGCGGTGGGCTAATTATGTTGCCATGATGTACGGGGAGGAGGAGAGTGATTATCTGGTGCCGTACATGGACTATGTCCGATATCACACATGTCAATTGCCCAAAGAGTGGTTCGCAGAGACGTATGGAGCTACTTTCGAGAATTTTGTACTGCCGATTCCCTGCGGATATGAGCCGCTTCTCCGTAGGATTTACGGCGCATATAGAGTGATCCGCAGAAAGACAGGTACACATGAATATCCCTACTATGCAAGGCAGTTACGCTGGTTGAGGGAGAGAGTGCGGGCCGATGTAATTAAGGCGGGCGAGTTGGGTATTGTGGACGCAGGGGCAATATTGTCACTGGATGAGGATATGGATCTGCTGCCGGAGTGGAACGAGAGAGTCACAAGAACGGATGGGCGGCGAAAGAAAATTGTGATGATGGCCAATGACGCGGATACCTTCTGCACATATGGGACGGCAGTATTGGAAAAGCTGAGAGATGTTTTCCGAACCTTTGAGAAAGCACAGGAACAGGTTACTCTGTGGTGGAGACCCAGCAAGCAGATGGAAGAGCGACTGAAGGCAGTTTCATTGCAGCTTGCCGAGCAGTATCAAGAGATTTTGCGCTTATATAAAGAGGGCAATTGGGGAATATGTGATGAGACGGACAATATAGACAGGGCTGTGGAGTGGTGCGATGTCTATTACGGCGATATGAATGCGATCCTGCAGCCGTTTCAGAATGCAGGCAAGGCGGTGATGATGATGGGAAATGAGCGGGAATGGCAGTCGGAAGATGGCGCTGGGGATGGATACAGAGAGGCCAGCAACAGGGACAGGCAACTCGAATACAGGACATTTCTGAGTCTGTCTGACTATGTGGAGGAGAATGGAAAACTGTACTTTTCCAATACAAATTATAATGGGCTGGCAATCGTGGACAAGGCAACATGGACGGTGGAGAGGCTAATACCCTTTGAGGGGGAGGAGCGGGCGGCCAGGAACCTGCATCTGCGTTGCGTGAAAAGCGTAGGCAAAATCTGTTTTCTTCCGGCACAGGCGCAATGCGTACATATATATGACATGGGGAACGGAACGCAATCCACGCATAGCATTATCAATCAGGATATGAAACCGGAGGCGCAAGGCGTATGGGACTACTTCGTATATGGCGATCAAGTGTATCTGTTGCCTGGCTGTGCAAGTCAGAAATTACATCTGTGGGATGCCCGTAACAATTCTGTCCAAAAGGAGCAGTGGTGGAATATTTCTTTGGAAGATACCCTTCTGGGACATGGAAGTATGGACGAAAAGAGTTTTTACAGCTATGGGAAAATAACGAATCGATTGTACATTACGGATTTGCAGGAGCGAGTCACGGAAGAGTTTTATTTGCCGGATGAGCATATACAGTATGTCACATATGATGGAAATAATTTTTGGTATTTGACGATGGTTGATGTTACCAACATAGCCTGCGGAGAAATAGTCTGCTGGAACAGGGAGCAGGGAGAGGTAGAGAGATACCCGATACAGGGGGATATTCAGTGGGAATGTGATATTGTATGTTCTGGAATCCATTATGAGGAAGGGAATCTATTCTTGCTATTTTACTCCAAATATCCTATATGTACACTGTGTGTATTGGATACAACTGGACGAACCCTGAAGAGGATTCATTCTCTGGTGTGCAGTAGGGGGGAGTTTGGCATAGATGAAATGGAAACAAACTTCAAAAAGAAGGATGGCAGACTAGCCGTCCTGCTGAAGAACGCTGGGGAGATGGTAAATGTTGATCTGAAGACGTTGGAGTGTGAGCAGCGGGTTGAAGAATTTCCTATGGATATTCAAAAGCAACATCAAGTCTATCCTTTTTTACTGGATAAGGGAGCGTTGCTGTATGAAGTGCCGGGAACAGTGGATCTGCATACATTGATACAGCATTATAGTCAGATATAGAAGGGATCATATAAACCATGGCGAGTGATGCAGTTTTTGTTACGAAAAGTTCCATGCCGTCATATGAGGAATATGTTGAAGCAATCCGGCCATTGTGGGATAGCCATTGGCTCACCAATATGGGATGCTATCATGAGCAATTGGAGTCGGAATTGAAGAAATATTTAAATGTGCCAGAGATATCGCTCATGGTGAATGGGCATATGGCATTGGAATTGGCAATTCAGGCATTTGGTTTCCCAGAGGGTTCCCAGATCATAACCACGCCGTTTACTTTTATTTCAACAACGCACGCAATCGTGAGAAACAGGCTGGAGCCGGTATTTTGTGATGTGAAACCGACGGATGGAACTATCGATGAGACAAAGATAGAAAAACTGATCACCGAGAAGACAGTTGCAATCCTTCCCGTGCATGTCTATGGACATGTTTGCAATATTGAAGGAATCCAGAAAATCGCAGATCAACACAAGTTGAAAGTAATTTATGATGCGGCGCATTGTTTTGGCGTAAATTACAGAGGCTGCGGTATCGGTTCCTATGGTGATGTTTCTATATTCAGTTTCCATGCCACGAAAGTATTTCATACGATTGAAGGAGGCGCAGTTACCTTTTCAAATCTTGCACTTCGAGATAAATTATATAATTTGAAAAATTTTGGTATACAGGATGAGGAGACAGTTGCGGAAGTTGGCGCTAATGCGAAGATGAACGAGTTCTGCGCAATTATGGGTCTGTGCAATCTCAGACGTATTGAGACGGTGATTTCTGAGCGGCGGAAGAGATTTGAGTATTACAGGGAACTTCTCAAGGGAGTGGAAGGGATAGAGATTTTTGAGGGAATTGAAAATACGGGAGACAACGGCAGCAATTATGCGTATTTCCCAATACTTGTGAAGAACAGCTATCCTCTCAGCAGAGATGGATTGTATGATAAACTGCGGGAAAAAGGTATATATACGAGAAAGTATTTTTATCCGCTTACTGCTGATCAGGTTTGCTTTCATGATAGATATACGAAGTTGGATCTTGTATGTGCAAGGGCATTGTCTGCACAGGTGCTGACTCTGCCAATCTATGAGGATCTGGAGATGCAGACGGTGGAAAGAATAGCGGATGTGATTATGAGAAAATGAATATTTAGATGGGAGACAAGCGGCAAAAAAGAAGGAGAATTGAAAATATGGAACTTTGCAGACGTGCTATAGAATATATACAGATCATCAATGAGGATGGTGAAGTCAGAGTATGCGGATGGCTGAAGGATGGGGGAAGGATTGGGAAACTCCTTGATAATACAATGGAAGAAATTTACCATAGTGCGGAGGCGAAACTTATCAGAGAAGATCACATAAATAAGGATTATTCTAACTGCAATCCCAACGCATGTCCTTTTGTGGCCAATCAAGATGTATATAGAAACTATATCAAGATTGATGAGGTGCCAAAGTTTCCTCCGGCCTTATACCTTGCCTACGAAAATGTGTGTAACTATCGCTGCGTGATGTGTAATATTCACGACTGCGTGAAACAGTCGGATGTCGCAGAGCGAGAGAAAAAATTAGAAAGAATTGATGCAGAGTTATCAAAGATTCTCCCGTATGTGAAAAAAATCAGTGCAAACGGTCTTGGAGAACTGTTTGTGAGCCCACACATCTTGAAACTTCTCTCGCAGTGGCGACCGCTTGCAGATCCGGAGGAGTGCTCTGTGATACTGGAGACGAATGGTTCCCTTTTTAACGAGAAGAATTGGAGTAAGATTGCCAATCTTGGACAGTACAATCTCCATGTTGCAATTACTGTTCTTAGTTTTGAAGAGGAGACATATCAGGAACTCTCAGGAACAACACTTCCTATTACCAATCTGCTGAACAATTTGCGTTTTGTGAAATCGTTGAGGAAACAGGGAATTATTAATCATCTGGAACTCTGTACAGTGTATCAGGAGAAGAACTTTCGGCAGCTACCGCAGTTTGTCAAACGGTGTCTGGAGGAATTTGCGGCAGATGAGATTCGTCTGAGGCCCATTGAGCCATGGGGAGAGTGTGATATGGACGCATGGCTCAGAGATGTGAGAAATGAATACCATCCCTGTCATAATGAGTTTTTGGAGATTATGAAAGATCCGATCCTAAAGCATCCCGCAGTGCGCGACGGTGGGGGAGGACAGCCTTCGGGATTAGGACCTGCGCCGTATATTGTGACGAGGGCGAGATACCATCTGATGGAGCAAATCTTTTGCAATGACAGATTTGGGCAGGCCGTAGCCTGTGAGGTCAAGACGCAGAGAGTAGCTGTATATGGTATGGCTGTCGTGGGGAGGGCGCTCACCAGTGCCTTGAAGGAGTGCTACGAGATACCTTTCTGTATGGATCGCTCTATGAACGGACAGATATTTATGGGGATACCGATCTATGATATACATCACCTGGAGGAACTGGATAAGGAGGTAACGGTGATCGTTTCTCTGGATCGGAATGAGGATGCAGTCATAAGGCTGTTAGAAAAAGTAGGATTTAAAAAAGTGGTATCTTTAAAACGGATAGTAGAATAGTATGCAAGCGTGGTATCGCTCTGAGCGGAATGAGATGACAGAAATGAGGTGTTAATATGGCAATAGAGGCAGAAATGATGAACAAGTTTCAACAGATATATGCTATGCTTGAAGATGATGAATCAAAAGATATTTACTTGAACAGGTTGAACTACCTCATAACCGGAGATTTTAGGTATATGAAAGACATCATTAATAAATATGTTCCAAGATCAGAGACGGTACAGGAATGTATGCGATTACTTCCGCCTGAAAAGTCTATTGTTTTATATGGCGCCGGAAATGATGCGGAAGTTTGTCTGTACTATTTTGAAGAGGATCCAAGGTTTATAGGATTTTGCGATAGTGATGAAGAGAAACAGAAATACGGATTGGCGGGGTATAAGGTATTCGATCCGGAATATTTGCTTAATAGTGATGATACCATTGTTATCAGTTCCAATAAGTTTAAGGATGAGATTAGAGAGAGTTTGATAGAAAAAGGAGTGAGTAAAGAGCGAATTTTTTGTTTTTTACCGCAGATGTATAACTATAGAGAGGGAGAGTATTTTGAGCCTGATTTTATGGTGTTCGAGGAAGAAGAGATATTTGTAGACGCAGGAGCATACAACCTGGAAACAACAATGAGACTGCAAAATCATTGCAAAATCTTGAAAAAAGTTTACGCTTTTGAACCGGCTATTGAAAATTACAATAATTGCAAAAAATATCGGGGAGGGGTAAAAAGTATAGTGGAACTTATGCCCTACGGAACTTGGAGCGAAAGGAAAACTTTATATTTCAGTGGTGCAGAGGGTACTGACTGTATGGTAGCAGAAACAGGAAATACATCTATTGAAGTAATATCTATAGATGAAGTAATAGACTCATCTGAGCGTGTTACATTTATAAAAATGGATGTAGAGGGTTCCGAATTGGAATCTTTGATAGGAGCCTCTAAAACTATTGTGAAAGACAAACCTAAGCTGGCGGTCTGTATTTATCATAAGCCTGAAGATATGATAACCCTGCCCTGGTATATTAAGCAGCTTGTTCCCGAATATAGGCTATTTATTCGTCATCATTCTGGCAGGGAAGTAGAAACTGTTTTATATGCGATGCCATAGAAACATTGTTGTGGCAGGTGAAACTGCTGATAAAAGCATGGTGACCTGGAGGGATATAAAGCGATGGATGAAGTGATTTTGAGTGTTTCAATAACTACATATAACCATGAAAAATATATTGCAGAGGCCATCGAAAGTATATTGTCCCAGAAAACCCAATATAAATATGAAATTTTGATAGGTGAGGACTGCTCTACGGATTCAACGAGAGAAATAGTACGACGTTATCAAAAAGAATATCCCGGTATTATTCGGGTATTTTGTTCTCGAAGGAATGTCGGTGGAAGTAAAAATGGGTATTATCTATTAACGAAAGCAAGGGGGAAATATGTCGCAACTTGTGACGGGGACGACTATTGGTGCGATACGGGAAGGATACAGCGGGATGTAGATTTTCTGGAAACCCACAGAGAGTATATGGGGGTGAGCAATCGGTGCATTGTTGTGGACGAAGATGGGAATAGAGTGCCTGAAAAGCAGGTTGGGGACAGTTTTACTTTCTGGAATTTCGGAAAAAGGGAATACACCTTGAAAGACTTTGAGGATTGGAGAATGCCGGGGCATATCTCAGGACTGACCACGAGAAATCTGTATCAGATGTATGGACAAGATGCATCGATCTTTTATAAGGCGGCCAGAAATGTGGGAGATAGGGTTTATGTCATGTTGACTGTTCTGCAGGGTGACATTTATTGTCTGCCCAATCAGACGAGTTGCTACCGCTTTCGAGTGTCGGAGACGGGGAAGAATTTCATGTCTGAGTATAGGAATAAGAATTTGAGGGATGAAGATTTTCTGATGATCCGAAAGCTTGAGCAATGGACTCTTGCAAACAGGGACGTAGAGCTTGATCTGGGCAGGGTAAAAAAGGACAGGCTGGCAGGCAGCATCGTGGTTTTTATGAGGAATCCAACAAAATATAATCTGAAGGTGGTGTTTCGGATTATACTGTATAGCGGAGAACCAATCAAATACCTGTATTACAGTTTGAAAGTCTGGGTGCTAAAGATGTATTACTGGTATGTAAAAAAGACAGACAGGATGATTTTACTTTGACACTGTGTCTGGTTGCATGGCAGGGCTGGCGAGAGTATAGCAGATCTGAAAATGTCAAAAATGGAGTGTACTATGAAAAAAATATATATTGCGGGCGCTCATTCCCGGGCGAGAACACTTCGTATCTATCTGGAGTATCTATATCCTGACATGAGAGTGGAAGCCTTTGTGGTTGATGACATGGCAGACAATAAAGAAGTGGTGGATGGAGTGCCAGTGAAACTGATAGACAGTCGATTGAATCCGGAGTATACGGTTTATCTTGGAGTGCGCGGCGTAAACCATGCAAGGCTCACAGACGAATTACAAAGCGTTGGAATGCGGGAAATCATTCCCGTAACGGCAGATCTTGACAGTCAATTGCGAAACAGGTATATTGCCAGCTGTTTCAGCAAAGAAGGTAGGAGTTTCCGGCTTGTGGATAATCTGCCGTTCGACGGACAAACGGAAAATGAGGTCAGCGCTAAGATTTATGTGGCGCATTCCGTATATGATAAGCCATTACAGGACAAATACATTCCTCTGAAGGATGAAACGAATTTGCAAGTAGGCGCGGCACTTACAAAAAGCAGGATATCAGAGGAGGCATTGACAGATGACCAGGGTGAAAATATTTCTGCAAGAAACAGGCAGTATTGTGAATTGACAGGCCTGTATTGGATATGGAAGAATGCGGATGAGGACTATAAAGGGTTAGTGCAGTATCGCAGACATTTCCTGCTCCCCGATGACTGGCGTGGACGTATGGCCCAAAACCATGTGGATATCATATTGCCAGTGCCATTATATGTTGCGCCGAGCATAGCGGGCAATTACAGGGAAAGGCATATCGCGTCGGACTGGGAATATCTGATGCAATATTTCCAAGAAATGTTTCCAGAGGAATATGCCGGTGCCCAAAGGATATTTCAGGGCAATTTATATTGTCCATGCAATATGTTGATAGCGAAAAGAGAAGTTCTGGACAAGCTCTGTGAATGGCTATTTCCCATAGTGGATGCTGTTGTAGGGCATGGCGGTGAAAAAGCAGACCCTTATCAAAATCGCTATCCGGGTTTTATTTCGGAAAGGCTGATCACATACTTTTTTGAGAGTCACAGGTATGCGTTTAATGTGGTTTATGCAAATAAGAATTTTTTGAGTTGAGAATGAAAGGGTTGCTCTATATAAATTTTATCGGTATAATGTTTTCTATAATGTCATTGCTGACAGCATGTTGGTATCTGCTTGGCATAGGAGGATTGAGTAGAAATGGTTCTGGGCATATACGGTTCCGGAGGCAGCGGCAGGGAAGCAAGAGAGGTGGCAGATCTGTTGGGGACTTGGGAAGAGATAGTTTTTATAGACGACATGGCAGAAACAGGGATGTATAAAGGCTTAAAAAGGATGCCATTTGAAGTATTTAATCAGACTTATGATAAAGACATTGCAGAAGTGATAATTGCGGTAGGGGAGCCGGAGTACAGAATCAGTTTGTATGATAGAGTTGAAAAGAAGGGGTATCGTTTTGCCAACGTCATACATCCTAACGCATGGATCAGTCCATCAGCAACAATCGGAAGAGGAATCATAGCAAAAAGTGGGGTACTTATATCTTCCGATGCAAAGATAGAAGATAATGTTGGATTTGAGGCATATGCTGTTGTAGGACACGACTGCGTGGTTCGTAAGGGATGCCAGATATCTACCAATGTGGCGATGGGTGGAGGCAGTGAAATTGGCGCAGGATGTTATATCGGCATGAATGTTGCAATTAAGGAGAAAGTAAAAATCGGTTCCAATTCTGTTGTGGGAATGGGCTCGGCAGTGCAGAGAGAAATTCCTGAAAATGTAATTGCCATGGGCAATCCGGCAAGACCAATGAAACATAAGGATGAGAGTAAAGTGTTCGGGTAAGGGTCTGGAAATAGGGACGCTGGAGGAAAAGTGTATTGAAAAATGCGATTGTCACCGGGGCGAACAGGGGAATAGGGCGAAGTATTGTAAAGGAATTTGCCGACCACGGTATTCAAGTATGGGCCTGTGCACGCACAAAATCAGATCAATTTGAAGAGGAGCTGGCACATTTATCAGTCAGCAAAGATGTGGCCATCACCCCAGTGTATTTCGATATTACGGATAGGGAGGCGGCGAAGGCTGCGGCAATGTCTGTTTATAAGTCGGCAGGGAGTATAGATATACTTGTCAATAATGCCGGGGTCAGCGAAGATGCTTTGTTTTTAATGTCATCGCTTGACAGAATGGAAACTCTGTTTGACGTAAATTTTTTTTCACTATTGCACTTCACGCAAATAGTCGCAAGGCTAATGACTCGAAAGAAGGACGGCAGTATTATCAATATCGCTTCTGTTTCTGGTATCCAGAATGAAAAGGGAAGGATTGCCTATGGGAGCAGTAAAGCGGCGCTTATATTTGCAAGCAAAACCTTATCCATGGAACTTGGTCAATATGGAATACGGGTGAATACAATATGTCCGGGCTTTATTCATACAGATATGTGGGATAAGAGACCGGAAGGATTGAGGGAGCGCATTATGGAGGAAACTCCATTGGGACGTCAGGGAACCCCGGAGGAGGTCGCCAAAGCAGCATTATTTTTGGCTACGGATGCGTCAGCATATATTACGGGAATCAACTTGATTATTGACGGAGGCAGGATGGTCTGATGGGAAGAATTGCGTTCGCAAGTGGAAAGGTAATAGGAAATGGCAACGGTCCTTATATTGTTGCGGAGATGAATTCCAGCCATAGTGGAAATATTGAAACTGCCAGGAAAATGATTGACGCTGCAATGCGTTGTGGATGTGATGCCGCAAAATTTCAGTCCTGGTCAGCAGAAACGTTGTACTCTGCAGAGTATTACAGAGATAATCCGATTGCAAAGAGAATGGTAGAAAGATTTTCCATGCAGGAAGAAACCTTGGAAGAATTGGCCCATTACTGCAGGAATCAGGGGATTGCGTTCACCTCAACTCCGTATTCGCGGCCGGAGGTTGATTTTCTGGTGAGGATGGAAGTGGATTATATTAAAATTGCATCCATGGAACTGGACAATCTACCGTTTTTAAGATATATAGGCGCAAAGGGCATTCCAGTGGTTCTGTCTACAGGGATGGGTACTATTGAAGAGATTTGCCGTGCAGTAGAGGCAATTGAGGAGACGGGAAACAGAGATATTTGTATTTTACATTGCATATCCATATATCCCGTTGCTCTTGAAAATACGAATATAAATAATATCCGTATGCTTCAACAGGAGTTTCCAGAATATCCAATTGGATATTCCGACCATACGCTGGGTACGGAGGCGGCGTGTGCTGCTGTCTCATTGGGTGCCGCAATGATAGAGAAACATTTTACGTTGGATAGCAGCAAAATTGGCTGGGACAATCAGATGGCGGCGGAGCCACAGATGATGCAGGAATTGGTTGAAAGATGCCAGAAAACGCACTCTTGCCTGGGGACATATGATAGGGTAGTCCTTCCAGAAGAATGGGAACAAAGAAAGAAAATGCGCAGGAGCATTGTTGCGAACCGGGAGCTCGACGCAGGGCATATCTTACAGATGGAAGATATGGATGCAAAACGTCCGGGGGACGGGCTGCCTCCAAGTGACTACGGGAAGATAGCAGGAAAAAGAATCAAGCGCAGGATTGAGGCGGGTGGAATGATTAGAGAGGAAGATTTGTATGATTGAAGATTTCCATAGGATATCGCCGTATTCACTCAGTGCAGGAGATAAAAGCGCATTGCTTCTGGCGGAGCTTAAAGATTTGGTTATGTCGCATTATGAGCGCTGTGAGATGTACCGTAATATATTGTATGCGCTTGGCTATAGCCCTGCAACAATCCGCAGGATTGAAAAGCTGGAAAATATTCCGTTTCTGCCGGTCAGAATATTTAAAGAGCTGGAGTTGAAGAGCATCCCAGAGAGTGAGGTTTTCAAAGTGATGAAGTCATCTGGGACAACTGGGCAGCAACAGTCAAAGATTTTTCTGAATAAGGAGACTGCTATATTGCAACAAAAAGTATTGCTTCGTATCCTTGGAGATTTTGTTGGCTCGAAAAGACTTCCGATGCTCGTGATTGATACGCCGCAGGTCATCCGCGACAGGAGAATGTTTTCTGCAAGGGGAGCCACCATAATGGGGCTGGATTTTGCGGCGAAAAAGATGGTGTTTGCTTTAAATGAAGATATGACGTTAAATGTGAACGTTGTAAAAAACTTTCTTGAGGAGTACGGTGGAGAAAGGTTTCTGCTTTTTGGATTCACCTTTATGGTATGGCAGTCATTTTTCGATGAGATTGAGAAAAGAGGCGTGGAATTGGACTGTTCCAATGGATATCTGTTGACTGGCGGTGGCTGGAAGAAATTGCAGTCCCAGGCCGTTACTTCTGAAAAATTTAAGCAACGGGGTAGTGAAGTATGCGGGTTGCATCATTTTATGGATCATTATAGTATGGCGGAGCAGTCGGGATGTATCTATGCAGAATGTGAGAATGGACATCTTCATGCAAGTGTATATTCAGATATAATAGTGAGGCACACAGAAGACTTCTCTCCATGTGCCATAGGAGAAAAAGGAATCGTTCAGGTGTTGTCAGTTTTGCCGGAATCTTATCCTGGCAATTCACTTCTGACAGAGGATGAGGGAATGGTGCTGGGAGAAGATGACTGTCCCTGCGGCAGAAAAGGGAAATATATAAAGATACTGGGACGTATAAAGAATGCCGAGATCAGGGGGTGCAGCGATACTTATGCAGCTGGGAGATAAAACTCTTCATTTCCTCGTAGGAAATAGTGATATTCTCAATAGAATGGCAGAGGTGAAGTGTTTGGAGGTGTTTAATGATGATATTCTTCTGTTTTTGGATGAATTGTCGTCTTTGCTTCTGCAGGACAGGTCTTTGCGGAAATATTCAGACGTAGTATCCTTTGCGTTCTGGATCAGGAAAAGAAACCTTGAAAGTTTAGGAAAAAAATATAAGGGTGGTCAGCTTAAGCTTGGAAGAGGAATAGCTTTTCATATAACTCCATCTAATATACCGATACAATTTGCAGTATCGCTTGTGTATGGATTGCTTTCAGGTAATATTAATATTATAAGAATTTCAGATAGGCAATTTGAGGAAGTTGATGTGATTTGCCAATCCGTCAATCAACTGTTAAGCAAGCAGAAGTTCAGTCATTTGAGAGAGTATATGTGTATCGTCAGATATGGGCATAATGCTGAACTTACCCGCCAGTTGTCCAGTATTTGCGATGCCAGAATTGTATGGGGGGGTAATGCCACGATAGATAGTATCCGTAGATTCATCATTCCTCCAAGGGCGGTGGAGTTGTGTTTTGCAGATAGAGATTCTATTTGCCTGATTGATGCCGATCAGTATTTGGCAGCAGACCATGAGACACTTGCAAGAGACTTTTACAATGATACCTTCTACGTGGATCAAAATGCTTGCAGCTCCCCGCGTATTGTGGTCTGGTTTGGGAAAAGGGTGAGTGATGCAAAAAAAATCTTTTGGGACATGTTGAGCAAAGAGGTAAAAAATTATGAGATATCGCCGATTGCTGGCAGTGAGAAATTGCTGAGGTTCTGTGTCTTAGCGGCAAAGGACAGGGAGGTATCTTATACAGCCTCTGACGGTGTGAAGATAGTTAGAGTGGAGATTAAGCATCTTTCCGAGTGGCTTTTGGATCATAAAGCGGGTATGGGATATTTTTTTGAATATACAGCAAACAATTTAGAGGAGATTCTTCCTCTGCTGCGGAAATCATGTCAAACAGTTAGTTATTATGGAGTGAGCGTTGAAGATATTAAAGCGATGATTGGAAAGTATGGGGTACGTGGAGTGGACAGGATAGTTCCCATGGGGCATACGCAGGAATTGTCATTGAAGTGGGACGGTGTTGACATTGTTGAAACTCTTTCCAGAACAATCTATGATTAATTGATTCAAGTATTTTAAACATACTCGTATAGATCGGGGGAATGAAATTAAGTGAACCAAAGCGATTTGATCTTGCATAAAGAGCAGGCATTGAAAGTTCGTCAGAAAATTATTCAGGTGGGAGAATATTGCAAAGAGAAGGTACACTGGGCAAGTTCTTTGTCCTGTGTAGAAATTTTGATATACATTATGACTGAAATATCAAATTGCGCGAACAGCAGAATTCCGAATGAATGCAAGGACGTGGTGGTAGTCAGCAAAGGGCATGCGGCGTTGGCGCAATATGCAGTTATGAATGAATTAGGTCTCATAAACGAAGAATTCATAGAATTATATCAAAAAAACGGATCGAGTTATCCAGAGGAGCTAGTAAAAGATGAAAAGTTGGGAATTGAATGTTCAACTGGGAGTTTAGGACTCGGTTTGCCATATTGTGTTGGAATGGCGATTTATTTTCTGAGACGTAGAAAAGACAGACGAATATTTTGTATAGCAGGTGATGGCGAGTGTGATGAGGGGTCCGTCTGGGAGGCGATTATGCTTGCGGGACAGCACAGACTAAATAACTTGTTTTTTGTGGTTGACTTTAACGGATTGCAGGCGGATGGAAACACGGACAATATTATTTCATGGAAAAACATGCAAAAACAAATAGAATCATTCGGATGGAATGTTTTGATTGCGGACGGACATGATTTTACAGAATTGGATTTGGCCTTTAGTGCTATTTCCGAAAAGCCGACAGCAATCATAGCGAAAACAATAAAAGGGAAAGGCATTTCCTTTATGGAAAATGATTATTCATGGCATGATAGAGCATTAAGCAAAGAACTTTTGAAGAGAGCAAAAATGGAGATTGGATTATAAATGTTGACTTGTAGCAGAAAAAACAGGTTGTTTCTTTCGCATATGGGCGCTCAGGGAGCACTTGGGCAGGCTGTGTATGACATGGCAAAAGATGGGGGCGATTTCTTTGTTGTATCCGCAGACTTGGCAGTTGCTTCCGGGTTTTCCAGATTTATGGAAGAGTATAGTGATAACTTTATTAATGTTGGTATAGCAGAGCAGAATTTAATATCAGTTGCTGCAGGAATAGCTCAGGAGTCCTTACCTGTCATTGCAACATCGTGGGGAGCATTTGCAAGTTATCGCTGTGCTGATCAGATTCGCAATTTTTTAGGGTTTATGAATGCCAATGTCAAGGTTGTGGGAATGGGAAGTGGTATGGCCATATCCAGATTTGGAGGTTCACATTATGGAATTGGTGATCTCTCGTTGATGCGGGGAATACCAGGGCTGACTATTATTGCGCCATGTGATGGCATGGAAATATATTACGCTGTCTATGAGGCGATGAAAACAAAGAACCCCACATATGTCAGGCTGACAGGAGGAGACAGACTTCCGATTATTAACAAGGATTCCCAATATAGATTTGAGATAGGGAAAGCTAATGTATTATTGGAGGGCGAGGATGTTTTAATTGTGGCATGTGGTACATTGCTGGAAGAATGTATCCGTGCGGCAGAGATTTTGAGCAGTCGCCAAATATCTTCAACCATACTCAATATGCACACTATTAAGCCATTAGATGTTGAGGCAATCACGGGAAGATTGACACATAAATTAATTGTCACAATAGAAGAACATAATACTGCTGGTGGCTTGGGAGGGGCAGTAGCGGAGGCGCTTGCAGGCGTGGTCGATAAGCCAAAGCATATATTGCTTGGAATTGACGATTTTGTCCCGTTGGCGGGTGATTATTGTTACTTGTTGGAAAAGTGTGGGTTGTTAGCAATGCAGATTGCGGATCGAATCAGTAATGCATTGGAGATGTGAAATGTCGAATATAATAATAACGGGATGCAACAGAGGGATTGGAAAAGCTATACTTGAAAAATTCGCAAGTAATGGATGGAATATTTGGGCGCATATGAGGCATAAAAACGAGGAGTTTGAGTCATATTTATTAAATCTTGCTGTTGAAAATCATATATGGATAAAACCGATTTATTTTGATCTGGGAGATGAAGTGCAGATCAAAGAAAGCATGAAGAATATTTTTTCGGAAAAAAAGGAAATTGACGTCTTGGTCAATAATGCTGGAATAGGAAATTATGAGATATTTCAGAGAACAACAATTCAAAAAGCAAGAGAACTGTTTGAAATCAATTTTTTTGCCCCATATCAGATTATTCAATATTGTCTTAAGAAAATGGTTTTACAAAAAAGAGGGGTCATCATCAATATTTCTTCTATTGCATCACTGGATGCAAATAGTGGAGATAGTGTCTACGGAGCATCGAAAGCAGCTATGAATTTGTTGACCAAAGATTTAGCAGCTGAGGTGGGAAAATTTGGTATTCGGGTGAATGCAGTTGCTCCAGGACCGGTCGAAACAGAGATGTTAGAAAGAAATCATTTTAGAAAGCTTACAATGCATTCGTTATTGGAGAGAATAGCTTTAGAACGGATTGCAACTACACAGGATATCGCCAACGTGGTTTACTTCCTGTCCACAGATGACGCATCATACATCAATGGTGAGGTAATTAGGATAGATGGTGGAAGAAAATAAAATTGTCAAGAAAGGCGGAGATTTATATGGAAAGAAAAACGGTATTTATAACAGGTAGTAATAGGGGAATTGGCAAGGCAATTCTGAAAAAGTTTGTTGAGGAAGAATATAATATTGTAGCGTGTGCCAGAAAAGATGCGGGGGGAGATTCTTAGAGGGTTTGCAAAAAAAGCATGGGATTGAAATCCATAAAGCCATATTCGACATGACGGATTCTTCCGCTATGAAGTCCGAGATATTAAGATTAAAGAAAGAGAGGATAGAAATAGACACATTAGTTAATTGTGCAGGCGTTGCGGGGGGCAACCTGCTGGCTATTACGCCGATGAAAGAGATTCGGGAAATATTTGACGTCAATTTGTTTTCGTACATGGAGCTCACACAGCTGCTCATTAAACCAATGATAAGAAGAAAACAAGGAAATATCATTAATATTGCGTCTTTTGAAGGAATCAATCTGTATCCGGGGAACTCGGCATACGGAGTTTCTAAAGCGGCGGTGATAGCTTGGACCAAGACACTTGCAAGAGAGGTCGGGGACTTTGGGATACGTGTTAATGCGGTTGCTCCGGGGTTTGTAGACACGGAGATGGTTCTGAATACGGGGGAACATGAGAGGAACCAAATACTGGAAAACAGTGCGTTTAAAAGGTTAGCTACTCCAAAAGAAATAGCTGACGTAGTGTATTTTCTCGCGTCAGATAGCGCCTCTTTTATCACTGGTGAAGTAATACGTGCAGATGGCGGAATGATTTAGAATAAAAAGACAATGGGCATGAGAGCCTACAAATATAACGATATAGAAAGGAGAAACAGAGTATGAGTAATAAGGAAAAGTATGTACAGGCATTTGTAGAGGCGTTGGAGGTCGAGGAAAGCATCGTGGAGGGATTGGAGTATCAGGCTATTGCAGAATGGGACTCTGTAGGGCATATGTCCTTGATTGCGGCTATTGAGGAGGCATTCGATATAATGATGGACACAGATGATATAATTGATTTCAGTTCCTATGAGAAGGGAAAGGAAATTTTAACGTCTAATTACGGTATTGAGTTTTGACGCATAAAGAGGAGGGTATGTATGAGACTCGCAGTGATCGCGCATGCGATGCATAGAGAATGGATACTTCAGGTTTTTTCTTTTCATTCAGAATTTTGTGCTAAAGTCGTATGTTTTGTTGACTGGATCGATGGGGATAAAACGACAGAAAGTATTCCGACTATTGCATTGGAAGATTTAGGCGCATATGAATATGACTCAATACTGATTGCTGTTCCGTGGCCGGGACGGGTCAATCAGCTTTACCTTGCGTTGCGTGATTTACAGATAACCGGTGACATATATGCGATTCGTCCCACTATGATAGAGGCGAAAAGGGATTTTATCTGCGGGGAAATTTTTGATCCTTTTCTTGTTGACAAGATCGCCATGGACGCCCCAAGGCCCTTCATGCATCTATTAGAGACACATGTGTGTGATGACTGCAATTTGAACTGTAAGGCGTGTACGCATTTTGCCCCGTTTATCCCCCAAAGACAGAAAGCAGATATTGATCTATTTGAGAAATCCATGTTTAAGATTTCACAGATCTTTTCGGGTATTGGGTTAATATCTATATTGGGCGGCGAGGCGCTTTTGGAGCCTGATCTTTGTGTGATGATGATTCGTATTAGTCGGAAATATTTTCCGAATTCAGGTATAATGCTTACAACCAATGGGCTGTTGGTTCCTGCAATGAAACCGGAATTTTGGGATAATGTAAGGACAAATGATGTTTTTGTAAATGTCACGCCGTACCCGCCTACACGAAAAATGGTTCCGGCTATTTTGGATGTTTTTCATAAATATAATGTAAAATATGACCCCAGGATTGAAACACAGGAAATACAGACATTCGCAAAGTTTATGAGTTTGGAGCCGATCTATGATGCACAGAGGAACAATGAGATGTGTGCAGGGGCGGGATGCTATCAGTTGAGGAATGGATATCTTGGGAAATGCCCGGAAAGCATGTATATTGATTTTATGGCGGAAAGTTTGGGCAAATCTCCCACAGATCTCAGGGCAAAGGATGCGGTCAATATACTGGAAGCGGATAGCGGTATGGAAGTGCTTAGGAAATTATGTGCTCCGTGTGATATGTGCCGTAAATGCGCAAAGGAACTGCGGAAAGACATAAGATGGGAGAGGATCGATAAGATTCCCGATCCCAGAGACTGGCTGATTTGTTCGCCCCAGTAGAGGAGAGTAACTATGGTGTGGGATTTGGATAAAAATCGTAACAATATAGCTATTATCGATGAAACCGGCGTTTTTCTTAGCTATTGTCAGCTTGGCACGGAAGGCGGTAAGATAGCGGAAACGGTGGGACGCAGATGTCTGATATTTTGTCTGTGTGAAAACAGTATTGGCTCCGTGTTTGGGTATGTTGGATTTATAAACAATCGCATTGTTCCAGTTCTGTTGAATCGTCATCTGGAAAGGGAAATGCTGGATCATTTGTTGGAAATATACTGTCCGGCATATTTATGGATGCCAGAATACCAGGCAGATGTCTTTGAAAACACCTGCTGCGTTTACCGAGCTCATGGCTATGTACTGCTTAAGACGGATTATCGACAAGAATATCCGCTCAACGATGAGCTTGCTCTGCTCCTTACGACATCTGGTTCTACGGGAAGCCCCAAGCTTGTGCGTCAGAGTTATGAGAATATACTGGACAATGCAAAGTCAATAGCCCAGTATTTGGAGTTAAATGAAAGGGAGCGTCCAATCACAACGCTTCCTATGAATTACACATATGGGCTTTCCATCATCAATAGCCATCTGTTGGTAGGAGCAACCATTCTTGTTACAGAGAAATCCCTGATGCAGAAGGAGTTCTGGAGATTCTGTAAGGAAGCGGAGGCTACTTCCTTCGGAGGCGTTCCCTATACCTATGAGATGCTGGAGAAGATACGTTTCAGAGGGATGGAGCTGCCCAAACTTAAGACCATGACCCAGGCCGGTGGGAAACTGACACCAGAGCTCCATAAGCTATTTGCTCAATATGCCACAGATCATGGAAAGAAATTTATCGTCATGTACGGCCAGTGTGAGGCCACAGCCCGGATGGGTTATCTTCCCGCCGATAAGTCGCTTGAAAAGTGCGGTTCCATGGGAATTGCCATCCCTGGTGGGAAATTTCACCTGATTGATGTGAATGGACAGGATGTTACAGAGCCTCATGTAACCGGAGAGCTGGTCTATGAGGGTGCCAATGTCACTTTGGGCTATGCGGAATGCGGAGAGGATCTGATCAAGGGCGACGAGCGGGGCGGGATCCTGCAAACCGGAGACATGGCGCAGTTTGATGAGGACGGATATTACTATATTGTCGGAAGAAAAAAGAGATTTCTGAAAATATACGGCAACCGTGTGAACCTCGACGAGATCGATCGCCTGGTCAAAGCGCATTTTAATAATATAGATTGTGCCAGTGCCGGTGTGGACGATCACATGTATCTCTTTGTGACAGATGAGACAATTGCGGAGGATGTAAAGAGCTTTGTGGTTCATAAGACAGGGTTGAATCCAGCGGCGTTTAAAACGGTAGTTATTGGTGAAATACCCAAAAATGACGCTGGAAAGACATTGTATAAGGAATTGACAAAGTACTATCAGCAGTCTTGAATCATAAGGAGAGACCCATGCAACTGTATTGCTTTACCTTTGCGGGAGGAACGGCAGCTTTCTTTAATCAACTGGAGCAAACCTGTGCCGGGCAGATAGATTTTGTCAAACTGGAGTATCCGGGACATGGGTCGCGGCACAGGGAAAAACTGTGCGATACTTTTCAGGAGCTGGCGGTAGATTTATATAGGCAGTTAAAGGAAAGCTTTTCCGGCGGGGACTATGCTCTGATGGGATATAGCATGGGCAGCATTGCGGTACTCGAAACTCTGCGGTACCTGATGGGACAGGGAGAGTTGCCTCGTCCCCGGCATGTATTTATAGCGGCACATGAACCCAGAACAATGGTCAATGTGGATGGATATAGCGCGGAAAGTCTGGATGAATATATAAAAAAACGAACAATTCTCTTTGGCGGAGTACCCGGGCAATTGATTGATAACAAAAGTTTCTGGCGGATGTATTTACCGCTTTATAAAGCGGATTATCTGATGATGAGTAGATATGACTTTGATTATCTGGCTTTTACAACGGATATTCCCGCTGTGGTCTTCTATTCAGAGCAGGATACGCCGAGGGCACAAATGGAGCCCTGGAAGAGATATTTTACCGGAGACCGTGAATTTGTCGAATATACAGGGTCACATTTCTTTATCAATGAGCATTACAGGGAAATGGCTGCTGTGATCATGGAAAGGCTAGGGGTGTGAACCGTGTCTTTTGAGGAATTGTTACAGATTTCGCCGTATTCGTTAGACAAAACGGAAAAGGAAAAACTGCTTACCGACAGACTGGTGGAATTAACGGAATTCCATAGATATAACTGTCCTGAATACGCAGCTATCCTCCATACGCTTTCCAGTGGAGAACGGAAGATTCACACTTATAGGGACCTCCCGTTTCTTCCGGTTCGTCTTTTTAAAGAATTGTCGTTGAGGAGCGTCCCCGAGGGCGACATCGTGAAAACCATGACCTCCTCGGGAACATCCGGTCAAAAGGTATCCAGGATCTATCTGAATCGGGAGACGGCCTCCAACCAGCAGAAGGCCATGGTGAAGATTGTGAACGAGTTCACCGGTTCGTCCAGAATGCCCATGATTATTCTGGACTGCCCTTCCGTGGTCAGAGACCGCAGTATGTTTTCCGCCAGAGGCGCGGGAATCCTGGGATTTTCCATCTTTGGCGCCAGGAAGATATACGCCTTAAATGATGAGATGCAGCTTGATGTAGAGGGGCTGGAGAGCTTTTTAGAGCAGAATAGAGGGCAGAGTATTCTTCTTTTCGGATTTACTTTTATGGTATGGCAGTATTTTTATAAGGAATTGGTCAGGCTGAAGGGTGAGGGTAAGACTTTTGATCTCTCAGAGGGTATACTGATTCACGGCGGCGGCTGGAAAAAGCTGACCAACGAGGCTGTCAGCCGGGAAGAATTTCATAAAGCGTTAAAAGACGTATGCGGGCTTGAGAGAATTCATGACTATTACGGGATGGTGGAGCAGACAGGCTGTATTTATATGGAGTGTGAATGCGGCCATTTGCATGCCAGCATTTTTTCGGATGTGATCGTCAGAAGGCCGGAGGACTTTTCGGAGTGCGGCACAGGAGAGCGGGGGATCCTGCAGGTGGTATCGGCGATTCCTGAATCATATCCGGGCCATAGCCTTCTCACGGAAGATGAGGGGGCGGTTCTTGGGGAGGATGATTGCCCCTGCGGGCGGAAGGGAAAATACTTTCAGATATATGGCCGACTTAAGAACGCCGAGATCCGGGGATGCAGCGATACTTTTGCGGCGGATCACAGCGGGGAGAGAAAGCGGGCGGAATCCGAGGCCTGCGAGGCTCAGGACGCTGTATTGGACAGGGCGTCCTATCTGATCGGCGATAGAAATACTGTGACGGATCTTCCAAATGTTGCGCCCAAAGAGCCGTTTGCGGAGGACGTACTGGATTTCCTGAACGATCTGTCCAGAGAACTTATGCGGAGTCGTGAGGCCAAAGCATTTCCTGATATTGTGACTTTGGGTTTTTGGCTCAGAAAGTCTTCCGTTCTGGCTTTGAAGGAACGGTTCGCGGTAAGTGAGGGTATTTTTCGTATTGGAAGAGGCGTGGCCTTTCATATCGCGCCGTCCAATGTGCCGGTGAACTATGCGTATTCCCTCTTTGCGGGACTGCTCTGCGGCAATGCCAATGTGGTGCGGGTTCCGTCGAAAGCCTTTCCGCAAGTAGATATCATCAATGAGACGATTCGCATGGCGCTGGAAAAACATACTTCTATAAAACCCTATATTGTCCTGACGCGCTATGGCCGTGACAGGGAGATCAACGACGCTCTGTCCGCCCTGTGCGATGTGCGTGTGGTCTGGGGCGGGGATACCACTATTGCGGAGCTGCGCAAGTCTCCGCTATCTCCAAGGGCCACGGAGATCACCTTTGCGGATCGGTATTCTCTGGCAGTGATCGATTCAGACAAATATATGGAGTCCGTGAGGGAAGACGCGGATAACAGGGTAAAGGATCGCATCGCCGCCGACTTTTATAACGATACCTATCTGTCTGATCAAAATGCCTGTACCAGTCCACGGGCGGTAGTCTGGGTTGGCAGTCAGAAGGAGAAAGCGAAAGAGATCTTCTGGGACAGGGTATTGGCGCTGACTAAGGGCAAATACGGTTTCCAGCCCATACAGGGTATGGATAAGCTGGTGACGGAATGCATGGCGTCCGTCTCTGGTCTGGGCGAGATGAAACGGCAGTCCATGGGAGACAACCGTCTCGTAAGGATCCATGTGTCGGAGCTATCCCCGAAACTGATGGATTACAGAGGAAACGCAGGATATTTTTATGAGTATGACTGCGAGGATATTCTGATGATCAGGGATTTTTGCAATGACACACATTGCCAGACGATTGGGCTGCTGGGGGAAAATGCTATAGTGGAGCCATTGCTCAGATCAGGAATCCGCGGCGTTGACCGTGTGGTTCCTATAGGGCATACTATGGACTTTGACCTGATCTGGGACGGATATGATCTGGTTGAGAGGTTTACAAGAGAGATAAAGATCAGATAGCGTGAAGTTATGACATATTTTCAGGGGGGGGGGGGAAGAAATGGTAATTCAAACGAACCTGTTGGCTATGAACGCCAATCGGATGTATACTGATAATACCAGGAAACAGAAAAAAGTATCCGAGAAACTGTCTTCCGGCTACAGAATCAACCGTGCGGCAGATGACGCGGCGGGGCTGGCCATCTCAGAAAAGATGAGAAGGCAGATCAGAGGACTTTCACAGGCGGTACTCAATGTGCAGGATGGCATATCCATGGTGCAGATTGCGGATGGGGCTATGGAGGAAGTGCATGAGATGCTGCACCGCGGCACAGAACTCAGCATCAAAGCGGCCAACGGTACTCTGACGGACGATGAACGTTCGTATATCCAACAGGAAATTGAACAGATCAAGGAAGAGATTAACGCGATACATGAAAAAGTGAATTTCAATGAGATTCATGTGCTGAGGGGCAAGGATATACCTTTGCCGCAGCCTGGCTCTCAGGTTATCATCGCGGGTGGGTTGCCGCCCTGGGTGGGGATGGGCTCTACTTCGGGCCTGCTGTCAGAGGTATATCAGACCACACAGAATTATGAGGCGACGACCACCAATCCCGATAATACTACTACTGTAACAAACGGGCAGGCGACGATCGACCACGAGGCGGCGACATTGGACTTTTCACAGTTTACGGGTTCTGCGCAGCAGCTTAAGGACTTGGAGAACAACGGATTTCATACCACCTGCTGTACCTGCACCAATCATTACAGCATTAAGTTCACTCTGGAAACCGGCAACAGGCTGGAGCAAAGCGGAAACCATTATATTTATAATGTGGGAATCCAGGGGGCGACTACTGCCGAGGAACTCATGAACCGTATTATAGCGGCTACAGACAATGGAAATCCCAGATATCATTTTACGAAACTGACTGCGGATGTGGCGAACAAGAAACTGATTATCTATGATGACAGATCCCGTGAGCCTAATCCCGTTCCCCCACAGCCGGATACTGCCATACAATGGCCTGGATGGGACAATCCCAGTTTTAGCGTAAGAGCCGGGGGAGATAGGGGAAAGTTTGCTCCCGGTACGGCTTATTCCAAGGAGGACGCCCTCAAGCTGGCGAAAGTGGATTGGGTAGTGTTACAGACCGGAACGGAGCAGGGAGATGAATTCCCACTGGAACTTCCTGCCGTCTCTACGCTGACTCTGGGCATCATCGATGTGGATGTAAGCACTCAGGCCAGGGCTCGGACAGCGATTTCTCAATTCAAGGAGGCGGCAAGCTTTGTCAGCGAGGAGAGGAGCAGGATGGGCGCCTATCAGAACCGTATGGAGCATACGATCGCCAACCTGAATAATGTTATAGAGAACACGCAGGCGGCGGAGTCCGTCATCCGGGACGCGGATATGGCCAGGCTCATGGTAGAGTATGCGAACCGCAGTATCCTGGAACAGGCGGGGATGGCTGTTCTTACACAGGCGAACAAAAACCATCGGGGGATTTTAAATATGCTGAGATAGTCTGTACCTGTAAGTGCAGGGAACGCAAAGGGAACATTTCAGGGAGGAACAGCTATGAGCTTTGAACTGACGGCGTCTATGATGTGCGCCAACTACGCCAATCTGGAGCGGGAAGTAAGGGAATTGCAGTCGGCAGGGATCGATTCTTTCCATATTGATATTATGGATGGGCGTTACGTTCCCAATTTTGCCATGTCTTTAAACGATATGGCTTATATAGCGTCGGCTACGGACAGGCCGCTCGACGTACATCTGATGATTGAACATCCCAATAACAACATTCATATTTTTCTCAAAAAATTGCGCAAGGGAGATACGGTATACATTCATCCGGAGGCGGAATACCACCCTTCCACCACACTGCAGAAGATCATCGACGCAGGGCTGATTCCGGGTATCGCCATCAATCCCGGAACCAGTATCGAGACGGTATACGAGATGCTGCGGATCGTGAAAAAGGTGCTGGTAATGTCGGTCAATCCGGGCAATGCGGGACAGATGTATTTACCCTATGTGGGAAAAAAGATTGACAGATTGCTGGAGTTGAAAGAGGAGATGAAATTCCGGGTATATTGGGACGGGGCTTGCAGCGCGGACAGGATCTTACAGTTTGCCCCCAGAGGGGTGGACGGATTCGTGCTGGGGACAACCCTGCTGTTTGGCAAAAACAGGACATATGACGAGGTGATCCGGGAGATTCGTCAGATCTGTATATAAGGTATGGACAGAAAAGATATGAACATAGTATTGATTTTATCCGGCGGAACCGGAACACGAATGGGGCTGGATGTACCCAAACAATATCTGGAGGTCGGAGGCAGACGCATTCTGGAATATTGTATGCAGCCCTTTGCGGAAAGCGGTTGCATTGACGCGGTACAGATCGTAGCGGATATAAAATGGCGGGAAACGATCGAAAAATGTCTGGCGCATGTCGGACTTATGGAAAAGTTCAGGGGGTTTTCTGCTCCCGGCGTCAACAGGCAGCTATCCATCGTAAGCGGGTTGGAGGATATCAACCAGTATGCATCGCCGGACTGCGCGGTGATTATCCATGACGCCGCCCGGCCCAGGGTCAGCTCTGCGCTTATAGAACGAAGTCTGGCCGCGCTGCCGGGACATGACGGCGTACTGCCGGTATTGCCCATGAAGGATACGGTCTACTACAGCGAGACAGGACAGAAGATAGACCGGCTGCTGCAGAGGGAATGTGTCTATGCGGGACAGGCGCCGGAGACATTTCGGCTGGGGACTTATCTGGCGGCTAACCGTGCTCTTCTGCCAGAGAGGATCCTGGAGATCAACGGCTCTACGGAACCGGCGGTTTTGGCCGGACTTGATATCGTTTTGATTCCTGGGGAAGAGCAGAATTATAAGATTACAACAAGGGCGGATATGCAGCGGTTTGAGCGGGAATTGCGATAAAAATGCTGTCAGAGACCGAAAAGAGGGGATCATGCGGATAAATTATAACAAAAAAACGGAGGCGATGTCAGGAGTTCCGCAAAACATGCACGCACATGAGGGAATGATAAGTATAATAGTTCCGTGCTATAACGCGGAAAAATATATAGACCGATGCATGCGGTCGCTTGTAAATCAAACCGTCGGCATTGAAAAAATGGAGATTATTTTGATCAATGACGCATCTACAGACGGTACATATAATAAGTTGCTCGCATGGGAACAGCAATATTGCGGGCATATCCTGCTGATTGATTTTGAAGAGAACAGTAAACAGGGCAGAGCCAGAAATGTGGGAATGCGGTGCGCCGCAGGAGAATATATCGCCTTTGTGGATGCGGACGATTGGGTGGAGCCGACTATGTGTGAAATATTGTTGGCGGCGGTCGAGTCAGGAGATTATGACTTCGCGCAGGGATGGGTGGTGGTAGATGACAGGGAAAAATATCTCGCACCGGAAAAAAGGCGGATAACACAGGACTTTTCCATCCATATATCATCAGTGAAGGATCGGAAACAACAGATTTTACAAAGAACTCTTGCAAGCTATCTCTGGAACAAACTGTATCGAAAAGATTTTTTGATCAACAATCGCATTATGCTGTTGGAAGGCATAATGTATGAGGACGCATTTTTCCTGGGACTATTGAATCTGTATGCTGAAAATGTGATTTGTGTCGGCGAATGTGTATATCATTATTTTGACAATAAACAAGGAGTCACAAAACAAAGAAATACAACCTATTACCTTGACTTTTTTGAGATGGGATCAAGGCGTTTGACGGAGTATAAAAACAGGCATATTTTTGACGAATATAAGGATGAATTGGATTATGAATATTTAAAGTGTTGTTATGTCGAGGGAATGAAACGTCTGATAAAAGGGACGGACAGGGTTCCGTATGAATTTTTCAGAAAGCTGCAGAAACAGGTGGTGGAGGCTGTGCCCGATTATGGGCAAAACCCGTATGTGATGGGGGATGAAGACTCTGGATTTCTGCTTGATCTGCTGGGTAAAGAGGTGCCTGAGG
Source organism: uncultured Acetatifactor sp. (assembly GCA_910584375.1). Classification (GTDB taxonomy): domain Bacteria; phylum Bacillota; class Clostridia; order Lachnospirales; family Lachnospiraceae; genus Acetatifactor. The sequence continues at coordinate 120,696 of CAJUAH010000001.1, forward strand.
ATGCATGGTATGAGATAGAAAAATTGATGCATGCCATCTGGTAAGGAATGTGAAACGCAGGAGGCAGGGATGAAAGCGTATATATTGCATGGGATAAATGATCTGCGGATGGAAGAGCGGCCGATCCCCCCGTTGGAACCATCGCAGGCGCTGATACAGGTGCGGGCCGCGGGTATCTGCGGTTCGGATATACCGCGTATATTTCAGACGGGAACCTATTCTTTCCCGACTGTGCCGGGACATGAATTTGCGGGCGTGGTGGCTGATGTGGGGGCACAGGTTGACAGAGACTGGATTGGTCGGCCGGTGGGCGTGTTCCCGCTGATTCCCTGCGGAGAATGTGCGCCCTGCAAACAGAAAAAATACGAGCTGTGCAGACATTACAGTTATCTGGGATCCCGGACAGACGGCGGCTTTGCCGAATATGTGGCGGTTCCCCGGGACAATCTGATCGCGCTGCCGGACAACGTCAGCTTTGAGGCGGCGGCTATGCTGGAACCCATGGCGGTGGCGGTACATGCCATGCGTCTGGCCCGGCCGCAGCCGGGGCAGACCGTTATGGTATACGGATTGGGAACCATCGGGCTGCTGTTGGCGATGTTCCTGAAAGAGGCGGGGATAACGCGTGTGCTGGCCGCAGGTAATAAGGAGCGGCAGAAAAAGCTTGCCTCTGTGCTGGGTATCGGAGAAGAGGATTACTGTGATACCGGGGAACAGGCGTTGAAACCGTGGCTGCTACAGCGCACGGACGGCGCCGGAGCGGATGTATTTTTTGAGTGTATCGGCAAGAGTGATACGATCGCCGACGCCATCGACCTGACAGCGCCGTCGGGGACGGTACAAATGGTGGGTAATCCGTATGGAGATATAGTATTGGACAAGGCTGTGTACTGGAAGATACTGCGAAACCAACTGACAGTCAGGGGCAGTTGGAACTCTTCTTTTACCCACGAGGAATCGGACGACTGGCACTATGCGTTGAAACGCATGGCGGAAGAGCGGATCGATCCTGAAAGGTTAATAACGCATAGATTCCCCTTTGAAGAATTGCGCCAGGGGTTGCTGCTGATGCGGGATAAGCGGGAAGAATATGTGAAAGTGATGACAATACTGGATGCATAGATATCCTGCTGTAGGGGGACGAGGATGAAGTTGCTGATTTATGAGTGGGATGCGTTTTTGGAGCCGGATATCCTTGAAATCTGCGGCGGGGAAGGAATCGGATATACAACGTTTTCCTGGAAGTTTGCGGACAAGAACCGAGACGACGCATTTGAAGAATGGTTTTACGGTACGGTGGACTGCAGGAGTTATACCGCGCTGCTGAGTATCAATTACTGGCCCATGCTGTCGGCGGTATGTCAGAAACGGGGACTGAAGTATATTGCCTGGTGCTATGATAACCCGTTGAATGTGGTTCGTGTGGAAGAAACGCTGGGCAATCCGGTCAATTATGTGTTCTTTTTTGACAGGGTACAGTATCAAAAATATAAGAATGCGGGGTTTGACACGGTATTTCATCTTCCGTTGGGTGTAAACTGCAGGAGAATGGAGCGTATGACCATATCCGCCCAGGAGAGAGCGCATTACCGGGCGGAGGTAGCGCTGGTAGGTAAACTGTACGAATCACAGCTGCCGGAGATCGTGGCTCCGCTGAACGACTATATAAAGGGATTTTTGAACGCGCTGATCCGGGTGCAGACAGGTATATCGGGATATTACCTTTTGGACGAATGCATATCGCAGGAGCTGCTCGACGAGATCGATCGGCAATATCTGGACAAGGAGCCCGACACCCGGATAAGGATGAGCCGGGAGGCGCTTAGCTACGCCATGGCCAGCGAAGTTACCCGGAGAGACAGGATCGTACTGCTCAGCCTGTGCGGCGCCAGATTCGATACAAGGCTTTATTCATATCAGGACAGTGATGTGATCAGAAATGTGAAAAAATATCCGGCGGTGAACTACTGGACGGAGATGCCCAAGGTATTCGCCTGTTCCCAGGTGAACCTGAATCCTTCTCTGCGCATCATACAGACAGGGATACCGCTGAGGGCCTTTGATATCATGGGAGCGGGCGGTTTTCTGCTTTCCAACTGTCAGGAGGAGCTGCTGGAACTGTTTGAGGCGGAAAAGGAGATAGCGGTATATGAGGATCCGGAGGACGCTATAGACAAGATCGCCTTCTATCTGCGGCATGAGGATATCCGTAAGAAGATAGCGCAGAACGGGAGAAGGAAGACGTTTCGGGAATTTAGTCTGCAAAACCGAATGGAAAGGATATTCTCTGTGGTGGGGATATAGAGAGGAGCAGGTCAATGACAGAGTTGGATAGAGAACAAACGCCGCTGGTCAGCGTGATCATACCTACATATAACCGAGTGAAGACGCTTCCCGCCGCTATAGAAAGCGTTCTGGGACAGACCTACGGGAATGTGGAAGTGATCGTGGTGGACGATGGCAGCGACGACGGGACAGAGGAGTATGTCAACGCGCTCACAGACCACAGGATAAAATATATAAGAAATGCCGTGAACAGAGGACCCGCTGCAGCCAGGAACCTGGGGGTAAGACAGGCGCAGGGGAGGTATGTGGCTTTTCAGGACAGCGATGACGAGTGGCATACGGACAAGCTGGAGAAACAGATGCCGCTTTTGCTTGATACGGTCCGGGGTTATGATCTGGTGTACTGCGAATTCACGAGGTATTATGGGGAAGAGCGGCACGACCTGATACCGTCAAAGAACATCCCCCTGAGCTGTAAACAGGGGAAAATGCTGGCGGTATTGCTGCTGCAGCCGATGATCAGCACGCAGACCATAGTGGTAAAGAGGGACGTTTTTCTGCAGGTGGGAGGTTTTGACGAGCATCTGAAGACTTTCGAGGACTATGAGTTCACCCTTCGTTTTTCAAGGGATCATCATATAGGGTTTGTGGAGGAATCTCTGGTAAAGGTAAACGATTCTCCGGACAGTGTGGATAAGAGGTTCGCAGACAGGATCCGCACGCAGGCGTATGTGGTCAGGGAGATGATAGAGCCGCTGCGGGAGTATGGCATCCTGTGGGACAAGCTGACGGCAGTGCAGCAATCTGCGGAACGCCTCAAGTGCCATGATGTGTTCCTGGAGGAATTGCAGAATCTGTCGGATCTGTTTGTCACAGAGCAGGAGAGGGAGAAGGCGGCTGCCCTGGCAGAAAAAACCGAAAAGAGCGATGCCAAGCAAAACCAATATAAGGAAATAGCCTATGAGGCATTGATGAAGACAAAGCAGCAGATCCTGGAGACATATGTGTCTGTGTATGGAAACTCCTCGTCGGCGGGGAGCGCCGTTGACAAAACGCTGCAACAGGTGCGGGACAGCGTCAGGGACTGTCTGACGCTGTTTGATATGTTGCCGGAGGCGCGGGAAACTGACAGCCGCATGGACGGCCTGCAGGATCCCGGCGACAGGCTGGAGCAGCTGTTCCTTTTGACGGATCTGGTGAAACTCATCGAGGAACTGGAGAAAAGTATTTGCGGGCAGATCGTTGCGTGCGGTATATGCCACCAGCGTTTTTTCAGAAACAGATCCTGCAGATGCCCGTTTTGTGACAGCGCTTATGTGGATTGATGGATGAGGGAAAATTATGTATGATGATCTGAAAGAGATGCTCGCGCAGGGACTTTATCAGGATGCGCTTAAAGAGATCGAACAATATGATATAAGCGAATATACGGAGGAGCTGCTGATCATTGCGGTCTCGGCGCTTATAGCAGTGGAAGAATACGGGACAGCCAGGCGATATTTGCAGATAGGACTGCAAAGAAATCCGGAAAATGCGGAGTTCTATTTATTACTGGGCAATTGTTATGAATGCTGTAACCTGATGCAGGCATATCTGTGCTATGAGAATGCGGAAATATATTGTGAAGATCCGCAGGACAAACAGGTGATCCGGGACTTTATGCGAAATCTGGAAACAGAAGGCGATCTGCACTATAGACGTGTGGCGATCGTTATTTTATCCTATAATACATATGAGATGACCAGGTTCTGTATTGAGAGTATTCGCCGGAACAATGCCCCTGGGTCTTACGAGATTATCGTGGTGGACAATGCTTCTACAGATGCCAGTCTGGATTGGCTGGAGAGGCAATCGGATATAGTTCTGATAAAAACAGCGAGAATAAGGGATTTCCTTATGGGTGCAATCAAGGTATGGAGGCCGCGGATCCGGAGGCGGATATCCTGCTGTTAAACAGTGATACGATCTTGTTCCCCAATTCGCTGTTCTGGCTCAGGATGGGGTTGTACGAAAGGGACGATATTGGGGCAACGGGCGCCGTGACCAATTATGCATCCAACGGCCAGACAATAGACGAGCGCTTTGATACCATACAGGAATATGAGCAGTATGCCTTAAGGAATAACGTCTTGCGGGATGATCCCTATGAACGGAAGATCTATCTGGTGGGATTTGCGGTATTGATCCGCCGGGAGGTTCTGGACGAAGTGGGCGGGTTGGACGTTCGGTACTCTCCCGGTCAGTTTGAGGACTGTGATTTGGGAGTGCGCCTGTGCCAGAAGGGATACCAAAATATCTTGTGTCACAACAGTTTTATCTATCATTTTGGCAATGGCGCTGGACAGAACAGTTTGATCTGGCAGGAGCAATACCGGAGAAACAAAGAGATATTTAAGGATAAATGGGGATTTGACATTACTTACTACTCACAGGTCAGAACAGAAATCGTTGAACTGTTGGACTGCCCTGAAGATGCGAGTATTCATGTACTGGAGGTAGGGTGCGGGCTTGGAGCGACACTGGGCAGAATACAGTTTCAGTTTCCACGATCTCATGTCTATGGCATAGAACTTGTACCTGATGTTGCGCGGATTGGCGGTTGTGGGCTGAATATTGTGCAGGGAGATATAGAGAAGGACGAATTTCCCTATAAAGATGTTAAGTTTGATTATATCATTTTGGCGGATGTGTTGGAGCATTTGCATGAGCCGGAACAAATCATATTACAGCTTAAAAGATACTTGAAAGAGGAGGGAGCATTTTTATGCAGTATTCCCAATCTTATGAACTTGTCTGTGATATATCCACTGCTACAGGGAAAGTTTGAATATGCGGAAGCAGGTATTTTGGATAGGACGCATATTAGATTTTTTACGTTGGAAAGCATACTTCGGTTGTTTTCGAGATGTGGTTTTCACATTGAAAATTTACAGTCCTTAGGATCGGATAAGTGGGATGAGATGGAATGGCGGTGTCTGGAAAATATACTGCAAATTCCAGGATGTGCGGAAAAGGAACAATTCCTGGCATGGCAGTATTTGTTCCGGGCAAGGGCAATTAATAACCGTGATCACGCGGAAAGGCAACGGCAATAGAACATGTGAGGAGAATGGCAATGAACCGACAGCATGGAACAGAAGAAATTATGGAATCAGCGAGAGAAAACAGCCGACTGAAGGAACAGATCCGGGAGATCCAGGACACCTTGCAGGCGTTCTATGAGGCCTACAGCGAGTTGATCAAAAAGACGCAGGAAAACACGGATCATGTTCTCATGTTCAGCAAGTATATCCAGTATTTACAGGCGGACTGCGCAAATCTCAAATATGAATTGATGGATCCCACGGTTAGCCGGGAGGAATACTTCTATCCGGAATTTCGGAGTGATGAGGAGACGCTGCGGCTGATCCTGGAGGAGAAAAAGTCCCTGGCGCGATTTGGAGATGGAGAGTTCTCTATCGCTGTATCCAGCCCCAGGCATGAGTTCCAACGCATGGATGACAGGCTGGCGCGCAGGATCCGGGAGGTGCTGGATACAGATGGCTGTGGCGGTCGGCTGTTGATCGGCATTGCCGATCAATACGGGAGCCTGGAGCGTTTCAACAGGGAATCTGCTCAGAGGATCCGCATCTATATGACAGACGAGATTCGGAGACAGCACCGGGAACTGCTGCGTAAGGACAGAGTGTATTCCGATGCGTACATCACCAGACCCTATGTACTGTTCAAGGATTTGGACACGGATGCGCCGGGCAGGCGTTTTGCGGCGTTGAAAGAGATATGGAAGGACAAGCGCGTGATCATCGTGGAGGGCTCCCAGACTCGTCTGGGAGTGGGGAACGATCTGCTCGCGCAGGCCAGGGAAGTGAGGAGAATACTGGCTCCGCCTACCAGCTCTTTTGACCGGTATGATGATATCTATGAGGAATGTCTGAAACAGGCGGAGGGAGCCGACCTGTTCCTCCTGGCCATCGGCCCTTCCTCCGGGGTGCTGGCGTATGACCTTACATTACAGTCCTGTCAGGCGCTGGATGTGGGGCATATTGATCTGGAGTATGAGTGGTTCCTGGCGGGAAAAGGCGTTAGGACACCCGTCCCGAATAAATATAATAATGAGATTGCGGGTGGCGACGCAGTGGGTGAAGTAGACGATCCCATTTACCGTTCCCAGATAATCGCCTCATTTGTGTGAGGGTTTCTTGGTGCAACGGGAAAACTGTGCCATGACTTCCTCCCAGGTTTTTCCCAGAAACTGTCGGTAATCCTGCATAAATATCTGCCGGTAGCGGTCATAATGGAAGAGGTTGAGCAGCCCATTGTCATCATGTACGCACCAGGGATGCCTTTGACATGGAACCGCGATCCGGTATCCCTCAGCCAGAAAGCGCATACTTTGATAGACATCGTAATAATCCCAGCCGTCCAGCTTTTCTGTATTCCATGGCAGATCCTGGCAGGTAGCCATAAAGAACCCGTCTATCATCGCGACATATTCCCACCCCTCCCGGGGGCTGTAACGATAGTCGGAGAGCGGGGGATGAGGTGCGAGAGGGGGACAGGTGTAGATATTGCCGGTTCTGTGGGTATGCCACATGACGCCGTCTGCGGCCACTTTTTCCGCGCCTACGAGACCGATCATACCGATCTGTGGATCCCCGCTGAATACGGACAGAAGATCCTGCAAAATATATCGGTTCAGTATAAAAACATCCTGGTGCATATAGATCTTATATTTTGCGTCGCTGGCCAGCATGGCCTCGTTGTATCCCCCGGTCATACAGGGCGCGTCTTTTATGGTGAGCAATTCTGTCCCATATCCGTCGGGAACGGCCAGATGATCGATGTAGTGCAGACTTTCCTCCAGCAGTAAATCGTCATTGGTGCATATGATAAAGGCGAATTTGTGGTCATTCATATAAGTTCCTCCGTAGAAAAAGGGGGTATCTGTGCAGGGGCGGGAGTGCTATGACAGACCCGCCAGCGCAAAAAACTGCTGCGTATCCGCCGGATTCCATTCCTGTGCGTAGACAGCGGCTATATTTTCGTAGAGTTTTCGATCCGGTATCAGTCGCCCATCCTGCGTCAGCATATAAGCGGCAAAATGGGACAGGGGACGGCTCCGCAGATAGACTACGGCTTCCTCTGTGGAGCGATCTGAAAGTTGAAAGATCAGGCGGCGAAAAGCGAACAGAGTAAGCATATATTTATCCCACATGTCGCTGGCGTTATCGCAATCCGCGCAGAAAGACGGCAGGCGGTACTTATTTTCCAATGCAATGATATGCAGCATGCGCAGAAAACGCTGGGTCTTGCCTATATACTGAAAGGCCAGCTGTCCGTCTCCGGATTCGATATAGGGTATCAATTCTTCCAGCAGGGCATAGTTGTTGGCTGCCAGTGCCGTATCCATCGTGCGGAGTATATGCTTGTATGCGTCCTGGGCAGCGTCTCTGTCCTGTTCTAACTGCTGAAAATATGCTGCTGTCTCCTGGCACAACTCGGATGGTGGCTGCATGCGTTTTGTCTCTCTGATTATCATATATCTTCTACCTCTTTATTATGGGGATATTTTTATTGTACCATTAATCCGAGAAAATGAACAGTGGCATATTTGGTTGATTTTAGCGCTGGGAACGGGTATAATGCAAATATATCGTGGTATGGCTGGGAGGGAGACAGGATATGACCATTTTTTTAAAAGGAAAATTGGAAGTGTTGCGTTATATTGTTGAGCAAATGGCAGTGAGGACAAAAGACGCTGTTTTTGTAGACACTACAGAGAACGATTTTTTTCTTCAAATCTTTGAGATGGATTCGGAGATTGATGAGAATACGCATGTTATTACGCTTAACAACGCGGGCGTCAATCTGCTCCTCGAGGGGGGCGAGAATTACTGGGAGTTAAAGAATGTCAAATTGCATAATATACAGGTAGATCCCCCCATATTTTACAAGAGTACTTTAGATCTGCAGTTGAACTGTATGCAGATAGTCACCGTTGACGGATATCACAATCAGTTTGTCAAACACTATTATCCGGTTTACCAAAATTCTATTTTTGTGCCCCTTGGGGGAGCGCGGGATGCGGAACATATAAAGAAATACGAGGAGCGGGAAATAGAGATTTTGTTCCTGGGAGGACTGCAGGGAGCCGAGGAGCAGCAATTTGAGATACCGATGCTCGCCGATAAGGGGAAGGGACTGCACGAGATGGCGATGCAGTTGATGACAGAGGATCCCAATCTGTCTGTGGAAACTTTTATGGAGGCTTATTTTCAGGCAGTGGAGCCGGGCCTGACGGAGCAGGTGCAGCTTATCTGTATCTATGCGGTATACAGGGATGTGGTTCGCGCGATCAGGGGGATGTATCAGGAAAAGATCATTGAGACGCTTGCTCTGGCAGGGATTCCGGTTACAATATACAGCGGGGGAGGGTGGCACAAACTGGGAGAGGCATACCCGGGCATCGTCACGGTAAAGGAGAGGGTCAGTTTTGCGGAGTGTGTGGGTTTAATCGGGAACAGCAAGATCTGTCTGAATATCCAGCCCTGGTTTAAGTATGGCGCGCATGACAGAGTCTATAACGCCATGCTCAATGAGGCAGTCTGCGTCACAGATATTTCGGAATATCTGGTTCAACATTTCACACATGGACAGGATATCATCTTTTATGAATTGAATCGATTGGACAAGCTGGTGGAAGACGTAAAATATGTACTGGCAAATCCCGATTACGCGAAAATGATCATACATAACCAAAAACAGCGGGCTGTAGGGCAGACTTGGGCGGATAGGCTGGAAGAGATTATAGGATCTTGTGCCGTGGAAGGGAAAAAGGGGGCAGCCAATGAAGATTATAATTATTTCAGAACAGCCGACAGGTAATATATGCGGCATGGAAGAATTTCAGAGAAAGCTGACGGAAGGAAATAAAGCGGAGATTCTCAGCCTGCGCTATGCGGCGGAAATTGCGGATGACGTTTTCCGGGAGATCAAGTCCCGGGATCCTGATCTGTTAATCACGGTAGACCTGCCCGGTTTTGAGCAGTGTACGCTCACAGACAATGTGGCTTACAATCTGTTGAGATGTAAGCAGTTTCATCTGCTGCTGCATGAGGGATTGCCCAATGAACCGTATCTGGCCAAACCGTTAAACATTTCCATGTTTTTTTATTGCGTCTCGGATGCCTGCCGGGATCGGCTGACACGGCAGTATCCCGATCTGCCGTATCTGGGCATACTGGAGGGATGGCAGTCTGAGGAAGGACAGTCGGCGCAGGATGGGAACGCGCGTGCTTTGTACACGGCCTACGGAGAATTTATTAGGGAGAGTATGCTGGAGGCATAGATATACATTGTAGGTTGGGCATAGTGGAGAAGGAGGTATTATATGACGGAGGATATGTATATTGAGATCAGAGAGATGATCAATACAGTCGGTGATACCGCTACATATCTTGCGCAACTTCAAGAGGCTGACTACGGGAATGTGATAGAGAGTTGGACGCAAAATCTCGTAATCATAATTGAGAATGTCAATTCCCTTATTCTGGATAGCAATAAAGTTACATTCTGCGACCCGGAATATCTGGCAAGCCATTTTATGGAATACAGATATCAGAGAGATTTGATGAATCAATATATGCAGTGGCATGACCGAATGTTGGAGGTTTTGGAAAGACAGTATTATTCCCAAAATATTTGGGAACGAAAATTTGTCAGGCTGATGGACTATGTTCATTATGTGGATAAAGAGCTGATAATAGAAAAAGCGAAAAACTCGCTGTTGGGCATCGACCGTGCAGTGATTCAGAAATTGTGTGCCTATTACCAGGAGTATGCGGGTTTTTGGGGAACTCTGGATGTAGATCATCAACGGTATGATGTAATTATTAATCGAGTGGAAACGCTTATAGAACATCGAGATGAGTTTTTGTGGCTGCATGATTTGTTAGCGGATCAGCGCTCTAAAATGGTGCTGACAGGTATGCTGTACAACTGGGTCACCTTTGACTTTGATTATATCAAAACAATAAAAGAGGCGAATTATACGGACTACTTTGATCTGGATCTGGTTGAGTGTGACGAAAGGGAGGTATGGGTTGATCTGGGTGCATGGATAGGTGATTCGACACAGAATTATATCAATACTTATGGTAAATATCAAAGGATCTACTGTTATGAAATCGACGAGTCCAGTATGGAAGAAATGAAGAAAAATTTAGGAAGATATTCAAACATTGTGTATTGCAATAAAGGGGCAGGCGCTGAGAATTGCAAAAAGTATTTTGTAAAATCGGCGGACACAAGTTCTAATCGGATCGTTGATCGTCCTACGGAAAAAGAAGTTGAAATAGTGCGCCTGGACGATGATATACAAGAAAAGGTAACAATGATCAAGATGGATATAGAGGGTTCAGAGCAGAAAGCCCTGGCGGGGTGCATACGTCATATTCAGGAAGAAAGCCCTAAATTATTGATCTGTGTCTATCATAATAATGAGGATATATATAGGATACCGCAGATGATCATGGAGATGAACCCGAGATATAGGCTTTATCTTAGAAGTAATGGCATGCAGTGGGGACCGGCGGAAATTGTACTGTTGGCGATTCCGATATAGGGAAAGGCGCTGCTTTGCGTTTTCCGGGGGCCGACTCATTCTAAGCCAGCCCCGCCGTCTCAAACATCTCCCTGATCCTGTCAGGATAAGAGAACTCCTCACAGACTTTCCTGTATCCGTTCAAGGCGATCTCTTTGCGCAGATCTTCATGTTTCAGATAATAATCAGCCTTAACGAAAGCGTCCTCCATACTCTCATACAGGAGAACATCTCTCTCGTCCTCAAAATATTCCGCCAGCTCCGGCTGGTAGTTGGACAGCAGCAGGCCGCCGGCCCCCAGGATATCCAGAGAGCGCAGCGGGATACCGGACTGTATGCTCTTTAAGGTCGGGCAGAGATTTATGCGGCTGTACCGGAAGACCCCCGGCATCTCGGTGAGGTACTTCACGAGACCGCAGGATTTGACCGGCGTGGCAAAATCATAGGGCTGCGCGGAATAAAAATGAGTGTCATACAATTCCCCCATCTGTTCGATCAGAAAAGTTCTCTCCAGATGGGTGATCTGGGCGGCGATGGCGAAAGCCAGCCCCCGGCGGTTTAAAGAGACGGCCGTCTGGCCGATCTTTCGGAATGAATCGTTCAGCCGTTCCAACAGTTCGTCCGTGATCAGATCCTCCAGGAAGTTGTAGCCATAGACTCGCAGCTGCGCCTGGATCAGTCCTTCCACAAACCCTTTGCAATATTCATCTGCCGGGTAGAGCAGGGCCTCCAGAGGAGAATCGTACAGTTTTCCCACGAAAGAGACGTCCGCCCGCCAGGCCGCGATCTGGGCGGGGCTGAAAGTCAGGGCGTCCAGACGCCCGGTATTCACGGCCAGAGGCAGGTGGAATACCCGGGTATATCCTTCCCTGCGGTATTGTTCCACCTCTATGCGGTCAAACAGAAAGACATAGCTTGTCTCGCAGGAGAAATATTCTTTCAGCCGTTCCTCCAGAGGGCTGTCATAACACCAGGCGAGATACGGGATATTGTGTTTTTCACACTGCCGCGCCACCAGCGGGAAAAAGTTCACGCTGATGACCGCGTCATAGGAATCCTCCGTCAGATACCTGGAAAAGCGACAGTCGAAAAAGTCGTCCTCAAATCTGTCCGAAAAGCGATAGTAGACGGTTTTGCACTGATGTCCGGCTTTTTTCAGGTAAAATATGAAATCCTGATAGGTATAACTCCCCATATCGTAAAAAAGTATTTTCATGCGAGAACCTCTTTTGCCGCAGCGGCCAAAGTCTCAAAATGCGGTATCAGGCCACGGAGAGCGTCGGCGGTTTTGGCGTCCTCCCCGGAGGCCAGCGCCGTGTTCAGAGCCAGCACACACTGGTTGAACCGCTCCTTGTCCATCCGTGGTGTCCCGGACTCCGCCAGCAGATCGGAGACGGCGTTCATAACGGAGATTTCCCAGCCGATGACCTCCACGATGTTTTTCAGATACGCATCCGTATCGGCTTTGCGCCCGCCGGATAACTCGTCGATGATCGTCGGAAGATTATGCAGCAGACGGTCGTTGAACTGCGCCATCGTCTCCAGAGCTTCCATTTGTTCCATCCTGTTTGTTTCCATACTTGATTCCTTCCTTTATATGTATTTATTAATAGTTTTAGAGAACGGAGATGAAATCGGCGGCGGGGGTTTCTGCGAACAGATAAGGGATTCTGTGTTCATAGGTGTGGTATCGCAGAATCTTTTCATAACCGTTTCGGGCTATTTCCGCCCGCCGTGTTTCGTGGGACAGATAATAGTCAATCTTTTCCAGCAGATCCTCCTCATCCGCGTAGTATACATAATCCTCATCCGGGACAAAGCAGTCCGTCATATCCTCCTGATAGTTGGTCAGCACAAAACCCTGGCTGCCCATGATGTCGAAAACCCGCAGAGGAATGCCGCTCTTAATGCTGCGCAGCGTGATGTTCAGATTGATCCGGCTGTGGTAAAAGACATAGGGCGCCTCTGTATAGTAGTCCACCGGACCGCGATTGACACAGCCGGGGCTTGTATAGGACTTGTCGTTGGTATACAGGTATATGGGGCGGCGCGCACCGATCCCGCGGAGCAGCTCTGCCCGTTCCATGGCGGTAATCTGCCGCAGCAGGAAATAATTGCTGTACAGATAACTCTCCGTCTCCACGCCGTAGGGGTGAGGCGGACAGGGGCAGGCGGCCCGCAGGTCGGAGAGAATGTCGTCACTGAGTGTCTCCTCGACGAAGGAGGCCCCGTATACCCGTTTTTGAGCCTGCGTGACGGCGTCAAGATATCCCCGGGTGTAGGCGGGAACATTCTGTATGCGGTTGTACAACTGATGTTTCGGTTCCGTGTACAGGGATCCCACAAAGGAGACGTCGCCTCCATATTTCCGGGCGATCTTCGGGGAGGCCGCGCCGTCTCCCAGACGTTCCGGCGCGGCGGCCAGGGGGAGATAGTGAACCGTGTTTATCCCGTTACGGCGGAAAAACAGGTATTCCTGCCGGTCAAACAGAAAGACTCTGTTCCAGGGATTGGCCAGAGTATAGGAATACAGAGAGACCAGAGGATTGTCATATACCCAGGATACATAAGTGGTTTCCAACTCGCTGCAGACCTTGGAAACGACCGGGAAATAGTTAAAGGAAAACACAAAATCGGGGGAAGAAGAACGGACAGCCCGCGTAAGTTCCGACTCGAAAGCGGCATCATGCCGCTCGATCCTGGGGGAGAAGGGATAGAGGGACAGATTAATCCCGCATCTGCGCAGAGCGGCTTTCATATCCTGACCGCCATAGCAGTTCCAATCCATGAACAGGACTTTGAGCTTTTGCAATGTCTGATACGGGCAGTCGGCCATCTCTTGTTCCTCCTTGAAACAATATTAGAAATATTATAGCATTGTTTGTAAAAAAAGAGAAGTGCGGTAACAGAATTTTATTGAAGATTTGTTATTGAAGATTTGTTGAAAAACAGGATGCCAAAACCAGGAAAATGTGCTACAATATATAAAAAATAATCTGCGCCTGGCGGCGTACGCCGCCGGGGCATGGAAAGAGATGCAGCATGCGGAAAGGATACAGAGATATGAAATATACCAACCCCATCATCCCCGGATTCTATCCGGATCCCAGCATCTGCAGGGCCAACGGCAGATATTACATGGTGTGCAGCTCCTTCCAGTATTTTCCGGGAGTGCCGCTCTTTGAGAGCGAGGATCTGGTGAACTGGCGTCAGATCGGACATGTGCTGACCAGAGAGAGCCAGCTGCCCCTGGAGGGGGCGGACTGCAGCGGCGGTATCTACGCGCCCACGATCCGTTTTCATGAGGGACGTTTTTACATGGTGACCACCAATGTCTCCGGACCGGGCAATTTCTATGTGTGGACCGACGATATCTACGGAGAGTGGTCAGAGCCGATCCGGGTACGGCAGGGGGGCATCGACCCTTCCCTGTACTTTGAGGACGGTAAGGTATATTTTATGAGCAATGGGGATGACGATAAGGGGATATCCGGCGTGACCCAGTGCGAGATCGACATAGAGACCGGTGAAAAGCGGAGCCCTTCCGTATGCGTCTGGCAGGGGGCGGGAGGCCGGTATCTGGAATCCCCCCATCTGTATAAGATAAAAGGGCAATATTATCTGATGGCGGCGGAGGGCGGCACAGAGTACGGACATATGGTGGTATATGCCAAAGGTCCCACGCCCTACGGGCCTTTCACCAACTATCCCGGCAATCCGGTGCTGACTAACCGCAATCTGGGCGGTTATGTGATCCAGGGCTGCGGTCATGGGGATCTGGTGGAGGACGGGAACGGAAACTTCTGGATGGTGCATCTGGCATTCCGTCAGATCGACCGCTGGATGACATTCCATATCACCGGGCGGGAGGTATATCTGGCGCCGGTGACTTTTGGAGAGGACGGCTGGTTTACCGCCGGCGTGGGCGGCGTCACGCCCACCGAGGTGGAGACGGATCGCATGGACGGCCGTGTGGAGCAGCGCCTGAAGAGGAGAGATACTTTTGCGGATACCAAAGTGGGGGTGGACTGGTGTTTCCTGCGCCGATGCCACAGAGAGAATTACTCCTTTCCGGCGGAGATGCGGGGCAGCGCCGCGCCCTTGAATCGGTATGATTTTGCGGGACAGGAACTCAGGCTCTATCCCACGGCGCTGACGTTGGGAGAAAAACAGGACTCTCCCACCTTTGTGGCGATCCGGCAGAGGCAGATGCGGGGGCAGATCCGCTGCCGTGTGCGTGTCCCGGCGGGGGAGGCCGGCATCAGCCTGTATATGAACCATGAGCATCACTATGATCTGGCTGTGGAGCGTGTGGAGGAAGGCGGGCGAAAGACATGCCGCGTCAGGCTCCGCAGTGTGGTGGGCGGCGTCAGCGCCTGTTTTGTGACCCGGGAGTGTACGGTCCCTCCGGGTGCGAAGATCACGCTGCAGATCGGGTTGGAACCCACGCAGTACAGTTTTTCGGCAGTGTTTACCGGGGACGGTCAGGAGAGCCAATGCGCGTTGGGCAGCCTGCAGACCCGCTATCTCTCCACGGAGGTCGCCGGCGGTTTCACCGGCGTCATGGTGGCGCTGTACGCCCAGGATGAAACGCTGTGCGGCAGAGGAGAGGAGCCGGCGGTGTTTACGGACTTTGAGATCGCTTACGCTGAGTCGGATTGATGGGGATAAACTCGCAATATCTGGTTAAAAAATAGCATAATCTAGCAAGAAAAGTTAAACGTTTTCTGGTACACTACACATAAATCAAGCGGACTTATACTGACTGACGTTAAGATTTTCCAATTGAAAATTTAATCGTTATTGAGTATATACTGAAGGGCGGAGAGTGTCTTCGCTGTGTCCGTGGAAGAAAGATGGAGGATATGATCTTGAGAGACAGAGCGAGCGCAAGAAAAAGAGCACAGGAGCTGGTGAGTCAGATGACTCTGGAGGAAAAGGCGTCACAGCTTAAGTTTGACGCGCCTGCCATCCCCCGGTTGCATGTTCCCGCATACAACTGGTGGAACGAGGGACTGCACGGTGTTGCCCGCGCGGGTGTGGCAACCAGCTTTCCCCAGGCCATCGGCATGGCGGCGGCTTTTGATACGGAGCTGATGGAGCAGGTGGGCCAGACGATCGGCGTGGAAGGTCGGGCCAAGTACAATGCCTACAGCGCCCACGAGGACAGAGATATCTACAAGGGACTTACATTCTGGTCTCCCAATGTGAATATATTCCGTGATCCCAGATGGGGCAGGGGACATGAGACCTACGGGGAAGACCCTTACCTGACCGGAGAGCTGGGCAAGGCTTTTGTGGAGGGTTTGCAGGGAGACGGCGACGTGATGCAGGCGGCGGCCTGCGCCAAACATTTTGCCGTACATTCCGGGCCGGAGGCGGTGCGTCACCAGTTCGACGCCAAGGCGACTCCAAAGGATATGCGGGAGACCTATCTGCCCGCTTTTGAAAAGCTGGTCAGGGAGGCCGGTGTGGAGGCCGTTATGGGCGCCTACAACCGTACCAACGGCGAACCCTGCTGCGGCAGCAAGACACTGATGCAGGATATCCTGCGGGGAGAGTGGGGCTTTGAGGGGCATTATGTATCCGACTGCTGGGCCATCCGGGATTTTCATGAGCATCATATGGTGACGGACACGGCGGAGGAGTCGGCGGCCATGGCGTTGAAGGCCGGGTGTGACGTGAACTGCGGCAATACCTATCTGCATATGATGAAGGCGTATCAGGACGGCCTGGTGACGGAGGAAGAGATCACGCAGGCGGCGGAGAGGCTGTTTACCACCAGATTCCTGCTGGGCCTGTTTGATGAGACAGAATATGACAAGATCGGTTATGATAAGATAGAGTGCCCGGAGCATCTTGCCCTGGCGGACAGAGCCACGGCGGAGGGCGTTGTGCTGCTCAAGAACAACGGGATTCTGCCGCTGAAAAAGGAGCGGCTTAAAGCCGTCGGCGTGGTGGGGCCCAATGCCAACAGCCGCGCGGCGCTGGTGGGCAACTATCACGGGACGTCCTCAAGGTATATCACGGTATTGGAAGGGATACAGGACGCTGTGGGAGAGGATGTGCGGGTCTATTATTCCGAGGGCTGTCATCTGTTCAAAGACCGCGCGGAGGGACTGGGCAAAAAGCAGGACCGTATCACGGAGGCCGTCAGCGTGGCGGAGAACAGCGATGTGGTGATCCTGTGCGTAGGTCTGGACGAGACGCTGGAGGGCGAGGAGGGCGATACCGGCAACAGCTATGCCTCCGGGGATAAGACGGATCTGCTGCTGCCCGCGCCCCAGAGAGAACTGCTGGAGGCGGTATTGAAAGTGGGCAGGCCCACCATTGTGTTGAATATGACAGGCAGCGCCATGGATCTGCGCGTTGCCCAGGAACAGGCGGACGCGGTGATGCAGCTGTGGTATCCCGGCGCGAGAGGCGGCAGGGTAGTGGCGCGGATGCTGTTTGGCGAGATATCTCCCTCCGGCAAACTGCCGGTGACATTCTACAGAGACACGGCGCAGCTGCCTGACTTTGAAGATTATTCCATGAAGGGGAGAACCTACCGTTACATAGAGTCCGAACCGCTGTATCCCTTTGGCTACGGCCTGACTTATGGGGATGTGCAGGTATCTGCGGTGAGCTGCTCCGGCAGTCCGGCGGTGACAGGCAGTGAGATTACACTGGAAGATCAGGATGCGTTTAAGCTGCACGTGAAACTGACCAACAGTGGGGAGACCGCCACCGGCGAAGTGGTGCAGGTCTATATCAGAGCAGAGGACGCGCCGGATGCCACCCCCGCGGCCAAGCTGTGCGGTTTCGCCAGAGTTCGGGTGGAGGCGGGCGGCGAAGCGTCTGTGACCGTTCCCATCGGCGCGGAAGCCTTCACTGTTGTCAATGAGGAAGGACGGCGGCTGGTGGAAGGCAAGTGTTTCACGGTCAGCGTGGGTCTGGGTCAGCCGGACGCCCGCACCAGAGCCCTGACAGGCAAGGAGAGTATCACTTTCATCGTAAAACTTGCATAGGGCGGCGGAGACAAATCAAGAATATGCGGAGAAACAGGCTGCCGTCTGAGCGATCAGGCGGCAGCTTTTGTGTGTGGCGTCGGCAGGAGATATGCGGAACTATACGGGACTATACTATAAACTGAAAGGATGGGCAATATGGACGGCAACGCTATTCTGTTTAATGACAAGTGGAGTTTCCTCAAGACGGAGTCAGGCACGGAGCTGCCGGATATCCGGGGACAGGAGGAGCGGTTTGCCCCGGTGGATATCCCCCATGACTGGCTGATTTATAATACTCGCGACTTATATCAAAACAGCACAGGCTGGTACCGCAAACATATTACCGTCAATTATGCGGGAAACGAAACGACAGATGCTTTAGCGGACGGACAACTGCGCTGTGGCCCCGGACAGCGGGTCATCCTGCGTTTTGACGGCGTCTATATGGACAGCACCCTGTATGTCAACGGGCAGAGCGCGGGAGACTGGAAATATGGCTATTCTGCCTTTGAACATGATATTACCGATTATCTGCGGCAGGGAGATAACGAACTGCTGCTGCAGGTACGCCACCAGAGTCCCAACAGCCGGTGGTACTCCGGCGCGGGGATATATCGCAATGTGTGGCTCAAGGTCTGCCCTGTCGCATATCTTCCGCTGGACGGCACATATGTACATACCGACTGGCGGCAGGAGGAGGGATATCGGCTGGAGATCGAGACGGAGTGCGCGGGAGATATCAGCGGGGATATCCGGTGTCGCTACAGTCTGTGGCAGAGCGGCAGGGAGGTGCGCGATCTGGGCTGGGGAGAGCGGTTTACCCGCGAGGACGGTCAGATCTGTTTCGGGTTGAAAGCTTTGGCAACCGATCTGGAAGAGTGGGATCTGGAACATCCGTTGTGTTACCGGCTGCGGGTAGAACTGTATGGGGCCGCCATGGACTTTCAGGAGATCACCGTTGGCCTGCGACGTATGGAGTTTACTGCAGACAGGGGCTTTTTCTTAAACGGCAGATATGTGAAGGTCCACGGCGTCTGCGAGCATCACGACCTAGGCTGCCTGGGGGCGGCATTTCACAGGGAGGCCATGGCCCGTAAGTTCCGGATATTGAAAAAAATGGGGGTCAACGCGCTGCGTACCAGTCACAATATGCCTGCGGAGGAAGTGATGGAGCTGGCGGATGAGATGGGGATTCTGGTACTGTCCGAGGCTTTTGATATGTGGGAAAGGTGTAAGACGCCTTACGACTACGGACGCTTTTTCCGGGAGTGGGCGGAGCGGGACGTGCGTTCCTGGATCCGCAGGGACCGCAATCACCCCAGTCTGTTTCTGTGGTCCATAGGCAACGAGATCTATGATACCCACGCGGACGCCCACGGTCAGGAGATCACCCGCAGGCTGGTGGACTATGTGCGCTGCCATGACCCGAAGGGCAACGCCCGGATTACCATCGGTTCCAACTATATGCCCTGGGAGGGAGCCCAGAACTGCGCGGACATCGTGAAGGTGGCCGGGTACAATTACGGGGAAAAATATTACGCGCGGCATCACCGGGAACATCCCGACTGGATCATATACGGCAGCGAGACGGCGTCCGTGGTACAGAGCCGGGGAGTGTACCGTTTCCCTCTGCGGCAGTCCGTGCTGGCGGACGAGGACGAACAGTGTTCGGCGCTGGGAAACTCCAGCACCAGCTGGGGAGCCCGCAGTGTGGAGGCATGTATCGCCGATGACCGGGACGCGGACTTTACTTTCGGCCAGTTCTTGTGGACAGGTTTTGACTATATCGGGGAGCCCACGCCTTATCACACTAAGAACTCCTATTTCGGGTATATAGATACGGCAGGATTCCCCAAGGACGCTTATTATCTGTTTCAGGCACAGTGGACTTCGGCGGTGGAGCGCCCCATGGCGCATGTCTATCCCTATTGGGACTGGAACCAGGGGCAGCTGATCGATGTGCGGGCCTGCACCAACGGAGAAAGTGTGGAATTGTTTGTGAACGGCCGATCCCAGGGGCGGCTGCGTATCGATCATGCCCGGGGCAGGCAGCTTCAGGGGGACTGGCAGATACCCTATGAGCCGGGAGAAATCACTGCCGTCGCCTATGACGGGGAAGGCCGGGAGATCGCCAGGCATTCCAGACATTCCTTCGGAGAGGCGCGCCGTCTGGTATTGGAGGCGGACAAAAACCGGCTTGCCGGAGACGGGGAGGATCTGTGTTTCGTAACGATCAGCGCGGTGGACGGGGAGGGATACCCCGTGGAAAACGCTATGAACTATGTAAAGCTGTCTCTGGAAGGAGCCGGGAGGCTGCTGGGTATGGACAACGGAGACAGCACGGATTATGACCCGTACAAGGGTTGTGTGCGGAAACTGTTCAACGGAAAGCTGCTGGCGGTGGTGGCCTCCAGGCCGTGTCCGGCGGCGGACGGTTTCCACAGGATTCGCATCACAGTGGAGGGACGGGGGCTGGAACCTGCCAGCCTGGAAATCCCGGTGATGCCAGCGTCCCGGCGTCCCGGCAGCTGCGCGTCCGAGGATGTGAGCGGACAGACGGCCGCGTCCGGGGACGGGAACGGCCCGGAAGTTTGCGCGTCCAAGGACACAGGCGATCGGACGACCCCGGCAGCCGGGGTGTGTAGCGGTACTTTGCCGGACATTATTCCCGTCCGAAAGGTGGAACTGCTTGTGCCGGAGAGCAATGTTCTGGAGGCGGAGCGGCCGGGAGTTGTCATAGAGGCCCGGATCCGCCCGGCGGACGCCACGGACCGGGATTTGGAGTGGAAGGCGGTCAATCAGAACGGTATTCCCGTGAGCTTTGCCAAAGTGGAGACCGTGGACGAATGCCATGCCAGAGTCACGGCCATGGGAGACGGAGAATTTTACGTGCGCTGTCAGTCCGGGAGAGATCCGGTGCGCATCATCTCTCAGATGGAGTTTACGGCCCGGGGGCTGGGACAGGCGTTTTTAAATCCCTATGAATTTATCAGTGCCGGACTGTTCAGCGGCGCCATAGGCGAGATCACCAACGGCAATGAAAAGGGCGTCGCCACGGCCAGAGACGGCGTCAGCGGTGTGATTTACCGGGATCTGGACTTTGGGGAGTACGGTTCTGACGAGATTACCGTTCCGGTATTTGCCCTCAGCAGCGATCCCCATGAGATCGAGATCTGGCAGGGAGAACCGGAGACGGAGGGCAGCAGGCTGCTGCTGAACGCCGTCTACCAGAAACCTTCCCGCTGGAATGTATATCAGGAGGAGACCTGGAAACTGCCGTGCAGGCTCACGGGACTCACCACCCTTGCCTTTCGGCTGCAGAGCCGGAAAGTGCATATCAAAGGTTTTTCCTTTACGCGTTTTGAGAAGGCGTATGGCAGACTGTGGGGCGCGGAGTGCAGCCGGGTGTACGGCGACAGTTTCAAGGTGGAGAGCAGAGCCGTCACCGGTATCGGCAACAATGTGACCATCGTATACGAGAACATGGATTTTGGCGCGGAGGGCGCCGACCGGGTGACGCTGTGGGGACGTTCCCCTCTGCCTCATAATACGATCCATATACACTTTACCGATGAGAGCGGAGAGATGACGTCCAGAGTGCTGGAGGCGCCCGGCGGGGGGGCGGGGGATTCCGCGGACCGCAGGCTCCCGGATTACGCTCCCCAGACATTCTGTATAGAGCCTTTGACGGGGAAAGGGACCGTGGAACTGATCTTTTTACCCGGCAGCAATTACGATCTGGAGTCCATACAATTCGGGCGTACCGCGCAGAGTGGAACCTGAATTATAACCACAAAAGATACTGGGACTATGGTACTAAAAGTGAATAAAAAATTAAAGTAAAAAATAGGAATTTCTGCTATATTCATATGTATTCAAATCTGCTATACTGTGTATGAGCAATACTTTTGCGTCACTGGCAGTTAGTTGATGACAGAAGGGAGTACGCATGAGCAGAAAGTATTCTGACGGGAAGACATACAAAGTGATCGCGTTTATTTTCGCCAATTTTTTTAAGGATGAAGAGCAGCGCATTATGAGGCGGGTCGTGCAGCAATGTGCCCGGCACAACTGTAAAGTGATATTTTTTTCCACATTGGCGGACTTTTATTTCAATGATATAAATGACAGGGGTGAGCAGAAGATATTTCCGGCGGTGAGTGTGGAGCGGTTTGACGCCATCATGCTGATGTCGCTTTCCTTTAAGCTGGACGAGGAGCAGCTCGCCATGGTGGGACGCGCGCAGGTGGCGGGAGTGCCTGTGATCACCGTGGATAAGAGCTTTGACGGCTGTATCAATCTGGTCATGGATTACGGCAACTGCTTTCGGGAGATCGTGGAGCATATGATCCTGTTCCACGGGTATCGCCGGGTCTACTATATGAGCGGTGTGCCGGACAACAGTTTTTCCATGGAGCGGGAGCAGGCGTATCTGGATGTGATGCAGCAGGCCGGGGTGCCCCGGGAGCAGTGCAGAATCTATTACGGATATTTTTGGGAAACACCCTGCCGGGCCGAGATGGAGCGGATGTTTCGGGAGATAGAGGAGGGTCTGGAGCTGCCCGAGGCGATCATCTGCGCCAACGACTCCATGGCGATGGAGGTGGGCACATTTCTGCGGGAGCGGGGATATCGCGTGCCGGAGGATATAGCCGTCAGCGGTTTTGACGGTCTGGAGATGGAATATTACTATCGGCCGCGGCTGACCACCGGCGTATATAATGTTGATATGCTGATCGATACGGTCTTTCGGCTGGTGGACGAGGGATGTCCTTCGTCTTATCGGCAGCAGCCCATTCCCATATACAATGAGATGAGGCTGGGACGTTCCTGCGGGTGCAGCGGTGCGCAGGATCAGAGTCTTTCGTCGGAAATGGTAACGCTGAAACTGGACCTGCAGCGTCTGATGAAATATCAGGGAGACCTGAATCAGATGGTGGTGAATATCGGTACGGTAAAACAGCCGGAAGAGGCCCTGCGGGCACTGCAGGAGATCATGGGTCCGCTCCGCTACAAGGATTTCTGGTTCTGTGCCAATGAGGGGTTTCTGGAGAAAGACATTATTGACTTTGGCAATCAGAAGAAAGAAACCGCAGTGGAAGATTACACCGGGAATATGGAGGTACTGCACTATCACAATCTGGATGAGTCGGGTGTGGAATCGGGTCAGGCAGAGACGGAGTACTGGCAGCCGATGACGTTTGGGGAGGTGATTCCCGGGCTGGACAGCCAGCTGGAAAAAAATGATTTCCTGCTGATTACCACAGTTCATTTACAGGGCGAGAGCATGGGCTACACGGTGGCTACGATGGACATGGGACATTTCTGGTTTGTAGGCTACTCCGCGTTTTTAGCCAGTTTCCGGCATCTGATAGAATTGCAGCGCTCCCAGAAACAGTTGATGAAGATGTACATGGAAGACCTTCTCACGGGACTGTACAACCGCAACGGTTTTTATCTCAAGATAAATCAGCTGCTGGAGAAAGCGGGAGATCAGGAGCTGTCCATCATCTCTCTGGATATGGACGGATTAAAGCAGATCAACGATACATACGGCCATGCGGAGGGCGACCAGGCCCTGCACAGTCTGGGCAATATCATTCAGAGCAGTCTGAAACAGGAGTTTGCCGCCAGAATCGGGGGCGATGAATTTCTGATCGCGTTTATGGGCACAGACACCGATATCCGCGCCAGGGAGATAGTGGGTTGCATCAACCGGGGCATCCGCGAATATAATGAAGTATCTGAAAAAGAATACGCGATCAACGCCAGCATCGGTTCCTATACGGACTGTGCCCGCAGCCATACTCTGGATTATTTTCTGAAAAAAGCGGACGATATGATGTATGCCCAGAAGAGCATGCACAAATGCCGGGACCAGAGGTGACATGTAAGACTACTGACGCTCCCACACCCATCGACGCAGTCACACGGCGTCGCGGGTATGCGGCAGTTGCCTGTGTCTATTACAGTTATGCATGTAGACATTCGCAGACCAGGCATGAAAAAAGGCGATGTAAGGGAGCCGACAATTTAAAGTTGGCTCTTTTATTATATGGAAAAATAGGCTATACTATATAATATTAACGTCCGGCGCCGCCCATTGGATGCTGCCGGGCGTGGTACCGCGGGTAAAGTCTGCGGTATACAGGGAAGGGGATATTATGATACATACACTGATACCGGAGGAATATGCCTCGTTCGCCGCTTTTGCCGGGATTTTGTTCGCGTTTCTGACTACGATTATCGCCATATCCAGATTGAGCGGATATCTCCCCAAAGACGCGGGCCGGGACTTTGCCCATGACGGTAAGCTTTCAGCGGGAAAGCCCAGGGGGGCGGGCATCATTTTTGTGCTGGCCTTTGTGGTGGCGGCGGTGCTGTTCGTTCCCTATGCCACGGAAAATGCCATCTACCTGGTACTGATCATTATCTGCATGATGACGGGATTTTTGGACGATGCCTCGAAAAGTCCGTGGGGAGAGTACAAAAAGGGTTTTTTGGATCTCTGTGTGGCGGCGTTGGTGGCCATCACCTTTTTACACTACAACGCCAGTGTGGTGGAACTTGCCATGTTTGGAATCAAATTTACCATGCCGCCGGTGGTGTTTGCTCTGCTCACCGTGGTGCTGGTCTGGACTTCCGTGAATGTGACCAACTGCTCCGACGGGGTGGACGGATTATCCGGTACGCTGACGATCATCACGATCATGACGATTTATGTTATAGACCAGATGAAAGCTCTGGCGGGAGATTTTTCGTTTATGATATTGCTGTTCGCGGTCTGTATTCTGGGGTATCTGTGGTACAACGCCACGCCCAGCCGACTGATGATGGGGGATGCGGGTTCCCGGGCCATGGGGCTGTTTATCAGTATCGCCATCCTGAAAACAGGCTGTCCTTTCCTGTATATTCCGGTGGCGCTGGTGCTGATTCTGGACGGAGGACTGGGGCTTTTGAAGGTCTCCCTGATCCGTTTCCTGAAGATTCATATTCTGAATCATGTGCGCACGCCGCTGCATGACCATGTGCGCAAGGTTCTGGGGTGGTCCAACACCCAGACGGTGTTTCGTTTCGCCATCATCCAGATCATCTTGTCGGCGGCGGTGATCTATGCGGTGAAATAGGGGAACTGCTTTGCAGTGATTAGAGAGCGAAATGCGAGGAGAGTAAAAATGTACGATAAACTGACACAGAGCGATATACGGAAGATGGAGGAGGAGATCGAGCACCGGAAGTTGGTGGTGCGGCCCAAGGCGCTGGAGGATGTCAAGGAGGCTAGGGCGCACGGGGATTTCAGCGAGAACTTTGAGTATTATGCGGCCAAGAAGGCCAAAAACCAGAACGAAAGCCGGATACGGTATCTGGAGCGCATGATCCGCACGGCCCAGGTAATCTCCGATACGTCCGCAGAGGACGAGGTGGGTATGAACAATACGGTGACCGTGGAGATGCTGGACGACGGCAGCGTGGAGAAATACCGGATCGTCACTACGGTCAGGGGCAACTCTCTGGAAGGACTGATCAGCAATGAATCCCCTCTGGGCAAGGCGCTGCTGGGACATAAAGTGGGGGATGTGGTACATGTGCAGGTAAACGACGCCGTGGGATATGACGTGAAGATTGCGCAGATCGAGAATACAGAGGACGATGACAGCGTAAAACTGAGGAGTTTTTGACGGATGAAAAAGTATTTTTTGTTTGATCTGGACGGGACACTGACAGACCCCAAGGTGGGAATCACAACATGCGTGCAGTATGCGCTGCAAAGTTTCGGCATCCAGGAACCGGACCTGGACAAACTGGAGCCTTTTATCGGACCGCCGCTTAAGGAAAGTTTTATGGAATTTTACGGAATGGACGGGGAGCAGGCAGATGAGGCGGTGGAAAAGTACCGGGAGCGCTTTAATGATAAAGGGATTTATGAAAATGAGATTTATCCGGGAATGGCCCGAATGTTGCAGATCCTGAGCGGAAAGGGTTTCCGGCTGGCGGTGGCCTCCAGCAAACCCACCGTGTATGTGGAAAGGATACTGGAACATTTCGGCATCCGCCAGTATTTTAAGGCGGTGGTGGGCAGCGAGTTGGACGGCAGCCGCACCGGCAAAGACCAGGTGGTCATGGAGGCGTTACGTCAGCTCTTTGGGGACAAGCCCATTGCCTGCAAGGAAGTGTATATGATAGGGGACCGCAGATTCGACATAGAGGGAGCCAGGGCCGCCAGAGTGGAGAGTGTGGGAGTCACTTACGGCTACGGCGGTATGGAGGAGCTGCGGGAGGCCCATGCTGACTATATCGTGAAGAGCGTGGAAGAATTGCAGGAATTTCTGCTGCGGGAGCTGTGTGAAGTACAGCAAAAAGGGTTTATGAGCGTCATTGGCCCCATGCTGTTTCCGTTTCTGCTGTTTATGCTGATCCGGCAGGCCGCATCAAACGGGGTGCTGTGGCTGGCTGTGGCGGCGGAACCTCATGTGCCGTCGGGGCTGTGGCCCTGGCTCTATTACCGCGAGGCACAGACAGGGGCGCTGGGCTACACGGGGAATCTGGGTTCAATCATGCAGGCGCTGTCCTATGCCGTGGCGGGCATTGCCATCCTGCCCACGGCGCTGCCTGTGATGCGGGAGGCAAAAAAGCGTATGGCGCTCAAGCATTTGCGCCGGGAACATTCCAGGAACTATATTCTGGCGCTGCTTACAACGGTGGGAGCCGTTCTGGGACTGAATCTGCTGTTTGACCTGACGGGCATCACAAACAGTTCGGTTACTTACCAGGCTGTGGCGCAGAGCCAGTTATCGGCCTCTCTGGCGGTGGGGCTGATATGTTATGGCCTGGTCACGGCTCTTGCGGAGGAAGTGATGTTCCGGGGCATCCTGTACAATGAGCTGAAAAGGAGCTACAAGCTGCCTCTGGCGATGGTGGTTTCCGCGCTGTTGTTCGGTCTGTATCATATGAATCTGGTACAGGGCGGGTACGGATTTATCATGGGACTGCTGATGGTGTATCTGTACGAGTACTTTGGCAGTTTCCTCTGGCCTGCGCTGGTGCATATGCTTGCCAATTCTCTGGCGTATGTGCTGGGGTATACCAGCCTGGCGGATTCGTTTATACATAGCTGGCCTGCGGCAATTGTGTGCGCGGGGATTGCAATAGTGGGGATTAAGGCGCTGGATTCTGCCAAAAGGAAGTTGAAGGGGGCTGTTGTCGAATAGTCTGACAACTTGCGGAAAAGTTTTTATTTACAAATGGGCGAAAAAAGTGTATAGTATACGTCAAGTAAGTCGCAATGAGGTGCATAAAGGCCTCATTGCGACTTTTTTGTTGCCGTGTGGGCGTATCATCTTTGCGCTGGCTGGGGTGCCGCGTGGGGAATATCTTTGGGCTAGTCACGCTCCGGGCAGATAATCATTCCTGTCTGGGCGCGCTCTCGCTCGATTGAACACGTAGCGGTCGCTAGGCTCGAAAATATCCTCGCAGGGGTTGCTGGCAACCCCCGCGCCGACGTGTTCAGACGGTCCTGACAGGAACGATTATCCACCCGAAGCTGAATTGCGGCATGGCTATGAGCGGTGCTGGCAACGGCGTAGGGTATAGCGTTGAGATTGGTGAAGGCAGTTCTGGTAGTGATATTGATTATAACGGTATTACCGACTAATAGCAGTGATGTCGGTTAAAACAAGTTATACCAATAACGGCAGTGAAGTTGGATAAAGCAATAATATCAACTAAAGCAGTGGTATCGGTAAAAGCAGCAATACTGATAATGGTAGTGGTGTCGGTTATAGCGGTAATGCCGTAAATAGCAGTAATGTTGATAATAGCAGTACCTATAGTAATAGCAGAATCCACCATAGTCAGTATTCGTATTGGGAGGACAGCGGACATCGAATTGTGCATGTTGTATATCCCATAAGCAGACTCTTGAAAAACGTCGGCGCGGGGGTTGCCAGCAACCCCTGCGAGGATATTTTCGAGCCTAGCGTCCGCTACGATTTTTCACGAAGCGAGAGCGTGTCTGCGTTGGGATATACAACGTGTACAATGACCCATGACGGCGCCCCTTCCCCGTCATGCGATAACCTATAACAGAAAGCAGTAACCCATGACAAACAGCAGTAACCTATGACAAATAGCAGTACCCTACGACAAATAACCGTAGAAAGGAGAACAGACATGTTTGACGTAAAAAAGCAGTACCCAGACGCCCCTCTGTACCGGGAGGAGTTTGAACATGACAACTGCGGTATCGGAGCCTGTGTGAACATTAAGGGGGAGAAAAGCCATGTTACCGTGGAAAATGCCCTTAAGATCGTGGAGAATCTGGAACACCGGGCGGGTAAGGACGCCGAGGGTAAGACCGGGGACGGCGTGGGGATCCTGACCCAGGTGCCCCATGGATTTTTTGAGAGAGTGACCCGGGCGCTGGGTATGGAGATCGGCGGAGAGCGGGAGTACGGCGTGGGAATGTTTTTCTTTCCACAGGAGGAACTGCGCCGCAACCAGGCCAAAAAGATGTTTGAGATCATTGTGGAGAAGGAAGGGCTGAAGTTCCTGGGATGGAGGGAGGTGCCTACTTTTCCCGATGTGCTGGGGCATAAGGCGGTGGAGTGTATGCCCTGTATTATGCAGGCGTTTGTGGGAAAACCGGCGGACGTGGAGAAGGGGCTGGCTTTTGACAGAAGGCTCTATATTGCCCGCCGGGTGTTCGAGCAGTCCACCGATGACACGTATGTGGTGTCCCTGTCCAGCCGGACCATCGTGTATAAGGGGATGTTCCTGGTGGGACAGCTAAGGACTTTTTTTGCGGATCTGCAAAGTGAGGACTTTGTTTCCGCTATTGCTGTTGTGCATTCCCGGTTTTCTACAAATACCAATCCAAGCTGGGAGAGAGCCCATCCCAACCGTTTTATCGTACATAACGGGGAGATCAATACCATACGGGGCAATGCGGATAAGATGCTGGCACGGGAGGAAAATATGTCCTCCGAGCATCTCAGGGGACAACTGCACAAGGTGCTGCCCGCCATCAATAAGACGGGTTCCGACTCGGCCATGTTGGATAACACGCTGGAGTTTTTGGTGATGAGCGGCGTGGAGCTGCCGCTGGCGGTGATGATCGCCATTCCCGAGCCCTGGGCAAACGACAGGGCCATGTCCCAGAGCAAGCGGGATTTTTACCAGTATTATGCCACTATGATGGAGCCCTGGGACGGGCCGGCGTCCATAGTGTTTTCGGACGGGGATGTGATGGGGGCGGTGCTGGACCGCAACGGCCTGCGGCCTTCCCGCTATATGATCACGGATGACGACCAGCTGATCCTGTCCTCCGAGGTGGGGGTGCTGGAGGTGGATCCTGCTAAGATAAGGAAAAAGGATCGGCTGCGCCCGGGGAAGATGCTGCTGGTGGATACGGTACGGGGTGAGGTGATCGATGATGAAAGGCTCAAGGAGAGCTATGCCTCCAGACAGCCCTACGGCGAATGGCTGGACAGCAATTTGGTGGAGCTGCATGATCTGAAAATTCCCAATCAGCGGGTGCCCCGGTATACGGAGGATGAGAGACAGCGGATGCAGAAGGCTTTTGGCTATACCTATGACGAGCTGAAGACCAGCATTTTGCCCATGGCAAAAAACGGCGGCGAGGCCATTGCCGCCATGGGAGTGGATACGCCCCTGCCGGTGCTGAGCAAGACCCATCATCCGCTTTTTCACTATTTTAAACAGTTGTTTGCCCAGGTGACCAATCCGCCCATAGACGCCATCCGGGAGGAGATTGTGACCTCCACCACCGTGTATATAGGCACGGAGGGGAATCTGCTGCAGGAGTCCGCGGAAAACTGTAAAGTGCTGAAAGTCAATAATCCTATTCTGACTTCTACGGATCTGCTTAAGATCAAAAACATGAAGGTGGAGGGCTTTCAGGTGGAGGTGGTGCCCATCACCTACTATAAGAACACCAGCCTGGAACGGGCGATCGACCGGCTGTATGTGGAGGCCGACAGGGCTTACCGGGACGGCGCCAATGTGTTGATCCTGTCTGACCGGGGCGTGGATGAGAACCATGTGGCCATCCCTTCCCTGCTGGCGGTGTCGGCGCTGAATCAGTATCTGGTGCGCACGAAAAAGCGTACCCGGGTGGCGCTGATTCTGGAGTCCGGGGAACCCAGAGAGGTACATCACTTTGCCACGCTGTTGGGATACGGGGCCTGCGCCATCAATCCCTATCTGGCCCAGGAGTCCATCCGGGAGCTGATCGACAGCAATATGCTGGATAAGGACTACTATGCGGCGGTGGACGACTACAACAATGCAGTGCTCCATGGCATCGTGAAGATCGCCTCCAAAATGGGCATCAGCACGATACAGTCCTATCAGGGGTCCAAGATCTTTGAGGCCATCGGCATTGACGCGGAGGTGATCGACCGCTATTTCACCGGCACGGTGAGCAGGGTGGGCGGGATTACCCTCAAAGACATCGAGCAGGATATGGACCGGCTGCACTCCATGGCCTTTGACCCGCTGGGGCTTTGCAACGATCTGACGCTGGACAGTCCGGGACACCACAAGCTGCGCAGCGGCGGCGAGGAGCATCTCTACAATCCGGCTACGATCCATCTGCTGCAGGAGTCCACCCGGAGGGGAGATTACGGGCTGTTTAAGCAGTATACCGCTCTGGTAAATGATGAGGATTCGGTGAGAAACCTTCGGGGCCTGATGGAATTTTCCTATCCGAAAAAAGGGGTTCCGCTGGAGTCCGTGGAATCTGTGGAGAGCATTGTGACCCGGTTTAAGACCGGCGCCATGTCCTACGGTTCCATCTCCAAGGAGGCCCATGAGACGATGGCTATCGCCATGAACCGTCTTCACGGCAAGAGCAATTCCGGCGAGGGCGGCGAGGAGCCGGAGCGCCTGACAGTCGGGCCGGACGGTGTGAACCGCTGTTCCGCCATCAAGCAGGTGGCCAGCGGGCGTTTCGGCGTGACCAGCCGCTATCTGGTCAGCGCCCAGGAGATACAGATCAAGATGGCCCAGGGGGCAAAACCCGGCGAGGGCGGCCATCTGCCGGGGGGCAAGGTGTACCCCTGGATCGCCAAGACCAGGCATTCCACTCCCGGCGTGTCCCTGATCTCGCCGCCGCCGCACCATGATATCTATTCCATTGAAGATCTGGCACAGTTGATTTATGATTTGAAGAATGCCAATACCCGGGCCAGGATATCCGTAAAACTGGTGTCCGAGGCGGGTGTGGGCACGGTGGCGGCGGGGGTGGCCAAGGCCGGAGCGCAGGTGATCCTGGTGTCCGGTTATGACGGCGGCACAGGCGCGGCGCCTCGCAGTTCCATTCACAATGCGGGACTTCCCTGGGAGCTGGGGCTGGCGGAGACTCACCAGACACTAATCATGAACGGCCTGCGCGGCAAGGTGCGCATTGAGACGGACGGCAAGCTGATGAGCGGACGGGATGTGGCGATAGCGGCGATCCTGGGGGCGGAGGAATTTGGATTTGCCACCGCGCCGCTGGTGACCATGGGCTGTGTGATGATGCGGGTGTGCAATCTGGACACCTGTCCGGTGGGTGTGGCCACCCAGAACCCGGAGCTGCGCAGGAATTTCCGGGGCAAGCCGGAGTATGTGGAGAATTTTATGCGTTTTATCGCGCAGGAACTGCGTGAATATATGGCCCGTCTGGGGGTTAAGACCGTGGAAGAGCTGGTGGGGCGCACGGATCTCTTAAAGATGAGAGAAGATCTGACTCCCAGGCAGCAGGAGGTGGATCTGTCCCGTATCCTGAACAATCCTTACGCGGGCATGAAAAAGGGAGCCACCTTCGATCCCGGTCAGGTATATGATTTTGAGCTGGAGAAGACGCTGGATGAAAAGGTGCTGTGTAAGCAGCTTTCCAAGGCCATGGAGGCGGGACAGAAACGGAGCGTCTCGGTGGATGTGGGCAATACGGACAGGGCCTTTGGGACGATCCTGGGCAGCGAGATCACCAGACGGTTTGGGGACGCGCTGGAGGAGGACAGCTACCATGTACAGTGCAGCGGCGCGGGCGGACAGTCTTTCGGAGCCTTTATCCCCAAAGGGCTGACACTGGAGCTGGTGGGAGACTCCAACGACTATTTCGGCAAGGGCTTATCCGGCGGCAAGCTGGTGGTCTATCCGCCCAAGGGCAGCAGGTTTAAAGCGGAGGAGAATATCATCATCGGCAACGTGGCTCTGTACGGCGCCACCAGCGGCAAGGCGTTTATCAGCGGTGTGGCAGGCGAGCGGTTCTGCGTGCGCAACTCCGGCGCCAGAGCGGTGGTGGAGGGCGTGGGCGACCACGGCTGTGAGTATATGACCGGGGGATGTGTGGTAGTGTTGGGGCGCACCGGCAAGAATTTTGCCGCAGGCATGAGCGGCGGCGTGGCCTATGTGCTGGACGAGGGAAACGACCTGTATAAGCGTCTGAATAAGGAGATGGTCTCCTCCTATGAGATCTCGTCCAAGTATGACGTGCAGGAGCTGAAAGAGATGATACGGGAGCATGTGGCCATGACCGGATCAGCCAAGGGCAGGGAAGTGCTGGAACATTTCGGAGAATATCTGCCGAAGTTTAAGAAGATCATTCCCCACGACTACGAGCGGGTGCTGAAGACCATCGTGCAGATGGAGGAAAAAGGACTCAGCGCCGAGCAGGCCCAGATTGAGGCATTTTATGCCAATACGCAGAAGTGACACTACCCTTTAGAGCCAGTGTGTGGCGAAGAGCCTTTGCCCTTTAGAGCCATCGCGCAGCGATTCACCAGGTAAAGATGCGAAGGCGCACGAGAGAAACTTTTATGAGTGCGTTTTCTCATAAAAGTTTCTCTCTGAGGTGTGCGCCGAAGCAACTTTACCCTTTAGAGCCATCGCGTAGCGATTTAATTAGGAGGAAAGAGATGGGAAAACCTACAGGTTTTATGGAGTATGAGAGGGAGGTGTCCGCGGCGGCGGAGCCTCTTAAGAGGATAGAGCATTTTAAGGAGTTTCACGAGCATCTGCCCCTGGAAAAGCAGCAGCTGCAAGGAGCCAGATGTATGGAGTGCGGCGTGCCGTTCTGCCAGTCGGG
Organism: uncultured Acetatifactor sp.; assembly: GCA_910584375.1. Taxonomy (GTDB): domain Bacteria; phylum Bacillota; class Clostridia; order Lachnospirales; family Lachnospiraceae; genus Acetatifactor. The sequence goes on from CAJUAH010000001.1 coordinate 153,667, forward strand.
CATGATGCTCTGCGGCATGGCCAGCGGCTGTCCGCTGCACAATCTGATTCCGGAGTGGAACGATCTGGTGTATCACGGCAACTGGGAACAGGCATACAGACGCCTGAAAAAGACCAGCAGTTTCCCGGAGTTTACCTCCCGTGTATGCCCGGCGCTGTGCGAGGCGGCCTGCACCTGCGGCCTGCACGGGGAGCCGGTGGCTACCAAAGAGAACGAGTACGCTATCATAGAATACGCCTATGCCCACGGCTACGCGGCGGCGGACCCTCCCAAGGTGCGCACCGGGAAAAAGGTGGCTGTTATCGGCAGCGGCCCCTCCGGGTTGGCGGCGGCGGACCAACTGAACAGACGGGGGCACTCTGTCACTGTGTTCGAGCGCTCCGACAGGGTGGGCGGCCTGCTGATGTACGGTATCCCCAATATGAAACTGGAAAAATCCGTCATAGACCGCAAGGTAAAGATCATGGAGGAGGAAGGAATTGTGTTTCGCACCGGCACGGATGTGGGCAAAGATATAAAAGCGCAAAAGCTTTTGCAGGACTTTGACCGGGTGGTGCTGGCCTGCGGCGCGTCCAATCCCAGAGATATCAAAGCCCCCGGCAGGGACGCGGAGGGAATCTATTTTGCCGTGGACTTCCTCACGGCGAACACGAAGAGCCTGCTGAACTCCGGTTTCGAGGACAAAAAATATGTGGATACCAGGGGAAAGGCCGTGGTGATTATCGGAGGCGGCGACACGGGCAACGACTGTGTGGGAACTGCCATCCGCCACGGAGCGAAAACCGTGACCCAGATCGAGATGATGCCCAAAGCGCCGGATCAGAGAGCCCAGGACAATCCCTGGCCCCAGTGGCCCAGGGTCTGCAAGACAGACTACGGGCAGGAGGAGGCCATCGCCCTGTACGGGCATGATCCCCGGATCTACGAGACTACGGTAAAGGAGTTTGTGAAAGACAAAAAGGGCAGCCTGAAAGCGGTGAAGACGGTGAAACTGTCCTGGGAGAAAGACCCGGAGAGCGGCCGCATGGTCATGGGGGAGGTTCCCGGCAGCGAGCAGACCCTGGAGGCGGATATCGTGCTGATCGCAGCGGGATTTCTGGGCAGCCAGGACTATGTGGCGGAGGCTTTCGGCGTGGAGCGCAACGAGCGAACCAACGTAAAGACCGCGCCGGGAGAGTATCAGACCAATATAAAAAATGTATTTGTGGCCGGAGATATGCACCGGGGGCAGTCCCTGGTGGTGTGGGCCATCCGGGAGGGCCGGGAGGCCGCCCGGGCCGTGGACGAGAGCCTGATGGGCTACTCCAACCTGGTGGTGCAGTGAACGGAAGATCAGCGTGAAATGCAGAGCGCGAAAGTCACTTGCCAAGCCTCTTCCTGTAATATATACTGGAAACAGAAAATAGCGCGGCAGGAGGAACCACGGTGATGGAGCATAAGAAACATTGGTTGGAACAGAGTATTTTTTATGAGATTTACCCCCAGAGCTTTTACGACAGCAACGGGGACGGAATCGGGGACATCCCCGGCATCACGGAGAAACTGGACTATATAAAGGAACTGGGCTGTAACGCCCTCTGGCTGAATCCCTGCTACCTGTCCCCCTTTGGGGACGCGGGGTACGACGTGGCCGATTACTGCCAGGTGGCGCCACGCTACGGAACCAACGAAGATCTGGCGCAGCTCTTTGAGGAGGCCCACCGTCGGGATATGCATGTGATCCTGGATCTGGTACCCGGCCACACTTCCACGGAGCATCCCTGGTTCAAGGAATCCTGCAAGGCCCAGCCCAACTCCTATTGGGGCCGGTATATCTGGAGCGACAGCATATGGACGGACGTGGCGGGCTGCGAGGGGATAGCCGGTTCCCTGCGGGGGCTTTATCCCCGGGACGGCAGCGTGGCGGTCAATTTCTTTTCCAACCAGCCCGCGCTGAACTACGGCTTTGCCCGCCGGACGGAAAGCTGGCAGAGCGCGGTGGACTCTCCGGAGGCGCTGCAGACCAGGCAGGCCATGAAGGACGTTATGGCTTTTTGGCTGGATAAGGGCTGCGACGGGTTTAGGGTGGATATGGCCGGTTCTCTGGTGAAAAACGATCCCGACAGTGTGGAGACGATCAAACTGTGGCAGGATATGCGGGCATTTTTGGACAAAACGTACCCGGAGGCGGTGCTGATCTCCGAGTGGGGGGAGCCGGACAAATCCCTGAGGGGAGGGTTCCACATGGACTTCCTGCTGCATTTCGGCCCCTCTCACTATCTGGATCTGTTCAGATGTGAGCATCCGTATTTCAGCCGGGAGGGAAAGGGCGACGCCCATCCCTTTGTGGAGGCCTATATGAGAAATTACGGCCTGACCAACCAGAAGGGACTCATCTGTATCCCCTCCGGCAACCATGACATGGGACGTATACGGGAATGTCTGGACTGTGAGGAGCTGAAAATCGCGTTTGCCTTTTTGCTGTCCATGCCGGGAGCGCCGTTTATCTATTATGGGGACGAGATCGGTATGCGGCAGCTCCGGCTTGCGTCCGTGGAGGGCGGATACAGCCGTACCGGATGCAGGACTCCGATGCAGTGGGACGGCGGGGAAAATTACGGATTTTCACGGGCCCGGAGAGAAGATCTGTATATCGCCCAGGATCCGGCAGCGGACGCGCCCACGGCGGCGGCGCAGATGGCGGAGCGGGATTCCCTCTGGCATGAAGTGCAGCGGCTGACGGAAATCCGCAGGAAACACCCGGCGCTGTGCGCCTCCGGCGATATCGCTTTCGTATACTGTGAGCCGGAAAAATACCCGCTGGTATATCTGCGCTCCGATGGAGACAGCAGTATACTGGTGGCGCTGAATCCGGGAAAAGAGGACGTTTCCTGCCCGTGCCCGTATCAGATGCAAGAGACGGTTCATACTCTCGGAAAAGGCATAAAGGCGGGAAAAGCGATAAAACTGGAAAAAGGGATGCTCTCTATGCCCGGCGAGAGCGCGGGATTTATGTCTGTGCTCCCGGTCTGAAACGTAAAACACATCTACAAAAACGCATATAAAGCATAAAAGCGCCGGGAAATGAAAATATATCGATCATCATTTCCCGGCCTTGGCGCTTGTTTGAGATATATCGCCTGCAAGCCCAAAATGTATTTCCTGTAAGTCCAGATATCCGGCCAGCCGTTCAATACGCGCGGTCAGCTCATCCCCCCATAAATAGAGTTCTCTCCGCCACGGATGCCCTAACAGGCCGAAAGACCAATCCGCCGCAATGAAAAAGTAAAAGTCCCCGTTGGGGTAGTAGCTGGGAAAATACACATTGACAGCACGCTCCTCGTCGTAGTAGTGATAGTCCAGGGGGATTCGTTCGCGGGGATTGAAAATAAAGCAGTCGTGATTTCAGTCCAGCGCATAGAGGTATCCGTCCTCCGGGACAAGTGCCTCAAATATCTCATTTACCCGCGCCTCCTGCTTCTGCGTCCAGCAGCGTTCTCCCAGACGGTATAACCGATAAGGATGGGGGATGGAAAAAGGTTTCCCGTCCGGGTTCCATTTGGGGCGGAATTGGTATTCCCCCAGCATTTTATCCCAAAGCTGATCATACAATTTCTGATCCAGTATAACGTTCATTGAGGTTATCTCCTGTCTAAAGTCGGTCAGAATTTTTGTTTCGCATATTCACTCCAGGCAAACAATACCCATCACAAAATCTGCGGTGACATAATTCATTATAGGAAAGCAAAGTCGGTATGTCAACGATTGAAAAACGGGGGATTTATCGGTCTGTTTAAGAATTATGAAATATTTATTGCTTAAAAAGTGGAAAAACGATATAGTATAACTATAGAGAAAGGTATGCGCCGGGAGCGGCAGAAAGAGAGGCGGACTATGGCCAGAACGGTAAGCATAGGGCGTCAGGATTTTGAAAAGATCAGAATCAACAACAATTTTTATATAGATAAGACCCATTTTATACAGGAATGGTGGGATGCAGAGGACGATGTAACGCTGATTACCCGTCCCAGACGTTTTGGCAAGACACTGAATATGAGTATGTTGGAGCAGTTTTTTTCCGTTAAATATGCCGGGCGCGGGGATTTGTTCGAGGGGCTTGCTGTCTGGCGGGAGGAGAGATACCGTCAGTTGCAGGGGACATATCCTGTGATTGCGCTCAGTTTTGCGGATATCAAGGAGAGCTCCTATCAAAACGCCAGGAATAGGTTTGTGCAGATTATTGCGGAACTGTATAACCGGTATGATTTTTTGCTGGACAGTGACAGGCTGAATCAGAATGAAAAAGCGCTATTCCAGAAGATTGCCGGAGGGAATGCGGCGGATGCCCTGTCGGGCTCCCTTAGAACGCTATCGAACTATCTGATGCAGTATTATGGAAAAAAGGTGATTATCCTGCTGGACGAGTATGATACCCCCATGCAGGAGGCATATGTGAGCGGGTATTGGGACGAGCTGGTGGCATTTACCAGGGGATTGTTCAATGCGACTTTCAAAACAAATCCGTATATGGAGAGGGCTCTTATGACAGGGATCACAAGGGTGAGCAGGGAGTCCATGTTTTCTGATATGAACAATTTGGAAACGGTGACGACGATTTCAAACAAATATGCGGACTGTTTCGGTTTTACAGAGAAAGAAGTGTTCGCGGCGTTAGAGGAATTTGGCCTGTCGGATCAAAAACAGCAGGTCAAAGATTGGTATGACGGGTTTACCTTTGGCAATAAAAAAGATATTTATAATCCATGGTCTATCATTAACTATCTTGATAAGGGTAAAGTAGGGGCCTATTGGGTTAATACCAGCTCCAATAAGCTGGCCAGCATGCTGCTGAGGGAGAGCAATCCGGATGTGAAAAAAACTTTTGAGAGCCTGCTCCAGGGGGAGAGCATCAAGGTGGAGATTGACGAGCAGATCGTCTATAATCAGCTCTCCATGACGGACAATGCCATCTGGAGTCTTTTGCTGGCCAGCGGCTACCTGAAAGTGAAGAATTACAGGGCATATATCACAGAGGATGGGGAATGGCGTGAGGATTATGAACTGGAGCTGACCAATTTTGAGGTCAGGGTCATGTTCCGGGGAATGGTACGAAGTTGGTTTGACAGCCTTTCTTCTGACTATAATGACTTTCTCAAAGCGTTGCTGCTGGGTGATGTGGAGGCGATGAATCTGTTTATGAACCGGGTGACGCTGGAGATGTTCAGCTACTTTGACACCGGGACAGGAGCACAGGGAACCTTGGGCACAGGCAAAGCGGCAGGCACAGCGTCGGGCAATGCCCCGGAGCGTTTTTACCACGGATTCGTGCTGGGCCTGATGGTGAGGCTCACGGATCGTTATACGGTCACATCCAACAGAGAGAGTGGGTTCGGCAGGTATGACGTGATGCTGGAACCCAAGGATATGAGCAGGGACGATGCGATCATTCTGGAGTTTAAGGTGCAGAGCGCAAAAGAAAAGGAACTGTCCGATACCGTATCTGCGGCTCTGTTACAGATAGAAGAGCGGGATTATCAGGCATCTCTGCTGGCAAAGAGCGCCCCGAAAGAACGTATAAAGAAGTACGGATTTGCCTTTTGCGGGAAAAAAGTTCTGATAGGCGCCGCACAGGAATAGCACATGCGCGGCATACGTAGAACACAAAGGAAATCACGTATAGAGCATTGCTGCGGCTCACGGCATAATTATTACGTTGCACAAGTATAAAATGGACGTAATAGCGCGCGGATGTTAAGCACAGGGACTGTGAAAAAGTCGCGGCATTCTGCAAAAAAGCAACGGAATATCACTAAAAACGGTTGCCTTCAGAATTGCAGAATGGACTTTTTTACAGTCCCTGAAATAATTATACAGGCATAATCACAATTTTTTCCGCCCTGGTGCAGGCCATGATATCCCCCAGAGATTTCTCGTAAAACTCTCTGAGGCTCTCCGGGCAGGAGATGACCAGCTCGGGGATAGAGTCTTTCATGGACATCTGTTTTTCGGATTTATCCTTGCGTACACTGGCTATGACCTCCTTCAGATGCGCCCCGAAAGCCAGATATTCCTCCCGGATCGGCCCGGTGGTCCACAGCGTCAGATGCAGGGAAAGTTCCTGCTCATACTTTCTGTAAAAATCCTGATAAATATATTCCGTCATATAGGGCGTATACACAGCGTACAGTTTCAGGATCCCAAGCAGGCTGTAATAGACCGCGATCTGCCCGGAATATCTCTGGGCGGCTCCGTGTTTCTGGGGCTGGTACAGTCTCTCCTTTACTATCTCTATATAATAGTCGCAGAAATCCCTCCAGAACAGATCATCAATCTCATGTCTGGCCTGACCGATCTCATAGTCCTCCAGCAATGCAGTGGCCTTTAACGTGGTCTCGTTCACCCGCTGCAGGATCCATCTGTCCACAGGCAGCAGCTCGGATTCCTCATATGCCGCAGGTTTTGTGAAATCCTGTAATTGCAGGAGGACGAACCGGGCCGCGTTGTACAGCTTGTTCAGAAAACGCCGGGCGATCTTCAGATCCTCCGCGCTGAAAAAGGTATCCGTCCCCAGCTTGCTGCCCGCCGTCCAGTAGCGGATGGCGTCGGCGGAGTGGGCCTCGATCAGAGCCATGGGGGAGGAAGAGGCGTTATTTTTGGATTTGCTGATCTTTTCTCCGGGCTTTGCCAGCACATAGCCGCTGATCATGATATCCTTCCAGGGGATCTGCCCGGTGTGGTACAGGCTCCTCACGATGGAGTAAAACGCCCAGGTGCGGATGATCTCATGGGATTGGGCTCTCATGCTCATGGGCAGGAACCCGGGAGCCTCTCCGCAGGGTAGGTCGCCGCAGGGTAGGTCGCCGCAAGGTAGGTCACCGCAGGGTAAGTCACCGTGAGGTAAGTCGCCGCAGGGCAAGTCCCCGGACGAAGATTCCGCGTTAATCAACGGGGTAATGGAGGAGGTAGCCCAGGTGTCCAGAACCGCCTCCTCGGGCACAAAATCCTCGCATCCGCAGCCGCAGGGACGGAGCGGCCGACTCTCCAGCGGATTCACCGGCAGTTGGGATTCTTCCGCAAAAACAGGCTGTCCGCATTCCTTGCAGTACCAGACGGGAAAGGGAACTCCGAAATACCTCTGCCGGGAGATGCACCAGTCCCATTTCAGGTTTTCCACCCATATCCGATAGCGGTTTTTCATTTGCTCCGGGTGCCAGCGAATCTCGTCCGCAGCTTGCAGGAACCGCTCTTTTTCGGACAGCACGTCGATATACCACTGTTTGGAAGGGATGAACTCTACGTCCTTTCCGCAGCGCTCATGGATGGCTACCATATGGCTGAGAGTCTCCTGCCTCTCCAGAAGTCCCTGTTCCCGCAGTACTTCTATTATATGGGCCCTGGCGTCGGCGACTTTCATGCCGCCGATAAAGGCTACCTCCTCACTGATCCTGCCATCCGGCAGAATCACCTTCTTATAGGGTAAGTGGTGTTTCTGATACCATTCCATATCTGTGGAATCCCCAAAGGTGGCGCACATTACCGCGCCGGTTCCCTTGTCCGTGGCCACCGTCTCCTCCGACAGAACCGGAATCTGGTAACCGTACAGGGGAACTGTAGCCTGCTGGCCTATGAAATGTCCGTATCTGGAGTCCTCCGGATGGACAAAGACGCATACGCAGCCCGCCAGCAGTTCCGGCCTGGTGGTGGCGATGGGCAGACTGCCCACAGGCGTCTCAAAGGACAGATAGTTAAAGGCGGTTTCGCACTCCCGCGTCTCCAGCTCCGCCTGGGCTATGGAGGTTCGGCACTCCGTACACCACAGCACGGGGGATTCTTTCATATAGGCTTTGCCGTTTCTGGCCAGCTCGATAAAGGTTTCCTGAGATATCTTCTGGGACCGGTCCGATACGGTCTGGTATTGCAGGCTCCAGTCCACGCTGAATCCCAGACGCTGCCACAGTTTTTTAAATTCATCTTCATACTGTTCCACAGTTTGCAGGCATTTTTCCCGAAAGACACTTCTGGGCAGCATGTGGGCCCTGATCTTTTCATCCCGCTCTACCAGCCGCTCCGTGGGCAGGCCGTTGTCGTCGAACCCGAAGGGATAGAATACGTCATACCCCTGCATTCGCTTGAACCGGGCGACCATCTCCGCCTGGGTGTAGGAAAAGACATGGCCGATGTGGAGTTTTCCGCTTACCGTGGGGGGCGGGGTGTCGATGGAGAAGACAGGCCCCCTCTTGCCGTGGCGGTACTTGTAGATCCCCTCCCTGGCCCACATCTGTTCCAGCTCCTTTTCCGTTTTCTGAAAATCATACTTTTGATCCATCTGGATACCTCCTTATTAGAGTTCCGCATATGCGGATTAGTATTTTACAAAACAGACAAAAAAATCGCCCCAAGCCAACGCTCAGGGCGAACAACATGTCCGTGGTACCACCTAAATTCAGAATTATTTCTGCACTCAATACAATACGGGAAGATCCACTGAACTGTCTCAGGAGCCTGTTTCCGTCCCGGAGAGCGGGACGACTGCGGCGGACTTCCGATATCGTTTCCCCTGATAACGGTGGGATCTCCGTTGGAACCTACTAAGCATATCCCGTTCGGCCCAAAGCTCAAAGGTCACTTCCATACGCCCTTCACGAAAGTTCTCACCAGCCACTTTCTCTCTGTTCATCCGGTGTCGTATGTACTACTCCTCGTCGATGCCTTTTTGTCTGTATTTGTGATAAAGCCATTATAGCATGTATTTTTGACCTGTCAAGAGTGCTTTTTTCTTTATCCGGGTTGTTTTGACGCGAAGAAAAAAGCGGACTCTTTAGAGAGAGCAACAGCCGGATATTCAGAACCGCACCCAAAATAATGACCGGTATCTGGTTGTAGAGTTGCCGGTTATTGGCCTCCCAGACCATCAGAAACAGGGCAATGCCAAACAATGACAGGTCGGCGGCGACCTTGGCCGCAGGCACTTCCTTCTTTTGGAGCAGGAGCCGCAGAGTCGCTACCGCGCCCAGCAGATAGACGGTGTAGATGGAGAATATATAGCAAAAGCACAGTTGAGAAACTCTCCAATAATATTTTCCCCATGGGGAGAAACCTTCATACAGCAGATTGTGTTCTTTTATCGCATAGTAAGTATAGTTGGCGGCGCCAAAATTCCCGCTGGCAAAGTTGAAGCGTAACTTTTGAACCAGGTGAGAAATATTCCAGAATTCCCTGTAGTTCTGCTGAATATATTGCAGGGCATATTCCGTTTTTTCCGCTTTTGAAGGGAGAGAAAGGGTGTAAGTGACATAGTCCCAGTTATCGTTCCAGCCGCCGTTCCCTTTCAGCCCCAGAGCAATCCAGTTTATGGCGGGATTGCAGGTTTCTTTTGCGGTGATCCAAATATCAAAACTTCCGGCCCACAGATCGGTCAATCCCCAGGATACAATGGACAAAAGGATAAATATGCCAATATATTTCCATTTCTGTACAGGTACGCGGCAGAAACAAAATACGATAAATCCTGCGATCAGCGGAATCAACACGGTAACTTTTACGGATATTCCCATGCCGACCGACAGCCCGGCCAGCGCTGTCAGAAGAACCGCGCGCCCTCTGCGGGGCGTCTCCAGCCCTGTTTTGAGCAATGCCAGAGTGACGATTCCCACCATAAAACTCATGCTGTCCGTGTAAAAAGCCTGCACATTAGCCCATATGGGCAGCATACATACGAACAGGAACAGGACGGGGATGCGGTATCGCTCCCTCTCCGCCCTGGAATTACCGGCCAGAACGGTTACGCTCCACACCGCCAACAGTACCTGGCTTACGCTCCAGAGCAGGACAAAGTAAAAAGGATCCTGAAAATGTAAGAAATCCGCCAGACGGAAAAGGACGCTCAGAAAGAGCATGGGCTTGATATTATTGGCATAAGTTTGAAAATAAAATACAGACGTCAGCTCCCGTCCCCCAGCCAGCTCGGACGCTCCGTTCCAGATCTGTACATAATCATCCAGAGAATACGGGGAGTTGCGGCCAATACAGCTCACTATATAGAGCGACACGCCAAACAGAATAAGCAGCGCGGCATAAAGAGGGGTGTTTCTCTTTAGCTTTTCGCAGGGTATTTTTTCCCAGAGCCGGAAGAATCCGCAAAAGAGCGCTGTTCCCAGCACGGTTCCTATCGCCATCTGCCACGGAAAGAGGTTGTTCTGCGGCTCGGTGACAGACAGAATGATAATCAGGCCCAGCACAACGATCTGTAGGATATAGATAAATGCCCATAGGGTGATACAGGATTTGCGGGTGAGTCTCAGCATTATGCCCTCCATATTTTATACTCATTTATATATAACAGCATACGGAAAAATATGTCAAGAGTATAAACAGAGTATAAACAGCATATAAGTGAGCGTTCAAGCTGATACGCCAGCCCGGCCTGTGATTTTGAACGTTTCCGCTATCCTTATTTTTCGCCCGGTTTGCAATAGTATCGCAGGTACGTTTCGTCCTTATAGAAATCCGTAAATATGATAAAACAGATTTAACCCGTTGGGCGGCAAAAAAACACTTGCCAAATGGATCAAAAAGGGGTTAAATAGTACTGGAGATTTATAAATTATGAAAGGTATGGTTATAATACAATGGCTGACCAACTGATACCCAGGGGCTATAAGTCCCAGCTGAACCTGTATGAGACACAGGTGGCGATCAAAACCGTAAAAGATTTCTTCCAGACTCTGCTGGCGGAGCGCCTGCATCTGCTGCGTGTGTCCGCGCCGCTTTTCGTGGCGCCCGAGTCCGGCATGAATGACAATCTAAACGGCGTGGAGCGGCCCGTAAACTTTGACATCAAGGAGCAGGAGGGCAGGGAGGCCGAGATCGTGCAGTCCCTGGCCAAGTGGAAACGCTACGCGCTGCGCAAGTACGGTTTCACCGTGGGAGAGGGCCTGTACACGGACATGAGCGCCATCCGCAGGGATGAAGTCACCGACAATATCCACTCGATTTATGTGGATCAGTGGGACTGGGAGAAGATCATAAACCGCGAAGACCGCAATCTGGACACGCTCAAAGACGTGGTGCGCACAGTGTACAAGGTGCTGCGCAAGACCGAGAAATATATGTCCATCCACTATGACTATATAGAAGAGATCCTGCCCCACGATATCTTCTTTATCACCACCAGGGAGCTGGAAGAGATGTTCCCGGATTATACGCCCAAGGAGAGGGAATACTACATAGCCAAGGCCAAGGGCGCCGTCTGCATCATGCAGATCGGCGATGTGCTGGAGAGCGGCGAGCCTCACGACGGCCGCGCGCCGGACTATGACGACTGGGCGCTGAATGCGGATATCGTGGTGTACTATCCGGTGCTGGATATCGCCCTGGAGCTTTCTTCCATGGGCATCCGCGTGGACCGGGAGGCGCTGTTGTCCCAGCTTGAAAAGGCCGGATGCCCGGAGCGCGCCGAGCTGCCTTTCCAGAAGTCCATTCTGGAGGAGACGGTTCCCTTTACCATCGGCGGCGGTATCGGCCAGTCCCGCATCTGCATGTTTTTCCTGCGCAAGGCCCACATCGGGGAGGTGCAGTGTTCCCTGTGGCCGGAGGAAGTGATGCGGCAGGCGGAGAAGGAAGGATTACAGCTGCTGTAGACGCATAGGCGGCAGATAACGTAAAAAGCCAATATTCCCGTAAAAGTCCGGGAATGTTGGCTTTTACCCGGTGAAAAATTTGAAAAATTAAGGATTGACTAATGCGCGTTACTATGGTATGCTAACTAAGCGAGATGGATTTAGGTCTTTTTTTTATGCCTAATTTATAGCGATAGACGGCTGCGCCCGCAGCGGAATGGAGGAAACAATGCGTACAAAAATTACTTTAGCATGTACAGAGTGCAAACAGCGTAACTACAACACCACCAAGGACAAGAAGACACATCCCGACCGTATGGAGACCAAGAAGTATTGCAGATTCTGCAAGACGCATACCATGCACAAGGAGACCAAGTAATCGGTTCACTTTGGATGTCTGGACGCGCGCGTCCGGATATATGTGTTAGCGCGCCGTCGCGGGGCAGCCTGCGATGCGCAGAAAAGAGGTAATAATGGGAGATTCCGCAGAAAAGACCGCAAAACCCAGGTTTTTTGATGGGCTGAAGGCCGAGTTCAAGAAGGTTTCCTGGCCGGACAGACAATCTACCTTTAAGCAGTCCGTAGCAGTCGTGGCTATATCCATAGTTTTGGGTGTCATCATTGCAGTCCTGGATTATGTCATCCAGTACGGTGTGAATATCCTGACAACCATTTAGAGCGAGGGTGATTGTATGGCAGAGGCAAAGTGGTATGTGGTTCATACTTATTCCGGCTATGAGAATAAGGTCAAAGCCAATATAGAAAAGACCATCGAGAACAACCCTTCTCTGGCAGAGCAGATCCTGGAAGTCCGGGTGCCGCTGGAGGAGGTTGTGGAGATGAAGAACGGTGTGAAGAAGACGGTTCAGCGCAAGATGTTTCCGGGTTATGTACTCCTCAACATGGATATGAACGACGATACCTGGTATGTGGTGCGCAATACCCGCGGCGTCACCGGTTTTGTGGGACCGGGCAGCAAGCCCGTTCCGCTGACAGAGGCGGAGATGAAACCTCTGGGCATCAAGACTGACAATGTCTCCGTGGATTTCGCCGAGGGAGACAGCATATCCGTGGTGGCCGGCGTCTGGAAGGATACCGTGGGTATCGTTCAAAAGATGGACTTCGGCAAACAGACAGCCACCATCAATGTGGAACTGTTCGGCAGAGAGACGCCTGTGGAGATCAGTTTCGCGGAGATCAGAAAGTTATCTTAACGATATTTTCCGGGCAGTCTGTATTCTGTTCGGTGAATATAGCCGCAGGGCTTTAGGGCCGGGCGGCAACGGGGCGGACGCCCTGGCAGCGTAGGGATGCGGCAGCGGTACGCGCGGCGGCGTTCCAGTGGGAGCAAGACTTCGGAGTTGCGAAACGCTTGCGCCGAATTACCACATTTATAGGAGGTGCCACTATGGCAAAGAAAGTAGAAGGATATATCAAGTTACAGATTCCTGCCGGCAAAGCTACACCGGCTCCGCCCGTTGGTCCCGCACTGGGTCAGCACGGCGTAAACATCGTTGAATTCACCAAGCAGTTCAACGCCAGAACAGCAGATAAGGGTGATCTGATCATCCCTGTTGTCATCACTGTATATGCGGACAGAAGTTTCAGTTTCGTTACCAAGACTCCGCCTGCAGCAGTACTGCTCAAGAAGGCATGCAACTTAAAGACCGCGTCCGCGGCTCCCAACAAGACCAAAGTTGCTACCATTTCCAAGGACAAGGTTCGTGAGATCGCTGAGATGAAGATGCCGGATCTGAATGCGGCAAGCATCGAGGCGGCTATGAGCATGATCGCCGGAACCGCAAGGAGCATGGGTATTGTTGTTGAAGACTAAACACTATTGATTGGGAGACAATTTGCAAAAAATTGTCGCTGGAACCTAGGAGGTATGATAATGAAACGTGGTAAGAAATATGTAGAGGCTGCAAAGCTGGTTGACAGAGCAACTTTCTATGAGCCCGCCGACGCGATCGTGCTGGCCAAGAAGACTGCAGTCGCAAAATTTGACGAGACGATCGAAGTACACATCAGAACAGGCTGCGACGGCCGTCATGCGGATCAGCAGATCCGTGGCGCGGTAGTGCTGCCCAACGGAACAGGTAAGACCGTAAAAGTACTGGTGTTCGCCAAAGGCGACAAGGTGAATGAGGCCGAGGCCGCAGGCGCCGACTATGTGGGCGGCGATGAGCTGATTCCCAAGATCCAGAACGAGGGCTGGCTGGACTTTGACGTGGTGGTTGCCACTCCCGATATGATGGGTGTGGTTGGACGTCTGGGTAAGGTGCTGGGCCCCAAAGGTCTGATGCCCAATCCCAAGGCCGGTACCGTAACCATGGATGTGACCAAGGCTATCGCCGATATCAAAGCCGGTAAGATCGAGTACAGGCTGGACAAGAACAACATTGTGCATGTTCCCGTGGGCAAGGCGTCCTTTACGGACGAGGCTCTGCAGGAGAATTTCCAGGCACTGATGGATGCCATTGTAAAGGCAAGGCCCAGCGCCCTGAAAGGTCAGTATCTGAGAAGCATTACTCTGACTTCCACCATGGGCCCTGGCGTAAAGGTCAACGTCGCCAAATTCTAATGGCGCAGTGAACAGGCGTATAAGGAACCTTCCCTTTTGGGAGGGTTCTTTTTGTAAACAATATCGCAGGCAAAACCGGCGATATGCATGCAGAGGTAACCATGAAGAAACTGTGGGAAAAATGGAATGATCTAAAACATAAAGACGTAGTATGGGTAACGCTGGGTCTGCTGGCGGTGAGCCTGATCGCGCTGCCCTACGCGGTGCTGGGCGAGGGCAGTTATGTACAGATACACGATCAGCTGGACGGCGAGGTGCTTAACTATATGTACCAGGCCCGGTATCTGGGCCGTGGTCATGTGATCCCCCAGTTTATGAACGGTATGGATAAGGCATCCATGCTGCCGCCTGCTCCTTTGGGGGTGTTAATCTATAGATTCCTTGCGCCCTTTGCGGCTTATGCGGTCATGCACTGGCTCTGCCTGCTGACAGGTTTCCTGGGCATGTATGCTCTGGGCAAAAAGCTGGGACTGCGCAGAACCGTGAGCTGGGCCATGGCCTGCGTGTTCTGCTATATCCCCTTTTACCCTGTATACGGTTTGGCGGCACTGGGGCAGCCCATGCTGACACTGTGCGGACTGAGCCTTGCGGAGAAGGGGGAGTCGAAATCTGTAAAACGGAGGCGATGGGCGAGTTGCTATCTTGGTATATTCTTATTTGCGGCGGGTTCCTCCCTGACGCTGGTGGGCTATGTGTGGGTGGCGGCGGGGATGCTTTGGACGATTTATCTGGCGATAGCGGGAAAGCGCGGAAAGGCGCGGAAAGGCGGAAATCCGCAGAATATCGGCTATGGCTCGTCGCTGCGGGCAGGCGTCGGCACGCTGACGCTGCTAATGACCTATCTGGCATTGAATGCAGATTTGTTGCGCAGCATTGCAGGAAAAGGTTTTGCCACCCATCGGCAGGAGATGGTCCTGCGGGCGACAGAACACCCGCTGGCATCTCTGAAGGAACTTATCTTGAACGGCGGTTCATATTCTCCGGTGTATTCCGCAGGGATATTGACGGCGGCAACGCTGCTTGCGCTGGCGCTATTGCTCTGCCGTAAGAAAAAAAGCGATGTGTCCGGGCGCCTGGGCGCAGCCTGGAGTCTGATTGGCCTGATCGGTCTGTGCGCCCTGCTGGCGGTGCTGTGGAACAGTGGCCCTGTGGTGTCCCTGCGGCTGTCTATGGGGGGCATGTTCACGTATTTTCAGGCGGATCGTGTCTATTGGTGTTTTCCTTTTTTATGGATGCTGGCGCTGGGATTTGTGCTGGAGGGATTCTGCGCGCTGGGAGAAGAGACGGCCTGCGTCTGCCAGCGTCGGCGCGCAAAATCGTCTTTGTGCTGCGGGAATGCAGAGCCTGTGTCCGGTGGGTCCGGCGCGGGAGAACATCTGTCCGCCGGGAGAACACGGCAGGGTTGGCAGACTCGTCTGGCGGCCGGTATAGCCTGTCTGCTGTTGTTGGGAATCGAAGGAGTTCAGGTCTTTCGGGACAGCCCGCTGAACAAGAATATCCGGCTGATGCTGCTGGACGGCTACCGTCAGGTGACGTGGGAAAGTATTTTTATGGAGGATGTGTTTGCCCGGATCGACGCAGGCATTGGGGAGGACAAAGAAAAATGCAGCGTGGTAAGCCTGGGGATATATCCTTCGGTGGCGCTGTATCACGGTTACACCTGCGCTGACGGATATTCCAACAACTACGATCTGGAGTACAAGCACCGTTTTCGCCGGGTGATGGCCCGGGAACTGGAGGAGAACGAGGAGACCAGGCGCTATTTCGATGAGTGGGGCAACCGGCTGTATCTGGCGGGAGCCCCCTATGGAATCAATGGAATGGTAGCGAAAGGCCAGGGGGGATATACGGATCTGGACTACGATCTGGACGCCATGGCGGAGATGAATATTCGCTATCTGTTGGCGGCGGCGCCCGTGGAACTGAGCGCAGCCAGCAGGGAGCAGG
This sequence comes from uncultured Acetatifactor sp., assembly GCA_910584375.1. GTDB lineage: Bacteria > Bacillota > Clostridia > Lachnospirales > Lachnospiraceae > Acetatifactor. The sequence continues at coordinate 169,795 of CAJUAH010000001.1, forward strand.
CGGATCTGACGATGGAGCTGGTGGAGGGCAGCCCGTTTACCGACAACACCGCTTATTATGAGGTGTGGGTTTATCGGATTCGGAAAAAGTGACTTCCCTGTATCTTTCATTTTGTCAGCGTTCACGTCGGAAATAAAACAGACAAATCTGGGGCTTGACAAAAACCGTTCCGTGTGTTATGGTATCAAAGGTTGAAAAACCATGCCGAAGACAGTAGGTTTCCCAAAGCGACGATTCTGTTTCCACAGTTCTGTTTCCATGGAAAGAACGTTGCGGTGGGGAGTAAGCGTAGCGCCTACCGAGGAGAGTGCGTTTTTATAGGAAACTGTGCCTCCCTGTCCGGGGGGCTTTTTTGATAAAAACCTTCTTTCGGCAACAAAATCTATAAGGAGGTAGAGAAATGGCAAAGGTTGAATTAAAACAGCCGATCGTGGAAGAGATTTCCGCCGGTATCAAGGATGCGCAGTCTGTAGTTCTGGTTGACTACCGTGGACTGACCGTTGAGCAGGATACTGAGCTGCGTAAGAATTTACGCGAGGCGGGCGTCGTCTACAAGGTTTACAAGAACACCATGATGAACTTTGCGTTTAAGGACACCGCTTATGAAGGATTGGCTCCTTACTTAAACGGTCCCAGCGCGATGGCCTACTCCAACACGGACGCTACGGCGCCTGCGAGAGTTCTGGCCGAGTTCGCCAAGAAAGCCGACAAGCTTGAGATTAAGGCCGGTGTGGTGGAAGGAACCGTGTATGACGCCAAGGGTATGGCATCCATCGCCAGCATTCCCGGCAGGGAAGTACTGCTGTCCAGATTGCTGGGCTCCATGCAGTCCCCGATCACTAATTTTGCCCGTGTTATGAAACAGCTGGCAGAAAAAGGCGGCGCGGCGGCGGTAGAGGCCCCTGCTGCGGAAACCCCTGCTGAAGAGGCGGCCCCTGTGGAAGAGGCGGCAGCACCCGCGCAGGAGTAACTTGAAACAGCATATTCAGGGAATATGCGGAACTTAAAAACAGCATATTCACGGATGCGCACTGCTTGAGGCCGGGACGCCCAAGCGGCACGGGCACAAGCACTGGTCGTGTGTGCAGGAGAGAATATGCGGAACTAAAAACAGCATATTCACGGATGCGCACTGCTTGAGGCCGGGACGCCCAAGCGGCACGGGCACAAGCACCGGTCGTGTGTGCAGGAGAGAATATGCGGAACTTTAATTAGGAGGAAAAGAAAATGGCTAAATTGACAGCTCAGGAATTAATCGACGCTATCAAAGAGTTGAGCGTATTAGAGTTAAACGATCTGGTAAAGGCATGTGAAGAGGAGTTCGGCGTATCTGCGGCAGCAGGCGTTGTAGTGGCGGCAGGCCCTGCGGCAGCAGCCGAGGAAGAGAAGACCGAGTTTGATGTGGAGCTGACCGAGGTTGGCGCTGAGAAGGTTAAGGTTATCAAGGTGGTTCGTGAGATCACCGGCCTGGGCCTGAAGGAGGCCAAGGATCTGGTTGACGGCGCGCCCAAGATGGTCAAGGAGGCTGCCGCTAAGGAAGAGGCCGAGGAGATCAAGAAGAAACTGGAAGAGGTTGGCGCAAAGGCGACTCTCAAGTAAACCATGTCTCTTTGTACGGACTCGCCTGTCACAGGGCGGGTCCGTTGTTTTCGATTCCGATTTCATTTATCCTAATTTTATCCAAAAATCTGCTTGACTCTCCGAAACACTTGTGTTAGTATGGAAGATGCACTATTGTGGTGTGTTAGGCTTATTTTTTGTGCAAATAAGCAAATCAGAAAGAACGGGGTGAAATGTCCATGGAAAAAAACAGAATACGTCCCATTGCGAACAGCAAGAACATGCGTATGAGTTATTCGAGACAAAAAGAGGTTTTGGAGATGCCCAACCTGATCGAAGTCCAGAAGGACTCCTATCAGTGGTTTTTAAAGGAAGGCTTAAAAGAAGTCTTTGACGATATCTCTCCCATCGCCGATTACAGCGGTTCTCTTAGCCTGGAGTTCGTTGATTTTGAACTGTGTGAGGACGATGTGAAGTATTCCATCGAGGAGTGCAAGGAGAGAGACGCCAATTATGCGGCGCCTCTCAAGGTAAAGGTGCGTCTTTACAACAAGGACAAGGAGGAGATCAGCGAGCATGAGATATTTATGGGTGATTTGCCTCTGATGACTGCCACGGGCACATTTATCATCAATGGCGCGGAGCGTGTTATTGTAAGCCAGCTGGTGCGTTCCCCCGGCATCTATTACGGAATAGGGCATGACAAGATCGGTAAGAGACTGTTTTCCTGTACTGTTATCCCCAATCGCGGCGCATGGCTGGAGTATGAGACAGACTCCAACGATGTGTTCTATGTGCGCGTGGACCGCACCAGAAAAGTCCCCATTACTGTGCTGATCCGGGCCCTGGGTATCGGCACCAACGAGGAGATCAGGGATGTATTTGGAGAAGACGAGCCCAAGATCGAGGCCAGCTTTACCAAGGACACGGCCGAGAACTATCAGGAGGGCCTGTTAGAGCTGTATAAAAAGATCCGTCCCGGCGAGCCTCTGAGCGTGGAGAGCGCCGAGAGTCTGATTAACGCGATGTTCTTTGACCCCCGCAGATATGATCTGGCCAAGGTCGGAAGATATAAATTCAACAAAAAACTGGCGTTGCGCAACCGTATCCGGCATCAGGTACTGGCGGCGGATGCCGTGGATCCCTCCACCGGAGAAGTGGTGGCGGCCGCAGGCACTAAAGTGACTGCGGAGATTGCCGATACGATCCAGAATGCCGCGATCCCCTTTGTATATGTACAGACCGAGGAGCGCAATGTGAAGGTGTTGTCCAATATGATGGTGGATATCACCAGCTTTGTGGACTGCAATCCCAGAGAACTGGGCATTACGGAGCGGGTGTACTATCCCGTTTTGTCTCAGATTATCGAGGAATTCGGCGAAGATCCTGAGAAACTGGCCGAGGCGATCCGCAAGAATGTGCATGAGCTGATTCCGAAACATATCACCAAGGAAGATATCTTTGCGTCCATCAACTACAACATCCATCTGGAGTACGGTCTGGGCAATGACGACGATATCGATCATCTGGGCAACCGGCGTATTCGAGCGGTGGGCGAACTGCTGCAAAATCAGTACCGCATCGGTCTGTCCCGGATGGAGCGCGTAGTGCGCGAGCGTATGACCACCCATGACGCGGAGGATATTTCTCCCCAGTCTTTGATCAATATCAAACCGGTGACTGCCGCGGTGAAGGAGTTCTTTGGCTCCTCCCAGTTATCCCAGTTTATGGATCAGAACAATCCGCTGGGCGAGCTGACCCACAAGAGACGTCTGTCCGCCCTGGGGCCCGGCGGTCTGTCCAGAGACCGCGCCGGATTCGAAGTGCGTGACGTACACTATTCCCACTATGGAAGAATGTGCCCTATCGAGACGCCTGAAGGTCCCAATATCGGTTTGATCAACTCTCTGGCAAGCTATGCCCGTATCAATGAGTACGGCTTTGTGGAGGCGCCTTACCGTAAGATTGACAAGACGGATCCCGCCAACCCCCGGGTGACGGAGGAAGTGGTATATATGACTGCCGACGAAGAGGACAACTATCATGTGGCGCAGGCCAACGAACAGTTGGATGAGGAAGGCCATTTTGTCCGCAACAGCGTGTCCGGCCGCTATCGCGAGGAGACGCAGGAATATCCCAAGGCCATGTTTGATTACATGGACGTGTCCCCCAGAATGGTGTTCTCCGTGGCTACGGCCCTGATTCCTTTCCTGGAAAACGACGACGCCAACCGTGCGCTGATGGGCTCCAACATGCAGCGTCAGGCGGTGCCTCTGCTGCTCACGGAGGCTCCGGTGGTAGGTACCGGCATCGAGCAGAAGGCGGCGGTGGACTCCGGCGTGTGCGTGGTGTCCCCCAAGGCCGGCAAGGTGGAGTATGTGTCCTCCAATCTGATAAAGATGACTTATGACGACGGGGAAAAGGCGGAGTTCCGTCTGGCCAAGTTCTCCCGCAGTAACCAGTCCAACTGCTACAATCAGAAACCCATCGTATTTAAGGGGGATCATGTGGAGGCGGGACAGGTGATCGCCGACGGTCCTTCCACCAGAGAGGGTGAGCTGGCTCTGGGCAAAAACCCGTTGATCGGCTTTATGACCTGGGAAGGATACAACTACGAGGACGCCGTTCTGCTCAGCGAGAGACTGGTGATGGAGGACGTGTACACTTCCGTCCATATAGAGGAATATGAGGCGGAGGCCCGGGATACGAAACTGGGGCCCGAAGAGATTACCCGGGATGTGCCCGGTGTGGGCGACGACGCGTTAAAAGACCTGGATGACCGCGGTATCATTCGTATCGGCGCGGAGGTACGTGCCGGCGATATCCTGGTGGGCAAGGTGACTCCCAAGGGAGAGACGGAGCTGACCGCGGAGGAAAGGCTGCTGCGGGCCATCTTTGGCGAAAAGGCGAGAGAGGTCAGGGATACTTCGCTGAAAGTGCCTCACGGCGAGTACGGCATTGTGGTGGACGCCAAAGTGTTTACCAGAGAGAACAGCGACGAGCTGTCTCCCGGCGTCAATATGGCTGTCCGTATCTATATAGCGCAGAAGAGAAAGATTTCCGTAGGCGATAAGATGGCTGGCCGTCACGGCAACAAGGGTGTGGTTTCCCGTGTATTGCCGGTGGAGGATATGCCCTATCTGCCCAACGGACGTCCGCTGGATATCGTGCTGAATCCTCTGGGTGTGCCTTCCCGTATGAATATCGGTCAGGTGCTGGAGATTCATCTGTCCCTGGCCGCCAAGGCGCTGGGCTTTAATGTGGCTACGCCCGTATTTGACGGCGCCAACGAGAAGGATATTATGGACACGCTGGATCTGGCCAACGACTATGCCAATCTGCCCTTTGATCAGGCGGAAGTCGATCAGTGGAAGGCGGAGGAGAGGGCTGTCATGCCTGACGGCAAGCCCTGGAACGGAGAGAGTTTTGAAAGCCTGCACAGTGAAGAACTGCTGCCGGAGGTAATACAGTACCTGTCTGAGAACAGGGAGCACAGAGAGGTGTGGAAGGGTGTGCCCATCTCCCGGGACGGCAAGGTGCGTCTGCGGGACGGCCGCACCGGCGAGTATTTTGACAGCGCGGTGACCATCGGACACATGCATTACTTAAAGCTGCATCATCTGGTGGATGACAAGATCCATGCCCGTTCCACAGGCCCGTACTCTCTGGTGACACAGCAGCCTCTGGGCGGTAAGGCCCAGTTCGGCGGCCAGCGTTTCGGCGAGATGGAAGTGTGGGCCCTGGAGGCATATGGCGCTTCCTATACGCTGCAGGAGATTTTGACGGTGAAGTCCGATGACGTGGTAGGTCGTGTGAAGACTTATGAGGCCATCATCAAGGGAGACAATATCCCTGAGCCCAGCATTCCCGAGTCCTTCAAGGTGCTGCTGAAAGAGCTGCAGGCGCTGGGTCTGGACGTGCGGGTGCTGCGCGACGACAACACCGAGGTGGAGATCGCCGAGACCATCGATTACAACGAGACGGATTACCGTTACGAGATGGAAGGCGACCGTAAATATGACGATTATGATAACAATTCTCTGGGAGAGATGGGTTATCAGGCACAGGAATTCGACGATGAGAGCGGTGAACTGATCAGCGCGGAAGATGATTACAGTGATGAAGACTACGCCGATGAAGGTTACGACGAAACAGACGAAGAGTTCTAAATAGTTATGAAACTAACATTGTAACATTAGAAGGGAGTGCCATAATGTCAGAAACAAAAAATGAAACATATCAGCCCATGACATTCGATGCCATCAAGATCGGGTTAGCCTCTCCGGACAAGATTCGCGAGTGGTCCCGGGGCGAAGTGATGAAACCGGAGACGATCAACTACAGGACATTAAAGCCCGAGAGGGACGGCCTGTTCTGCGAGAAGATATTTGGACCCAGCAAAGACTGGGAGTGTCATTGCGGTAAGTATAAGAAGATCCGGTACAAGGGCGTGGTCTGCGATCGCTGCGGCGTGGAAGTGACCAAGGCCAGCGTGCGCAGAGAGCGCATGGGCCATATCGAACTGGCGGCGCCGGTATCCCATATCTGGTATTTTAAGGGGATTCCCAGCCGTATGGGACTGATTCTGGATCTGTCTCCCAGAGTGTTGGAGAAGGTGCTGTATTTCGCCTCCTATATCGTGTTGGACGAGGGGGATACAGGACTGGATTATAAGCAGGTGCTGTCCGAGAGGGAGTATCAGGATGCCAGAGAGACCTACGGAAACAAGTTCCGTGTGGGTATGGGCGCGGAGGCCATCAAGGAGCTGCTGCAGTCCATCGATCTGGAGAGGGAGTCCGTGGAACTCAAGGAAGAACTGAGGGATTCCACCGGTCAGAAACGCGCCCGTATCATCAAGAGACTGGAAGTGGTGGAGGCATTTAACGAGTCCGGCAACCGGCCGGAGTGGATGATTCTGGATACGATTCCGGTGATTCCCCCCGATCTGCGCCCCATGGTGCAGTTGGACGGCGGCCGCTTTGCCACCTCTGACCTGAACGATCTGTACAGAAGGATCATCAACAGAAACAACCGTCTGAAGAGGCTGCTGGAGCTGGGCGCGCCGGATATCATCGTCCGCAACGAAAAACGTATGCTGCAGGAGGCGGTGGACGCGCTGATCGACAACGGCAGGAGAGGCCGTCCCGTTACCGGCCCCGGCAACCGGGCGCTGAAGTCCCTGTCCGACATGTTAAAAGGTAAGGGCGGACGTTTCCGTCAGAACCTGCTGGGCAAGCGTGTGGACTATTCCGGCCGTTCCGTTATCGTGGTGGGTCCGGAGCTGAAGATCTATCAGTGCGGCTTGCCCAAGGAGATGGCGATCGAACTGTTCAAGCCCTTTGTTATGAAAGAGCTGGTTTCCAAGGGGATCAGCCAGAATATCAAGAATGCCAAAAAGCTGGTGGAGAGAATGGACACCCAAGTGTTCGACGTGCTGGAGGAGGTCATCAGGGAGCATCCCGTGATGCTGAACCGCGCTCCTACTCTGCACAGACTGGGCATTCAGGCCTTTGAGCCGATCCTGGTGGAAGGCAAGGCTATCAAACTGCACCCTCTGGTGTGTACGGCTTTCAACGCCGACTTTGACGGAGACCAGATGGCAGTGCATCTGCCCCTGTCCGTGGAGGCCCAGGCGGAGTGCCGTTTCCTGCTGCTGTCTCCCAACAATCTGTTAAAGCCTTCAGACGGCGGCCCGGTGGCGGTGCCGTCTCAGGATATGGTGTTGGGTATCTATTATCTGACCCAGGAGAGACCCGGCGTATTGGGGGAGAATAAATACTTTAAGAGTGTAAACGAGGCCATTTTGGCCTATGAGAACCAGTTTATCACGCTGCATTCCCGCATCAAGGTGCGGGTGACCAAGACGACTCCCCAGGGAGAAACGGTCAGCGGCAATGTGGAATCCACGCTGGGACGTTTCCTGTTCAACGAGATCCTGCCGCAGGATCTGGGATTTGTGGAGAGGAATACCCCGGAGGATTATCTGAAACTGGAAGTAGATTTCCATGTGGGCAAGAAACAGCTCAAACAGATCCTGGAGAAGGTTATCAATACCCATGGCGCGTCCCGTACCGCGGAGGTGCTGGACGACGTGAAGGCCATCGGTTACAAGTATTCTACCAGAGCGGCCATGACCGTATCCATTTCCGATATGACCGTGCCCGAGCAGAAGGCGGAGATGCTGGCGGCGGCCCAGACTACCGTGGATAAGATCGCAGCCAACTACCGCAGAGGTTTGATTACCGAGGAGGAGAGATACCGCGCGGTGGTGGAGACCTGGAACGAGACCGATAAAGAGCTGACAGACGTGCTGCTGGCAGGTCTGGATAAGTATAACAATATCTTTATGATGGCGGACTCCGGCGCCCGTGGTTCCAACCAGCAGATCAAACAGCTGGCCGGTATGCGCGGACTGATGGCGGATACCACCGGTAAGACCATTGAGCTGCCCATCAAGTCCAATTTCCGTGAGGGTCTGGACGTATTGGAGTATTTCATGTCCGCCCATGGCGCCCGGAAGGGTATGTCGGATACCGCGCTGCGTACTGCTGACTCCGGTTATCTGACCCGCCGAATGGTGGATGTGTCTCAGGAGCTGATTATCCGTGAGGTGGACTGCGCGGAGGGCAGGGACGAAATTCCCGGCAACGTGGTAAAGGCCTTTATGGATGGCAAGGAGACGATAGAAGGTCTGAAAGACCGTATTACAGGCAGATATTCCTGCGAGGATATCTATGACAGAGACGGCAACATGATCGTGAAACACAACCACATGATCACTCCCAGCCGCGCTGCCAGGATACTGAGCGTGGGTGTAAACGAGAAGGGTGAGCCAGTGGAGGCAGTGAAGATCCGTACCATACTGACCTGCCGTTCCCACAACGGCATCTGCGCCAAGTGCTACGGCGCCAATATGGCCACCGGTGAGGCGGTGCAGGTGGGTGAGGCCGTGGGTATCATCGCAGCCCAGTCCATCGGGGAACCGGGAACCCAGCTGACCATGAGAACTTTCCACAGCGGCGGTGTGGCCGGTGACGATATCACACAGGGTCTTCCCCGTGTGGAGGAGTTGTTTGAGGCCAGAAAGCCCAAGGGTCTTGCAATAATCGCCGAGTTTGGCGGCAAGGCGGAGATCCGGGATACCAAGAAAAAGCGCGAGGTGGTGATCACCAACGAGGAGACAGGGGAGAGCAAAGCATATCTGATCCCTTACGGCTCCCGTATCAAGGTGGTGGATGAGCAGATTCTGGAGGCCGGAGACGAGTTGACAGAGGGCAGCGTCAACCCCCATGACCTGTTAAAGATCAAGGGAATCAAGGCTGTGCAGGACTATATGCTCCGGGAAGTACAGAGAGTGTACCGTCTGCAGGGCGTGGATATCGCAGATAAGCATATTGAAGTGATCGTGCGGCAGATGATGAAGAAGATCCGGATCGAGAATAACGGCGACGCCGAGTTCCTGCCCGGAACTCTGGTGGATGTGCTGGAGTTTGACGATATGAACGAGGCGCTGATTGCCCAGGGCAAGGAGCCTGCGGAGGGCAAGCAGGTACTGCTGGGCATCACCAAAGCTGCGCTGGCTACCAATTCCTTCCTGTCCGCGGCGTCTTTCCAGGAGACTACGAAAGTGCTGACGGAAGCTGCCATAAAGGGTAAGGTGGATCCGCTGATCGGCCTGAAGGAAAATGTGATTCTGGGTAAGCTGATTCCGGCAGGCACCGGTATGAAGAGATATCGAAATACCCGGTTGAACACAGATTATATCCGCCATATCAAGGTGGTGAGCGAGCCGGAGGCCATTATCGATGAGGAGGAAGAGCTTCAGGAGGATATTCTGATCGGGGAAGAGACACCGCTGGAGACAGTGGGCGATGGGATGGCTCCCGAGCTGGAAGGCGAACTGCTGGAGACAGAGGACGAGGGCGAGGGCGAGGAGACAGAACTGGAAGAGAGCGAGACAGAGCTCGAGGAAACGCTCGTACCTGTTGAATAGAGGCGGGAAAGCATAAAGGAATAAAATAAGGCAATAAATTAACAGGGCCGGATCCGTATCATATGGATTCGGCCCTGTTTTTAACAGTTCACCCCGTAATGTGGTGTGTTTCGGAATATCGTCAATGAATCAGCAGTACGGAATCCTCGTCTTCCACATCGGAACTGTCGGTGACGACCTGCCAGGATGTGACGCGGTAAAAGGGGTCGCCCTCCTGCCGGGGATATAGGATGTCCAATGTGACGGTCAGAGTCTGCAGATCGGAAATGGCGACGATACAGGTCTTTTTATGTCCCACCGCCATAAAATATTCGTCTTCGTCAAAGCTGTCCGCATAGACGGAGGCAAGCGTCCGGTCTATGCTGGCGATATTTTCCTGGGCCTGATTGCAGGCTTCGTAATAAGCGGCAGTCCTCTCCGCCACCCGGCTGCTCAGTTTGGCGTCCGCGTTGGCGCTGACGATGGACAGCGTGGCAAAGGAGATCAGGCAGAGGATCACAAATATCAGCAGGATCGACGAGGAGCCTACATTCACATGAAATTCCGGGCCGGATTTTTTGTAAAAGCTCATGGGATGTTCCTTTCTTGGGTTACGGAATCTGGTAAACCTGGTTACTGTGCCGACGTCATTGCACAGACGGTATATTCGGTACGGGCTATCTTACACAGGGAAGATACAGATCCACATGCAGGGTATAGAGCGGTTCGCGGGGCTCGGGGTTGGCCGGAGGAAGATCGTATAACTCCGGCGGCCAGGCGTCCGCCCTGTATACATAGATATCCGCCGAGAGCATGCTGCCGGGATCAGGATTCCCGCAGCGCTGTAACTGCGTGCGGTAGCCGTTCTGGATCAGCGACAGGACATCGCCCTCCGGGGACAGACGGCTGTCCGTCAGCAGGGATTGTATGGCCTGCAGATCCCCCTCACAGCCGGTAAACATTTCCGCCATATTCTGGGCGTAGTTCACCGCGTAATTCTGGTCCACGGTCTGGGCGGACAGGGCGTGGGCCTTGACAAACAGCCGTATGCACACGGTGCTGGACACGGAAAAGAACAGTAACGCGATGATCAGCTCCATCAAAAAGAGCGATGATTTGGAATGTTTCAAAGGAGTTCCTCCTTTCGGTCAATGGCTGTGCAGGGAGATATACAGCTCTTTGCAGCTGCCGTCCTCCAGCGTCAGCCCGATATGCAGCAGATGTTCCCCGGCGTTTTGCAAATCCCAATCCTGCAGGGGCATGATCTCCCGCCCCGCGGAGAGAGGATCGCTGCCGATATCGCTTCCCTGCCGCATGAACAGTTCCCGCAGGCTCCCGTCATGGAGATAGAGATAGGTGGCGTAGTCGGCGCCGCCGATCTCGCGGGTCAGAACCAGGGCGGTACAACCCTCCAGTTCGCCCACGGAAACGCTGTCATAGAGGTCGTTCTGGCGAACCTTTTCTGTCAGATAGGAGTAGGCTGTACGGGCGGTGTAGTTGTCGTCCATATAGCTTACCGTCTGCCGGTACACGTTGGCTCCCAGAATCACCAGAACCAGTGCCGACAGCGTAAATACCACAAACAGCGCCAGCACGAACAACACGTCCACAATATGGTTTTTCTCCTGTTTTACATTCATAGCTCCAAGATCCTTTCCGGTTGGATTGTACTCAGTTTATGGGCAGTACCATGACCTCGGGCATCAGATTGGATCCCTCGCAGCGGTAATCGATTACAAATTTGCTCTCGTCGTAGGTCAGTCCATAGTGCTCACGGATGTAGCGCAGGCTGGGGGGATACATGCCTTCCACGGCGTAACATTGGGCAATGCTGCGGTTCAGCGCGGTTTCCAGGCTCTCCTGCTGCTTGGCGGCGGTGGTATCGCTCACGGACTGTACGCCCCGCAGGAACAGAAACAGGATGAACACGCCCACCAGCAGGGGCAGCATGTTTGCCAGCCGGGGGATGATTCCCAGGGAATTGGACTCAAAACGGTTTCTGCGCATAACGGCCTCCTTATACTTTTTATCCTATGCTGGACATGATGCCCATCAGCGGCAGGATCACGGACAACAGAATCAGTCCCACGATGATGGAGAGGATGATGACCAGCGTGGGCTCCAGCACGGAGATAATGGACTGCATTCTCTCGTCGGTTTCCTTTTCATAGGAATCGGCTATCTTCTGCATGACGGTATCGATGTTGCCGCTGCGGAAACCGATGGCAACCATGCGGGAATGTACGTTGCTGAATATCTGGGACTCCACCAGCGCCTCGGAGAGGTTGTCGCCCTTGTGCAGCCGTTCCTGGCACTGTAAGATCTGCTCCCGCATCCTGGGGTTTCCCACCAGCTCCGCCACCATCTCCAGGCTGGTATAGGTGTCGATGCCGCTGCTGAACGTCATGGCCAGGCCGCTGGCGAAACGCTGACAGGCATATTTTTCAAAAAAGCTCCTGGTAGGGGGGAACCAGTTTAAAAAGCGCCGGTTCAGCCTTTTCAGAGCCGGGATCCGGGTAAAGGAGAAATACAGCGCCAGCAGCAGACAGATAAAGCCCAGCAGAACGCCGGAATAGCGGTTCAGGGTGCTGCCCATATTCATCAGGGAGGAGGCCAGCCCGCCCATGTCGCTGCCCAGCTCCGCGAACACCTGGCTGAAAATGGGGAGTACCCGGCTCATCAGCACATAGATGACCACAAACATCATGACGATCATGATCAGCGGATAGGAGACGGCCTGTTTGATGTTCTTGCGGATGTTCTCTTCCTTATCATAGTAGACTGCCAGCGACTGCAGGCAGCTGTCCAGCTTGCCGGATTCTTCGCCCAGAGCGATCAGGCGCAGACAGTAGTCTGGAAAGACGCCCACGCTCTCCAGGGCCTCGTGGAAACTGGTGCCTTTTTTACACACGTCCCAGATTCCCTGAAGGATCTCCCGGCCCTGATCGTTTTTCATATCGCTGAGCATGATGCTCATGCTCTCCACGGGAGTGATCCCGGCCTGGATCAGCATGGCCGTCTGGGAACAAAATGAGGCGATCTCGGCCTGGGTAAGTGTTCTTTTTGCTTTCATACGCATTCTCCTTCTCTTGGGCTAATAGATATATCTGACAGTATAGTTGCTGCCGTCGCCAATAAATTCCTTCAATTCCTCTTCGCTGTTGCTGGCGGCAAAGGTGGGATCCATCAGGCTCCATGTATCGCCGTCAAATTCCACGATGCCGTTGACCCATCCCACATCCGTGATATATACGCTGACCCAGGCGTGGTAAGCCATGCCGGCGTATCCTACCTCCATGCGGGTGGGAATGTGCTGGCTGCGCAGCATACATGCCATCAGCGCGGCATAATCCAGGCAGATGCCCTTGCCGCCCTCCAGCGTGCGGTCGATATCCGCCACATAGCTGGAAAGCGCGCCGCTGGTGATTTTTTCGGCCTTGTCATAGTCATAGGAGATAGTGTCTACTATATAATTGTAGATCAGGGAGACGCAGTCCAGATCCGACCGGGCGGTTTCGCACAGTTCGGCCGCCAGTTCCACAGCCCGCGTATCGCTGTCATACTCCACATAGGAGCTGGGGGTCAGATAGGGGCTGAAAGGGTCTTCTATAACCACATCCAGACTCAGTTCATAGCTGATGATGTATTCGTTTCCCTGTATATTCTCATTTACTGTGAAGGCATAACTGCCGTCTCCCGCTGTGAGAGGAAAAGCCTGAAAGTCTGCCGTATTCAGATTGTAAGTGCATTTATAGTCGTTGGGGCCGATGATCTGCAATTTGACTTTGGAGCAGGTTCCGGTATAGTTGGCCATGATATACCCCTGGTCCGTGTGAGAGGCGTCGATGGTGGTCACGTCATTTCCGTAAGTCACCGTGCCGGGAGCCTCAGGGATCGGACAGTAGGGCGTATTGTCCCGCAGCGGCACAAAGGGAGTGGGCTGGGGCGTCGGATCCGGGGTGGGACTGGGCGCGGCGGTGGGCTGAGGCGTCGCCGTGGGGGGCGGTGTCTGCCCGGAGTCGTCCGTATGCCCTGTATCCTCCGGGGCGCTGGTGGCGCCCACCTGCAGAGAATCCATGATCCCCGGCTGCTCTGAGGACTGTGTGGCGGAGGGTACGGATATGGAATCCGCGTCGCCGCAGCCAGCCAGCAGCATCACGCATAAGGAACATGAAATTAGTTTTGCGAGAACTCCTCTTTTCATATTTTGGGTATAGAACCTTTCCTGTAAGGCGCGGTATCTGTCCGCGCGTCATTGCTGCCACAATACAATGCCTGCAAGAGCCAGCGCGGCCGCCGCGACCGTGAACAGAGTCCAGAATAACCGACGTCTGCCGCCCTTTTTGTGAAACGCCTGATGAGAGCGCTCGGCGGCGTCCTCCTGCCCGCTGGCGGCCAGGATATCCTGCAGCGCCGCCTCTGCTGCCTTTTTATCCATTTGATATTTTTTGTCGTAATTATGAAATGCCATAGAGAGGTTATCCTTTCAGTTTTCGAGCTAAATGTTCTCTGGCGGAGGCTATATATCGCTTGATCGTGCTGCGGCTCAGTTCCATGGCGCCAGCGATCTCCTCCAACTTCATGTCGTTATAATAGCGCATGGATAAAGCCGCCCGCTCCTGAAAGGGCAGCTCTTCCAAAGCCCGGCGCAGTTGTTCGATCTCGCTGGCGCGCACGGCAAGCGCCTCCGGATCCGAGCCGGGATGTTCGTCGCGCACCATCTCCAGCAGTTCCGGGTCGGAAAATTCCTGAAATCCTAACTGTTTTTGCCGAAGATCGTAGCACACATGGAAAGAGATCCTGTTCAGCCAGGCGATGAACAGTGTGGGATCGCTGAGCTTGCCTATATTGCGGAAAGCGGAGACATAGACTTCCTGCATGGCATCCTGGGCCAGATAGTCGTCTTTCAGGTAATGTCTGGCGTAATTATACACCTTGTTGTATGTGAGAGTATACAGCTCCGCAAAGGCGTCGGTATCCTGCTGTTTAAAGCGGGTAACGAGTCTTGCCAGGTATTGGTGATCCGGTTCCGGCATATGGTCTCGCCCCCTCCCCGTATGTGACCAAATGCACAGTATTTACTGTATTATAAAAAAAAATGAACCTTTTTTCAAGATATCCCTGTCTTTTTTTATAGATTTGTGATATATTCGATGACAGAATAAGGAGTGACTTGAATGGTTCCGGGTATGATGATGGATTTGTATGTCTGTTTTGGCCTGACGGCGCTGGGAGCGATTACGCTGCTGGTCACGGGGATCGTCTGCTATATATCGCTCTGCATCCGCTGGCGCAGGCGTGTGGCTGAAGTCAGGGAAGGACAGCCGGTATCTTTGGGATGGAATCTGAAAAAGCTAAAGGAGACCGTGCGGGAGCTGGAGTATGAGAAGGTATCCCGGATGGAGCTTATATAATAATTATATGAGAAACGGAGAAACAGGGATGAAAGTTCTGGTGACGGGCGTAAAGGGCCAGCTGGGCTATGATGTGGTGAATGAGCTTGAAAAGAGAGGTCTGGAGGCTGTGGGAGTGGATATCGAGGAGATGGATATCACGGACGGAGACAGCGTGAGCCGGGTGATCCGCCAGAGCGCGCCGGACGCGGTGATCCACTGCGCCGCCTACACGGCGGTGGATGCAGCGGAGGAAAACGAGGCGCTCTGCCGCAGGGTCAATGCGGACGGTACCCGAAATATAGCGCTGGTCTGCCGGGATCTGGATATCAGGATGATCTATATCAGTACGGACTATGTGTTCAGCGGACAGGGCGAACGGCTCTGGGAGCCGGAAGATGAGCGGGATCCCCAGAGCGTGTACGGGCAGACCAAATATGAGGGGGAGCTGGCGGTACAGGAGCTTTTGGATAAATACTTTATCGTCAGGATTGCCTGGGTATTCGGCGTCAACGGCAAGAATTTTGTCAGGACCATGCTGAAACTGTCCGAGAACCATGATACGATCACGGTGGTGAACGACCAGTTCGGCTCTCCCACCTATACCTACGATTTGGCGAGACTGCTGGTGGATATGGTACAGACCGAAAAATACGGGATTTATCATGCCACCAATGAGGGGATCTGCTCCTGGTATGATTTTGCCTGCGCCATATTCCGGGAGGCAGGCATTCCCATGACCGTGAAACCGGTGAGCAGCGCGGAATATGGCGCTAAGGCCAGCCGTCCCGCCAACAGCCGCATGAGCAAGGAAAAGCTGACGGAGAACGGATTTGAGAGGCTCCCGTCCTGGCAGGATGCGCTGAAAAGATATCTGGACATCATTTTGGAGCGATAATTTAAAAAAAATGTTGACAAAGCATCTGCAAGTGGCTATACTAATATAGCATGCGCGCGGATGCTTTTTTTGTGGGCAATATATACAGGGATCCGGCGCGGCGATTACATTATAAGAAAGAGGTGAAACAGAATGCCAACATTTAACCAGTTAGTAAGAAAGGGCCGTCAGACAACGGTGAAGAAGTCCACCGCCCCCGCTCTGCAGAAGGGATACAACTCTCTGCACAAGAAGGCGACGAACGCGTCTTCCCCTCAGAAGAGAGGTGTGTGTACCGCCGTTAAGACCGCAACCCCCAAGAAGCCTAACTCCGCTCTCAGAAAGATCGCCAGAGTACGTCTTTCCAACGGAATCGAAGTTACCAGCTACATTCCCGGCGAAGGTCACAATCTGCAGGAGCACAGCGTTGTGCTGATCAGAGGCGGCAGAGTTAAGGATCTGCCCGGTACCAGATATCACATTATCCGTGGTACGCTGGACACCGCGGGTGTCGCTAACAGAAAGCAGGCCCGTTCCAAGTACGGCGCCAAGAGGCCGAAAGATGCTAAAAAGTAAGCATCTTTGAGACGCGGAGAAGTAAGCGTCTTTGGGATGCGGAGATATAGGCATCCGCAGTATCTCGGACCACAACAACGGAACTAAGAAAAGTGTTGGAATTCTGGACTACAGATATACCGCACGAACACTTGGGGAAACACATGTGAGTACCGATGAATTAACGAAATTTTATTGTTAAGGAGGGAAGAACCGTGCCACGTAAAGGACATATTCAAAAAAGAGATGTATTGGCAGATCCTTTATACAACAACAAAGTGGTGACCAAGCTTATCAACAACATTATGATGGATGGTAAGAGGGGTGTAGCACAGAAGATTGTATACGGCGCATTTGCCAAGGTTGAGGCAAAGTCTGGCAAGCCTGCTCTGGAGGTATTTGAGGAGGCCATGAACAATATCATGCCCTCTCTGGAGGTCAAGGCCAGACGTATCGGTGGCGCCACCTACCAGGTGCCCATCGAGGTGAGAGCTGACAGACGTCAGGCACTGGGTCTGCGCTGGTTGACCGCTTACTCCCGCAAGAGAGGCGAGAAGACCATGATCGACAGACTGGCCAATGAGATTCTGGATGCGGCCAACAACACAGGCGCCGCAGTAAAGAGAAAAGAAGACGTACACAAGATGGCGGAGGCAAACAAGGCGTTTGCGCATTACCGTTTCTAAACACAGCACTGGCGCCGGATATATGACCGGTGTGAGGCGGGGCAATCGGCCCTGGCCGCTGTGGCTTTACAAAATAAAAAAAGGAGGAAAAAATCTTGGCTGGAAGAGAATATCCCTTAGAGAGAACCAGGAATATAGGCATCATGGCTCATATCGACGCGGGCAAGACCACGTTGACCGAGCGTATCCTGTATTACACTGGCGTTAACTACAAGATCGGCGATACTCATGAAGGCACTGCCACCATGGACTGGATGGAGCAGGAGCAGGAGAGAGGCATCACCATCACTTCGGCTGCCACGACCTGTCACTGGACTCTGGAAAAAGAAACCAAGCCCGCTGAAGGCGCGCTGGAGCATCGTATCAACATCATTGACACTCCTGGCCACGTTGACTTCACTGTGGAAGTGGAGCGTTCCTTGCGTGTACTGGACGGCGCTGTCGGTGTATTCTGTGCAAAGGGCGGTGTGGAGCCTCAGTCTGAGAACGTATGGCGTCAGGCTGACACCTACAATGTACCCCGTATGGCGTTTATCAACAAGATGGATATACTGGGCGCCAATTTTTACGGCGCTGTGGAGCAGATCAAGACCCGCCTGGGCAAGAATGCCATCGTGCTGCAGCTGCCCATCGGCAAGGAAGACGAGTTCAAAGGCATCATCGATCTGTTTGAGATGAAGGCATATATCTACAACGACGACAAGGGTGAGAATATCACCGTGACCGACGATCTGGGAGATATGCAGGATGACGCGGAGTTGTACCGGGGCGAGCTGATCGAGAAGATCTGCGAGCTGGACGACGAGCTGACGATGATGTATCTGGAGGGCGAGGAGCCTTCCGTAGAAGATTTAAAGAGAGTACTGCGCAAAGCGACCTGCGAGTGTACCGCGATTCCGGTATGCTGCGGTTCCGCATATCGCAATAAGGGCGTGCAGAAACTGCTGGATGCGATTCTGGAGTATATGCCTGCGCCCACAGACATTCCCGCTATCAAGGGAACGGATCTGGACGGCAACGAAGTGGAGAGGCATTCTTCCGACGAGGAGCCTTTTTCCGCCCTGGCGTTCAAGATCATGGCTGATCCCTTTGTGGGTAAGCTGGCGTTCTTCCGCGTGTATTCCGGCACCATGAACTCCGGTTCCTATGTGCTGAACGCGACCAAGGACAAGAAGGAGCGTGTGGGACGTATCTTACAGATGCATGCCAACAAGAGAGCAGAACTGGACAAGGTGTACTCAGGCGATATCGCTGCGGCTGTGGGCTTTAAATTCACCACCACCGGCGACACCATCTGCGACGACCAGCATCCGGTGATTCTGGAGTCCATGGAGTTCCCCGAGCCTGTTATCGAGCTGGCTATCGAGCCCAAGACCAAGGCCGGACAGGGCAAGATGGGCGAGGCTCTGGCAAAGCTGGCGGAGGAAGATCCTACTTTCCGCGCTCACACCAATCCCGAGACCGGGCAGACCATTATCGCCGGTATGGGCGAGCTGCATCTGGAGATCATCGTGGATCGTCTGCTGCGTGAGTTCAAAGTGGAGGCCAACGTGGGTGCTCCTCAGGTTGCTTACAAAGAGGCGTTTACCAAGGAAGTGGAAGTGGACTCCAAGTATGCCAAGCAGTCCGGCGGACGCGGCCAGTACGGCCACTGTAAAGTTAAATTCTCGCCTCTGGAGGCCAACTGTGAGAAGTTTGAGTTTGACCCCAAGGCGAATATCCTGATCAACGAGCCTCCCGTGCTGCTGTTCGAGTCCACCGTGGTGGGCGGCGCTATCCCCAAAGAGTATATCCCGGCGGTGGGCGCAGGTATCAAAGAGGCGGCGCAGGCAGGTATCCTGGGCGGATTCCCGGTATTGGGCGTTCACGCCAATGTGTATGACGGTTCCTATCACGAGGTAGACTCCTCCGAGATGGCGTTCCACATCGCGGGTTCCATGGCGTTTAAAGAGGCCATGCAGAAAGCAAGCCCGGTACTGCTGGAGCCTATCATGAAGGTGGAAGTGACCATGCCCGAGGAGTATATGGGCGACGTGATCGGTGATCTGAACTCCCGCCGTGGCCGTGTGGAAGGTATGGACGATATCGGCGGCGGCAAGATGGTGCGCGCGTTCGTGCCTCTGGCGGAAATGTTCGGTTACTCCACGGATTTGCGTTCCAAGACCCAGGGCCGAGGCAACTACTCCATGTTCTTCGACAAGTACGAGCAGGTGCCCAAGAACGTTCAGGAGAAGGTTCTGTCAGAAAAAGGAAAATAGTTTGCATTTTCACGAAAAATAACTTGAAAATCCTCTGATTATCTAATATAATCAGAGATAGCCGAGTTAAAAGCGCCAAAGTGGCGCAAAGCCACTTCGGCGTAACCAAAAACCAGTTTATATATTAAGGAGGACTACAATAATGGCTAAAGCTAAATTTGAAAGAACTAAGCCCCATTGTAACATTGGTACCATTGGTCACGTTGACCATGGTAAGACCACTCTGACCGCTGCCATCACCAAGGTTCTGGCTGAGAGAGTAGCCGGTAACGAGAAGGTTGATTTTGAGAACATCGACAAGGCTCCCGAAGAGAGAGAGCGTGGTATCACCATTTCTACCGCGCACGTTGAGTACCAGACCGAGAAGAGACACTATGCGCACGTTGACTGCCCGGGCCATGCTGACTATGTAAAGAACATGATCACCGGCGCCGCTCAGATGGATGGCGCTATCCTGGTGGTAGCCGCTACCGATGGCGTTATGGCGCAGACCAAGGAGCACATCCTGCTGTCCCGTCAGGTAGGCGTACCTTATATCATCGTATTCATGAACAAGTGCGACATGGTTGACGATCCCGAGCTGCTGGAGCTGGTGGAGATGGAGATCACCGAGCAGCTGGAGGAGTACGACTTCACCGATTGCCCGATCATCAAGGGTTCCGCTCTGAAGGCTCTGGAAGATCCCAACGGCGAGTGGGGCGACAAGGTTATGGAGCTGATGTCTACTGTGGACGAGTATATCCCTGATCCTCAGCGTGACACCGACAAGCCTTTCCTGATGCCTGTAGAGGACGTGTTCACCATTACCGGCCGTGGTACTGTTGCCACCGGTAGAGTGGAGCGCGGTACTCTGCACCTGAACGACGAAGTTGAGATCGTCGGTATCAAGGAGGAGACCAAGAAGACCGTTGTTACCGGTATCGAGATGTTCCGTAAGATGCTGGATGAGGCGCAGGCCGGTGATAACATCGGCGCACTGCTGCGTGGCGTGCAGAGAACCGAGATCGAGAGAGGTCAGGTTCTGGCTAAGCCCGGCAGCGTTACCTGCCACAAGAAATTCACCGCTCAGGTATACGTTCTGACCAAGGACGAGGGCGGCCGTCATACACCTTTCTTCAACAACTATCGTCCTCAGTTCTACTTCAGAACTACAGACGTAACCGGCGTATGCGAACTGCCTGCCGGCACCGAGATGTGCATGCCTGGCGACAACGTGGAGATGACCATCGAGCTGATCCATCCCATCGCTATGGAGCAGGGTCTGACTTTCGCTATCCGTGAGGGTGGCAGGACTGTTGGTTCCGGTCGTGTGGCTACGATTATTGAGTAATATATTTTTAGAGCCAGTAATTTAATACAATATACCGCAACCTTCAATATAAATTAAGAGGGTTGCGGTAATTTGTATAAAATAAGGAAGGGCTAACAAAAAGAAAATGAAAAGCAGAAAGAGTATGTGGCTCTAAAAATTTTATTGTTTGGAGAATGCAAATGAAACAGGTGTAATGTACACAAGTTTCTGTGGCGTAAATTAACAGAAATTTAAAGAGCTATCAAGAGGATGGTTCAGTACTTATGGAAAATAAGTTTCGCTGTATATGTGAACTTTGCACCGCATTAAGTTTTTCTGCATTTGGCATAAGTCTAGTATTCTATTCACAAAATACGAACTTATATACTTGTATGTGTTCTGCATTGATTGCTTTATTCACATTATTAGCAAATAGGGCAAGTGATAAAGACATGATTAAAAAGGGAATTAATACAGGCAAGTATACTATATGGGGAAAAGTGTATCGGGGTGTATCAACAATTAGATTGGGGCTGGAAACCATTTTATCAGGCGTGGCCCTATTCCTGATTTTGGCCTATTTTTTAACGCACTCCAATCAGGGGGACATTTTTTACAAACTGGCATATTATGAAACAACAATATGTATTTGGAGTTTTTTGATTTCAGAATGGCTGTTATTTCTCATTTCCTTAATTTTGATTGGAATAGAAAAAATTTCCCTAGGACAAAATACTATGGATTGCCTTTTGCAGTAAATAAATTAAGTGAGTGTGAATGATAATGAAAATATTAAAACTTATCAAAAAGGATAAAAGAGATAAAGCTATTATTTATCAAAATGCTAACAAAAGCTTTGATTTTGATTACTCAATTCAAACCGGAATAGATGATAATGGTAAGGATGAACCTTTATTTAAGGATGCTAATGAAAAAATAGATACAAGTGTTACCTATGAAATAAAGGAAGTTGATTATTATGCGTAGAGAGGATTTCAATGATTTTTATGAAAATACTATTAAAAGGCATGCACAACTTTTTTTAGAAAAAAATAAGGGTTATATTTTCCATGAATCTGCGGACAGGATTTATGAAGAGTATTTAAATCAAAAAACTTTAATGAGGGTAGTGCTGGAAAAAAATAATCCCAGTCAACTGTTAGATAGGCACAAGGTATGCGCTGCTATGACTGTGGCAATATTGAAATGCAGACCTATAACATGTGCAAGTATAAATGATATAGACGGAAAATTTAAGCTGTCTGATGCTTGCACAATAAATGAGCAATTGGCTTTTTATTGTTCTTGGTCGTTGATGATAGGCTTTATACAAGCCTCTAAGAAAGAAACGGAGCATATGAAATTTGTATTGCCGCCGACAAATCACAATGATAACTTTGTGAATACGTTTACAAGATCGCTGTTTGTAGCAAATATACAGAATAGCTTATCTCCAGAGTTGCTTGCTAATATTTATTTTTTGCTAGAAAGTTATAATTTGAAACAACAGATGTGAGCTACCCTTACACCGCATTTTCTTGAGACATCAAGGAAGTGCGGTTTCTTGATGTCTACAATATTAGTGTACAAAAGGAATATGAGAAAATAACTATTCTGCAGCGCGCAGAGTATATGGCTATCCGGTCAATGCACAGGGACAGGGGATATGTTCTAAAGTCATAATGATGCTGTATCCGATCAAGGAAACGGTCAGAAACGGTGGAAATTTGGAGAACACAGGTGGATACAGCAGATACAGTAAGGTTCTTATGTGTCCGGACGGCTGTGTCCTGTTCAGGGTCACGGCAAAACCGTTGGTGAATAGAGACAGGAGGAAAAAATAATGTCGTATTTTGAAGAAAGAAATCAAAAGATCATAGACGCGGTTATAGAAAAGGCCAATAAAGTGTGTCCGGGCGCCCTCGCCCTGATCGGGATATACGGTTCCTTTATGACGGGGGATTTTTATGAGAAATCCGATCTGGATCTGCTCATTCTGGTCAACGACGACAGAGGCTGGCAGTTGGCAAGTACCTTTATACAGGACGACTTGCAGGTCGGGCACGATATCTACTGTACCACATGGGATTACTTGCAGAATGAGGCCAGATATGAGCACCCGAATATCTCCAAACTGATGGATGCTCGGATCGTCTATTGTGCGGACGAGAAATACCGGAATCGGCTGGAACTGTTGCGAAAGGAGGCAAAAGATATCCTGGAGGCTCCTTTCTCGGAAAAAGATTACGCAAAAGCGGAAAGGCTGTTAAAAGAGGCGGAACACTGTTACACGCTGGCTATGACCGCAGAGCTTAAATCTGATGTGTTGGAAGGGGCAGGCGGGGCCATATACTACATAGAGAATGCAATAGCCATGCTGAATAAGCAGTATTTTCATTACAGCGTAAAACGTGTTTATGAAGAACTGAATGCAATGCAAAACAGGCCGGATAAACTCTGTGACAGGATAGAGGATGTGGTATCCGCCACATCTGTCCTGTCTGTGCAAAATCATTTGTCCATACTTATGCGGGAGACAATGGAAGTCTTCCGTAGAGTGAGAGAAACCGTTGCCGTGCCGAAGAAAGCGGCGACAGAAGATACGCTTTCCGGCACCTACGAGGAGATGTATTCCAATTGGCGCAGCAAAATGTATCTGGCGGCGGAGACGGGGAATCGGCATCTTGCGTTTATGAGCCTGATCAGCGCTAAGGCAATGTTCTCTGAAATCGACGGCGAAGTGTGTATTGACCGATATGATGTTCTGGGAGGGTATGACCCACAGGATCTGCATAAGACAGCGAAAGCATATGACGGTGTTTTGGAGAAATATCTGCAAGAGTACAGTAAGGTCGGCCTGCAGGCAAACCACTATTCGGATATCGATGCATTTGCGCGCGGTTATCAGGCAATTTAGCAATTCAGGGAGTGGATTGCCGGCTCGCCGGGAAGAGAACAGTGAAAACAGATACTGGACAAGCGCAGTGATGGCATACAAGCAGGAGGTTGCAATCCTATGGTAAAGAAGAGGCTTACTCGCGACGCAAAATGGTTTTTTCAGTACTTTCCGTATCATCAGCTCTATATGGATAACGAACTGTTCAAGGGATGGCTGGCGATCAATTATCTGACCGACGGTAAAACAATGTTCTGGGAGTTTGAAAAAGCCGGTTCCGTCCCGGTCAGCGGCAAAGATATGGTTTGGCTTACCGTCATTCCGGATCGTGCCGCCAGATCCGTAAGCGCTTTCTTTTTACCGGATAAGCGCGTGAGCGCCTGGTATATCGACGTTATTGAGGAAACAGGCGTGGACGAGGATGGAGTGGTCTATTTTATCGACAAATATCTGGACGTCATGCTAACTCCCCAGGGAGATGTAATCATTGATGACAGAGATGAACTGGATGCCGCGTATGTTTCGGGTGAACTGAGCATATCTCAATATGAAAATGCCCTGCGTGAGGGAGAATGTATTGTAAAAGAGCTGGGAGGGGATATTCGGAAAACGGAGACAGTGTGCAGGAAGATATTGGAAAAGGCGGAAGAAATGATAGCGGAGGATCGTTTCACAATCTTCCTGGATATAGACGGGGTGCTGGATATCTATAATCCTGACAGCCACCTTCAGGAGCTGATGCCCCAGGCGGTCCGCACCCTGAAAAGCCTGGCGACGAGAACAAAAGCGGATATTGTGATTATCTCCGACTGGCGGTACGGCGCGGAGCAATACCGGGAAAAGGCGCGTGAGCGGGGATATGACAGAAACATTGACAATTGGGACAATCTTATGGAAGTATTTGCCCGGGAAGAGATCAAAATATGCGGTGTCACTCCCTGGGACGACAAAATAGAGAACCGGACGGGGGAGATACGGCGATACCTTGACGGGCGCCCCGGTATCAGGAGGTATGTGATCCTGGACGATTGCTTTGGCGATCAATATGAGAGTGACAGGGAACTGCAAAAACATCTTGTATTTGTGGACGCATTGAAGGGTTTGCAGGAAAAAGATTTATTATCCGCGTGTACAGTTATGAATATGCTTAGATGAGGAATAAATGTATGAAAAATTTTTTGTGGAGAAAACCCAACAAGAGGATAGTTTTATGGGCGGCGATCCTGTTTATACTCCTGTGCTCCCTGACGGGCTGTTACCCCAACAATTTCACAATAGAGGAGAAAAACGCGTTCCTGCGG
This sequence comes from uncultured Acetatifactor sp., assembly GCA_910584375.1. GTDB lineage: Bacteria > Bacillota > Clostridia > Lachnospirales > Lachnospiraceae > Acetatifactor. Next base: position 194,584 of record CAJUAH010000001.1, read on the forward strand.
CAGGCCAGAGAGGTGATGGCAGACTATTTCTCGGACAGGTACAGCAGGGCTAAGATCCGTGAGATCGAGCCGGAGACTGTGCTGGTGGAAGATGGGTATGAGTTGACAGAGTTTGCCAGCGGGCAGTTTGTCTGGAGAAAACAGACTTATGATTTTGTGGTCAACACAGAGACGGGAGAGGTCTATACTTCGGTGCAGATTGGCGAGATCAGGGAACGGCTGAAAGAGGAGATTGTCCGCGAAATGGGTTTTCACGACGAAGATACGGCGCTGGCAGACTGCGATATATCCTACCTGACAGACCGCGGGGAATTTCGGAATGTATTGCCGGAGGGGACGGTAGAGGGACTGGTAGAAGAGATCCTGCAGGATACAGATCGATACAGGTTTGACATGAGTTTCCAGTATAGGGGGGGAAGATCTGTCCGCAGAGATGACGGAGTGGGAATCCCCCTTTCCTACCTTGACTGGAGTAGGTATCTATCATGTGGCGGATGAACATGCATTCTATGAGGGGGAGTACGGCTATTCAACTTTGCCCAGCCTGTCCAGGGAGATCCTGGTGCTGATATTTTATAAGGACGCCCCAGAATATGAATACACCAGATATGAGACGCTGGAGCAGGATGGCCTCAGATTGGTTTACAAAGCATACGAGCGTATAGGGGAACAGGGTTCGGTTACGGAATCGGTGATAAACCGGGAAGATATAACGCTGACAGTGACGGACGAGTATATCCGTGTGGACTGTGCGAAAGATGACTATTCCATCTACCTCTCCACCAGGGATAGGAAAATCGCCGGGAGATACCGATACGTCAATCTGAGCAATTCAGTCATTACCGATCAAGAGATAGAAACAGGGATGTGGTATCCCTATGAGGACGGATATGTATTTGCAGACAACGTGTATATTGCGGTGCCGTATGAGATTCGGCCTTACTATCGGGAGGGAAATGTCATCTGGAGCAGTCCCCAAAAGAAATGATATATTAGAAATATTTTGATCGGCCTCATATAAGCATTTAAAGACATATAGGGCAGGAGGAGGGCCATTCATGCAAAAAAAGAGAAAAAACATCATAGAAGGGAATGCGGTATCCCGCATATACGACTGGCCGCTTGGCGGCTATATGCAAAAGGTTCTGGTGGAGGGAAAAAGGGAAGACCTTCCGGTGGTGGTCACTCTGCATGGCGGCCCGGGTTCGCCGATTCCCTTTTCTGTTGGGTGCAGGGGGATGTTCCCGGAATTTACGGACAGATTCATAATGGTTTACTGGGATTAGTTGGGATGCGGGATCAACAATCGTGCGATAGGTGATGATTTTACGGTAGATTCCTTTGCGCAGATGGCCTATGATCTGATAAAAGAGGTAAAGTGTCTGTTTCCCCATAATAAAATCTACATATTTTCCATGTCCTGGGGCTCCATACTGAGCGCAAAAATACTGGAAAAAGACGGACATGCGGCGGACGGCGTGGTGGCATGGGGGCAGATCGTCAGGAATGTATTTTGGGATAAGGAGGTGATTGAAACCCTGGAAAATTCAGGTTGTCCCCGGCGGAAACTGGAGAGCATCAAGGCGGCAGGGATAGAGACCGCTACTCCCGGAGAATTGCGGTTGATCTCGTCAAGCATCGTAAAATATACCGAGGGCTATCAGAACAGGGAGGGCGCGAAAGCTCCGGTGGGAAGGGTAATAAAAGGGCTGCTCGCGAGTCCTGACTATACCCTAAAGGATTTTATGGCAATAATGGTCAACGGGTATAGAAAGAATCAGTCCTTATGGAGGGAGATCCTGCATATGGATCTGTCGCAGTTACTGCGGGAAGTGCAGATTCCATATGTGATCCTACAGGGAGATACGGATATCGTGGCGTCCACAAAAAAAGTAAAAGAACTTGTTGCCAGCGCCGGAAATGTCCATCTGCAATGCGAGACGGTGAAAAATTCCGGTCATATGCCGGGGGCTGAAGGCATAGAAAAGGTGCTTGAGACACTATGCCGCTTATAGGGTTGGAAAATTGGGGTGTAATAAAATGTCTGCCAGGGAATATGGCAGACATTTTATTACAAAAAACCAAAATTAACGCTTTTTAAGACGGAATTAACACAAAAACTTCCGCTTTTTGCAAGTATAATATATTGTGAGCGGAGGTGTTGATATGAAAAGGCGAAAGAAAAATTTATTGCGTAAAACGATGGCGGTATTGCTGTCGGCAATATTGTTTATAGGAGGGTTGCCCGGGAACGTGGCGGATACATCCATGGCGGCGGAGTGGGAAACCGTAAGCGGGAATGGCGGCATGGTGTCGCCCGGGGAACCTGATACCGTATCCGGAAACAGCAGTGTGGAACTGCCCGCAGGTCCCGGGGAGCTGGATACTGTATCCGGCAACGACAGCCTGACCATGTCAAGGCCCGTGATAATCGGATGGAAATTCCCGGACGGCGCGGTTTCTCCCCAGGGAGATCTGTTTTATGAAGACGGGATATACAGTCTCCTGCTGCCGGGCGGGGACAGTGAGATCCAGATTCCCATGGAAGATATAGTAGGTTTATTGCCTGAGAGCGTGACGGTGGAGTGGTCTTGCCAGAACTTTGCGCCCATGGATGAGCAGGAGACAGGGGCATCCGCCGGGAATAATATGGAAACCGGGGAGAAGGAGTTGGTCGTCGCGGGCTGGAACTGTCCGGAGTACACAGAGGACGGGGAGGGGATATTGCCCTGTAGCGGCAGCTTTTTCTTCCAGGCGCAGCTATGTGGAGAGGAAGAGTATGCGCTGGGAGAAGACGTGGCGCAGATCGGCGTACAGGTCGTTTTTGACGAGCCGATGTTACTGGCTGTCACTGCGCAGCCTGGGAGGATCACTTCCGATCAGGAGTGGGGAGCGCAGACTCTGCAGGCGGGAACCTATACCATTGATCCGGGCGTGACCGTGACGGTGACGGGAAGGCTTACCGTGAGCGGGACAGTTACGATCAACGGCGGAGGGACACTGGCGAGAGGCTATGCGGGAACAACCAGCAGTAACGGTTCTAACCACTGCCTGCTATATGTGAAGGGCGGGACATTGACGTTGGAAAACATTTGCGTAGATGGTAAGGAAATGACCGCATGCGGCCCGGCTATTTATATTGAGAGCGGTACTGTCAATCTGGAAAGAGGATCGGTGGTTCAGAACAATAAAAATATGAACACAGGCAGTACAGCGGGAACCTATGCGGGCGGCGGCATTTACTGCGACGGAACACTGAATATCAATGGTGGCAGCATAAGGAACAACCGCACGGAGGCAACAGTCGGCAGTCTTCTTTATACGCAATCAGGAGGCGCTGTCTACCTCAAGGGCATCTGTAATATGACTTCCGGGAGCATTACTGGCAATACGGCGGCCAACGGCGGTGGGATTTATCTTGCCTCTACAGGTGCTACGCTAAATCTGTCCGGGGGTACGATCAAGGACAATCATGCGAACGGAAATGGAGACGGAATTTTTTACTCTACTTATAATAACACTACCAGTTCTCTTCGTATCGGAGGGAATACCAATGTGGCAGATGTGATCTATTTGGACAATACGAAGGGTTCTCTTTGTCCATCTATCACATCCGAACTGAAATACCCCATTCGCCTGGCCTGCAGTTCCCGGGAAGAAGGAAAAGTGCTCGCCATGGGCAGCAGCTATACGCTGACCGGCGTGGATGCCAGCAATATCCATGGCAGGGACAGACTTATTTTCCAAACTGGATAAAGCCAACAATGCTATTATATTGAGCACGACGGAAGAGCTGGAGGCGACCTGGCAGGAGGTATCCGGCGGCGAATGGAAAAAGGGAAAGTTCACCACCGCGCTGGAAAAGGTGTATGACGGCGGTACAATCAAGCTGCTGACTGATATCCTGCTCACGCAGAAGGCGGAGATCACCAAACAGATCACGATCACCAGCGATAATCCTTCCGCTCCCTGCACGATGACCAGAATGCCGGAGGGGGATTGGGGCAATATTACGCTGACTGGAAACGGGGCGGGGCTGAGGCTTACAAATATAATCTATGACGGAAACAGAGCTTTTCTATCCGGCAATGAGAATGCTATCCAGCAGTCCCTGATTAAAGTGGGGAGTGCCTCGGATACAGCGCCCACCCTGACCCTGGGCAGCGGATGCGTCATCCGAAACGGGTATAAAACCGATGGTTCAGGCGTCATTGCCGTGTATGGAACCCTGATTGCGGAGAACGGCTCGGTGATCGAGGACTGTGAGGTCACAGGAACAGGGGGAGCCATCTGGATAAGCAGTGCGGGCAAGGCCACGCTGTGGGGGATTACCGTTCAGAACTGCCGGGCAGGGAGCGGCGGTTCCGCGCTCTCCATAGACGGGACATGCACTCTGGAAAGCGGCGTCTTCAAAGACAACCAGGACAGCTCGGCTAAGAATTGCGTGATTTACCTTCGCAACAGCGGAACGGGTAATCTGACAATAACGGGGAGCGCACAGATTTCCGGCGGGACAAACAGTATCTATAATGAGGGGAAAACCGTAAAGATCAGCGGAAAGGAAAAGCTGTCGGGAAATATCTATACGACCGTTGCCCTTGAGGGCCACGGCAGCGGCGTGGACGCCAATTTGAACGGCAATCCCCACCGCATCTATTGGGGCGGCACACTGGCCAACGGCACGGTGGTCGTAAGGGGCTGTACCAACAGCACAGCCTGTACGCTGGTCAACGACGGCTATGCCCTGAGCGCGGAGAGCGGCAATCTGGTAATGCGGCAGGCCTGGCAGATCACTTATGTGAAAAACAGCGGCTCGATAGCGGAGGAGGCCAATTATACCGGCTATGTGGAAGGCAAGGGCCTGACCCTGCCCATTCCAACGAGGGCCGGATACAGTTTCGGCGGCTGGTATACCGATTCAGCCTGTACGACGGGAAAGAAAGCGGCAGTCTCCGGGAGCGAGACGGGAGACAAGACATTTTATGCGAAATGGATACAGAACCACCGCTGCAGCGCCGCGGGGACGCAGACAGAGTATGAGGTTTTACCCACGATGACCGGAGGAACATTGCAGGCGGGCAGCTATTTCCTGGATCGGGATGTGGATCTGACCACCGCAATCACGGTCAGCGGTACGGTCAATCTGTGCCTGAACGGGCATCAGATCAGGCAGACCGGGGCCGGGGAGCGTATCTTTACCATCGGTAACGGCGCCAGGCTGAACCTGTGCGACTGCAACGGTTCCCGCGGATCCCACACGGTCACCAGCCCGGTGACGGGAAAGAGCGTGACGGTCAGCGGCGGCCTTTTGACCGGAGGCAGGTCAAATGGACTGGGCGGCGCGGTATGGGTGGATAACGGCGGCACTTTCTATCTGTACGGCGGTACGCTGGCAGCCAATACTTCCAGCGGTTCGGGTGGACACGGCGGCGCAGTGCGGGCGGACGGCACCTTCCATATGTATGGCGGGGAGATCAGCCACAACAAGACCGGCTGTGGAGGCGGAATCTGTATCTGCAACGGTGAGACAAAGATATTTGGCGGCAGGATCGCTTACAATGAGTCTACTGACGATGGAGGCGGCGTGTTCTTTGAGAGCAGCGGCAACAGGTTTTCCATGAGCGGCGGGGAGATCGTCAGCAACCGGGCCGTCTCCTGCGGCGGGGGAATCCATTGTTTCACCGGCGTCATGGAGGTGAGCGGCAGCGCGGTCGTAAAGGATAACTACATAGTCAAGGACGGTGTGCAGATAACAGACAATGTGTATCTGGACGCGGGCAGAGAACTTTCAGCCGGTCAGCTCGGCAGCGGCGCGCTCATCGGCGTCAGCACCCAGAGCGCGCCGGGCCAGTCCCCTGTCCCGGTAGCAGGGGCGGGGAGCGGGAAATATACGGGATACTTTTTCTCGGATAATACGCAATATTATATCGTCAATCAGGACAACACGGTCAAATTGGCCAGGGACACTCAGGCGCCCACAGGCGTTATCACGGTGGCGGCGAACCAGTGGAAGACGTTTTTGAGCAATATCACTTTCGGACTTTTTTTCAAGGAGACTCAGAAAGTGACGATTACGGCTGCGGACGATATCTCCGGCGTGGACTCGGTATATTATGACCTGTCCGAAAAGGCGTTGACACAGGAGGAAGTCGGGAAGATCACCAACTGGACGAAAGGGACGGAGTTTCAGATCAGCCCGGATAAGGTCTGCGTGATCTACGCGAAACTCACGGACAAGCAGGGGAATATCGCGTATATTTCCTCCGACGGTATGGTGTTTGACGGGACTGCCCCGGCGGTCACGGGCATATCGGACGGTGCGACCTACTGCATATCGGCTCAGGCCAAGGTGACAGACGCCTATCTGAGCAGCGTGACGGTAAACGGTAAGAGAGTGACGCCGGATGCGCAGGGAGGAATTACGCTGGCGGCGGCAGACGGAGCGCAGAATATCGTGGCAACGGACAGCGCGGGAAATCGCACGGCGCTGACGGTCACAGTGCAGGCAGCGCACAGCTATGGGAACTGGAAGATCACGAAAGATCCTGCATATACAGCGGCGGGTACGGCGGAACGCGTCTGCTCGGCGGATGACACCCACAGAGATACGGTGGCGCTGCCCGCACTGTCGGACACAGGCGTATGGACGCCGAAGATGAAGACAGAGCCCACGGACACGGCGGCGGGGACACTGGAGTACACTTCTGTGTATGGAAAGGTAACTGTATCCGTTCCCTCGCTGTCGGATGGGAGCGTGTGGAAAAAAGGCAGTCGCACAGAGCCCACGGAGGACAGGCCGGGTTCGCAGACATATATTTCCACGGAGTACGGAACAGTGACGGTGGAGATCCCTGCGCTGTCCGACACCAATGTGTGGACAGCCCGGATGAACCCTGCGCCGACGGAAGATACGCCGGGGGCTATGGAGTATACATCCGCGAAATACGGAACAGTGACGGCGGAGATCCCGAAACTTATGGACACAGATGTGTGGACCGTGAAGAGAACGGCAGAGCCCGGCAAGGACGCGACAGGCTCTATGGAGTATACGTCAAAATACGGAACGGTGACAGTATCGATCCCTGCGCTGTCCGATGCGACAGTATGGACGGAAAAGGTGACGGCGGAGCCGACGGAGGATAATCCAGGTTCCAGAGAATACAGTTCGGACAGATATGGGACAGTGACAGAGTCGATCCCGGCATTGTCGGATGAGGATGCGTGGAAAAAAGGCAATCGCACGGAGCCTACGGAGGATACGCCCGGCTCACAGGTATACATTTCTTCGGAGTACGGAACAGTGACGACGCCGATCCCTGCGCTGTCCGACACCAATGTATGGACAGCCCGGATGAACCCTGCGCCGACGGAGAATGCCGCAGGCATTATGGAATATATTTCAGAAAAATACGGAACGGTGTCGATCCCGATCCCCGCGCTGTCTGACAGGGACGTATGGGCGGCTCGGATGAACCCCGCGCCGACCAGGGATACGGCGGGGGCTATGGAGTATACCTCGAAATATGGGACGATAACCGTAGACATCCCTGCGCTGTCGGATGCGGATACATGGATCGGGAAAACGGTGACGGATCCCACAGAGGAGGAGCCGGGGACGCTGCGGTATACCTCAGAGAAATACGGTGAAGTGGAAGTGCCGATCCCGGCGCTGACAGACACCGGCGTGTGGCAGCCGGGAACCAGGCTTGAACCCACGGAGTCGGAGGACGGCTCGCAGGAATATATCTCGGCGGAGTACGGCAAAGTGACGGAAAAGATTCCGGCTCTGGGACATGAACACAGGTGGAACGGCTGGGAATCTGACAGCGACAGGCATTGGCGCGTATGCGACTGCGGAGAGAAAAAAGATCTGGCGGCTCATATTTTCGGAGCATGGGTGACAGACCGCGAGCCCCTGGAAAACGAGCCTGGAAACAGGCACAGAGTATGCGAAGAATGCGGGTATGTAGAAGATCAGAGCATTGTATACGGCGGGGTAACCACGGAAGTCGTGTCGGGTGAAAATGTGCCGGATACCCGTTTTTCCATGGAAAAGGAGACGCTGGAAGATATTCTCCTGACGCAGGAGGACAGAGAGCAGATCGACAATGGAAAAGATATTAGTTTCTTTTTGACAGTCACAGATGTGGGCGGTACCGTCAGCGAGGCGGATAAGGCCGCGGTAGAGAGCGTTTCCGGCGGCTGGCAGCCGGGACAGTACCTGGACGTGAGCCTGTTCAAGCAGATCGACGCCGCATCCTATCGAATAACGGAGACTACAGGGATGCTACGCATCACCGTCGCGATACCCGATAATCTGAAAAATGAGGGGCGGGAGTACGCTGTCGTTCGGGTACATGACGGGGAAACATTGCTGTTGGAGGATCTGAACGACGTAGCGGACACTGTCACCATAGAGACAGACCGTTTCTCCACATATTCCATTGTCTATAAGGACAGGAAAAATCCGTCAGAGGGCGGCGACAGCGAAGGAAAACCCTCGGGAGACGGCGACAGTGAAGGCAAACCATCGGGAGACGGCGACAGCGAAGGCAAACCATCGGAGGGCGGCCATGCAGGCAAGCCGTCGCAGGATGGGGACGGCGGTGAGGCGGCAGATGCCGGAACCGAAGGGAAGGAGGCAGGCACCCCGCAGACAGCAGCGAAAGACAACGAACCGAAGACCGGAGATTCCGCACCGCTGGAACTGGCAGCTACGCTGGCCATGATCGGCGGCATGGGCTACCTGATGCTGTATTTTATGGAGCGCAGGGGAGGCATGAGCGAGGAGAAAAAGAAAGAACTGACTTCTGAAATCATCCGCTGGGCGCACCGGGGCGGACGGCTACGCCGGATGCTGGCGCTGGCGGCAATCTTTGTGCTGCTGGTATATTACCACAGCATTGGAAAGAAAGCGGCGGTGGACTGGGATGCCGTCTATGAAAAATAATGAAAGCAACAGGGGAACGGCGGCGTCAGGCTGCCGTTCCTTTTTGCGGCTGAAAAAAGGCGCATTGAATATTAGAAACCGTGTGCTAACACAGGCATCCTTGACAATTCTCGCAAAATAGTATTTACTATAAGCAAATATAGGAGCCGTAAATATTGTGCGAGGAAAATATGAAATGAAGAAAAAGAACAAATTACTGTACGATGTAATTCTGCTGGCAGGCGTGGCGCTGGTGGCGTTTGCCGGAATAAAGTTGTACGGGCACTATGCGGAGAGGGCTGCCTCCGACAGCCTGTATGAGGAACTGAATGAACAGTATGTCTCAAAACTGGTGCAACCCCCTCCGCCCGTGGAGGAGTCGGCGGACATGTCTGTGGAGGGATCCGCTGACGAGGGCGGTTCCGTGGAACAGACCGCGGGAGAACAGGAGCCGGAGATCATAGAGACTCCCTGGCATGATATGATCAGGGTGGATTTTGAAGATCTGAAAGAACTGAACCCGGATGTGGTGGGCTGGATTTTCTTTGAGAATGAAGATATCAGTTACCCCGTCCTGTATTCGGGAGACAACGTTCGGTATCTGCGCAGGACGCTGGACGGCAAGAACGCCAGCGCGGGCAGCATTTTCCTGGACGGGGACAATACGCCGGATTTTGAGGACAGCAGGTGTGTAATCTACGGGCACAATATGAAGAACCTGAGTATGTTCGGCAAAATAAAATATTACAGGGAGAAGGAGTATTACGAGGAACACCAGTATTTTCAGATCCTGGCGGAGGGCGTCGTATACCGTTATCAGATCTTTTCCTGCTTTGACGTGCCGGAGACGGAGACAGAGATATGCCGGGTAGATTTTGGCCCTGATGAAGATTTTTCCAAGTTTATTGATACCCTGCGCAAAAGAAGTTTAATGGATACTGAAATAGAGGTGGAGAGCGATGACAAGGTGGTCACGCTGCTCACCTGCTATGTCACAGGGAGAAGAACGCTGGTAAATGCGGTACGGGTGGACAGCTATGAGATTGAGACAGAAATGCGTGGAGGGGCTGAATAGCGGGAAATTTTGATTTAGTATGTTAAAGCGGAGACTAAAATGCTTTAAAAAGGGATGAATAACATATTTACACCAGTTATCGGCATGTGATATAATGTCCTTACCAAAGAATTCCTGCGCGGGAAAATATTCTATTAAGGAGGTAAAGATGAAAAGAGCTAAGAGATTTCTGGTGTTTTGCTTAAGCTGTGCATTGGCGTTGTCTACGGCGACATTGACGCCGATCACGGTGCGGGCGGAAGGAACGTTGCCTGATGTGGACGTCAGTACATTTCGGTCAGCCGAGTCTTCCCGTATTGAAGTAACGGAGAGTTCGCAGACGTATTCATTCAGATCAACGACCACAAATGCTGTGGGCAATTTCTGCACTCCTTGCTATGTTGTTTATTCGGGTAATGGTGATGAGTTATTTGTGGGTCGTTCTGACGTGTGGGGTTGGGCTCTCGGTGATTTTGACAACAAAGATATAAACCACTTGCCAGAAGGATACGTTTTCCAAACTTTTAATGTTCCTGCCCTTGATGCATGGGGAACATGGTTGAATGAGAATGCCAATGGAGTAGATTGCAAGATTACCATGCGCAAAGTAGGAGATTATGCGATTGTATCTCTTTATAATAACGGAGTTACTTCTATTGCTACCATCCCGGCATCAGATACGGTACAGATTGCTTTGTCAGGAGAAAATTGTAGATTAACAGATATTAACTCATCTGCAGATCATCTTGATTTAGAGCCGGCGATTAGCCAACTTCCGGGGGATGGAGGAGACGATAATGATAATGACGTCCCCGCGGGAACATTTGAGCTTGTTGATAACAGCTCTGGTTTTCGTAAAAGTGAGTCTCCCCACATGGAAATAGCGGAGGAGATAAAGACATATACGTTCACAGCGACTTCTAATGCTAACGCATCATCCAATTGGCATACGCCCTGTTTCGTTGTATATGCGGAAGATGGTGCAGAGCTTTTTGTGGGACGTTCTGACGTGTGGGGTTGGGTTCCCGGTGGTGGTAATGGCGACAAAGATATAAATAATCTGCCAGAAGGATATGCATTCCAACCCTTTAATGTTCCTGTTGATAATGAAGCATGGGGAGCATGGTTGGGGGAGAATGTGAATGGTACAGAATGCCAGATAACGACGCAGAAGGTAGGAAATTATGCTATTGTTGCGCTTTCCAACAATGGTGTGAAGTCCATTACTACGATTCCAGTGTCCGGTACGCCCAGCGTTGCCATATCCGGAGAGAATTGCAAGGTGACAAATATTGCGCCGTCGGAGGCTCATATTGATCTGAGCGCGGCCATTGAGAAACTTCCGGAAGATCCCGGAACGGATGAGCCGGGAACAGATGAACCCGGAACGGACGAGCCCGGCACAGATGAACCCGGAACGGACGAGCCCGGCACAGACACTCCCGGAGGCGTTTTTCTGGATTGTGACACTTTCTGGGGGGCGCACACGACAGGTTTTGAGATTACCGATGAACCTCATACATATAAGTTCCATACCAAGACCGACGAGGGAAAGACCAACAACTGGGAGACGCCGCTGTTTGTTATTTTCCACAGTGACAACGCTCTGGTTGATGGCGACGGATACAGGGAGTATGGGGTAATACGTTCCGATAACTGGTATTGGGACGGAGTAGGTACGGTTGCGCCGATCCGTAAGGCTTCGGAGCAGTCTATTCCGGGTGACGACGCGGCATGGGCAGCCTGGCAGGCGGCCAACAGAAACGGCGTTGACAGTACCGTTACAACGCAGATGTATAACGGTTTTGCGCTGATCGGTGTGTCCAATAACGGATTGACCACCACATATGCGGTTCCTGTGGATCCGGCGGTTAAGAATTATGTGTCGCTGACAGGAGAGTGGTGTGTGCTCAGTGACTTGCAGACTGTTGACCAGCATATAGACCTGGCTGCGGCAAAGGCAAGCGCGGATAACAAGACCCCCCCCAGTAACAATTCCAACAACTCCAGCGCTCCGGCGGCTCCGGCCTCCGAAGTCCGCGCGGTAGCGGGCGGCGAGATCCTGAGCGGCAGCGCCTGGTGGTCAGGTATGGCTATCGGCTCCAACCAGCTTATGAGCGGCGACGGAACCTGGACATGGGTGGTGCAGGCATCCTCACTGATCGACGGATACGGCGCGTTCAGCGTGGAGATCTATGATCCTGTCACCAACGGTTATATCACTACCGGATCGGATAAGAACGCATGGACGGCAGAGGGATTTGACCCTGCCAAAGCGACAGTTATAGGCGTTGCGCCGCAGTTGGCCAGCGAATTGGTAGAAGGACATGCGTATGTCGTGACGGTTACCCGCTCCGGCAACAGTTTTGCAGTTCAGTATGTAGATTTTGCAGAAAACAGAGAGATTTGTACGCTGGTGATCACACCCGGCGAAATCGTCAGCAATGACGCGCAGATCCATGTGATGGCGCAGGTAGGTACTTATCTGACTGCATTCTGCGAGGGCACTCTGGTTGACGCCCCTGCCGCCAAGAAAGCGGCGACAAGCGGCGAGGTCCTGAAGGGCACCGAGTGGTGGAATGGTATGATGAGAGGTACGGACCATCTCATGAGCGGTGACGGAACCTGGACCTGGACGGTACGGGCCTCCTCCTTGGCGGATGGATACGGCGCATTCAGCGTGGAGATCTTTGATCCTGCCACCAACGGTTACATCACCACCGGATCGGACAAGAACGCATGGACGGCGGAGGGCTTTGATCCCGCCAAGGCAGTGGTTTCCGGTGTTCCCTCCCAGCTGGACAGCAAGCTGGTGGAAGGGCATACCTATGCGGTAACTGTAACCCGTTCCGGCAATACTTTCACACTCCGCTACGCAGATCACACCACGGGCAAGGAGATGTGTACGCTGGCGATCACACCCGGCGAGATAGCGGGCAAGGATGTGCAGATCCATGTGATGGCGCAGGTTGGTACTTTTGCGACCTCTTTCAATGCGGGCACTTTGATTGCCGCACTGGGCGACACCACGCCGGTATGGCTCTATGCGATAGCGTTGATTGGTATTGCGGCCATTGCATTTGGCCTTAAGAAGAGATTTACGAAGTAGGCAGTGCTTTTTAAAACTGCCGCTGGGGCGGAGGACAGAACAGTCCGTCCGCCCGGCGGCAGTTTTTATATTGCGGCAAATACCCGGGCATGGTACAATGATTGAGAAGTTTTGGGGTATGGAGTTGATCGGGGCCATATTCTCATAACTAAACGGTACATATCAGAAAGGAGCAGGTATAATGAAAATCGCGGTGACATATGAAAACGGAGATGTATTCCAGCACTTTGGACATACACAGCAGTTCAAGGTCTATGAGGTCAGGGATGGGAAAGTGGCGGACATGCGGATCGTAAGCGCGGAAGGGAGCGGCCACGGCGCCCTGGCGGGAATGCTCGCCGGTCTGGGGGTGGATACGCTGATCTGCGGCGGTATCGGCGGCGGGGCCCAGGCGGCGCTGGCGGAGATGGGAATCCGATTTTTCGGCGGTGTGTCAGGAAATGCGGACGAGGCAGTGAATGCTCTTTTAGCCGGAAATCTTGTATTTGAAAGGGATATTCGCTGCGATCATCACGATCATCACGGGGAAAGCCATTCCTGCGGCGAGCACGGGCACGGATGCGCGGGCAATGGGGGCAGCTGCCATCAGGTTTAAGGCTTACAGATCGCAACCCACTGGTGCAAAAAAGAACTTCTCGGTTGGTGGCGATACCGGATATCTGCATGTATACTGTATATAGGGCAGAGAGGAGGAATCGCTGTGAAGTTATCTGAAAAGATCGTTCAGCTGCGGAAAGCGCGGGGACTGACGCAGGAAGATCTGGCGGCGGCCTGCAATGTGAGCAGACAGTCCATCTCAAAATGGGAGGCGGATATCGCGTTGCCGGAGGTGGAGAAACTGCTGCTCCTGGGACAGATCTTTCATGTCTCCATGGATGTGCTGCTCAGGGACGAGATGCAGTTGGACGGCGTCAGGGAGGAGCATTGCTGCGGGCTTAACGCTGTTGGGGGCAGGAAGGCAGAATCGTATGAGGGCATACTGATCAAAGAGAGCATTGAGGACGAGAATATTCTGGATCTGCTCAATATCCACAAAGTGGAACTGTGGAATACCGGAGGGAAACCGAAATACTGGACGGTACTGCATTTTTCCTGCGCGGAAAGGGATTTCCCGGAGCGGGTTTCCAGAGTGATGATCTCCGATCCCCGTAAGGGCGGAAATTGGTTCGTGGACTTCAGAGCCGGAAATGTAAAGTACGTCGTGTTCAGGGACAAGGTTCTAAAATACCGTATAGGAGATCAGGCAGAAAAAGAGTATGTATGCGACGAGTGCCGGAAATTGGGCATTTTGGACGGACAGATGAACTGGGAGGAATAGAAACCATGAAAGTATTGCTTACCTCAGCGGGACTGGAGACAAAGGAAATACAGGATTATTTTGTGAGCCTAGTGGGAATGGACATGAGGGAGGTCAGAGTCCTGTTTATCCCGGTGGCGGCGGTGGACGCGGCGGCGATAGCCGTATTGCCCAAATGTATGAACGATCTGTTAAAGTGCGGTATCCCGGAGAAAAATATCGCTGTATACGATATGCACCAGGGAATGGATATAGGGCAGCTTGGGCAGTATGACGTGGTCTATCTGTGCGGCGGCAGCACTGCCTATCTGCTTGAAAGAATCAACGATACAGGACTGCGCGGCCCACTGCTGGAATATATGCAGGGAGACGGTGTGGTGCTGGGCGTCAGTGCGGGAAACCTGATTTTTGCCAACAATCTCCCCGGCAATCTGGGACTGCTGGACACAAAATTGGAGGTCCACTGTCAGGAGGGAGAGCGAATCGGTAAGCTGGCGTATCCGCTGAAAGAGAATTTGTGCCTGACCAATACCTGCGCGCTGGCGGTACGCAGTCTTCCGTATGATCTGGAAATCGTAGGGTGACGCATAGCTGCTCTATACACGCATAACCGTTTCATGCAGCGTTTTATGTCTGCCGAGGCGATAAGGGCGGCGCTTTACCCGTCAAGTTCCCGGTACTGCGTCGGCGTCATATGCATATATCGCCGAAACAGTCGGTTATAATAGCTGATATTGTTAAACCCTGTCCTCATGGCGATATCGCTGATCTCCAGGTCGGTCTGCCGCAGCAGTTCCATACTCATGCTGACACGGTAGAAATTGATGTATTCCACCGGGGACATGCGGGTCATGGACTTAAAAAAGCGGCACAGATGCCCTTCGCTCATATGAAACTGCGCCGCCAGATCCCGCAGGGAGATGGAGCCGTCATAGTGTTCACGTATGTGTTCGATGATCTTTTTGATCAGGTCGATGCGGTAGTCCGAGTGGGCTTTCACGGCTTTTTCACGCTTTTGGGCGTGGGTGCTGTATAGATGCCAGAGTTCCAGCAGCCTGGCTTTGATCAGCAGCTCGTACCCGAAGTCTTTGCGGAGAAAGAGGCTGTGAATCTCGTCCAGGAGGAGGCGCGCCTGGGCCTGCCAGCCCCGGTCTGTATCGGTGAGGGCGGGGAATACCGTATCCTGTTCCAACACGGGAAGGATATATTGCTGCTGGATGGCGTCGTGGATAGGCCCGGCCAACAGGTTCGGATGAAAGACCAGGGCAAAAAAGGAAAAAGGCTCCCCCACCGGACAGGTTACCAGGTGTAGCTGGTTGGAGGGAATAAAAAGGATATTGCCCTTCGTGATGGGGCAGCTTTCATTGCTTAAGTGCAAAACGGCGGAACCTCCCGTGACTGCCAGAATCTCTATTTCCTCATGCCAATGGCAGTGAATCCGCTCCGGCAGACTCGCATCCGATATCATATCATAGACAGTCAGCGGAAACATGGCGTTGCCATGGGCTGTCTGTTCCTTTAACATCAAAAATTGCTGCTCCATTACCCGTCTCCTCTTTGCTTTTCTGCTATCTTCTTTTATCCCGTTTCCGTATAACTGTATGTGCTGGCAACTTAAACACAACTGCGTCTGTTATCACTGCAGCGGATACAGCAATAACAATCGCTGTGCCGCGCACTTATGGGAGAAATATCAAAATCGTATTATAAAGTGTCAAATAAATTAAAGATTGCGCATACACAAATCATTATAATACAAGTATAGCAAGCCGAATCGCAAATTGCAACCCGGAAGGGATGCGGAAAACGGAGGGTAACAGCATGAGATGTACGGAGACAAAGAACGGATTATTGGTCAGACGCCGTGGGGAGCGTCTGCTGATCGAGGCGTGGGGAACCAACGCTCTGCGGGTCAGGGCTACCCGGTATGAGGATTTTACCGGAAGAGACTGGGCGTTGGAGGAGCCTGTAGGCGAGGACAGGAGACAGGCTAAAGTCACTGTGACGGAAGGACAGGATGCCTGTGTGGAAAACGGCCGGATAAAGGTGCGGGTCAATTCGGCGGGAGTTTTGTTTTTTTACCGGGACGGACAGCCCATACTCAGCGAGTATCAGAGAGATTACGCGGGCACGGAGAGCGGGGAGAGCAGATGTCTTAAGATCGTCAGCCGGGACTACAAGGCCATCGTGGGAGGAGACTACTCTCTGACGGTCCGGTTTGAGAGCCGTGACGGAGAAAAGATCTTTGGTATGGGACAGTATCAGCAGCCCTATCTGGACCTGAAAGGCTGCACGCTGGAACTGGCCCAGCGCAATTCCCAGATTTCCATTCCCTTTGCGGTATCCAGCCTGGGATACGGATTCCTCTGGAATCATCCCGGGGTGGGAAAAGCCACTTTCGGCAGGAACTATACGGAGTGGACGGCGCAGGTCGCAAAAGAGCTGGACTATTGGATCACGGCGGACGAAAGTCCCGCTAAAATAGTGGAGAACTACACGGAAGTTACCGGCAGGGCGCCCATGCTGCCGGAAGGACTGCTGGGGCTGTGGCAGTGCAAGCTGCGCTACCGCACCCAGGAGGAGGTGCTCTCGGTGGCCCGGAAATATAAGGAGCTGTATATCCCTTTGGATGTGATTGTCATTGATTTCTTCCACTGGACCAGACAGGGAGACTGGAAGTTTGACCGGGAGTATTGGCCGGACCCCAGGGCCATGTGCGACGAACTGCACGCCATGGGCGTTAAGGTGGTAGTATCGGTATGGCCTTCTGTGGACAAAAAGAGCGAGAATTTTGCCGAGATGGAGGAGCTGGGCTATCTGATCCGGACGGAGAGGGGGAGCAATCAGACCTACGATTTTCAGGGAGACTGTCTGGAGATCGATGTGACCAACCCGGAGGCCAGGGAGTACCTGTGGGAGAAATGTAAAAAGAATTATTATGATTACGGCATTGATATGTTCTGGCTGGACAATTCGGAACCGGACTTTGGCGTGTACGATTATGACAATTATCGCTACGCTCTGGGGACGGCGCTGGAAGTCAGCAATATATATCCCAAGCTGTATACCAAAACTTTTTATGAGGGAATCAAGGCGGCGGGACATGATAAAGATATTTTAAGCCTGGTGCGCTGCGGCTGGGCGGGGAGTCAGAAATATGCGGCTCTGCTCTGGTCCGGGGATGTGCCCAGCACTTTCGCCGCTCTGCGGGATCAGCTCAGCGCCGGACTGAATATGGGATTGGCGGGCATTCCCTGGTGGACCACCGATATCGGCGGTTTTATGACGGATGATGTGGATGATCCGGCGTTTCATGAGCTGTTGCTGCGCTGGTATGAGTTTGCGGTATTTTCACCGATCCTGCGGATGCATGGGGACCGTGGCCCCCACAACATCCCGCCTCTGTCGGACAAGGAGTGGGGCGGCGGCCATCTGTACACCGGACAGCCCAACGAGCTGTGGAGTTATGGAGAGAAGGAATTTGAGATCATGCGCAGGCAGTTGGAGCTGCGGCTTTCCCTCAAGCCCTATATCACCGGACTCATGGAGGAGGCCAGCAGGACGGGAGCGCCCCTTCTGCGCGCCATGTTTTATGAGTTCCCTGAGGACGGACATTGCTGGGAGCTGGAGGATCAGTACATGTTCGGGCCCAAATATCTGGTAGCCCCGGTGCTGGAGGCGGGGATGACGCGGCGGGAGGTCTATCTGCCTGCGGGGCGCTGGCGGGATATAGCGGAAGGCCGGGAATATGCCGGAGGGCAGACCGTGGTCTGCGACGCGCCTTTAGAGCGAATCCCGGTGTTTGAAAAAATATAGGGCGCGTTATCAGCAGAACGCATGGTTAGTCCATATTGCAGGGCAGTTGCCGACAGTTGCAACTGCCTTGCTTATGTGCTTTGGCACAAATTCTTTGCGTTGGCAGCGATTGATATATGCGGTAGAGGAGAAAATATATTTTTGTAAATATCTTTTTGCATATTAGCGTGGAAAATGTTGAAAGGCTATGCTACAATGAGTAAATATGCCGCATCGTAACTCCACAGGACGCTGGAGCGCGTAAGCGCGCGGGATTGGGCGGTAATGAGAATGCGTCGCATCTATTGCATCGAGACGTATCAGGGCGATGGGGTGTACAGGATAAAACGGCAAAAGGCCGGGAAAGAGGAAAGTATGTCAGACGAAAAGATCACATGGTCATCCTTTCTGAAATTGATGATGACCATTGCGCTTCCGGTAGCGCTGCAGAATCTGCTGTCCACCACTGCCGGAATGGTGGATACCATCATGATCGGCAGCATGGGAGAGCTGGCTGTGGCCGCGGTGGGGATCTGCTCTCAGATCAGTTCCCTGTTTTTTTCATGCTACTGGGGATTCGCCGGGGGAGCCATGCTGTTTTTTGCCCAATACTGGGGAGCAAAAAACCAGAGGGGGATCAACCAGACATTCGGCGTGACTTTCCTGTTTATGACGGTGGTGGGCTCCGCATTTGCCATTACAGCCGTCACAAACCCGGAGTTTATGCTGGGCATCTACACGGATAAGGAGAATATCATACGCATGGGAGCACCCTATATCCGTATCGTGGGATTCGCCTATCCGCTGCAGGTTTTTGCCGTGCTGGTCAGCTTTTTCATGCGGGCCACCGAACGGGTGAAGGCGCCTCTTTTTTGTTCCATTGCGTCGCTGCTTGTAAACTTTGTTTTGAATTTTGTGCTGATTTACGGACGGTTCGGCGCGCCTAAGATGGGAGTGGCCGGAGCGGCCGTGGGAACTCTGGCGTCGGGCATTGTGAATCTCCTGTTGCTGGTCATCTTTCTGCTGGCCTCAAAATGTGAGATCAGGCTGCGCCTGCGGGAAATGTTCGGCTTTCAAAAGGAATTTTTCGGCGCTTATCTGTCCAAGTGTCTGCCCATTCTGGCCAATGAGATGCTCTATGGCGTGGGGCAGATGATCATAAATATTGTGATCGGCCATCAGGACGAGTCCGCCATCGCCGCCATGGCGGCGTTCCGAGTCTGCGAGGGCTTTGTGTACGCATTTTTCGGCGGCTTGTCTAACGCGGCCAGTGTGATCATAGGCAAGGAGGTCGGTTCGGGGCATTTGCCCAGGGCATACAATTACTGCCGCAAGTCTTCCATGTTCTGTCCTATGGTGACTTTTGCCGTGGTGGCGGTTATGGCGCTGTTTGGCGGGCCGATCCTGGGGCTTTTCGGTTTGGGAGAGATGGCGATGACCTACGGCAAATATATGCTGCTGATCTATCTGGTGTTCGGTACGATCCGCACCTGCAACTATATTATGAACGAGTCTTACCGGGCTGGAGGGGAGGCTGTGTTTGGCACGGTACTGGAGGTAAGCTGTCTGTTTGTGATCAGCGTACCTGCTACATGGATCGCCGGTATGGTATTGAAACTGCCTTTTCTGGGTGTGTTTGCCTTTGTATATACGGATGAGATCATCCGGTTGTTGGTGGAGACCAGGTACACGGCGTCCGGCAGATGGATCAAACCGGTGACGGAGCAGGGAATCCAGGCACTGCCTGAGTTTCGGGAGTGGCTGCGGAGCAGGCGGGGAAGGGGCTGGGGAAAGCTATCCGACGGAAAAATTCCCCGGCACTGACGGAGTATGTGACGCTTGCTTTTTTGACATGACATTGTTATACTTTAAGCAGCGACTAAAGAGCGGGGGACAGCGGTTGCCGTCGGTTCCTCCAGAGAGGAAAAGGATTATAGAGATGAAAAAGAAACCAGGTATACGCACGAAATTGATTCTGGTGGTCATTCCTGTGGTGCTGGCATTGATCGTCTGTTTTTTCCTGATCAGCCGAAGTCTGATTGTCGAACAGGCCCGGGAGAATCTGAAAGCGGCGTCCAATGTGTACGCGGAGGATATCAACGGCTGGGTAGAGCGCATTCTGGGAGAGCTCAAGGTGTATCAGGACGCTATCAACAAAGGACCCTTAGAGGACGACAGGGAGATCCTCAAGCTGATGGAGACGTCCATGGAAGTAAATGAGGCATATCCCGTAGGTCTGTATATGGGAGACGACAGCGGCGTGTATCTGGATGCCTCGGGCTGGGTGCCGGACGCGGACTGGGTGCTGACGCAGCGGGACTGGTATCTGGAGGGCTGCGAACATCAGGAACTGGCCTTCGGAGAGCCGTATTACGATTCCCAGACGGGGCAGGTATGCGTCAGCGCTTCTGTGCGGATGGACTATGACCGGGCGGTGCGGGTGATGGCGGTGGACGTGTATCTGGACTATGTGGCGGACATGATGAAAGAGATCCGGCTGTATGACAGCGGCAGAGCGTTTCTGGTGACCGGCAGCCAGATGGTCATTGCCCATCCGGAGGAGTCCATGATGGAGACCCGGCTGGATCAGCAGGGGCTGGACATATTGTATAAAAATATCAGCGACAGGCTGAGCCAGGGTGTTACGGGGCTGACTACCGTGCAGGGAGACGACGGCAGCTATCTGATCTATATCAGTCCCATAGCCCGCACGGACTGGCGTCTGGTGACATTTATCGCCGAGTCGGAGGTACTCAGGGATCTCCGCTTGCTGGAACTGTATATGCTGATCATTGCCGTGGCTGCGGCCGCAGTGCTGCTGATCCTGATTTTGCGGAT
Organism: uncultured Acetatifactor sp.; assembly: GCA_910584375.1. Lineage (GTDB taxonomy): Bacteria > Bacillota > Clostridia > Lachnospirales > Lachnospiraceae > Acetatifactor. Next base: position 215,606 of record CAJUAH010000001.1, read on the forward strand.
GATGAACCGTATTGTAAAACCCGTGCGAACGGTGACGGATACGCTGGCTGAGGTAGCGGCGGGAGATTTCACCCGTGAGCTGGAGGTAAAGGGCAGGGATGAGCTTGCGCAGATGAGCGGCAATATGCAGATGTTCCTGCGGAAAATGCGAAACATAATAGCGGAGATCACCGGCACGGCCAAATGGCTGAGTCAGCAGTCCCAGGAGAATGGCGTAGTGGCGGGTACGCTGACGCAGTCCGCAGGACACCAGAAGAAAGCCATGGAGGAGATGAACGCTCTGGTGGATACGCTCTCGGAGACAGTGGACAGTTTCAGCAGGCAGATGGAACTGCTGGTTACGGATGTGCGTACCACTTACCGCGAGGGCACCAACGCGGGGGATATCATGCAGAATGCTGCGATGGTATCCCACAGCGGGCAGCAGGCCATGGATCAGATCAGACAGGGCATGGAAATGATCGAGCAGACCATTGCCTCCCTGGAAGATCAGATCCGACATACCCATGATACGATAGGGCGCATCAACGAGATGGTGGGCATGATCATGGATATCTCGGAGGAGACCAATCTGCTGGCGCTGAACGCGTCCATAGAGGCGGCCAGAGCCGGGGAGGCGGGCAAGGGATTTGCCGTGGTGGCGGAGCAGATCGGTAAGCTGGCGGCAAACAGTAATGCGGCGGCGGACGATATCTCCAGACTGACGCAGGATATCAGCCAGGCGGTATCCAAGGCTGTATCCCATACGGAGATCAGCGTGGGCAAGGTGAAGGAGAGCGCAGCCATGATCGAGACCACCAGCCAGACTTTTGACGGCGTATTTGCCCAGGTGGAGGAGGCGGGCGGTATCGTGGCCCATATGGTGGAACTGATAGGCCAGGTGGATCAGGCGGCCTCCCGGATGGCGGGGCAGATGGAAAGCCAGCTGCAGGTATCCAGGGATATCTCCGAGGCAGCGGCGGAATTGGGAGAACATGCCCAGGTGGTGGCCCGGCAGAGTGAGAAAGCGGCGGAGAGCGCCGGGGAACTGGAAAAGCAGTCCGGCAAGCTGATGACAGATATGGGACAGTTCAAGATATAGGATCGATCGCGCCAAAGCGTGCGGCATTATGATAGGAATTTGTGGTATAAAAAATCGGGGTACTGCGGAAACGCGGTACCCCGGATTGGCATTGCAATCCTGTTATTTGACTGTAACGGAAGTGATATGGGGATTCACACCGTTGTACCAGTACAGGAAACCTTCCATATCTACGGTCTGGCCGATCTCCAGAGCCTTGACAGCCTTGTACACATCGGTATCGGCGCCGCACAGATAGGACTCTACGGTGAAGGTGTATGTATTGCCGTTTAAGGATACATTGAAGTACAGATCGCTGCCTTCCTCGCCGGAACCGTCCCAGTTGTACATAAACGCCGTTCCGTTGCCGGCGTCTTCAACGGTCATGCCCTTGAAGGATACGAACTGATTCTGATGTTTGATCAGGTCGTCCGTTCCCAGCAGGGAGGTCACATCTGTGGCAGAGGCCACATAGTTGCCGTCCATGATCTCAAAGGTCGCGTCAATGATCTCCACTTCGCCGGACCACTCAGCCTTGTAGCCGGTTACTTTGATCTTCGTACCGGTGGTCAGCTTGGCGTAATCCTCTTCGGAACAAGCCATATTGTAAAGGAAATAAGCGCCGTCCTTGTCCTGCGCATATACGGTAGCCTGATTCTCCCACCAGCTCTGCTTGGCCTGTACATAAGCCTCGATCACCACCTGCGTGTCCAGAGCGGCGGCATCATACTCGGCATAGGTCATCACGCCTTCGGATTTCTCGTCCGTGCCCCCATTGCCGCAGCCGGTTAAAGCCAGCGCCAAAGTCAAGGCCAGAGTAGCAATAAAACATTTTTTCATAACTTTTCCTCCTGATTTGAGTTCCGCATGTCTCCAGAAAGCCCACGACACCCGTGAGCATAACCAGGCCGCAGCGGCGTCCCGCTTATGCTCAGTGCGCTTTCCGGAGACATGCTGATTTGAGTTCCGCATGTCTCCAGAAAGCCCACGATACCCGCATGCTTTCCGAAGATATACTGTTAATCGGTTTACAGTAACCAATGCTATTATACCGCAAAATATCGATAAATCAATGGTGATTCTGCCTTTTTTTACGCTTTCTCAGCGTTTCCCGTGCTACATATACACCAATCAGTATCCAGGTGATCGCCAGACCGGACAATAGAAGTTTAGCTGTAGGAGGCAGGGGCCCCAGGTCCTTTTTGCCGCCGGAGATCTGGGCTTTGGAGTCTAAGCGGTATCGGCTGGTCACATCCCGGTAGAGCTTTTCCATGTAAGTGTCGTCAATGGTTTCACCGCGATTGACTGATTTGGTCACATTCTCGATCATCTGTCCCGCGGCGTCCCGCAGGGAGGCGGAACCGTTAAAGACCGGGGTCACGAAGGTGTCGTCCACATGCTCCAGCAGCAGCCGGGAGGCTTTGATCTTCACATCATAGTAGGCGGCGTTGTCCTGACCGCAACGGCTTAAGTAGTCCTGATACTCGGCGCTGTCCTGCGCCTTGGAGGTGACGGGCACATACCCTTCTGTCTCCGCGTAGGCGGTCTGTACCTCATTGGTGAGCAGATACTGGGCAAAAAGCCAGGAGGCCAGCACTTCCTGATCGTCGGGTTTGTTAAAGATACACACGGAAGGCCCCTGAGAGATCATCCGGGGATGGGCTGTGTCAAACTGTGGAATGGGGTAAACCTCCGTCTCAAATTCTACCAGAGCCTCCTCGCTGATATCCGACAGGGGGGCGTGGGTGCCCATCCAGGTGGCTCCGGCGGTGGAGTCGATGGCAAAGACACACTGGCCCGCGTTTAAAAAGTTGGCCGGGTAACTGGAGATCTTGAACGTGGAAAACGCTCCTGTCTGCGCATGCTGCGCTACCGTGTACAGCAGATCCCGGGTGGTATCGTTAAAAATCAGGATGTCCCCCTCCGGAGTGGAGTATCCGGCATCATTCTGCCGCAGCATCTGGATCATCATGTTGTCTGTGGACTTGTAGATAAAGGGGATCATGACTTTCTGTCCATTGACCGTGTAAGTTCCGTCACTGTCTTTGGCGTTGGCCGCCTCGGATACCTCCCAGATGAAGTCCCAGGTCAGCGTTTCCGGCAGGGTATAGCCCAGCGACTCCACATAGGTCCTGTTCACATAGCAGGCCTCCGTGGAACGCATAAACGGAATAGCATAATAGTGTTCGCTGAAAGCGCATTCCGACAGAAACTGGGGGATGATCTCTTCCCGGGTGGGGCCGTCATATCGCAGTTCGCTGCCGCCCAGCCCATAGCGGCTGTCGGCAAAAAGTTCCTCCAGAGGGACCACGATATTTATGCCGGTCAGGTAAGTGGCGATATGATCGGGATAGGTAATACACACATTGGGAGTGGTTCCCGTGGAGATATTGGTGATCACATCATTGTAGATCCTGCCGTAATCCGTATACAGCCGCAGATTTACCGTGATGTTGGGATACAGCTCCTGAAAGTCCGCGATGGCTTTTTTATAGATATCGGTCTGGGTCTTGTTGGTATCGTTTTTTGCCCAGAAGGTGATCTCATACTCCTGCGTGGTATCAAAACTCTCGGGAATCTCGAAGGCCTCCAGCCCCCGGGAACCGTGACAGCCCGTGAGTAAGAGAAACGCTGCCAGCAGAGGCAGCAGCCGGTATTTTCTTTGTCCTTTTTCCTTTTTGTTCATGGGAATCCTCTTTCTGAATCGCTCGCTGATATATTTTCATAAACCCGGTTTCCGTATGGCTCCGGGGCCGTGTCCTCCCGGGCGGAGGCGGGATTAGCCCTTGGTGCCGCCTCTGGCCACACCTTCCATGACTTTTCGGCGGAAGAGGAGAAACAGCACGATCAGGGGGACGGAGATCACCACCACGGCGGCCATCATGGCGGGAATATTCTCCCGGCCAAAGCCGTTTTCCCGGATCTCCTGAATCCCGTTGGACACCAGATAATAGTTGGGATCATCGGTAATCAGACGGGGCCATACATAGGAGTTCCAGCACTCTATGATCTTGAGGATCGTGATCGTGATCAGCGTGGGGCGGCAGATGGGTATCATAACCCGGCGCAGATAGCGCAGGTCAGAGGTGCCGTCCACCCTGGCCGCGTAATACAGCTCATCGGGAATCTGGGCGAAATTTTCCCTGAGCAGATAGATATAAAATACCGAAGTCACCGAGGGAAGGATCAGCCCCAGAAAGGTATTGCGCATTCCCAGATTGGTGACGGTGGTAAAGTTGGTGATGATCACCAGCTCATTGGGAATCATCATCAGGGATAAAAACAGGGTGAACACCAGATTTTTCCCCTTGAAATCCAGTCTGGCAAAGGCGAAAGCCGCCAGAGTGATGACCACCAGCATGACGGCGGTGGTCATCAGCGTAAAAATCAGAGTGTTCAACAGATATCTGCCAAGGGACACGGTGGTAAAGGCGTCCACATAATTTTGCAGGGTGGGAGAGAAGGTGAAAAAAGAGGGGATCTGCTCCGCGTTGTAGGAACCGTAGCTTTTCACCGAGGTCAGTACCATCCAGTAAAAGGGAAACAGTACGATCAGTCCCCACAGAACCAGCAGGGTATAAATCGCTATCGTGGAAAAGCGCCGGGCTCTTCGGTATTCAGTGATCTTGCTCATATGACAGGCCTCCGTTTTCAGGTTCTTATAACCTTTTAATAGTGTACATGTTTTTTACTGACCAGGAGATTGATGCAGGTGATGGTCAGTACGATGGCAAACAGGATGATGGCGGCTGCCGACGCGTAGGAGGGATAGCCGCCGCTGTCCCCGTAGAGCATATCGTAGACATAGCCCACGATGGTGTTCATCTCCGCGGCGTTTAAGTCCGTGCCGAACAGGGCCACCGCGTCGCTGTAGGCCTTGAAAGCGCCGATAAATCCGGTGATGACCAGGTAAAAGAGCATGGGGGATATCATGGGCAGCGTAATCCTGGTGAAGATACGCCAGCGGGGCGTACCATCCACCCGGGCCGCGTTGTAGTAGACCTGGTTGACCGAGGCCAAAGCGCTGGTCAGGATCAGGATCTTAAAGGGCATGACCACCCATACGGTGTAAAAGCACAGCACAAACATCTTGGCCCAGTAGGGACCGCCGATAAAGTCCACGGAGCTGCCGCCAAAACTCTGTATCAGAATGTTGACCAGGCCGTCGGAGTAGGCGGTCTTTTTAAACAGGATCATAAACACCAGGCCCACTGCCAGCGTGTTGGTCACATAGGGCAGAAAATAGACGGTCTGAAACAGGTCCCGCAGCGGCTTTATGGAGCTGAGAGCCACGGAGATTAGCAGCGCCAGTCCTGTGGAAAGAGGGACGGTGACGGCTACCAGGATCAGGGTGTTTTTTACCGCCTGGAGAAAGTAGGGGTCCCGCAGCACATAAGAATAGTTGTACAATCCTGTGCCGGAAAATGTCTGGGACGCGGAATTGTATCCCTCCTCAAAAGAATATATGAACACGTCTATCAGCGGATAGATCATAAATACGCCCAGAAACAGGAAAGCGGGCAGCAGATAAAGCCAGCCCTTCATATTTTTATTGTCCATCTTTATATGTTTCCTCCTTAATGCGCTCTCCGGTTTCCGGGTGGAACAGATAGACTTTATGGGGTTTCAACGCGAAACGTACAGTCTCTGCCTCCGTGTCCACGATGTTTTCCGCATTGATGATGGAACGTATGGAGGGATTCTCGCAGCAGGGGTGAGTGGATACCACGCTGATATCCCGGCCCATGACCTCCACCCGGGTCAGATCGCAGGTCAGCGGGCCGTCCTGCTGCAGCATAAAGGCCTCGGGGCGGATGCCCACCGTGACTTTCCCCTCCGGCACGCCCTGGAGGGGAAGAACCGATTCTTCGCCGATATAGAGCTTTCCGCCGGACACTTTGCCCTGAAAGACATTGATGGGAGGCGTGCCCAGAAATTTGGCCACAAACAGGTTCACCGGATCGTCGTATACCTCCTGGGGTTTGCCGATCTGCTGTACGATCCCGTCTTTCATGACCACGATCATATCCGATATGCTCATGGCCTCCTCCTGATCGTGGGTCACAAAGACCGTAGTGACGCGCGTCTTACGCTGGATGCGGCGAATCTCTTCCCGGGTCTGCAGGCGCAGCCGGGCGTCCAGATTGGACAGAGGTTCGTCAAGCAGCAGTACCCGGGGGGTTTTTACCAGCGCCCGGGCAATGGCCACACGCTGCTGCTGTCCGCCGGAGAGTTCGCTGGGTTTTCGGTCCATCAATCCTTCCAACTGTACCAGCTTTGCCGCCTCCAGAGCCCGTTTCTCCATCTCTTCCCTGGAGAGTTTGTCCGCCCCCCGCAGATTTTCCAGCGGGAAAGTGATATTTTTTAGCACGGTCAGGTGGGGGTAGAGGGCATAGTTTTGAAACACCATGCCCACGCCTCTGTGCTCCGGGGGGAGGGGGGTCACATCTTCCTCCCCGAAAAAGATCTTGCCTTCCGTGGGCTTTTGCAGGCCGCAGATCAGGTTCAGGGCCGTGCTCTTGCCGCAGCCGGAGGGGCCCAACAGGCCGATTAACTGGCCGTCGGGAATTTCAAAGGTAAAATGATTGACTGCAATGACGTCGCCGGGAGACTTTTTACTCCGGCTGGGAAATTTTTTAGTCAGATTCTGCAACACTATTTTCATGTTCTTATGCTCCCATCTGTCCGCCGGGGCGGGCATTTTAATCGGTTTTCTGTAAAAAACAGGCCATGCGGCGGCACGGCCCGTATACTATTTAATCTTCATCAGGATAGGTCGCAAGCAGGTTTTCAAATTCTGCCTTTACTTCGGCAAAAGCCTTGAGCAGTTTGGGGGAGAAGGTTCCGCCGCTTCCGTTTATGATCATCTGGTAAGCCCTCTCCGGCTCATATGCGGCCTTGTAGACGCGTTTGGATGTGAGAGCGTCGTATACGTCCACCAGAGAAACGATCTGCGCCGCGATACTGATATCATCCCCCTTCAGTCCGTCGGGGTATCCGTTTCCGTCATACTTCTCATGGTGGTGTCTGGCAATATCGCAGGCATACTCATGGACGGTCTTGTCGCTCAGTTGAATGGCCTGAGATATAAGTTCCTCTCCCTTGGTTGTGTGAGACTTTATGAGCTCAAACTCATCCGGGGTCAGCTTGCTGGATTTCATTATGATGCTGTCGGGAATGGCGATCTTTCCGATATCGTGAAGGGAAGAGGCCCATCCGATGAGTACCAGCTTTTCCGGTGTGAGGTCATACTCCGGGTATAGTTTCATAATGCTTCTTCCCAGACAAAGAGTAAATTCCCGCACCCGCTTTATATGCTGTTTTGATTCCAGATTACGGAATTCCATAATGTTGCTCAGGGAATTGACCAGGGTTTCTGTGAGTTGCCCAAGGTCTTTGGCCTGCTGGCGCAGCAGATCGTTCTGTTTCTTGATATTGTCGTTCTGTTTTTTGACTACCAATTCCAGTTGCATCTTATACTGGAACCAGCCTACGGCATTACTGACCACCTGTCTGATGACTTCGGGCTGGTAGGGCTTTTTGATATAGCTCACGATACCGTACTCATAGCCCTTTCTCTCAAATTCCGGAGAATCCTGTCCGGTTACCATGATAAAAGGAATTTTGTTGGTAACTTTTTTCTCCTGTAAATGTTCCAGCACCTGTAAACCGTCCATTACAGGCATCAGGTAATCCAGCAGTACTACGGCGATAGAGGAAAAATAGTTGTTCAGGAGCTGTATTCCTTCTCTGCCGTTAGCGGCCACTAATATCTTATAATCCGGCCGGAATATTTCGGCCAGAATATCGCGCTCGATGGCGTTGTCTTCAAAGATCAGTACGGTGTCACGTTTCATTTTTATACCCCCTGTGCGCTTTAGCGCACACTCCAATCGATATTTGAAAGTTTATAGATATTATAGTGTAACGATAATCACGCGTTTGTTGCGGAGCTTGAAAATAACTCTGCTCACCTCTGTAGACAGCATATAACTGATGTCGTTTATGACGATGACGCTGCCGCCGTAGGCCTTTCCTCTGATACAGACCGGGGCGGTCATATTTTGGTCCGTTATATTGGCCAGTTTGGATACTTCGGCATCCAGCTCGGCCAGTTCATGGCCCTTGGCTACGATCGTAGCGTGCACCTTGCGTATCATATCTTCGGATACTTCTTTTTCGGCGGCTACCAGTTGGAGTATCCGGTTCCATCCGGCCTCCAATCCGGACAGTTCATTTAACACTTGTTCCCTTTTGGCTGCGAAAGCCGCCTGCTCTTTATCGTACAGTTCCGTCCGGCCAACTTCCAGAAACGTCTTGATGTGAGAAGTGTTCCCCAGATTGTAGGTGTCTACGCCTTTTACGGCGCTGATCCTGCCGCCCAGGAGGACTCCCTTGCTGCCGGACACGATCACCCTGCCCATGGTATTGATATTGCTGTTCATAATGTAATTGGCTTTCACATTGCCCCTTGCGTCGATGTTGGCAGCCTCAAAGAAACTGCCTGAGACTTCCCCTCCCGCCTCAATGAAACAGTCGTGCCGGGAACAACTTCCCTTTTTGATCATGACGTTTCCGCCCGCGATCAGCCTCGCCGTCTCCACATTGTGCTCGATAATGATATCGCCGCTGGCCTTAATATAGCCGCCGGAGCAGATGCTGCCGATCACATATACGGAACCGTCCACTTCAAGCTTGCCTGTGACGGCGGTTACGTCTTCACGTACCACCAACATGTTAGTGATGATGATTCGTCCGTTTAGATATTCAAACTTGCCGTTTATCTTGGAGAGATATGTCACACCGTCCGGGGCGATGCGGAACCCCACTCCCCGCAGCGGTTTTTTCTCCATGCCGTTTTCGGCATGTATGGTTTCTCCATAGATGTTTTTACCGTTGGAGCCTTTTCCGGCGGGATGGTAGACAGCGATTTTCTCGCCTTCATCCACCATTTCAAAGGCTTCTATATTCACATAATCAACGCCGCCGTCCGGCAGAGGAGCAGGAATGCGGGGCAGATCCAGTCTGACAAAGAATTCAAACCAGCCGTCCGTGCCTTTCTGCGCAGGGACGCCTTCAGCGATCAGGATTTTCTCGTTCATTCTCCTCTTGACGATCATATCGGTGATGGCCTCGTCCTTGATACCAAAGACGATCTCCCGTCGGCGCAGATCGTTATAAATGTCTTCCTTCGTGACGCTGTTGCCGGGAATCCAGGGGATGTAGGCGTATGCCTTGTTGCCGTTATCCTCAATAGAGATCACAAATTCATTTTTGCGCAGAGAATTGACCAAGGACTCTTTACCGTTCACAAGAGTGGTTTTTGTAGTTTTACCGTTGATCAGGTCCAGGCGTTTTTTCTTCATGTCTGTGGCGGAATAGATCAATCCACGGTAAGAGGACACGTCAAGACCCGCCTCTAGTCCCAGCCGGATCTCTTTCATCTGCGCATGGCTGAGCAGGCGGTTGGCATAGAGGGATACATTCAGCTTTTTCTCCAGCCCGAGGCGGATCTCCTGCATCTGCATCCAATTGTAATCCGGGTTGCAATACTCCGAGACGTCCACCTGCTCGCATAGGCCAATCCGAATTTCCCGGATCTGGGGGGCGCACATGCTATCCTGCAGCCAGGTGTCTATGGGCAGCTTATCCAGAAGAGCCAGCCGGATCTCCAGCAGGGAATCGTCCGTAAATCCCCGGTTAAGGTAGGGGATCAGGTCTATGGCGGAATACAGTGCCAGCCGTATTTGTTTCATGGTGTCATAGCTGTAGGCCGGGTTGGCATAGAGGGAGACATTGAGGTTGTCTTTCAGTCCCGTACGGATCTGTTCCATCTGTAGCCAGTTGAATTCGGGATTGGAGTACAGGGATACATCCAGTCCCTGCTCGGTTCCCAGCCTGATCTCCTGATCCTGCGCTTTCTGATATTGGGCATTTTCAACCATATTCAAATTGAATTGCTGCGGTTTCTTTTTGGATTCGTAACTGCTCATATCTATTATCATACTCTCCTTGGATTCCCAAATGGATGTGGCGATATATCAAATTCGAGCTGAGTCAGGCTCGGCAGCATGTAATATATGAACCATTTCCGCTTAAGGGAAAGGGTGGAACAGGGCATCGGTATAACAGTGAAATATAGACAAATTTGTATCTGCGGTAAAGCAGCATACAGTTAAATTTATTATACCAATTGCTATATGGAAAGTCTACTGTTTTTTTGTGCTGCCATGGGGCAAACAAGCGGAAAATTAAGTATACAACTGGAATGCGGGCATGATATAATGAGTGGCGTCAAATGCATCCGCAGGGCGAAACAGGTAGGAGGGAACGATTATGAAAGATTGTTTACAGTTATTCAGCGGCCGGACGGCGGAATGGTTTCGGGATAAGCTCGGGAACCCCACCCGCGTGCAGGAGGCCTCATGGCCTGCGATCGCCGCAGGGGGACATGTGCTGGTATCCGCTCCCACCGGCACCGGGAAAACACTCTCCGCCTTTCTGGTCTTTTTGGACAGGCTTATGACCCGTGCGCTGAAAGGGGAGCTGCCCCGGGAATTGCAGCTTATCTATGTATCCCCTCTGAAATCTCTGGCGGCGGATATCCGGGAGAATCTGAGAAGGCCCCTGGAGGGGATCGGCGCCCAGGAGCTGGTTCATGTGGCTGTCCGCACCGGGGATACCACCCAGCGGGAGCGGCAGCAGATGGTGAGAAAGCCTCCCCATATTCTGATCATCACCCCGGAGTCACTCTACCTGATGCTGACCAGCAAGACAGGGCAGAATGTACTCTGTACCGCCGGGGCTGTCATTATAGATGAGTTACACGCGTTGATCGATACCAAGAGAGGGGCGCATCTGATGCTGTCCCTGGCCAGACTGGACGCTCTGTGCGGAAAACCCTTGCAGCGCATCGGTCTGTCCGCCACCATCGCGCCCCTGGATGGGGCGGCCCGGTATCTGGCCCCGGAATCGGTGACAGTGGCCGCTCCGGCCATGGAAAAGAGTGTGGAGCTGCAGATTCTGGGTCCCTATGCGGATGCCCGCAAAAAACGAAAAGATCCGGTGTGGCAGGAGCTGGCCGCTCTGGTATATCGGTACTGTCAGGGAAATCGCAGTGTCATCGCTTTTGTGGAGGGGCGGCGCTATGCGGAAAAACTGGCTTATTATGTGAATCTGCTGGGCGGTGAGGACTATGCCCGGGTGCATCACGGGAGCCTGGCAAAAGAACAGCGGCAGGAGGTGGAGGAAGATCTGCGGGCGGGGAGGCTGCGCCTTCTGTGCGCCACTTCCTCCATGGAGCTGGGCATTGACGTGGGGGAGATTGACCAGGTGCTGCAGGTGGGATGTCCACGCACCATATCCGGCACTATGCAGAGGCTTGGACGGGCAGGACATAACCCTTCCCGCACCAGCGTTATGTATCTGTTTCCGAGAACGGCGGCGGAGTGTGTGCTCTGCGGGATGACGGCGCAGCTCGCCCGGGAGACAAAGGTGGAGAGACTCAATCCCCCGGAGGGCTGTCTGGACATCCTGGCCCAGCATCTGGTGTCCATGGCGGCGTTTAAGGGATATGAGATAGAGGAGGTTATGGCCCTGCTGCCCAGGGCCTGGCCCTTCAGGCATGTCACCAGAAGGGATGTGGAATCTGTTCTGGAGATGTTGGCCGGTGATTACGAACATAAGCGGGAAATCCCGGCGCGTCCACGCATCCTGTACGACAGGATTCACGGGAGAGTGGAAGGAGACGGTTACAGCAGGATGTTGGCAGTCTCCGCCGGAGGGACCATCCCCGATAAGGGGCTGTACACGGTGCGTACCCAGGACGGTGTGAAGGTGGGGGAAGCGGACGAGGAGTTTGTCTATGAGACGCAGAAAGGGGACCGCTTTTTGCTGGGAGCTTTTGGCTGGAGGGTCACGGACATCGGCAAAGACACGGTGACGGTGGTGCAGGCCCCGGCGGAGGGGGCCAGACTGCCTTTTTGGCATGGGGAGCTGAAGGGCAGAAACAAGGAGACCGGAGCTGCGTTCGGCAGGATTCTCAGAGAACTGCAGGAGGCGCAGCGGGAGGGCAGGCTAGAGGAGGCTCTGGGCGGCCTGGGCCTGGACGAATCGGCGGTGAAGCTGGCTGGAGGGTATCTGCAACGGCAGATCGCCGCCACCGGGGGACTACCGGACGATAGGACCATAGTATTGGAGCATTTTAAAGATCAGTCCGGCAACAGCCAGTTGATGGTACACTCCGTCTTCGGCCGGCAGGTCAACAGTCCGCTGGCCCTGCTGGCAGCCCGGAGAGCCCAGCGGGAGATGGGAGAAAATGTGGGCAGCGTGGATGAGGAGGACGGATTTTTACTGTATTCCTATGGAGATCAGGCGATGCCGGAGGGGCTGCTGCTCAGGATCGACGCCGAGACTTCGGAGGCGGTCCTGGCGGCCATGCTTCCCGAAACCCCTCTTTTCAACATGGCTTTTCGATATAATTGCGGCAGGGCGCTGATGATGGGCGTGAAGGGCAAGGGCAGACAGCCGCTTTGGATGCAGAGACTGCGGAGCGCGGAGATGCTGAATCAGGTGGTGGGCGAGAAAGAACATCCGCTGATGCGGGAGACTCGGCGGGAGTGTATGAACCAGCTCTGGGACGTGGCGGGAGTGCGGGAACTGCTGGAAAAGATACAGGCCGGAGAAATCCGGGTGCGGGAGATCTATACCGACACGGCCTCTCCCATGTCCCTGCCTTTGCAGTGGAGCCAGGAGGCGGCGGTGATGTATGACTATGCCCCCACGCCCAGGGGGATTCATGCGGCGGTGGAGGAGGCTTTGCGTCAGGAAACGCTGCTGCGTCAGGAAAAGGATCTGGTGTCTCCGGGAGACAGGGAACTTGCTCAGGTTCAGGAGAGAAGGCCGCTGCCCCAGGATGAAAAGCAGCTCCACACGCTGCTGATGACGGAAGGGGATCTGACGGCAGGAGAATTGGAGATTCCGGTGGAATGGCTGGAACTACTGGCCCGGGAGGAGCGGGCCCTGTATCTGGAGCCTGGGCTATGGATCGCCGCGGAGCAGCGGGAGGCCTATGAGGAGGCGCTGGCATCGGCAAAGAGCGGGGCGGCCTCCGATATTGCGCGCCGGATGCTGCGATACCGGGGCGGGGCCACGGCAGGGCAGGTGGCCAGGCGCTATGGATGGGCCGAGGAAGAGGCCCGGTGGGTGCTGGAGGAACTGTGCCGTAAGGAGGAGGCGGTGGCCCGGCAGGAGCCTGGTCTTGTGGAGAAGGCCGGAGTATCGGGGAAACTGCGGGAGGAGACGGCGGCAGGGCAGCAGGAGCCCCGTCTTGTGGAGAAGACCGGACTTTTGGAGGAACAGCGCGGGGGGACGGCGGCGGAGGATTTGGAAACCGTATATTACCATGCGCAGTTGTACAGGCGGGCCAGAGTCCGCACCTTGAAAAACCGCAGGGAGGAGATCGTCACCTGTCCGCCGGAGAATTATGCGGCGCTGCTTTTATCCCGCATACAGCGCGGGGCCCCGGCGGAGGAAACTCTGCGGGATGCCCTGCGGTCTTTTGCGGGTACCGCGTTGCCTGCGGCAGCCTGGGAGGAGGTAGTTCTGCCAGCCAGAGTGAGAGGGTATCGGGAGGGTATTTTGGATACCCTGCTGGCCGGAGGGGAATATTTCTGGTATATGGAAGAGAACGGAAGACTGGTATTTGACGCGGTGGAGGAGATCGACTGGGAGCGGGAACCCCAGATACCCTGGGAGGAGTTGTCTGACAGGGAAAAGCGGGTGGCGGAGACGCTGCAAAGGCGGGGAGCAAGCTTTGCCCAGGCCCTCAGTCATGTGCTGGATGGGGAATCGCCCTATGATACATTGCTCACGCTGCTGGAAAAAGGGCTGGTCCGCGCGGACAGTTTCGTGCCGGTGCGGCAATGGCTGAATCGGGAGAAAATACAGAAAGCGGCGGCGCGTCAGCGGGTGAACGCCAGAGTCAGGGCGATGCAGGCGGGGCGTTTTGAACTGGTGAGGCCCCTGCGGCCGCTGACGATCCAGGAGCAGATGGAGAGATGCTTTGACCGGTATCTGCTCCTGTGCCGTGAGACCGCCGCCGCATGGGGGCTGCCCTGGCAGGAGGCATTGAAACTTCTGCGGGTATGGGAGTATACCGGACAGGTGAGAAGAGGCTATTTCGTGCGGGGGCTTTCCGGGGCGCAGTTTATCCGCAGGCAGGATTTTGAGGCCGTGACGGCCCGACTGATGCATCCCGCAGCGGAGTCTGTCTGGTTAAACGCCGCCGATCCCATGCAGCCCTGGGGGAAATTGCTGGCTCATGAGCAGGAGAGGAGCTTTATCAATGTGCCGGGGACGGCGGTGGCTTTCAGAGACGGCATGCCTGTGGCGGTGTTCGAGCGGCAGGGTAGGACGCTGCGCTGCCTGGGGCAGCCGGAGGCAGCGCAGAGCGGAGAAAGCCTGACGGAGCTCCTGCGTGTGTTCGTCCGGGATTTTCGGGGCGGCAGGATCTTTCCGGGCAGGAAACGTATCTCTGTAAAGGAATATCCGTCCTGGGCGGCCGGGGCTCTGGCGGAGAGCGGCTTTTCCCGTGAGATACAGGATTATGTGCTGTACCGGTAAACTGTGATGCGGCAGGCCGTTATAGAGTATAAAAAGAGTGTAAAGCCATTGACAATTAAACAGACTTTACACTCTTTTGGTCGGTATATTCGGTTATGTGGCTGCCTTGGTTATCCCGGTATCAGTTCATGCATTTTGAGAATCTCTTCCACCGTGTCCATGCCATCCTGCAATCTTGCGAGTTTCTTGTTGGTATTCATTTCGAAAAGTTTTTGGGAGAGCTGTAATTCGGCCAACTGATTCTGCGTTTTGTCCTGCTTGACTTCCATTACTTCCATGCGGTTTTCCAGCTTATCAAACCTGGTATTCACTCCGTCAAATCGGTCAATAATTTCCTGAAACATTTCTCTGGTTTCTTTGTCCATATGTTTAAACCTCCCGTATAAAGAAGTATACCACCTCCGGAGTGCAAAGTCTATTTAATTGTCAAGGTACTCTATATTTTTCATTGACCCTGTACAGGGTATTCCGGTTTCCGCTGTGTCCGCCGATTATCCATCCCTTCTGCGTTTCCCCGTAATTTCACAGCGCAGAGAGGGCATACGCCACATATGCCGGGTATAGGCCTGTAATATATCCAGGTAATAGATGGGGTAAGTCCATGGAGTACGGTTCCGCGCAGATCTCCACGAAGGGGCGGGTTGAGCGGAGAGGACTGGCCGCTCTGCGGAAATTCGGAATTGAAAACAGAAAAAGTTAAGCGGATAAGCAATCTGGAAAGATTGTGAGCAGTCTCAATGCGAACAAGTATAATAATAAGGACAATAGGGGAAAATCTTCGCCAACCAATTGGGAGTCACGCCGCGGATATTCCTACTTGGGCCTGATGAGAGTGCAAATAAAGATAGAAGAACCATTGGTTTCCAGATAAAACCAAATAAAATCCACTTTTATGGAAAAAAGCATATCACAATCGGAATTATTTTACAAGTCAAAATATGTAATGGCGCCTTTTTAAGACATGATTGGAACGCAAAAGATCAGAAATGATTTGCGCTTGACATGTGTTTTGATCCAGATATAATAAGGGATACAACAGCAGAAAGGATATAAGTTCCGTATTTATGCGGACATTATATTTTCTGCTGTTTCTGCATAAAAGAACACATTGCGGGCCTGTTAACTTTTTTTGTCACACATACAGGGGAACGTTGTCTAATTAATCAGGAGGCAGAGAAGTTTGGCTGCGTGCCAAATCACGCGAAGGAGTATAACAATGAATAGAAAAACGAACGAAGAATTACTGGCCTTAGTTGCCAAAGCCACAGCAGGGGATAAAAAAGCCCTTGAAACCCTTGTCACCGGCGTACAGGACATAGTGTTCAACTTGTCCCTGCGGATGCTTGGCACATTCGCGGATGCGGAGGATGCCACACAGGACATTCTGCTGAAGATCATTACGCATCTCTCTTCTTTCAGAGGTGACAGTTCATTTACAACATGGGTATTCAGTATTGCCACAAATCATCTGAAGAATTACAAAAAGCATATGTTTGCCCACTATCCGTTGAGTTTTGAGTATTATGGAGACGATATAAAAAACGGAAAAATACAGGATATACCGGATCTGACGCAAAATGTGGAAAAGGATATTCTGGCGGAGGAACTGAAAATGTCCTGCACCAATGTGATGCTGCAATGCCTTGACACGGAAAGCAGATGCATTTTTATATTGGGCACGATGTTTAAGATTGACAGCCGCATCGCGGGGGATATTTTAGGAATTACCCCGGAAACATACCGCCAGAGACTGTGCCGAATACGAAAAAAAATGGCAGATTTTTTGGGGCAGTATTGCGGAGAATATGGCGGCGGCAAGTGCAAATGTAAGGACAGAGTGAACTATGCGATACAAAGTCATAGGATAAGCCCGCCGCAGCTTGATTACAGGTCCGCCACGGAAATCCCCGTTCAGACCATGTTGGACGTGAAAAACGCTATGGAGGAGATCGATGATTTATCCCGGAACTTTTCGTTCTGTAAACTGTACCAATCTCCTGAGTGTATAAAACATTTGGTACAGGAATTTTTGGATTCCACACAGCTTTCCATTGTCCAGAAATCGTAAAGGAGATAACAGAATATGAATACTCGAAATATCGTTGACTACTTAACAGCATTAAATATGAATAATAACCGTGAATGGTATCATGCGAATAAGGATGCCTGTAAAAAGGCAAATGCCGATTTTGAAGAACTGCTGCAGATATTGATGCTGGAAATCGGAAAGTTTGACAGCAGCATATTACATAACAATCCGAAGGACCTTACCTTTAAGCTTGTAAGGGATACCCGTTTCAGCCATGACAAATCGCCTTATAATCCGGCGTTTCGCGCCCATATATCGTCTATGGGCAAGCTGCCTGTTCCTGTTGGGTATTATATTATGATAAAGCCGGGCAATCAGTCCTTTTTAGGCGGCGGCCTGTTTGCGGACATGTTTAAAGACGCAACAAACAGAATACGGGATTATATCGCCCGGAACGGCGATGAATGGGAGAATATAGTACATGCGCCGGAGTTTGAAAAACATTTTGCGGTCCAGGGGACTGCATTAAAGAATGTTCCCGCAGGATATGATAAAGAACATCCCCAGGCGGAATATCTAAAATATAAGAGCTGGTATCTGGAATATCCGATACAGGATGAGGAATTGTACAGTACAGATACATTTATTGCGAAGGCTGCAGAGATTTTCCGAATTATGAAACCTTTTAACGACTGTTTAAACAGGGCCCTTGAGGGTTTCCAAATGCCGACAAGGTAGGAAATATGGAGCAAGGCAGTCTTTCCTGGCAATAAAACGGTATACTCAGGGACACAACGGCATATTTCGGGAACCCGATAACCCATGTAAGCCGTATGCGGGGATGGGGAGGTGAAAACACAAAAAAGCGCCTGACAGAGACAAACAATATACGAAACACACATATTGACACAGCTCCTTGATGATGATACATTGTACTTATGAAAAGAAAGATACTATGCGGAGTATTGCAGGAGGGCGGACATGCTGAAGATATTTGTCACAGGCGACAACCATATCGGTAAGAAATACGATCGGTATCCGGATGTAAGAGAAAAACTGATACAGAGCCGTTTTGACAGCATGCGGGATATGGTACGGCAGGCAGAAAAAGAGGGCTGCGGGCTTTTTGCGGTCACAGGAGACCTGTTTGACAATATCAGTACCGTCAAAGTCGGCGATGTGAAACAGGTTGCGGAGATTCTGGCAGAGTTTTCCGGAACCGTGCTGGTACTGCCCGGAAACCATGACTATTATACGGGAGACGAGCGGGTCTGGAAGGATTTTGAGAAAGTGCTGCAAGATCGGGCGAACAATGTTGTACTGCTCAAGGCGTTCAGAGAATATGCCTTTGAGATCGGCGATGAGCAGGCAGTCATATATCCCGCGTATTGCCACGCAAAACATTCCGTGGAAAATAACCTTGCCTGGATCAGAGAGACAGAGATTCCCAGGGATGGCACATACCGCATCGGCATGGCCCACGGCGCAATAAAAGGGATCACACCCGACAGGAAAGAAGAGTATTTTCTTATGACAGAGAAAGAACTGTCGGATATTCCGGTGGACATATGGCTGATCGGACATACGCATATCCCGTATCCCGATCTGAAAGAAAAGGAGGACAGCACGGGGTATAGGATATTTAATCCGGGAACGCATGAGCAGACGGACTTACATAATCGTACAGAGGGATGCTGCTTTGTCGTCTCTCTGAAAAAAGGCGCTGAAAAGACCGTCGTCTCTGCGCATAAGTACATCAGCGGCAGGGTGAGATATTTTGACCTTGCGCTGGATATCAGGGCGGCCGAAAAGGATTCGCTGCAAAAGAAACTGGAGGATATCACAGCCGGT
The DNA here is from genome assembly GCA_910584375.1 of uncultured Acetatifactor sp. Classification (GTDB taxonomy): domain Bacteria; phylum Bacillota; class Clostridia; order Lachnospirales; family Lachnospiraceae; genus Acetatifactor. The sequence goes on from CAJUAH010000001.1 coordinate 234,169, forward strand.
CTTGGGCAAAGCGCCGTAATCAGAGTAAAGATCAGCGGAACGGTAAAGCAGGATGAATACGAAGAGCGGGCCAGGATCTATCAGACAGTGCTTGCCGGATTCCTGTCATACGAAGTGGATGATTGTGAGTTAAGTCCGGAGATCACTGTGGAAAGGATACGCAGAGAGTTTTCAGAACTGAGTTTCGCGGCTCAGTTTATGGAGCGGTTTCTGGACAATCCCGTTGAACTGCAGATGGCCTATGATCTTATGCAGCAGTGCCGGGACGAGTAGGGCAACTGCCTGTCAGGCAGTACAGGCGTCACTTCGATCCACAGGACAAAATATCGCCAGACTGTAAAAATAGGATTGAGATGTGCAGACCAAATGCTCATCGGGCAGAATACAAGGAGAATCCGACAGATGAAAATAAAAAAAGTGGAATGCGAACAGTTCGCGGGGGTACGGGACAGAGAAATCGTATTTGACGACGGCCTCAATATCATCGTGGGTGAAAATGAGAGCGGGAAGAGTACCATGGCAGACCTGATCTATCGTTTGCTGTTCCAGGAAGTAAAGCTTGACGGGAGAAAAGACGCCGGATTCATGGACCTGTATTTCCCGAAAAAAATAAACGGACCGGAGGGCGATTGCGTTGACGGTACTCTCCGCTTTGAGACTGCGAACGGAACCTACAAGATCGCAAAAGAGTGGGAGAGAGGAAAAGGAAACTGTAAGCTGACCACTCCAGACGAAACCGTTATCAGGTCAGCCGATGCGATCGGTAAGATTCTGCGGGACGAGCTGGGGTATGGAGAGGGCGTTTGGGGAGAGGTAGTCTTCGCGTCCCAGAAACGCCAGCAGAAAATGGTGGAATGTATCTTGCAGGATCTGCAGGCGAAAAAGAAAAGTTCCGAACCGGACACGATCCGAAAGGATCTTGCCGCCGTAGTGACCCAGGCCGTCATGGAAACCGGAGGAGTGTCTCTCGACAAGTTAGAGACAAAACTTAAGAAAACGCTGGACGACTACCGGTCCCACTGGGACCCTCTTGCAGACTTGCCGGAGGGCGGCGCCAGGCGGGGCATTCAGAACGAATGGAAGAAGGAAGTGGGCCTGATCCTGCAGGCTTATTATGCCATGGAAAGACTGGCTCAGGCCCAGGCCGATGCGGAGACGGCGGAGAAAAGGGTAGAAAGCTGCAAAGCCGAAATCATGGAAGTCTTCAGGGAGAAAAAAGCAGTCGAAGGAAAGAGAGAAAACTTTCGTCAATATAAAAGCATACTGGAACAGCGCAGTCTGTTGCAGCGCCAGATAAACGCGCAGAAAGAGACCCTGGCGGAACAGGAAAGCGCGCTGAGAAACTGGCCGGAAATAGAAGAGGCAATAAAAGCATCCTCCGAACTGCGGCAAAAACTGGAATACGCGAAGATACGGGAGTTGTTTCTCAAAGCAGAAAAAATCCGGTCAGACTGTGAGGAGAAAGAGAACCGATTACAGGCAATGTTTCCCATAGAGCAGGAAGAGATAAAGCTTGTCCAAAATCTGCTGAGACGTCAGGAAAGGCTGGAAGGGCAGATAGCGGGTTTAAACCTGGCGGTCAGGATCAGGAGGCTTGGGGACACTCCGGTGGAGATCCGGTCGGCGGCAAACGGCCTGCCCCTTTCCGCCCAGGACGGGGAACTGGCAATTACAGAGGCCGTGGAGATCAGCGTTCCTGGTATCATGGAAATGCAGTTGATGCCGCAGGGGATGGATCTGGACGCCGTAAAGGAGGAACTGGGGGATATCCGTATGCGGATCTCCGATATTTTCAAAAAGTATCGTGTGGAAAGCCTGGAAGAATTACAGGAAAAATCCGGGGCGTACGACAGGCTCGGCGCAGAGGTTTCAAACCTGAAACAAAGCCTTGCGCTGCAGCTTAATTCTCTTAGTTGGGAAGAACTGGAGAAACAAAACGCGCAGGCGCCCGCCGATATCCCCACAGCGACAGAGGTAAAACTACAGATAGAGGCTATCTGTAAAAATGTGCCCATAGACAGATTCATCGGTGAAAAGGAAGGCATTAAGAGACAGTACGAAGAGAGATATGTTTCCATTGACAGATTAAGGGACGCCATAGAGGGACAGCGACAACAACTCCGGGAGAACGAGGACAAATTGAGCTTTGTAAAGGATGTGCCCGAGGAGTATCGAGACATAGAGAATCCCGATCAGTATGACAGCAGGCTCTGCGATAAAATAGAGGAACTTGAGGAGGAGCTTGCGGCTCTGCGGGACGGTCTCGGCGGCGCGGAGAGAAAATTGGGAGAGAAATCTGCCGAGGAGTACTCCGAAGAGCTGGTTCAGGCGAAAGCTGATTTTGAGGAAAAGAAAGCTGTCTGCGCCCACTGGGAGCACATTTATCAGGTGTTTTTACAGGTAAAAGAGACGGCAAAGGGAAATCCCATGCAGGATATAGAAGAGAAGTTTCGGGAGTATTTGACCCTGATCTCTGACGGGGGCGTCTCGCTGGCCTCTCCCCTCGATGACCGGATGACCGTAAAGCTGGCAAGCGGAAACCGTGCGCTAACCTACGAGATCCTGTCAAACGGCACCAAAGACACCATTTCTCTGGCGTTTCGGCTGGCCATGTTGGAACATCTGTTTCCGGATGGCGGCGGTCTGGCGGTTTTTGACGATCCGTTTACCGATATGGACCCGAAAAGAGTGGAGCAGTCGTGCAGACTGATTCAGAAATATGCGGAAAACAACCAGGTGATCTTCATTACCTGTGACGCAAAATACTTACAGATGCTGTCCGGCCATGTGATTTCAGTCAGCGGATAGCCTGGACAGGGGCTGACTCCATACCGATTCACGGGCAGATATTTTATACAGAAAGATGGGGATGAACGCAGAGAATTTCCCGGTAAATGTGGGAGGAAAGACAGATGCAGACAGACGAAACATTTTATAAGGGGTTTGAGGGGGAACCGGAGATGGTATTCAGCCTGCTGGAAGACGGCGTCCTTACCCGGAAGTTCAGCGTTTGGGACGGATATTTTTCCTGCATCATGAGCTTGATTCGGCCCGAAGAAGGGTGGACGGGGCTGGCGTATTATTATAATCGATATATCGGGTGGTATGAGGAAGAACACTGGCGGATTCCCGATTTGGCAGAGGCATACGGGCAGTTGGAAAAACTCTGTCCCGGTGATTTGCGGTATGAGGAGGCTGGGGAAGTGCTGGCTATGATTTGCAATCTGTTGAAACGGGCCATAGATCATGGCGGGACAGTGTATATTGACTATTTTTGATATTGCCGCTTTATTATGATGTGGTAGATTATGCGAAAGAATATGATCTGGTGGAGTGACGGCGACAAAAGAATTACGGATATGAATTACCGTCCGGGGATTGACAGGGGAGCTTTGTTTTTGCTATAATAAAGCTCCCTGCGTCCTCCAAAGGGATCAGCAGGGAAAACTGAATAGTATCCGTCGGCAAAATCCGATGGAGCCAGACTACTTGGAAAGATGCACAGACATAACTACCAGGAGGAAGCAACGATGATTACGATGGAAAATGTTTGTAAGTCGTACAGGATTGCAAAGCGCAGCGGCGGTTTTCACGAGGCCGTAAAGGCCCTGTTTCACAGGGAGTACGAGGAAATTCATGCCCTCAGGGATGTGAGTTTTACCATTTCGGACGGAGAGATGGTGGGCTACATCGGCCCCAACGGAGCGGGGAAAAGCTCCACAATCAAAATTCTCAGCGGAATATTGACACCCGACAGCGGCAGCTGCCTGATCGACGGCAGGGTGCCCTGGAAGGACCGAATCGAACATGTGCGCCGCATCGGCGTGGTGTTCGGACAGCGTTCGCAGTTGTGGTGGGATGTTCCGGTCATAGATTCCTTTGAACTTCTCAAGGATATCTATACCATTCCGGATCAGGTCTATCGATCCAATCTCGACGAATTAACAGAACTGTTGAATCTGGGAGAACTGCTGCGCACTCCGGCCAGGCAGTTGTCTCTGGGACAGCGTATGCGCTGTGAGATCGCCGGTTCGCTGCTGCACAGTCCCCGCATACTGTTCCTGGACGAGCCAACTATCGGCCTGGATGCGGTGTCCAAGCTGGCGGTGCGGGATTTTATCAAAAAGCAGAATGAGATCCATGGCACCACGGTGATTTTGACCACCCATGACATGCAGGATATCGAGGCGCTGACAAAGCGGATTATTTTGATCGGCAAGGGCCGTATCCTGATGGACGGAACGCTGGAGGATATCTGCAGGGGCGGGGAGAATATTGACGAGGAGATAGCTCAGTTGTACCGCGATTATGAGATATAGGGGAGCGGACAGAATTTACGGAATGGTGTGTGCCGAAACATGCAAAGGGGTATGATCATGAAAAAATATATATCGTTTTTCAGGCTGCGTTTCTCCATGGGATTACAGTACCGGGCCGCAGCGGCAGCCGGGGTCGTGACCCAGTTTTTCTGGGGGGGCATGGAAATATTGGTTTACAGAGCCTTTTATGAGGCGGACGCGGCGGCGTTTCCCATGAGTTTTGAGGCGGTGGTGACTTATATCTGGCTGCAACAGGCATTTTTGGCAGTGTTCGGGGCCTGGATCATAGAGAGCGAGATATTTGATGCCATCCGCAACGGCAATGTCGCCTATGAGCTGTGCCGCCCCATAGGTATCTATCAGATGTGGTTCTCCCGGTCGGTGGCAAACCGTGTTTCCAAGGCGCTGCTGCGCTGTGTTCCCATTCTGGGGGTGGCGGCGCTGCTGCCTGCGCCGTACGGGCTGCGGCTGCCGGCAAGCCCCCTCCACGGCGCGCTGTTTTTACTGACTCTTTTGTTGGGCCTGCTGGTGATCGTGGCCTTTACCATGCTGGTCTATATCGCGACTTTTTACACCCTGTCCCCGGACGGCGTCAGGATATTTTTTGTCTCGGCGGTGGACTTCTTTGCGGGAGCGGTGATTCCGCTGCCCTTTTTCCCGGATAAACTGCGCTTTATTCTGGAGCTGCTGCCCTTTGCCGCCATGCAGAATGTGCCGCTGCGGATATACAGCGGCAGCATGACGGGGGAGGAGATGCTGCGGGCGATCTGTCTGCAGGCCTTCTGGCTGGCGGTGCTGGTGGGCGTGGGTCTTGGTCTGTGCCGGAGGGCGGAGCGGAAAGTGTTGGTGCAGGGCGGCTAGTTGTGGATGGCGCCGCCAGTCGCAAGAGGCGGAATGGAGATTGATATGATAAAAAAATTAAGGTTATACAGACATTATATATCCATCGTGGTGCGGGGGATGATGCAGTATAAAGTTTCTTTTTTTCTGACTTCCCTGGGACAGTTTCTGGTATCCTTTAACGTGTTTTTGGGCATCTATTTCCTGTTTCAGAGGTTTCATCAGGTTAAAGGATACAGCTACAGCGAAGTGCTGCTGTGCTATGCCGTGGTGCTGATGGAGTTTTCGCTGGCGGAAATGTGGGCCAGAGGATTCGATACTTTTTCCGGTATTGTGAGAAACGGTGAGTTTGACAGGGTGTTGGTGCGGCCCCAAGGGGAGATCCTGCAGGTGCTGGGCAGCAGGTTTGAGCTGACCCGGCTGGGCAGGATGTTCCAGGCGGTGGTAATGCTTATCTACGCCATCGCTACGGCGCAGATTCGGTGGACGGCCGGACGGGTCATTACGCTGGTCTTTATGATGGCGGGCGGTATGGCGGTGTTTGCGGGCCTGTTTCTGGTCTATGCGGCGCTGTGCTTTTTTACGCTGGACGGGCTGGAGTTTATGAATGTGCTCACGGACGGCGCGCGGGAGTATGGCAAGTATCCGCTGGATATATACGGGAAACGGGTGCTGAGGTTTGCCACGTTCATTGTGCCCTATTCCCTGATACAGTACTATCCCCTGCAGTATATTTTAGGGCATGTTTCCAGCCCGGTTTATATTTTTCTGCCGCTTTTGGCGATTCTGTTTCTGCTGCCCTGCTATGGGCTGTGGAGATTCGGTGTGAGACATTACAAATCCAGCGGGTCGTAAAGATTTTTTGTAACATAATCGTAACTCGTCCGTCTAACCTATGAAGTCACAGAAAAAGAGGTGATGATACGTGGAGAGAAACGAGGAAAAAACGGGTTTTGAACGGCTCTATGAAACATGCTATATGCGGGTCTATTCCTATTCCATGTCCCTTGCGGGGAACCGGGATATGGCGCAGGAGATCGCCCAAGAGACCTTTTACCGGGCTTTTACCGCTAAAGGCGGGTTCCGCGGGGAGGCAAACCCGGTGACATGGCTTTGCGCCATTGCCAGAAATCTGTATCTCGATGAGATGCGGCGTCTGTCTAAAAACGCCGGGGCCATACCGGAAGAGACTGAGGACAGCGGTATCGATGTAGCCCGTGCGGCGGCGGATCGGGACGCCGCCTGCCGGATTCACCTGGCTTTGCGGGAGATGGAGGAACCTTACCGCAAAGTGTTTGAGATGCGGATATTCGGCGAGATGTCTTTTCGGGAGATCGGCGGTATCTGTGAAAAGACGGAAACCTGGGCCAGAGTCACGTATCATCGCGCCAAGTTGAAATTGCAGGAAAGGATGGGTGTTCATGGAGACGAAATGTAATGTGATCCGGGATCTGCTGCCGCTTTACGCAGATCAGATATGCAGTGAGGAAAGCAGAGAGCTGGTGGATGGGCATCTTGCACAGTGCGGGGACTGCTCCGCGCTTTTGGAGCAGATGCGCAGCACCGAGATCGAGACGGGCCTGAAAGCGGAGACGGAGGAAGTTCTACGGCGACAGGCGGGATTTTTCAAGCGCAGATCCGCTCTTGTGGGCGCGGTGATCGCCGGGATATTTATGATCCCGGTGCTGGTGTGCCTGATCGTGAACCTGGCCTGCGGGGCGGCTCTGGACTGGTTCTTTATCGTGCTGGCCTCTCTGGTCACGGCGGCGTCGCTGACCGTTGTGCCGCTGATAATGCCGGAAAACAAGCTGCTGTGGACGATGGGGACATTTACCGCCAGTCTGCTGCTGCTTTTGGGAGTGATCTGTATCTATGTACAGGGGACATGGTTCTTTGTGGTGGCGTCCTCGGTCCTGTTTGGTTTTTCTCTGAGTTTTCTGCCGGTGGCGGTTTTTTTGGAGCCTTTAAAAACCCTGCTGGGCGGGCAGAAGGGGCTGACGGTGATGGCGGCGGCCACCCTGCTTTTTGGGCCGATGATGTTGAGCATCGGACTGTATGTGCAGTCTGCGGAGTATGCCAGGATTGCTCCCGCTATTTCGTTGCCGATTCTGGCGTTTGTATGGGTACTGTTCCTGTTTATCAGGTACGCGAAAACCCCCGGGATGCTGAAAGCGGGGATCTGCACGGTGCTGACCGGCGTCTTCAGTTTTTTTGCAGACGGCTTTATCAACAGGTGTATCGGGATCGAGAAAACGCTGCCGGTTTTCCGGCCTTTCTCCTGGAATCTGGAGAGTGTGGACGGCAATGTGAAGTGGCTGGTGCTGCTGGGCTGTATACTTGTGGGAGTGACGCTGATCTTTACGGGAATCGCCAGAAAGGGGAAAAGATAAAAGACCTGTTTCTGGTACTGATGTTTGCCTGCGCCATATTGTTCGGTGCGGGAGTATATAAGGCCTTGGCGAATAGAAAGTATCGCTGAGGCTTTTTTTTGTTGAACCTTTTCCGCATCTGTTACAATGTATGTATAGAGACGTCTCAAAAAAGTAATTCGCTGTAGTGTTTTATGGCGCAACGGAGGAGTTTTATGACAAACATAGAATTGGCAGAGTGGATCGATGCATACGGGAAAGAGATATTTTCATTCTGCAAATGGCTGACGGGCTGCGGGCCGGAGGCGGAGGAACTGTATCAGGATACCTGGCTGGTGGTAGTGCGGCGGCTGGAGGAGCTGGACGCGGCGGGCAATGTGAAGAGCTATTGCCTGTCTGTGGCGCTGCGACTTTGGAAAAACAAGCGGCGCAGATATGCCCGCAGGCGGCGAATCGAGGAGGAACAGTTTTCCGGGGAGATCTGCGGCTATGGGCGGGAATGGCAGGCTTTGTCGCCGGAACAGCGGTTGCTTAGACAGGAGCGGGAACAGGCGGTCAGGGAGGCCGTGGAGGAATTGCCCTGGCGGCAGCGGATCATTGTACTGCTCTTTTATATGGAGGAACAGCCGTTGGGACGGATTGCCGAGATCACGGGTTTGCCGCTGGGAACGGTTAAGAGCCGTCTATATCATGCAAGGAAGGCATTGTATCAGAAACTGAAAGACTTGGAGGAAAATGTGTCAGATATTGAGGAGGAACGGGTATGAGAGAAATAGAGAACAGAGATATGGATAATATATTGCGGCAAAGTCTGGTTCCAGGCTTTGAACCGGATCCGTCATTGAATCAGCAGATTTTGCGACAGGCACAGGGGCGGTTGGGCGCGGAGGATTTAGCGGCAGGCGCAGGAGCAGTTGGGGGCGGAGGATGGAATCATAAAATTGGCTGGGCGTTGAGAGCCGCCGTCTTCCTGTTGATGCTGACAGGGGTATGCGGCACGGTCTATGCGGCGTGGAGGCTTTATACTGCGGAGGAGACCGCGCGGCAGATGCACGACAGTAAACTTGCCGGAGCTTTCCGGGAAGAGGCGGGATGGGAAGATGCAGGGCAGCAGGCGGACCAGGGCGAGACGCAAGTCTATGGGGGGTATCAGGTGACTCTGCTGGGCGTTGTCTCAGGGCGGGATATCTCCGACTATCCGATGGGGAGCGGGGAGGATATACAGACAGACCGCACCTATGCGGTAGTTGCCATACAGCGGGCAGACGGCAGCCCCGTGTCGGCGGAAGAGGATTCTTTCTTTGTCTCGCCTTTGATCCAGGGGTACGATCCCATATTCTACAATGCCGCCACAATGCGGGGAGCCGCCACCCGGTTTGAGGAGGAGGGAGTGCTGTACTGGCTGGTAAGCTGTTCCAACGTGGAATATTTTGCGGATCACAGGATATATTTGTGCGTGACGGATACGGATTTTTATAGTAAAAGATTGTATACTTATGACGAGACGGACGGGAGTATCAGTCGCAGGGAGGATTACGATGGTCTGAACGCGCTGTTTGAACTGGAGCTGGACGCGAGTAAGGCAGACCCTGCGGCGGCGCAGGCGCTGTTGGAGGAGAACTGGGCGTTTGTGGAAAGCGGTGTGGCAGCGGAGGACAGCGCGGCAGCGGGAAACGGTGCGGTAGCGGGGGACGGTGCGGCGGCGGACGAAACAGTCCTGGAACCGACGGCGGAGGAATCTGCCGGGGAGGTGAGTGACTTTATGGCGGAACTCACGCTGTATAATCTGGAGGAAAAATGTGTGCTGCTGGAGGACACGGTGCAGACGGCCATGCCGGATGAGGCGGGAATGGTGAACTTTACCTATGCGCTGCCGGGCGATAACCCGCCTATCCCCGCCGGTTCCACCGGGGGGCTGGTAAGCTGGCTGTTCCGGCAGCCCTGGGGAGACGATCGGCACACCTGGAGCGCCGGGGGAGGAAAGCTATCGGATCTGACCATATGCATTTATACCCTGAACGAGGACGGCAGCGTCACTTTTGGCGTCTATGTGCCCAAGGATGTCAGCAGATATCTGGAGTGACGCCGAGATAGGAGAAAGGCGAATTTATTCCCGTACCGCGTTATGGCGTATTCTGTTTCTGTGTGATAAGGTAATAGCAGACAGGATGACGCGTCCAATCTGCCTGACAGGAAAAACTATAAGCGAGAACGGGAGGAAAAAGAGATGGCAAATATAGAATTGTGCATTGCCCGGCTGCGCAGACAGCGGGGGATCAGCCAGCAGCAGTTGGCGGAGCGGATGGGAGTGGCGTTCCAGACGGTGAGCAAATGGGAGACGGGTGCTACGATGCCGGACATCGCCATGCTGCCGGAGCTGGCGGCGTACTTTCAGGTGTCAGTGGATCAGCTGCTGGGTTTGCAGCCCCTACAGGGGGAGGAATATCTGCCCGTTGAATCCGGCACCAAAGGATATTGGGAGGGGCGGGCGGATTATCTGCTGCGCACCCGCAAGACTATGGTAAACCGGGATTATATGGCCTTTTTGGCAGAGCGGGTATGGCGGTTCCAGGAGCCGGTAAAAATGCTGGACTGCGGATGCGGGCTGGGTTTCCTGGCCTCCACGTTACTGCCGCTGCTGCCGCCGGGCAGTACCTATCACGGCATCGATCTGTCGGAGAATCTGATTTCCCAGGGGCGGATGCTCCTGGAGCAGACTGCCCAGACCGCCCCGGTGGAGCAGACTGCCCAGGCCGCCCCGGTGGAGCAGACTGCCCAGGCCGCCCCGGTGGAGCAAACTGCCCAGACTGCCCCGGCGGAGCAGACCGCTCAGGCCGTCCCGCCGGAGCGGATCACCATGGAATGCGGGGACTTTCTGGAGAGCGACATACAGGATGCCTATGATCTGGTGATCTGCCAGGCGGTTCTGCGACATATCGGGCAGCCCATGGAGTTTTTGAAGAACATGTACCGCGCCTGCAGGCCGGGCGGCCTGGTGGTGTGCATCGATGTAAACCGGGAGCTGGAGAGCGACGGACTGTATATCGAAGGGCTGGACTATGCCAGACTGTGCGAGAGAGAGGGATTTCCGGCCATGTGGAAGACCGAGCTGGAAAAGCAGGACAGAGATTACGCCATCGGGATCCGCCTGCCCCTGTTGATGGAGCAGGCAGGCCTGAAACGGGTGGAGTGCAGGATGAACGACAGGGTCAATATCATCAGCCCTTCTCAGGAGGGCTATGAGGAGAAACTTAACGATCTGATCCTCACCCGGGGCTGGACACAGGAGATGGAGGCCGGGGAAAAGGACGCGGTCAGCCGCTTTATGAACCATGGCATGACCAGGGCCGAGGCCGAGGATTATTGCCGCAAGCAGCGGGAGATCCGGGAACATCTGCTCCGCCACCGGGAAAACGCGCAGATCGTGACAACGGGCGGATTGATGATTAGTTACGGGTGGAAATAATCCTGCCAATTCGCAGCCTTAATGCGACTAATGCGGTCATATTAAGGCTGTTATACTGACGATCGCTAAGATTTTCCAAATCCAGCCCGCCACATGTCGCGCAAGTGGACGCCATGCGGCAGGCTGGAAAGAAAATCTAACTGCTCATGAGTATTTCTCCCCTTTCGGAAAAGTTTCATCCTCTCGAAAATTTTATAAATTCATACGGTAATCCCATATCTTCTGAATATTTACGGATTTCTATCTTTTCGTCATTATCCATTTCGTCATAGAAAGGGCGATCTGATACTTTCCAGTATGTTTTTACTTCGTCTATTTTCAGTACATCACCCCACGGGGCAGCATATAATTCCCCGACTTTATATTTCCCGATTTCTTTATATACTCTCGTGGTATAACAATACCCGAATTTGCTTAAATAATTTTTGATGGATTCATATTCATGTTCAGGGAATGATATTTCTTCAAACATAAAATAAACCTCCTACAATGTGAAACGCAAATTTTCTGTGAGTGGGAACTCGCTATTCCATTCTCTATGGCAAATCACTGGCCATAAAGTGTTTTTTGAATCATGCCGGGTCTATACGGAAAAATTTACTATGTGTACCCTCTTTTGTTGCAGAACAAGGGGTAAAAAGAGTAAATTTTTGTGTATAGGCCCATCCAAGCTCTGAAACCAGCTATTTCCCCCCCATAATGTGGGTATAAAAACAAATTTTTTCTCTATATGCCCACCAGAATCAAAAACCGAATATCTTCTTAGAAATTGTGAAAAAATTCCGTTTCAAAATTCTGTTGCACTTTGCAAAAAGCGGCGGCTTTTTCCCCGTAGACGCCTCCTTTGCACGGATGCTACGAAAAATATACCTCGCCTCCAGTGAAGTCTGCAATGGCATTCCCATGTATGGAATGATGCAGACAAATTTCGGGTTGCCCCAACCGATCCCAAACGTTTCGCTTTTGGCCCGTATCGCCGCTTGAAGAGAAACGGCTCAATCTCAGATTGTACTTGATTATAAGATATTTTCCTGCGACCTGCAATGTATATTTAAAGGATCGTTTTCAGCGGTACACAATTCCGAAAAGGGTGTTTAATTTTGAAAGAGATGGGTGTGTTGACTTCTCACTGTGAAACAAGTATGATAAGAGCATGGGAGCAGGTATTTCACCCCTATGAGAAAGGGATGTCGGCTTGCCGGAGATTTTCAGACAGTCGCGAAGAATTGTCTGCGGATGAAAGGCGGCCTTGTAGATATCGGAGAAATGTTGTCTGGGGAAAGGGACAGGGACGGTCTATGGATGAATTTGATAAAAAAAGGCTCCCCATCGGGATCGAGAGCTTTGAGGAGATCCGCACGGACGAGTACTATTATGTGGATAAGACGGCGTTTATCAGAGATCTGCTGCGCAGGCGGGGCAAGGTTAATCTGTTTACCCGCCCCCGGCGTTTCGGGAAGACGCTGAATATGGATATGCTCAAAAGCTTTTTTCAGATCGGCGGCGACAGGGCGCTGTTTGACGGTCTGGACATCGCGGGGGAGACCGGGCTGTGTGAGCGGTACATGGGAAAATTCCCGGTGATCTCCGTCAGCTTAAAAGGGGTCAACGGACTGGACTATGATATGGCCCGCGCATTGATGTGTCTGACCGTCGGCAGAGAGGCGATGAAGTTTTATGGTTTGCTGGACAGTGACAGGCTCACCGATGACGACAAAAAGGTATACAGGCAATTAATCAACGTGGATTCAACCGGACAGGGCGTCTATGATATGTCGGATGCGACTTTAATGGGGAGTCTGAATACCTTGTCGGCTCTGTTGGAAAAGCATTATGGCAGCAAGGCGGTCATCCTGATCGACGAGTACGACGTGCCCCTGGCGAAGGCCAACGAGCAGGGCTATTATGACCGGATGATCGTCCTGATCCGCAATATGTTTGAACAGGCCCTCAAGACCAACAGCAGCCTGCAGTTTGCCGTGCTGACGGGATGTCTGCGGGTATCGAAAGAGAGTATTTTCACGGGCCTTAACAATATGAAAGTTTTCTCCGTCACGGATGAGGACTGCGGCGCGTATTTCGGCTTTACAGATGCAGAAGTAAGAGAGATGCTGGCATACTATGATCTGAGCGACAAATATGAGACGATCAGGGACTGGTATGACGGGTACCGCTTTGGAGATGTCGATGTGTACTGCCCCTGGGACGTGATATATTATGTGGATAAACTTCAGGCACAGCGCACATTGCAGCCCCAGAATTACTGGGCCAATACCAGCAGCAATGAAGTGCTGAAACGTCTCCTTGAGAACGCCTCCTCCGAGACCCGTGACGAGATCGAGCGTCTGATCGCCGGGGAATCCGTGTGGAAACAAGTGAGCGAGGAACTGACCTACAAGGAGCTGTACGACAGCACCGAAAACGTGTGGAGCGTCCTCTTTGCCACGGGCTATCTGACCCAGCAGGGAGAACCGGACGGAAAGCTGCGCAGGCTGGTGATCCCCAACCGGGAGATCCACGACATCTTCATGACCCAGATCCGGGACTGGATGCAGGAAAAGGCCCGGGAGGACAGGGAACGGCTGCGCGCGTTCTGCGAGGCTTTCCGGGACGCCGACGGGGAAAAGGTGCAGAGGATTTTTGGGGAATATCTGCACGAGACCGTGAGTATCCGGGACACGGCGGTGAGAAAAGAGTTAAAGGAGAACTTCTACCACGGTTTCCTGCTGGGACTGCTGCGCTTTAAGGAGGACTGGAAAGTGCTGTCCAACCGGGAGAGCGGCCAGGGCTACGCGGATATCGTAATCGAGATCTATGCGGAAAAGACCGGCATCGTGATCGAGGTCAAGTATGCCGAGAACGGCGACCTGGACGCCGGGTGCAGAGAGGCCATGGAGCAGATCGGGCGGAAAGACTATGCCGACCGGCTGGGCCTGGGCGGCATGAGCCGGGTCATCAAATGCGGCATCGCCTGCCATGTGAAGAACTGCAAGGTGGTGTTTGAAAAGAATTAAACTTTGGAAGAAAAGGATACGGAAAGGAGCACAGGGGTGTCAACCATAGCGATCATTGACGATGACAAGCACATAAACGACATGCTCGCAGACCTTTTGAGCCGAGAGGGCTACAGCGTTCTGCGGGCATTTTCGGGTACGGAGGCAGCCGATCTTCTATCCGAAAACAAGCCTGATATCGTACTGCTTGACCTTATGCTGCCCGGACTGGCCGGAGAGGAACTTCTGCCCGGAATAAAGGAAATACCTGTCATTGTAATGAGTGCAAAAGTGGATGTGGACAGCAAGGTCTCCCTGCTTATGGACGGCGCGGCGGACTATATCACCAAGCCCTTCGACACCCGGGAACTGCTGGCGAGAATCGCCGTTCAGCTCCGCAAAAGTCAATCCGAACATGCCGACACCCTGACTTATGACGGTATAACCCTGCACACCGATCTCCGTGAGATCAGCGCAAAGGGGAATACAATCCGCCTTACCAAAACCGAGTTCGCCATATTAAAGCTGCTTATGCAAAACCCTCATCAGGTGATAGCCAGATCCACGATTCTGGACAGGATCAGCGGGGATACCCCCGACTGCGTGGAAAGCTCCCTGAAAGTCCACATCAGCAATCTCCGGAAAAAGCTGCGCCAGATGACGGGGAAAGAGTATATAGAGACCGTATGGGGCATTGGGTTTAAACTGTCGGTCTCACCTTGAATCTTAACCAATTCTTAACGCTTTTCTTTACTGTTTTCTTAACGTTTGGGTGTTACAGTGGAAACATAAAGGAGGAGCATTTTTATGGAATACGTTCTAAAAACCAATTCACTTTGCAAGTATTACAAGCATTCCAAGGCTCTAAGCGGGCTGACCATGAACATTCCCCAGGGCGCTATATACGGCTTTGTGGGAAAAAACGGCGCAGGCAAGACGACGCTTATCCGTCTGATCTGCGGACTTTCGTACCCGTCGTCGGGAGAATTTTCCATCTACGGCATCTCCAACAGCAGCGCCGATATTGCAAAGTCTCGCCGCAGAATGGGCGCGGTGGTGGAAACGCCTTCTCTCTATCTCGATATGACCGCCGAGGACAATTTAAAGCAGCAGTACCTTATTATAGGCATGCCGTCCTTTGGCGGCATTCCGGAGCTGCTGGATCTGGTCGGCCTGGGAAATACCGGAAAAAAGAAGGCGAAAGATTTTTCCCTGGGTATGCGGCAGCGGCTGGGCATTGCCATTGCTCTTGCGGGAGATCCCGATTTTCTGGTGCTGGACGAACCGGTGAACGGCCTTGATCCCCAGGGTATCATCGAAGTGCGGGAGCTTATTTTAAGGCTTAACCGGGAGCGGGGGATAACGGTTTTGATTTCCAGCCACATTCTGGATGAACTTTCACGGCTTGCCACACATTATGGCTTTATCGACGGAGGACGGCTGATCAGGGAGATAAGCGCTGAGCAGCTTGAAAAGGAGTGCCGCAAGTGTATGAGGGCAACGGTATCGGATGCCAGAATACTGGCCGTTTTGCTGGATGAAAAGGGTATTGAATACGCTGCCATTGACGGGTATACCGCGGATATTTTCGGGCGGATAAGCATCACTGAGCTTACCCTTGCGTTAAAGGAGAGGGGCTGCGAACTGCTGTCGGTGAATGAGCGGGACGAAAGTCTCGAGGCGTATTTTATGAACCTTGTGGGAGGAGGCAGCGATGAGTAGACTGCTTAGAGCGAATTTTACAAGACTTTGGAGAAATAGATTATTTTGGATAGCCATAGTAATTGTTCTTGCAACGGCGGTTGCGGCCGTTTTTAATCAGGCGCAGTATACCTACGTTCCCGATGGCCTGCTTTTTTCGGGAATTAATATCATATCCGTCATAGCCGCCGTTTTTGTCTCGATCTTTACAGGCACGGAATACAGCGATGGCACTATGCGTAATAAGCTGGCAGTGGGGCATTCGAGGGTCGCGGTATATTTTGCGAACCTGATCGTATGTGTGGCGGCAGCTCTGATCATGCATATTGCCCTGATTGCGGTGGTGGTATGTCTGGGAGTCCCTGTTATCGGTACATTTACGCTGGACGCAGGTCTGGCTGCGAAACTGTTTATATACAGTATATTGGTCGTCACGGTATACGCGGCGATATTTGTCTTATGTTCCATGCTGATAACCAGCAAGGCCGCCGGGGCGATAACCGTCATATTTCTGACTTACGCGATGATAGGCGGCGCAATTGTGCTGTTCCGTATACTTGAGGCTCCCGAATATTCGGAGGCCTATGTTCTCGATGAGGAAAGCGGGACGGAATACGCTGTCGGAGGCAGGCCCAATCCCAGATACCTGACAGGCGCAAAACGGAAAGCGGCGGAATGGGTTCTTGACCTGCTCCCGGCGGGGGAGGCCATGCGGATTCAGCTCGCTGACCAGGCCGATCCCCCTGATCAGATACCGCTTTGGGCTGTTTCCGTAACGGCTGTTACTGTGATTGCCGGAGTGACTGTGTTCAGAAAAAAGGATTTGAAGTGAGGGGCTTACATGGATCTGCCGATCATTATCTGCGTTTTGCTGGCAATCGCGGTAACCGTACTGCTTGTAAAAATATATCTTATGAAAAAGTCCGCAGGGGAAATTGCCGATAAATTATCGGAAAAGCTGTCGGAGGATACAAACACGCTTATTGACATTGCAAGCGGCGACAGGGATATGCGAAGGCTTGCGGAAAGCCTGAACACCCAGCTCAGAAGACTCCGCAGGGAAAGGCTTTTCTATCGTCGCGGGGATGCGGAATTAAAGGCGGCGGTGACGAACATCTCACATGACTTGCGTACTCCGCTGACGGCGATAAGCGGTTATCTCGATCTGCTGGAGCGGGAGGAGACAAGCGATAGGGCCAAAGAGTATCTTGCGTGCGTCTCCGACAGAACCGCGGCTATGAAACAGCTCACAGAGGAGCTTTTCAGATACTCCATCGTCCTATCCGCAAAGCCGCTGAAACTTGAAACGCTCTGTGTAAACGATGTGCTGGAGGAAAGTCTTGCGGAATTTTACGGCGCGATCGTCCAGCGGGGGATTTCTCCTACTGTAGAAATAACAAAGGAGCGGGTGGAGCGCGCGCTGGATAAGTCCGCATTGAAAAGAATTTTTGCAAATATCATTGGCAATGCCGTGAAATACAGCGGCGGCGATCTTACTGTAACGCTGGCGGAGGACGGTACCGTCTCCTTTTCCAATACCGCCGAAAGACTTGACTCCGTAACCGTGGGAAAGCTGTTTGACCGCTACTACACCGTGGAAACCGCCGAAAACGCAACGGGCCTGGGGCTTTCCATAGCGAAACTTCTGGCGGAGCAAATGGGCGCGAGACTTACGGCCGAGTATTCGGAGAGAGTGTTGACCGTGATTTTTCAACCGTAATTTTTTGTATCGGCGACTGTTGACAATCCGGAAAAATTTGCCTATACTGAATATAGATACATTTTCGCTGGAAAGGAAGTGGATACCTGATGGGACTCAGTGTGGCGGGTGTGGGTAATACGCCTTATAACATGGGATATGGCATGTACGGTTCTGTCAGCGGCGCGGCAGGCACGGCGCAGCGTATGCTCCCGGTGGGGGCTGCGGGAACGGTGGACGGCACAGGTAAAGTCGAGGAGAGCCGGGCCGCTAAGAGAGCGGGCCGGGCGGAATGTCAGACCTGTAAATCAAGAAAATATAAAGACGGTTCCGACGAGATGGTAAGTTTTAAGTCGGCGACGCATCTTTCTCCCCAGGCGGCGGGTTCGGCGGTGATGGCTCATGAGCAGGAGCATGTTTCCAACGCCTATAAAAAGGCGGCGCTGGGAGGCGGCAAAGTGCTGCAGGCCAGTGTCCAACTGCACATGGGAGTCTGCCCGGAGTGCGGGCGCAGCTATGTGGCGGGAGGTACCACCAGCACAAAGATTAAGTACAACGAGGACAATCCCTACGAGAAAAATGCCAAGTCCCTGCAGGCGGAGGCCTTCAAGGGAAACAATGTGGATGTGGCGGTATAGGGCATAGTCAGTTGTGGCAACGCATGTTTTTATACGTCTGTATGTAACGAAAATGTTACATACAGACTTTTTTTGTTAAAATGTATGAACAATTTCTAAATTTTCTTTAAGATTTCCGTATATTACTTGTGGTAAAAAAAGGAATATGATAAAATTCATCTAAAAAGGCAGAATAAGAAAAATGCTATATATCAATGGAGGGAAATCAATGAAAAACAGAATGTATTATATGCTCCTGCCCGTGTATCTCTTTGTGGTGGGCTTTGTGCTGGTGGTAAACGGCGTATTTACCGGACAGATGACGTCTGTCAGCAACCTGGTGATAAACCTGGTGTTTTTGCTGTTGATCGGCATACTGTTCCTGATCTCCTTTTCCAGTTTTTCCAGGCTCAATCGCCTGACGGACAAGCTCATGGGCGAGGCGGACAAGATTTATAAGGCCTATGACGATGGCGACCATAAGCTTTGGGAGACTTACCGTTCCAAGAGCAAGGTGTTCGAGGACGACGTGCTGGACGAGGCGTTTTACCGATATCAGAAAAAGATGAACAGTTTTCAGACCCGGCACGGCCTGATGGGGCGTTGCGAGATCGAGGACTATTTAAACGATGATCTGTTGAACCAGGTGGGTATGAATTATTATAACTCCGCCATCTCCGGCACGATGACAGGTCTGGGCATCCTGGGTACTTTTATCGGACTGTCCATCGGTCTGGGATCCTTTAACGGCAACGATATTTATACCATATCCGATAATGTGGGTCCTCTGCTGGACGGCATGAAGGTGGCTTTCCACACTTCTGTATACGGCATACTGTTTTCTCTGGTTTTCCAGTTTGCCTACCGCAGTCTGATGGCGGACGCCTACGACAAATTGCAGGAGTTTCTGGCCGCGTTCCGGGAGTGCGTGGAACCCATGGTCAACAACACGGACGACAATACCAAGGCCATGCTGGTCTACCAGGCCAATATGGCAAACTCCATGAAACAGATGACGGAGCTGCTAAAGGGCGAGGCCAGGGAGCAGGCTGAGAGTTTGGACAAGATGGCGCAGCGTTTCACGGATCGGATGGAGCAGAATCTGGGAGCGGATTTTGACAAGCTGGGCTCAGCGCTGCAAAAGGCGTGCAAGGCTCAGGAGACGTATGCGGACAATTACCGCACCATGGCGGAGACCACCAGAGAATTGGTGCAGGCGAACAACACCCTGCAAAAAGTATTGGAAGAGACTATGGGCAGACAGGAGGCCATGGCCCGTCAGCTCAAGGAACAGGCGGAGCGCATTGACGCCACCTGCGACACGATCAACGAGGAGATCAGCAATCAGTTATACACCTATGCGGAGACACATGGAATGTAGGGGTAATGGTACTGGTAGGGCAGATGCGGAACTTAAAAAACAGTAAGTGCCCGAACAGTGCCTGGAAAAATCACCGGCCGCATTTAAGGACGGGGAGTTTTCCATGGGTGAGGGTGCTGGGAGGGCACTTACGGAACTTAAAAAACAGTAAGTGCCCGGACAGTGCCTGGAAAAATCACCGGCCGCATTTAAGGACGGGGAGTTTTCCATGGGTGAGGGTGCTGGGAGGGCACTTACGGTACTTGAAATAAGAAGGGATGTGAACAGGATTTGGAGAGGAAATATCGGAGAAGAAGGGCATTTGAGGAGCCGAGTTACTGGCAGTCCTACTCGGACATGATGGCGGCCCTGCTGCTTATCTTTATCTTAATCATAGCCATCACGCTGGCAATCTATAAACAGAAGACTACGGATCTGGAGCAGACCCAGATCGAACTGAACGCGGCGAAACAAAAGTTGGACATACAATCCGAGGAGCTTGAGCTTGCCCGGATCGATCTGGACAATTATCGCAGTGAGATCGAGGCGTCCAAGCACGATTTGGAAGATTCCCTGCTGAAACTGCAACAGGCCTATGATGCGGCTGCTTTGACCCAGGAGGAATTGGCGGCGGCTTATCTGGAGATCGACGAGGCCAGAGGAGAACTGGAGTCTACTCGGAGCCAGCTGCAGGATATCGTGGGGGTCAGGACGGATATCATAGGAGAACTGCAATCCAAGTTCAATAATTCGACTATGAAAGTGGATGCTCAGAACGGTTCCATCAGTTTCTCCTCGGACGTGCTGTTTCGATACGGCAGCGCCAATCTGACGGATGCCAGCAAGGCCACTCTCACGGAGATCATTCCCATGTATCTGGACGTGCTGTTACAGGATCAATACAGGAGCTATATTGCGGAGATCATTATAGAGGGGCATACGGACACGGACGGCAGCTATCAGCACAATATGGACCTGTCTTCGGAACGGGCCAGTTCGGTAGCCAGATATATACTGGACCCTCAGAACGGACTCAGCGAGGATAAAGTACAACAGTTGCAGTCTATGCTGACCATCAACGGCCGTTCCTACAGCAGCCCCATCTATGTGGCCGGAACCGGGGAGATCGATATGGCGGCCTCCAGACGTGTGGAGATAAAATTCCGATTGAAAGAAGACGAGCTGATTCAGAAGATCACGGAGATCCTGGGGCAGAACGGCGGGACAAACGGGTGAGCACATGACAGTGCATGTCATGAGTGTCAGAAAACAGATATGACAGAGGAAAAAACGGGAAAACTGACACACAATATCATAAAAAACACTGATATATATGGGAAAAGTGAAACGGTAATAAAAACTGACATCGACTTGCAGGAAACGGTGTCGTAACAGTGAAAAAGTGTATTGACCCTGACGGACAATGTAATGACGGCGCTTATGCGAAGAGTATAAATACGGAGGATGGAAGAAATGGATGAGAACAGAGTAAAGAGAAATGAACTCCTGGCGGCGACTGTTATCAAGGGATTGGAAAGCCGCAATATGAAAGGATATTACGCCGCCACCAGGGAGGAGGCGCTGCATATGGCTCTGGAACTGATTCCCCAGGGCAGCAGTATCAGTTGGGGCGGTTCCATGAGCATACAGGAGATTGGTTTGAAACAGGCAGTGCTGGAAGGAAACTATCGGGTATACAACCGTGACGCCGCTGAAACGCCGGAGGAAAGACATAAGATAGAGATGGCGGTCTATGACGCGGACTTTTACCTCACCAGCAGTAACGCGGTGACGCAGGACGGTATACTGGTGAATATAGATGGCAACTCCAACCGGGTTTCCGCCATTGCCTACGGCCCCAGGCATGTGCTCATGATCGTGGGCATGAACAAGATATGCCGGGACGTGGACGCGGCGATATCCCGCGCCCGTGGCGAGGCGGCTACCTGTAATGCCCAGCGTTTTCCCATTCAGACGCCCTGTAAGACTACGGGGACATGCGCGGACTGCAAATCCCCGGATACGATATGCTGCCAGTTCCTGACTACCCGCTTTTCGCGGCATACCGGGCGGATACAGGTGATCCTGGTGGGAGAGGATCTGGGCTTTTAACAAAATTACTATATTTTCTTTATTATTTCTTTCGTTTTTCCTTCGGTCAGATTTTAGAATGAGTTGTTATTCTATAACAGGACGGAAGGAGAATGTACGATGAACATCTTGATTCTAACCGGAAAATTTGGCATGGGACATTGGAGTGCCGCTCAGTCCCTGCAACAGTACTTACTGGGCAGTTACCCGGGCGCATCGGTGGAAGTGGTGGACATTCCAGCCTATGCCATGCCAAAGCTTTCCGGTGTCATGTATACATTTTTTAATCTGATGGTTACCCATGGAAGACCGATATTTAATCTGTATTACCGGATCACAGGGAAAGGGCGGCCCGATGCGCATCCTCTTTTTGAGGGGATGTTTCTTAGCCGTTTGGAGCAATTGTTCCGCCATAAGCGACCGGATCTGGTGATCGCTACGCATCCGCTGTGCGCCCAACTGGTTTCGCGGTATAAAGAAAAGGCGGGAAAAAGCGGGGAAGAGTGGAAAGCACCATTAATAACATGCGTTACCGATGTAAGTTCTCATCCGGAATGGATCAACAGTAACACGGACTGTTATCTGGTGCCCAGCGGAGAGATTCGCCGGAGTCTGTCTGAGAGAGGAGTAGATCCCCGCATGGTATGCGTTACAGGCATACCGGTGAGAGAGGAATTTCGTCACCTGTCCCACCATAGGGAAGGTATGGAACGGGAACTGCTGATCATGGGAGGCGGTTTGGGGCTGCTGCCTAAGAATACTGCATTTTATGACGCGTTAAACAGGATTCCTCATACCCATGTTACAATCATTACGGGCCGAAACAGAAGGCTCTATAGAAGGCTGTACGGGAAATGGGAAAATATTCAGGTGGAGGGATATGTCAGCCACGTGTGGGACTATATGTCCAGAGCGGATCTGATCGTGTCCAAACCGGGCGGCATTACTTTGTTTGAGGCTATTTTTGCCAGAGTTCCCATTCTGGCCTGGCCGCCCGCTCTGCAAAATGAGCGCAGCAATGCCAAATGGATGACACAGCAGGGAATCGGCTGGGTGGCGGGTTCGGAAAACTGCGCGGAAGAGATAGGGCAGATTCTGCTGGACCGGGACCGGCTGCTCCTGGCTGCATATAAAATGGAATGCCTGAGAAGACAGTTTCAGGCGGGGAATTTTGATCGCATGATGAAGACGGTGGAGGGGGAAGTTTCGCTTTCCCGGTTGTATAACGCATAATAGGAAACAGCTGAGACGGGTTTGGAAACACGGTCTGCAATTGTTTGTGGGGTGAACTGGATGCAGGGAAAAAAGAGGTTCCTGGGATGGATATTCCTGGCGGCGCTGATGGCCGTCACAGGGGGAATTTTGTTTCGGGAGCAGTCCATGGGACTGCTGTGGGAAAGCTTAAGACAGGTAAAATTTCCTTTTGTCATGGGGGGATTGGGCCTGATGTTGGGATATGTGGGCTGCGAGGCTTTATGTACCCGACAGATATTGGGCAGACTGGGCCATAAGACGCCCTATGGGCGCTGCCTGGGGTATTCCTTTGTGGGATTTTATGTGAGTTCCATTACCCCTTCCGCCACCGGGGGACAGCCGGCGCAGATATACTGTATGAGCCGTGACAGCATTCCGGCGGCCCATGGAGCGCTGAATATGATGCTGATTGCTGCGTGCTATCAGATCGCTACTCTGTTATGGGGTGGGAGCATATGGTTGTTTTTGCCCGGACGAAAGGCATTTCGGGGAGGAATGGGTCTGCTCCTGCTCTATGGTTCTGTTATGATGGCGCTGCTTACGATCGGTATGTGTATGGTGATGTTTATGCCCGGGCTGTCCCGGCGCATCTGTGAGGGCGTTTTAAAACTGCTGGAAAAACTGCGTATTCTGCGCAGCCCGGCCTCCGCCCGGGAAAAGCTGGAGCGGCAGTTGGCAGAGTATGCCAGGGGCGCGGCCTGTATTAAGGAAAACCCGGGACTGGCTCTCAGAGTATTGGCCCTGTGTGTGATCCAGTTGGGAATGCTGTTTTCCGTTCCCTGGATGGTATATCATGCCTTTGGATTACAGGGATGCAGCTGGATTCAGATTGTGGGACTTCAGGCTCTGCTTACTCTGGCGGTAAGCAATCTGCCTCTGCCCGGCGCGGTGGGTCCGGCGGAGGGCGGTTTTGTGTCGGCTTTCGTTACGGTGTTTGGGGCGGAGATGGTCACGCCTGCCATGCTTGTCTCCAGAGGCATCAGCTTTTACGCCTTTCTGCTTATCAGCTTTGCGGTGTCACTGGCCGTTCACGCACGGCTGCGGCGACAGGCCGAAGACCGCGTCCGGCGGAAACAGGAACGGGTCATTCCGGAGAAACAGGCCGGGGTCATGCGCCGGTATCTTTGATAAATGCTTTTATGCTGTACATATCGGTAGTTTTCCTGTACAATGAGCAGAGATAGTTTCTGAGAACAGGCAATGGATCAGGGAGCGGCGGATATGGACAACAAAGAGCATACAAAGCTGATCGTGGGTGTTCTGGCCCATGTGGATGCGGGTAAGACCACGCTGGCGGAAGGGATACTGTATCTGACCGGAGGAATCCGTCGGCTGGGGCGGGTGGATCATGGGGACGCGTTTTTGGATACCCATGCTCTGGAAAAGGCCAGAGGCATCACTATTTTTTCCAAGCAGGCGCAGATATGCGTTGACTATGACGGTCAAGAAAGGGAGATCACACTGCTGGATACGCCGGGACATGTGGATTTTTCCGCTGAGACCGAGCGGACGCTGCAGGTGCTGGACGCGGCGATCCTGGTGGTCAGCGGCGCGGACGGCATACAGGGACATGTGGAGACCCTGTGGAAACTGCTGAAACGCTATGGGGTTCCCACGTATCTGTTCGTCAATAAAATGGATCAGCCGGGTACGCAGTCACAGGTGTTATTAAAACAGTTGCAGGAGCGGCTGGACGAGAATTGTATTGATTTCAGCCATGCGGACGCTTTTTTGGGCGTGGAGAGCGGCGAAGGGCCCCTCCCGGCTCTTGCGCAGACCGGGGACGACGGACGAACCGCAAAACCGCCTCTGTCCGAGGACGATGCGCGTAAAGGGCGGGAACAGTGGCTGGAGCGGGTGTCCCTGTGCGATGAAGAGCTGATGGACTATTATCTGACCCACGACCGGCTGAATGTTTCACAGATCAGAGAGGCCGTCCGCAGACGGCAGATATTTCCCTGTTACTTCGGCTCGGCGCTGAAACTCCGGGGTGTGGAAGAACTGCTGCAGGGCGTGGCCCGTTATACTTATGAGCCTGCCTACGGACAGGAACAGGCCGCCATAGTATACAAGATCGAGCGGGATGAAAACGGCAGCCGCCTCACCGATCTGAAAGTTACAGGCGGCAGTCTGAAAGTAAAGGGTCTGATAAACGGAGAGAAGATCGATCAGATCCGAATCTATTCCGGAGCGGGTTACCGGCTGGCGGACGAGGCACCGGCGGGATGCGTATGTGCCGTTACGGGTCTTGAAAAGACTTACAGCGGGCAGGGGCTGGGCGCTCAGGCTGACAGCGAAAAGCCCAGTCTGGTACCTGTTCTCAGTTATCGGGTGGAACTGCCGGAGTACTGTGATGTCCATAAAATGTTAAAAAACCTGTATCTGTTGGAGGAGGAGATACCGGAACTGCATATTCTGTGGCAGGGGGGCGGTCCTTCCGGGCAGGGGGAGATCCATGCCCAGGTCATGGGACAGGTGCAGATCGAGATCCTGCAGGAACTGATCGCCCGGCGCTTTGGCACGGCGGTATCTTTTGGACAGGGAAGTATCGTCTATCGGGAGACCGTCACGGCTCCGGTGGAGGGTGTGGGACATTTTGAACCGCTGCGCCATTACGCGGAGGTACATCTGCTGCTGGAACCGGGAGAGCCGGGCAGCGGCCTGGTACTCGGGACGGATTGCAGTGAGGATGAGCTGGACAAAAACTGGCAGCGTCTGATACTGACCCATCTGGAGGAAAAACAGCATACAGGGGTGTTGACTAATTCGGTCATAACGGATATGCGCATCACTCTCATCGCCGGGAGGGCGCATCTGAAACATACGGAGGGCGGCGATTTTCGGCAGGCTACTTACCGGGCTCTGCGGCAGGGTCTTATGAAAGCGCAGAGCCGCCTGCTGGAGCCGGTATATGCCTATACGCTGGAGCTGCCCACAGAGAACCTGGGCCGGGCGATGAGTGATATACAGAAAAAGAGCGGCAGCTTTGAGAATCCCGAGACTTTCGGGGAGCGCAGTGTTCTCCGGGGAACGGCCCCGGCCGCCACATTAAACGGTTATCAGATGGAGGTAAATGCCTACACCAGAGGAAGGGGCAGATTGTCCTGCCGTTTCCACGGTTATGCGCCCTGTCACGATGAGCGGGAGGTCATTGAGCGCTGCGGCTATGAACCGGAGCATGACCCTGACAATCCCGCGGATTCTGTGTTTTGTGCCCATGGGGCGGGCTTTGTGGTGCCCTGGCAACAGGTGGACGATTATGCCCATGTGGATACGGGGGACAAGCTGCGCAGGCTGCTGCCGGAGGTTTTCGGGGCAAAGGAGGAAGGCGGAAATGCCCGGAACTCGAGGGATACGGGCAATGGGGCAAATGAGCGGAGAACGGCTGCGGCAGAGGGCAATGACCGCTTTATCAGCCAGGAGGAGATCGAAGAGATCTATCTGCGCACCTACGGTACCAGAGCGCTGGACAAAAACCCGTGGAACAGAAATACGACGGCCGCGGGAAATGCGGTTTCCTCACATAACGGCAAGATTGCGGCACCGGTCAAAGAGCCTGTGTATAGGGGCACGCCGCAGCAGCATCGGGAAAGGTATCTGCTGGTGGACGGTTATAACATAATTTTCGCATGGGAGGAACTGCGGGAGATGGCCCGGGACAATGTGGAAGGGGCCAGGACGAAACTGATGGATATACTCTGTAATTATCAGGGCTATATCCAGGATACTCTGATCCTGGTGTACGACGCATACAAGGTCAGGGGAAATCCGGGAACCGTGCAGAAATATCACAATATCTACGTGGTCTACACCAAAGAGGCTGAGACGGCAGATCAATACATTGAAAAGACCGTGCATCAGATCGGAAGAAAATATCAGGTGACCGTGGCGACCTCGGATGCTCTGGAGCAGGTGATCATCTGGGGGCAGGGGGCGGGGCGCATGTCCGCCCAGGAGCTGCGCCGGGAGGTGGAGAGCCATACCCGGCAGAGCCTTAAGGAGTGGAAGGAGCAGCAGCCGGGAGGGCGTTTCTTTGTTATGGAAGAAAAACTGCGGCAGCTTAAATTGCCGGAAGATCCGTAATGGGATTATGTGGGTGTCAGGGAAAAAGGTCTGTTTTTGTCATAAACAGGTAAATTATATATATATATTTTCTGTATATCACAAGTTATACTTTAAATAATGTAATACGCAATAGCGGATCTGTAACTGCGCAATACTGAGTTACGATGTGCGAAACAGCATATTTCCGGACAGCGCATTGAATAGTATGCGGTCTTTGAAACGGACCCGTATTGTTCCCCGGGGGTGCGCTGGAAGGGATATGCACAGCGGAAGTTCTGGCGAACTTCATATTTTAGCAGGAGGGAATATGGAACAGGTAAGATTGGGAATTATCGGGATCGGGGGCATGGGGAGCGGCCATGCCAGGAGCATTGTGGAGGGCAGGGTGCCGGAGATGAAACTGACTGCGGTGGCCGATATCAAAGAGGCCCGGAGACAGTGGGCCGAGAAGGAACTTCCGGCGGATGTGGCTGTCTTTGGCGATGGGAAGGAACTGATCGACAGCGGAACCTGCGATGCCGTGCTGATCGTCACGCCCCATTACCAACATCCGGAACTGACGATCTACGCTCTGGAGCGGGGGCTGCATGCCATCACCGAGAAACCGGCCGGGGTATACACCAAACAGGTGCGGGAGATGAACGAGGCGGCGGAGAGATCGGACAAAGTATTCGCCATTATGCTGAACCAGAGGACCAATTGCGTATATCGCAAAATGCATGAGATGATTTCCAGCGGGGAGCTGGGTCAGCTTAAGCGTGTGAACTGGATCATCACGGATTGGTATAGGACCCAGAGCTATTATGACGCGGCGGACTGGAAGGCTACGTGGGACGGGGAGGGCGGCGGCGTGCTGCTGAACCAGTGCCCCCACCAGTTGGATCTGATCCAATGGCTCTGCGGTATGCCGGTGCGGGTACGGGCATTTTGCCATGAGGCAAAATGGCATGATATCGAAGTGGAAGACGATGTGACGGCTTATCTGGAATATGAAAACGGCGCCACGGGAGTCTTTGTCACCACCACGGCGGATACCCCCGGCACCAACAGGCTGGAGATTACGATGGAGATGGGTAAGCTGGTCTGCGAAGGCGGAAAACTCCTTCTGTACCGTCTGGATGAAAACGAGCGGGTTTTCTGCAAGACATCCAAAGAAGGTTTTGCCCAGCCTCACTGTACAATGGAGGAGGTGGAGACAGACGGCGAGAATGCGCAGCATGTAGGCGTATTGAAAGCGTTTGCGGGCCGGATACTTCACGGCACTCCTCTGGTTGCGGAGGGCACGGAAGGAATCAGGGGGTTGACACTCTCCAACGCCATGCACCTGTCCAGTTGGCTGGATCAAATGGTGGAGATACCTTTTGACGAGGAACTCTTTTTGAGGGAATTGAATAAAAAGCGCGCCACATCCAAGAAAAAAGCAGGCAGCGGCATAGTGTTTGACACGGCGGGAACCTATTGAGATTTTGGCGCGTTACCGCAGATAAAGCCTGTGTAAAGGCCAGGGAAAATGAGCAAAATAGACGCCGGATAAACAGGGGCCGGGCAGATTCTGATCAGAAAGAAGGAAGAAAAATGTTTGAGAATATTGTTTTGACAGGTTTTGCGGACGAGATCGCAGCGTCCTTGGACACACAGATGCAGGTACTTGAAAAATTACATATGAATCATATAGAGATGCGCGGAGTGGATGGCAGGAATTTTGTGGAGTATTCGGCGGATCAGGCCAGGGAGATCAAAAGAAGGCTTGATGACAAAGGTTACGCTCTCTCCGCTGTGGGTTCTCCCATAGGAAAGATCGGAATCAAAGAAGATTTCGCTCCCCATATGGAGCTGTTTAAGCACACGGTGGAGCTGGCTCATATCATGGATACGCCCAATATACGTATGTTCAGTTTTTACGGCCCCGGAGAGCAGGAGTCCTTTAAGGAGTACCGGGGAAAAGTGATGGAGCAGTTGGGACAGTTTGCGGAGTATGCCGCCGCTAACGGTATTGTCCTGCTCCATGAGAATGAAAAAGGGATTTACGGGGATACGGCGGAGGGCTGCCTGGATATCCTTAAGCAATTTGCCGGGGAGCATTTTAAGGCGGTGTTCGACTTTGCCAATTTCGTACAGGTCGGACAGGATACGCTGGAGGCCTATGAGATGCTGAAACCCTATATCGCCTATATTCATGTTAAGGACGCCATTTTAAAGGACGGCAGCGTGGTTCCCGCAGGATACGGGGACGGCAATGTAAAAGAGATTCTGGGGCGGCTCAAGGCGGCAGGCTATAAGGGATATCTGTCTTTGGAACCTCATCTTTCCGACTTTACAGGATTTTCTTCTCTGGAGCAGGATGGGCAGATCGGAAAGAAACTGTCCGGTGAGGAGGCATTTACTTTGGCTCACGATGCGTTGATAAAGATATTGGAGGAAATATAGCGTTTTCCGGTTGTGCGTTCTTTGGTCAGTGTGATACAATGAGTAAAATGCCTTGCATTTAACTCTCTTGAACAGAGTGTGCGCTAAGGCGCACAGGAGCAAGGTACAATGAGTAAAATGCCTTGCATTTAACTCTCCTGAACAGAGTGTGCGCTAAGGCGCACAGGAGCAAGGTATAATGAGTAAAACGCACGCAGATGGAGGAACGGAAGATGGAAAGACGGAATATCAGCAGCCAGGAGGTAAAGGAAGCAGCCCGTTCACTGGGGGCTGATCTGTGCGGGGTAGCAGGAGTGGACCGTTTCTCAGAAGCCCCGGAAGGCTTTCACCCTCAGGATGTATTTCCGGCCTGCCGCTCGGTTATATCTTTTGCGGTTCGGTTTCCGGTGGGGACGCTGGCCTGCGGATCGCCGGTTCCCTATACCAGAG
Source organism: uncultured Acetatifactor sp. (assembly GCA_910584375.1). Taxonomy (GTDB): domain Bacteria; phylum Bacillota; class Clostridia; order Lachnospirales; family Lachnospiraceae; genus Acetatifactor. The sequence continues at coordinate 263,799 of CAJUAH010000001.1, forward strand.
TCCGCAATTCCATCACATCGAAACTGGATGCCATTGCTCTTGACCTCTGCATAGAGTTGGAGAAACGGGGGGTTCTGGCAGTGCCGGTTCCTACAAATGAAAGCATATGGGATGAAAAAACCGGGAGATGGCGCAGCGTCATCTCCCAAAAACATGCCGCTCAGGCGGCGGGACTGGGCGCTATAGGCCGCCATAGCCTGTTGATTACACCGGAGTACGGGAGTATGGTCTGGCTGGGCTGTGTTCTGTGCGACGCGCCGTTACAGGAGGATCCGCTACAGGAGCAGATCTGCACAGACTGCAACAAATGTGTGGAAGTATGCCCTGTGGGCGCGCTGGAAGGGAGAGAACTGTGCCAGAGCGCCTGCTGGGATCATGCGTTCGGCGACGATGAAACCAGCAGAAACTGGGTAATCTCCTGCCATAAATGCAGGGATATCTGCCCTTATAATCTGGGGACAGAAAATATGATGGATCAGTAAGCTCCCAGGTGCTTTGGTGGAACGCGGTATTAGGAGGGCATATGAAATTTGCAATTATTTCGGATATTCACGGGAACCTTCCCGCGCTTTCAGCATGCCTGGAGGACGCGGAGCAAAACGGAGCGGACTGCTATCTCTTCGCGGGGGATTATTGCATCAGCAATCCCTATCCTGACGAATGCATTGCCAGGATAAGGGATATCCGGGATAAATATGTTGTGCGGGGCAACGAGGAGAAATATCTGGAAAATCTGATGGGAAAGAATCAGGCCACATGGACGGACGGGCAGATGCAGGTTTCTTACTGGTGTTATCGAAATATTGCCGCGGACAATCTGGGATGGCTCCTGAAACAACCTTTACGGATAGAGCTGACATATTATAGCAGGACTCTGCGCCTGGCCCACTCGTCCGCGGATTTTATAGAAGACTGCGAATACAGTGGCTGGAGCACCGATCAGGTAGCCCGAAGATATGGGGATACCTTTATCGATCAAAAAACGCTGCGTGAGGATATCCGCAGTGATCTTTCCGGAGATGGCAGATTTCAGGAGACGCTGCGGAATCTACAGGAGGGAATCTATATTTTCGGGCACACTCATGTACAGTGGAGTTACCAGACAGAGGATAAGCGGCATATTTTCATTAATCCCGGTTCCTGCGGCCTCCCACTGGACTGTATCAGGGACGGGGTGCCTTATACTATTCTGGAATTGGCGGAGGATGGGGATGCGCATGTAGAAGAAAGAAGGGTGTCTTTTAATACGGAAACGTATTTAGAGTCTTTCTGCAGGAGCGATCAATTCGAGAAAGCCAATGTCTGGAGCCGCGTCAATGTCAGGGAGCTGAGAACCCGCAGGGAGCAGATGACTTTTTTCCTGCGGTACGCAGAGAAGTATGCGCAAAAAATCGGAGACAGTCGGCGTCCTTTTGCCGTTACCACCTGGGAGCAGGCCTATGCGGAATGGGAGAAAACTCTGTGACGTGTGCGAAATATCATTTGTGATTGAGGGAGAAATATGATACAATGAGATTAATTTAAATATATTCCATAATAAATACGACAGGAGGACGGGACTATGAAACTGACGTTTATTGGTGCGGATCACGAAGTGACGGGCAGTTGCCATTATCTGGAAACGGGAGGTAAACATATCCTGGTGGATTACGGCATGGAGCAGGGGGTCAACGTATTTGAAAACATGCCCTTGCCCGTGGATGAGGCGTTGATCGACTATGTGTTTCTGACTCATGCGCATATCGATCACTCGGGCCTGTTGCCCCTGTTGTATGCCAAGGGATTCCGGGGACAGATCTATATGACCCATGCCACTGCCGATCTGTGCAGCATTATGCTGCGTGATTGTGCCCATATCCAGATGGCGGAGGCGGAGTGGAAAAACAGAAAGGCTAAGAGAAGCGCCTCTCAGCCCGCAATGGAGCCGCTTTACACAATGGAAGACGCGGAGGGCTGTATCAAGCGCATTGTCGCCTGCGGCTATGACGAGGAAATTCAGGTCACGGAAAATATTAAGATCCGTTTTACGGATATCGGCCATCTGTTGGGTTCAGCCAGCGTGGAGGTGTGGCTCACCGAGAATGGCACTACGCGCAAGCTGGTGTTTTCGGGAGATATCGGCAACAAGGATCTTCCCCTGCTCAGAAATCCCCAGCCCACGCTGGAGGCGGACTATGTCATCATGGAGTCCACCTACGGGGACAGATATCATGACAAAGACAGACCGGACTATGTGGCGGCCCTGACCCAGATCCTGCAGGAGACCTTTGACCGGGGCGGCAATGTGGTGATTCCTTCCTTTGCAGTGGGACGTACTCAGGAGATGTTGTATTTTCTGCGCAAAGTAAAGGTAGGCCGTCTGGTAAAGGGACATGAGGATTTTCCGGTATATGTGGACAGCCCGCTGGCGGTGGAGGCCACCAATATCTTTCAGGAGAACCGTATGGAGTGTTTTGCCGGGGAGGCGCTGGAGTGTGTGCGGGAGGGGATCAATCCCATATCCTTTGCCGGGCTGCGCCTGTCCATAACCAGCGAGGAGTCCATCGCCATCAATTTTGACACCACCCCGAAGGTAATCATCTCCGCATCCGGCATGTGCGAGGCGGGCCGTATCCGCCACCATCTGAAACATAATCTGTGGCGTCCGGAGTCCACGATCCTCTTTGTGGGATATCAGGCGATGGGAACGCTGGGCCGGGCCATCGTGGAGGGCGCAAAGGAAGTAAAACTCTTTGGTGAACCCATCGAGGTGCGTGCCTCTATCAAGAAACTGATCGGCATGAGCGGCCACGCGGACAAAGACGGACTGCTGGAATGGGTGAATACCTTTGAGGAAAAACCTAAAAAAATATTTGTTGTACATGGCGAAGACAGCGTGTGCATGAGTTTCACGGAATGTCTGAAGATAGAACACGGACAGAGGGCCTATGCGCCTTACAGCGGGACGGAATTTGATCTGATCGCCAACAAGTTCACCTATGAGGCGGAGCCTGTACCCGTCAAGAAGAAGACCGCGGTGGCAACCGGCGTATATGCCCGTCTGGTATCCGCAGGTCAGCGTCTGGCGGCCATGATTGCCAAGTGCGACGGCTGGACCAACAAAGATCTGGCGAAACTGGCAGACCAGATCAATTCGCTGTGTGACAAAATAGAGAAATAAGGAGTCGATGGAATGAGCGTAGCCGACAATATATTTATAGATATGTGCAGGGATATTCTGGAGAACGGTACCAGTACGGAGGGAGAAAAAGTCCGTCCCCACTGGGAAGACGGGACTCCTGCCTATACCATCAAGAAATTTGGCGTGGTGAACCGCTATGATCTGTCCAGAGAGTTCCCGATCCTGACCCTGCGGCGGACTGCGCTCAAGAGCGCCACCGACGAGGTATTGTGGATCTGGCAGCAGAAATCCAACAATATCCACGATCTGCACAGCCATATATGGGATGAGTGGGCGGATGAGGACGGTTCCATTGGCAAGGCTTACGGCTACCAGATGGGAGTAAAGCATCAGTATAAGGAAGGAATGATGGATCAGGTAGACAGAGTGATCTACGATCTGAAACACAATCCGTTCAGCCGCCGTATCATGACCAATATCTATGTGCATCAGGATCTCCATGAGATGCGTCTCTATCCCTGTGCCTACAGTATGACCTTCAATGTGACCCAGAGGCCGGGACAGGAAAAACTGACGCTGAACGCCATTCTAAATCAACGTTCTCAGGATGTGCTGGCAGCCAACAACTGGAATGTGGTGCAGTATGCGGTGCTGGTGCATATGCTGGCTCAGGTCTGCGATATGCAGGTGGGAGAGCTGGTACATGTGATCGCTGACGCTCATATATACGACCGCCATGTGCCGATCATCCGGGAACTGATCGCCAGACAGCCTCACGAGGCGCCGACTTTCTGGCTCAATCCAGAGGTGCATGATTTTTACAGATTTACCAGAGAAGACGTCCGGGTGGATAATTATGTGACCGGCGAACAGATCAAAGACATACCCATTGCCATTTAAGGAGAGAGTAAGCCAATGAATATAATCGTAGCTGTTGATAAAAACTGGGCCATCGGTAACAGAGGAGATCTATTGATCCGGATTCCCAATGACCATAAGCATTTTCGGGAGGAGACTACCGGAAAGGTAGTGGTGCTGGGCCGTAGGACGCTGGAGACTTTTCCGCAGGGGATGCCCCTTAAAAACCGTACCAATATCATACTGACCCATGACACGGAGTATCAGGTGAAAGACGCCGTTATCGCCCATTCCGTGGAGGAATTGCTGGAACAGTTAAAAGCTTATAACGAGGAGGACGTCTATGTCATCGGAGGCGACAGTGTGTACCGTCAGTTGCTGCCTTACTGTGATGTGGCCCATGTGACTAAAATAGACCATGCTTATGAGGCGGATGCGTACTTTCCTGATTTAGACCGGGACCCTCAATGGGAGATCACGGCAGACAGCGAAGAGCAGACATATTTTGATATAGCCTACCAGTTTATCAAATATGAACGCAGGAAGTGAAGATTCCGCACAATTATCTGAGACTTGCGGAAGGAATGGCACGTCCTGAAACATATGATACGAGTGTGTCGAGAGAAAAGCGCGGAATGGAAAGCGGAGGAGAAAACCATGGTGTTTGTTCGAGATAACTACTCGGTGCAGTTGTAAATCCTGATAACAGGTTGCATCGAGGTTAATTCTTTTATTATGTTATCAGGTAGCTGCGCCGATTCGTATTAATTGAAAACCGATAGAATTTATCACATTATATACGATAAGGAGTAGGTATGTTATGAATAGAGAAAAGCTTTTGAAACAATGGTTGCAGGAAGAGGAGGAGGCCCATATCCATGGGTGGGATTTTTCCCATATCCGTGGAAAATATGAGGAGGAGCGGGATCTGCCCTGGAGTTATGAGGAGATTGTCAGGCAGTACCTGAGGCCGGATGTGAAACTGCTGGATATCGATACCGGAGGAGGGGAATTTCTTTTGTCTCTTGGGCATCCCTGTGAGAATCTGGCGGCTACGGAGAATTATCCTCCTAATGTGGAGCTGTGCCGGGAGACATTATTGCCGCTGGGAATCAACTTTAAGAGAGCGGATGGGAACGGTTTGCTGCCTTTCCCTGACGGGAGTTTTGACATGGTCATAAACCGTCATGGGGACTGGAATCCGGACGAAATCTGGCGAGTATTAAAAAAAGGCGGAGTTTTCATCACTGAGCAGGTGGGTGCGGACAACGACAGGGAATTGGTGGGACTGCTGTTGGGAGACGATCTGCCCCTGCCGTTTCCCGGACAGTATCTGGATATTGCCCGGACAGCTTTTTTAGACAGAGGTTTTTCCGTTCTGAAAGCGGAGGAGGCATATCGGCCCATAAAATTTTGGGATGTGGGAGCTTTAGTCTGGTTTGCCCGAATCATTGCGTGGGAATTTCCGGGGTTTTCTGTGCGGAACTGTCTGGACAGGCTGTACCGGGCCCAGGAATTGCTGGAGCAAAAGAGCGTGATAGAGGGGAAGATCCATCGCTTTCTTCTGGTTACGCAAAAGTAAACCCAAAGTAACCTTTTTACGTGTTGACATTCAAGGGGAAAGGTTTATAATAAACAAAAAAGCATGGACGGCAGGGCGTCGGATACGCCGCGGCGTTATAACGGCGGGGCATAAGAAAACACCGCCGCGGCATTGTAAATGGGAAAGGATGAGGGTTTGAGATGGAGAAGAAAAACATTGACTGGAGCAATTTAGGCTTTGGATATGTGCAGACGGACTACAGATATGTATCCAACTTTACCAAAGGAGCATGGGACGAGGGCACATTGACCCAGGACGCCAATATTGTGCTGAATGAATGCGCAGGCGTATTGCAGTATGCCCAGACGATCTTTGAGGGCCTTAAGGCATATACCACGGAGGACGGACATATCGTAACTTTCCGTCCCGACCTGAATGCAGAGAGAATGATGGATTCGGCAGCCAGGCTGGAGATGCCGGTATTTCCCAGGGAGAGATTCATCGATGCCGTGACCCGGGTGGTGGCGGCCAACGAGGCCTATGTGCCTCCCTATGGCAGTGGGGCGACTCTGTATCTGCGGCCCTATATGTTCGGCGTGAACTCGGTTATTGGGGTAAAACCTGCGGAGGATTACCAATTCAGACTTTTCTGCACCCCTGTAGGTCCTTACTTTAAAGGCGGCGTTAAACCGTTGACCATCCGTGTCAGCGATTTTGACCGTGCGGCTCCCAACGGTACGGGGCATATCAAAGCGGGACTGAACTATGCCATGAGTCTGCATGCCATTGTGTCCGCTCATCATGAAGGATATGACGAGAACATGTATCTTGATCCCAAGACCCGGACCAAGGTGGAGGAGACGGGGGGCGCCAACTTCCTGTTTGTGACCAAAGATAATAAGGTGGTTACGCCCAAGTCAAACAGTATCCTGCCCTCCATTACCCGCCGTTCACTGATACATGTGGCCAGGGAATATCTGGGCCTTGAGGTAGAGGAGCGGGAAGTGCTGCTGGAGGAGGTAAAAGATTTTGCCGAATGCGGCCTGTGCGGTACGGCGGCGGTGATCTCCCCTGTGGGAAAGATTGTGGATCATGGCAGAGAGATCTGTATGCCCAGCGGCATGAGCGAGATGGGACCTGTCACACAAAAGCTGTATGACACGTTGACCGGCATCCAGATGGGACGCATACAGGCGCCTGAGGGATGGATTCATGTGATCCGGTAAATACTGTGGTTATAATGCGTCCGATCTGTGAGGAGAACCTTTCGGATCGGACGTTTTTTTAGAGAGAATGAGGAAATAGACAGAAATGACTGTACGGAAAAGGCGTTTGCGTTACGGCAGATTGGCAGGGATAGTGCTGGCTATTATACTGGCGGCCGTTTCTCTGTGCGCGTGCGGCAGGGAGGGGGAGTACTCCCGAGTGGTCTTCACAACAGGCTTTGGCAAGGACGAAGTATTCCGCATCGGACGCAGCTCCTGCACTTTGCCGGAGTTTATGGTATATCTGGTCAATACGCAGAATCAGTATGAGAGCGTATATGGGGAAGAGATTTGGACTGTGGAGCTTGGCGGTATGACGCTGGAGGACAATGTAAAGGATACCGTGTTGGCAAAGCTGGCCCAGATTAAGACCATGTGCCTGATGGCGAAGGAGAAGGGGGTGGAGCTGGATGAGGAGGAGCGGCAGCAGGTGACTGCCGCGGCGGATACCTATTTTGGTTCCCTTACGGAGCATGAGCGTCAGGTCATAGGAGCGGATCGGGAGACTATACTGCAGATGTATACGGAATATGCCATGGCGGAGAAAGTCTACAACCAGATCATTGAGGGTATCAATCCGGAGATCAGTGACGATGAGGCTCGGACGATCACTGTTGAGCATATTCTGATACGCACTTATACCACGGACGGTACCGGCAAACGCATCGACTACCCGGAAAGCATGAAGAAGGAATGCTATGAGCAGATCGCGGGGCTGCGGGAACTGGCGGTAAACGGGGAGGAAGACTTTGCGGAGCTTGCGATAAAATACAGTGACGACCAGAATCTGCGGTATTCTTTCCGCAAGGGGGAGATCGATGCCACGCTGGAGGAGGTGGCCTTCAGGCTCGGCAGCGGTGAGATCAGCGAGGTGGTGGAACTGGATGGCGGCTATCACCTGATTCGTTGCGTCAGCACATTTGATCGGGAGGAGACAGACGCCAATAAAGTGAAGATCGTGGAGGAGAGAAGGGGCGAGGTATTCGGACAGGAGTATGAGGCTTTTGTGGATACTCTGGTACGCAACATGAATGAGCAGTTGTGGCAGCAGATTGCGCTGGTTCATGACAGGGAGGTTAATACGGACGACTTTTTTGAGACATACCAAAGATTTTCAAAGACAAAATAGCAGTTAATGAAAATTTTAGAATTATAAAAAATGTGGGGAAACGCCGTAAATGCGGTGTTTTTTCATATATTGTTAGCACTCGTGCCAAATGAGTGCTAATTTTGTATTGACATTTTTGCACCGGAGATTTACACTTATCATTAGCGGCAGGGAAAGCGTTTCTCTGCAAAGGAAAAGAGAAAATAAAGAATAAGAAAAGGATGTGGTAAGTATGGCAGCGAAAAGCGGCAGTTTGTCAATCAACAGCGAAAACATTTTTCCGATCATCAAAAAGTGGTTGTACAACGACCACGACATCTTTTACAGAGAGCTGATCTCCAACGGATGTGACGCTATCACCAAGTTAAAGAAACTGGATATGATGGGCGAGTATACTTTGCCGGACGACTACAAGGCCAGGATGGATGTGGTAGTCGATCCTGAGAACAAGACATTGACCTTTACCGATAACGGCTTGGGTATGACCGCCGATGAGGTGGAGGAGTATATCAATCAGATCGCTTTCTCCGGCGCCACCGACTTTATCGAGAAGTATAAGGATAAGAGCAATGCGGATCAGATCATCGGGCATTTCGGTCTGGGATTTTACTCGGCGTTCATGGTGGCCGACGAGGTGCATATCGATACCCTTTCCTATCAGGAAGGCGCTGCTCCGGTACATTGGGAATGTGACGGCGGCACGGAATTTTCCATGGGGGATGGGGACAGGCAGGAAGTGGGAACTACGATCACCCTGTTTTTAAACGAGGGCTGTCTGGAGTTCTGCAACGAGTATAAGGCCCGGGAGGTTCTGAAAAAGTACTGTTCCTTTATGCCCACAGAGATCTATCTTTCCAAGGCGAATAACCAGGAGACACAGATCATCAGGGCGGATGAAAAGCTGGAGGACGACGTGGTGATCGAGGAGATTCACCCGGAGGTCAAGGAGCCCAAAGAGGGCGAGGAGGAGACGCAGCCCGAGGAGGAAAAGCTGAAGATCAGAAAGCGTCCCGAACTGATCAATGAGACTACGCCTCTGTGGACAAAGCATCCCAACGACTGCACCAGGGAGGAATATCTGGCATTTTACCGCAAGGTATTCCAGGATTACAAGGAGCCTTTGTTCTGGGTACACTTAAACATGGACTATCCTTTCAATTTAAAGGGTATCCTGTACTTCCCCAAGATCAATATGGAGTACGAATCTATCGAGGGAACCATTAAGCTGTATAACAATCAGGTGTTTATCGCGGACAATATCAAGGAAGTAATACCGGAATTTCTGATGCTGCTCAAGGGCGTTATCGACTGTCCCGATCTGCCGCTGAACGTATCCAGAAGCGCGTTGCAAAACGACGGATTTGTAAAGAAGATATCCGAGTTTATCAGCAAGAAGGTGGCGGACAAGCTCTCCGGTATGTGCAAAACCGAAAAGGAGGAATACGATAAATACTGGGATGACATCAGCCCCTTTATCAAGTTCGGCTGCCTGAAGGACGATAAGTTCTGTGAAAAGATGAATGATTATATCCTTTTCAAGAATCTGGAGGGTAAGTATCTGACTCTGCCGGAGTGTCTGGAGGTGAAACCTACGGATGAGGAAACACCGGAGGGCGATGCGGCGGAGAAGTCCGACAGCGCCGCGAGTGAAAACGGCGAGACGCAGAACGGCAGCGCTACGGAAGAAAACGACCAGGCGCAGGGCGGCAGCGCTGTGGATGAGAACGGTGAAAAGGTAGAGGCCGAGATCGTATCGGAGGAGTCTGCGGGAGGACAGGGCGAAGGAGAGGAAACCCTGGATTCTTCCCAGGAGGATTCCGAGGAGGAAGAAAAGAAGGAAAAGATCATCTACTATGTGACGGACGAACAGCAGCAGAGCCAGTATATCAATATGTTTAAGGCTGCCAGGATGGACGCCGTGATCCTGACCCACAATATCGATCAGCCCTTCATTTCCCAGTTGGAGTCCAAGAATGAAGGCGTCAAATTCCTGCGCATCGATGCGGATTTGACAGATACGATGAGAGCCAAGACCTCCAAGAAGGCAGAAAAGGAGATGGAGGAGCAGGCCGAGGCCATAGCAGCCATCATGAAGAAGGCCCTGAAGAATGACAAGATCACGGTAAAGGTTGAGAAGTTAAAGAATAAAAAGATATCTTCCGTGATAACGCTGTCCGAGGAGAGCAGACGGATGCAGGATATGATGAAGATGTATTCCATGAACGGTATGGACATGGGCGGTTTCGGCGCGGAGGGGGAGACTCTGGTACTGAACGCCAATCATCCGCTGGTCCAGTATGTGGTAGAGCATCAGGACGGCGAGAATGTGGAGATGATCTGCGAACAGCTTTATGATCTGGCAAAGATCCAACATGCGCCGCTGGCGCCGGAGGCCATGACCAGGTTTATCACCAGGAGCAATGAGATCATGCTGCTGCTGGCAAAATAAGACAGATAGAATATCCGTGTATTGTGGAACAGGAGACGGCTGCAATTGAGGCCGCCTCTTGTTTTACGCAAAGTTACTTTACGCAAAAATTATTTATTTCGGTGGAATTAAAATATTTTTTATGCTATGATTAGTTTTACGGTTTAAAAAGCAAATCAACGGGCGAGAGCAAAGTAAGGCGAAAGCCGGGCAAAGGAAAAGGGTCATGGAACAATTACGCTTTATCATGCGGTACATCAAAAGGCATAAATGGCACTATGTGGCAGGTATTATCACGTTGTTTGTGGTGGATTTTGCCAATCTGTATATTCCCAGGATCACAGGAACCATTACCGACGGCCTTACGGCCCATACTCTGAACTGGACGGGGGTAAAGACCTGCCTGCTGGGGCTGCTGACGCTGGGGCTGACACTGGCGCTGGGACGTTTTCTCTGGAGATATTTTCTGTTCGGTTCCGCCAGGAAAATAGAGAAAGAGCTGCGGGATGATATGTTTGCGCATCTGGAGAAAATGAGCGTGGACTATTTTAATGAGAATAAGACCGGCGACTTGATGACCCGTTTTACCAGCGATTTAAACGCGATCCGCATGGCCATAGGTATGGCGGTTATCTCTGCCTTTGACGCCACGGTGATGACGGTTATGGTCATCGGACAGATGATGGTATATGTAAATGTAAAGCTGACTCTGCTGGCGCTGATTCCCATGGTGGTGATCTGCGGAGGCACGATCTATTACGGCAAGATCATCCACGCCAGGTATATGGAGCGTCAGGAGGCGGTGTCGGATCTGACAGACTATGTGCAGGAAAGCTTTTCCGGTATCCGGGTTATCAAGGCTTTCGTCAGGGAGCAGGCACAGCTCAGGGCATTTACGCAGGCAAATGAGAGGACGCGGGAGAAAAATCTGAATCTGGTGCGCCTGCAGGCGGTGGTTATGCCTCTTTTGGAAGTGTTTATCGGCATCAGCAGTCTGGTGACGCTGATTTATGGCGGCTATCTGGCCATCGTGGGAGAGATCACGCTGGGCCGTTTCGTGGCGTTTCATCAGTATGTAAACATGTTGGTGTGGCCCATGCTGGCCTGTGGAGACGCCATCAATACCTTTGCCCAGGGAGGGGCGTCCATCCAGCGTGTGCAGGCCGTCATGGAGCAGGAGCCGGGCGTGCAGGATATGCCGGATTTGCCGCGCTTTGAAAGCGCATCGGAGATCTCGCGGGAGCAGGAGATTCCGCTGACCGGGCAGATTACATTTTCCCATCTGACCTATACCCACAAGGGGGCGCTGGCTCCGGATCTGCAGGATATCTGTCTGGAGGTTCCGGCAGGAACGACTCTGGCCGTCATCGGGCGCACCGGCAGCGGAAAATCGACGCTGGTAAATCTGATGCTGCGTCTGTACAATGCGGAGCGGGGCATGATCCTGTTTGACGGCAGGGATATCAATACGATCCCCCTGTCGTCGCTGCGGAGACAGATCGCCTATGTGCCCCAGGATAATTTCCTGTTTTCCGACACACTGAAAGCGAACATTGCCTTTGGAGTGGAAGGGCAGGATATGGAGCGGATCGTGGCGGCCACTACCGCGGCCTGCATCCATGACAGTATCATGGAATTTCCGGAAGGATACGATACGGTGGTGGGGGAGCGGGGCGTCACTCTCTCCGGCGGTCAGAAACAGCGCAGTTCCATAGCCAGAGCACTGATGAAGGATGCGCCCATACTGATACTGGATGACGCGCTGTCCGCCGTGGATACGGACACGGAGGAACATCTGCTGCGCAATCTTCATGAGAATCGCCGGGGCAAGACTACCATTCTGATCGCCCATAGGATCTCCACGATCCAGCATGCGGACGTGATCCTGGTGCTGGAGGAGGGCCGGGCCGCCGAGGTGGGTAATCACGCCCTGCTTATGGAACAAAAGGGAATCTATTACGAGATGTTTGAAAAGCAGCAGTTGGAGGCCGCTATGGGCGAGCAGAGAGCGGCGCTGCACAGAGAATATGGAGACGAGTATCCACAGGATGCCGGCGTGCAGACCGGCGAACACGTGAGAACCGATGAGAATGAACGGGCCAGTGAGCGTGTGCAGACCGACGGGAACGGGCAGAGCGGTGAGCATGTGCGGGCCGCAGGAAAGGAGGCTGAGTAATATGCGCAGGTTATTGACATATCTTAAGCCTCACAAATGGACGATGACGGCCGCCACAATCCTTGTACTGTTTATTATCGTGGTGGAACTGTATCGTCCGATTATCATCGGGGACGCCATAGACGACCATATCAACGGATATTATAAGCCTTTTCTGGAAACGACACAGGAGACCGAGGGGGCGGTGCCCTATGGAGATATCTGGCTGGTCCGGGACAGTGAGGAGGTACAGGGGGTTGGGGATATAGGCGGTCACAGGTATTACCAGCTCTTTCTCTATGAGGACAAATACTATATGGCAGAGGGGCTTACCGCCGCTGAGAGCCAGGCGCTGACTGAGGGCAGCCCGGAGCTGATCCGGTCCTATGTGAACGCAGGCGCCCCCTGCCTTGACAGAGAGCAGTTGAAGGTTCTGCGCCGTTATGACTTCACGGGGATTTTATACGCGGCGGGACTGTATCTGTTGATGATGGCGCTGGGTTTCGTGCTGAACGCCGTGGATACCTGGATGCTGCAAAAGATGGGACAGAACATTATCTTTCGTATGAGAGAGCAGGTATTTTCTCATATTCACAGCCTTTCGCTGAGCTTTTTTAACACCACGCCGGTGGGCAAGCTGGTGACCAGAGTCAGCAACGATACCGAGGCGGTAAATGAGCTGTTTACCACGATTCTGGTACGTCTCTTTAAAAATGTGGTGAAGATTCTGGGTTACGCCTTTGTAATGCTGTCCATCAGCGTGCGGATGGCGCTGGTTTCCTTTGCGCTGCTGCCGGTGGTGGGGGTACTCACTTTCGTATTCCGTTTTTACTCCCGGAAGGCTTACCAGATCACCCGCAACAAGATCACGGAGCTGAATACCTTTTTGTCCGAGCACATTTCCGGTATGCGGCTGATCCAGGTGTTTGTGCGGGAAAAAGAAAAGTATGGGGAATTTGAGAATAAGTCCAGAGAGCTGTTTCGGGCTAACTGGCGGGAAGTCATGACCTTTGCAATCTTCCGCCCCAGCATCTATTTCCTGTCCATTATCGCCATGGTGATCGTCATCGGAACCGGCAGTTATTCGGTGCTGGGGGGCACACTGTCTCTGGGCACGCTGTTTGTGTTTATCACCTACATCAGCTCTTTCTTTGAGCCGATCCAGGAGCTGGCGGAGCAGTTCGGGACTTTGCAGTCTTCCCTGGCCTCGGCGGAAAAAATCTTCTCCATACTGGACGAGGAGCCGCAGATCGTGAATCCGCCCCAGCCTGTGGAGGTGAATATCCAGGGCCGCATTGAATTCAGGCATGTGTGGTTTGCCTATGAAAAAGAAGACTATATCTTGAAGGATGTGAATTTTGTGATCCATCCCGGGGAGAAGGTGGCCTTTGTGGGCGCCACCGGGGCGGGCAAGACCTCCATCCTGAACCTGATCGGACGGTATTTTGACATACAGAAAGGGGAGATCCTCATCGACGGCGTGGACATCCGGCAGATCGACAAGGCCGTGCTGCGCCGGGCCATCGGGCAGGTGCAGCAGGACGTATTTCTCTTCACGGGGGATATCAAGGGCAATATTTCTCTGGACAATGAGGCAATCAGCCGGGAAGATGTGATCCGGGCAGCCCGGACCGTCCATGCGGATACTTTTATAGAAAAAATGCCCGGAACCTATGACGCGCCGGTGACGGAGCGGGGCAGCACCCTGTCCGCCGGGCAGCGGCAGTTAATTTCCTTTGCCCGGACTTTGGCCTATGAGCCGAAGATATTGGTGTTGGACGAGGCCACCGCCAACATCGACACAGAGACGGAGAGTCTGATCACCCAGGCTCTGTCGGTACTGATGAAAGGACGCACCACGATCATGGTGGCCCACCGGCTCTCCACGATTCAGCACGCGGACAAGATCATCGTCCTGCATCACGGGCGCATCCGGGAGTCCGGCAGCCACCAGGAACTGCTGGCCCAGAACGGATTGTATAAAAAGCTTTATGATCTGCAACTGGTGGAGGAGTAGACGGTTGTATATATCTTCCCCGCACTGCAAAAGTCTGAACTGATGCGGTGCGGGGATTTGTTGCGTCAGAATGGATTGTTTTTATTTTGTTGACAGGTTTCGCATTTCGTGTTATAGTGAGTATACCGTGTATATAGAATATATACAGTTATGAAATGATATGGATTTCTGCGACAGCATATCCTGTGGCCGAAAATCCGTGTACAGGTGAACACATATGGACATTATCATCAGCAATTCCTCCGAGCAGCCCATATATGAGCAGATAACGGCCCAGATCAAGGCCCAGATCCTGAGCGGGGAACTGGCGGCGGGAGAGATGCTGCCGTCCATGCGCAAACTGGCGCTGGAGCTGCATATCAGCCTGATTACCACCAAGCGGGCTTATGGGGAACTGGAGGAGCAGGGATTTATCGAGACCTGCGCCGGAAAGGGCTGCTTTGTGAAAGCGCAGAATGCCCAGTTGGTGCGGGAAGAACATTTAAAACAGATCGAGGGACTGTTCGGACAGGCTCTGGATCGGGCGAAACTGAGCGGGATCACGTTGCCGGAACTGCGGGAAATGCTGGAACTGCTCTGGGAGGAGAGAGGGCAGCAGTAAGCGGCTGAATTGGCCACAGGCGGGAGCGGAGTCGATATGAAAAACGGACGGAAAGAACAAAGCAGCACCATACCGGAATATGAGAACGCCATTGAGATCAGGGGATTGTGCAAGCGCTACGACGGATTTTCCCTGCGCGACGTGGATCTGGTGGTGCCGAGGGGCAGTATCATGGGGTTTGTAGGGCAAAACGGAGCGGGCAAGACCACCACGATACAGGCCGTTTTAAATCTGATCCGAAAGGAGGAGGGCAGTATCCGGGTGCTGGGTCTGGATCATGCGGAGCAGGAGAACGTCATTAAAGAGCGGGTGGCGGCGGTCTTTGACGAGATCCCCTTTCACGATATGCTGACTCCCCGGCAGCTCTCCCTGGTGCTGGAGGGGATCTATGCCCGGTGGCAGCCCCAGGTTTTTCAAGAATATCTGGACAGGTTCGGGCTGCCGCAAAAAAAGAAGATCGGGCAGCTGTCCAAGGGCATGAAGATGAAATTGCAGATTGCGGCGGCTCTGTCCCGGCAGGCCGAACTGCTGATCATGGACGAGGCCACGGCGGGCCTGGATCCGGTGGTGCGTGGCGAGATGCTCCGTGTGTTTCTGGAGTATATGCAGGATGAGAACCACAGCATCCTCATGTCCTCCCATATCACCAGCGACCTGGAAAAAATAGCGGACAGCGTCACCTATATCCACCAGGGACGTATCCTGCTGAGCGGCGACAAGGAGGATATTCTGTCCCGGCACGGGCTGCTGAGATGCAGAAAGGTCGATCTGGAACAGGTGGAGCCCCGGGATTGCATCAGCACCCACAGGACGGAGTACGGGGCGGATGTGCTGGTGGCGGACCGGGAGCTGTGCCGCCGTAAGTACCCGCGGATACTGCTGGAGGCGGCCACGCTGGACGAGATACTGCTGTACTATGTGCGGGCGGGGGAACATGAGGGCGGCAGAAGGGAGTGGACATTGTGAGAGGGCTGTGGAGAAAAGATTATTATCTTGGCAGAAAATATTTGCTGCTGGCCGCGGTGATCGGCGCCCTTTTGATCTTCATGGCCTATTGGCTGCGGCTTGCGTTTATCTATGGCAATCTGCGGTTTTTGCCCCAGCCGGACAGGCAGGAGACCCTGCGGGGACTGGATATGGGCTTTCCGGCGCTGCCGGGAGTGGCGCTGCTGTTTATCACGATCAAGGCGGTCAATGTGTCCGTCTACGCGGACAGGCAGGCGGGATGGAACCGTTACCTGCTGGCAACGCCCCTGGGAGAGCGGGTGATCGTCCGGGCCAAATATCTGGAATTTATCGGGGCGGAAGTTGCGGCTCTGGCCCTGGGGCTGATCGCGGCGGGCGTCTATGGGCTGTGTTTTGGCTTTGACCGGGTGCGGATAGGGTGCGTGGGTCTGGCCGGCGCGTTTTTGCTGGCTGTGCTGTGTGAGTGCATCATGTTGCCGCTGGCCTACCGCTACGCAAGCGAAAACATAGCGGTGGGAGGAGCGTTTCTGGGCATGTTATTGCCCGGTTATCTGACCATGGGGATCTTTTTTTGTGACGGTTTCGGATCCGGAGCAGACTCTGCGCCTGCTGGGAAACTGGTGCGCCTCCCATCTCCGGCTGCTCTTTTGCGCGGAGCTGGGAATGATTCTGCTGGCGCTTGCGGCGTCCTGCTTTTTATCTCTTTCTGTCGTGAAAAAAAGGAAATGGTGTGAGAAAGGAATATGATATGTGGGGGCTGATGATAAAGGATCTGTATATCAACCGCAGGGAGATCGGGATCTACAGCGCGTTGGCAGGCGTATGTTCCGTGTTTTTGGTGATTCCGTTCGGCTCGGAGACTATGGAAAAGATGGGTCTGCTCTATACCCTGCTGGGCACGATGTGTCTGGCGGGCATCTTTGCGCTGACGGGCACTCTGGAAAACGGGCTGTTGCTGCCGGATGAGGTCCGGGGATATCAGCAGTTTGTGTTCTCCTCGCCGCTGGGGCTTAAGGGCCAGGTGCTGTCCAAGTATTATGGCTGTCTGGCGGTCAGTCTGGTGGGCGCGTTCTGGTGTCTCCTTCTGGTTTATATCAGCTCTGCGGTCACAGGCGTGGAAAACGGGCTGCTGTTGCCGGTAATCTTTCTGTTCTATCTGCAGATATTCCTGCGGGCGGTGGAACTGCCCTTTCTGTTCGGCATGGGGGCCCGATACGGGAATTATGTAAAAATGGGAGTGGGGCTCATACTGCTCTTTTTGACGGCCAACCATTTTCTGTATGGAAAATCTCCGATCGGCCTGCCTTTGACAGGGTGATGGATCATATCAGCGGCTTTTCCGTGGAGCGGTTGGCGGATGGCATGCTGTTGTCTTTGGGATTGCTGCTTATGGGGAGCCTGGTACTGTTTTATCTTTCTTACCACCTATCCTGCCTGTGGTATCGTCAGCGGATGCGGCAATGACGCTTGTGCAGTAACTGGTTTCGCAATCGCCTGAATGAGATGATGCAGGCGGGGAGAGGCGGCTGGGGACAGGGGAGAACCGGCGGACATGAAATAAGGGAGAACTGTATCATGAAGAAAACCGTGTTGAAACGGCTGGTAATATTTCTGGTATTGACTTTTTCGATCACATGGGGGACACTTTTATTATGTGATCTGTTGTTTCCCGATCCCGAAGAGGCGGCGGTGAGAGGGGGGCTTTTCAGCGCTGTGGGGATGATGGGGCCTGCTCTGGGGCATCTGTTGACCCGGCGGATCACCGGGGAAGGCTGGAAGGGAACCTATCTGCAACTGCTGGGAGAGGACAGGAGACAAAAAAGGCGTGGAAAATGGCTCCACTACCATTTGGCCGTATGGGGGCAGCTGACCTTGATCCTGGCGTCCGTGGCGCTGCTGTGCCTTTATAAAGGGGTTCCCATTTCCCTGCAGTATTCCGGCGCCTACAGCGTGGGGCTGTTGCTTTTCAATATTGCTGTGGGGTTTGTGGGGCTGCTTATCTATTTCGGGGAGGAATGGGGCTGGCGGGGATATCTGTTTCCCCGGTTAAAGGAGCTTACGGGCACTGTACCGGCGCTGCTTCTCACGGGAACCGTGTGGGGCTTGTGGCATCTTCCGGAGCTGCTGCGGGGCATGAATTTTGGCACAGATTTGCCGGGGTATCCGGTGAGCAACGTGTTGCTGATGTGTGTTTACTGTATATTGACAGGGACTTTTCTGACCTGGCTTACCGACCGCAGCGGCAGTATATGGCCCGCCACTTTGGCGCATATGTTGCAGGATCATGCGGCGGGAGTACTGACGGTGCTTTTTGTCCCCGAGGAGATCCTGCGCAGTTCCGACGGTATGGGAAAATTCTACTGTAACCTTGCGGTGATGCTGCCCCTGGCGCTGTTCACGGTATGGGCAATGACGCGGCAGAAGTCTGCGCATGTGAAAAAAAGAATCCGGGAGTCGTACATATGGTAGAACGGGTAATAGACAATTTTAATCTGGAGCAGATATGCCGGTCCGGGCAATGTTTCCGCATGGATTCCCGGGGGGCGGGCAGATACAGCCTGATCGCGGGCGGAAGGTATCTGGAGACCGAACAGCAAAACGGGAGAACGGTCTTTTTCTGTGAACAGGCGGAGTTTGAGGACTTTTGGGAGGAGTATTTTGATCTGAGAGCGGATTACGCCTTTTATATGGGAAAGATAGGCGCGGAGGACTGCTATCTGAGCGAGGCGGCGCAATATGGCAGCGGGATCAGGATACTGCGGCAGGATCTGTGGGAGATGATCGTCTCCTTTCTGATCTCACAGCAAAACAATATCCTGCGTATTCGCAGATGTATTGAAAATATCTGCGATAGCTACGGGGAAAAACAGATTAGTTCTCAGGGGGAGGAGTACTGCGCCTTTCCCACTCCTCAGGCACTGGCTGTTCTGAAGGAGGATGCCCTGATGGCCTGCAATCTGGGCTATCGCAGTAAATATGTGGTACGGGCGGCCAGAAACATTGTGGACGGTCATTGCGATCTGGAGAATATCCGGCGCCTTCCCTACTTGGAGGCCAGGGAGGAGTTATTGAAACTGTACGGCGTAGGAGGGAAGGTAGCAGACTGCATCTGTCTGTTTGCCCTGCACCATCTGGAGGCATTTCCTGTGGACACCCATATCCGGCAGGCCATGGAGAAACATTACAGGCAGGGCTTTCCCATGGAACAGTATCAGGGATGTCAGGGAGTACTGCAGCAATACATGTTTTATTATGAACTGGCTGGAGGAAAACAGATCCCTTGACATTTTCAGAGAAACCATGCAAAATAAACCTATCAGGACGCTGTTGGATGCATGGCTGAAGGCCAGTCGGCAATAGACATTCTTGGTGGCTGAAAGGGGAGGCACATATGACAAAAAAGCAACGGGCGTTGGCGATCATCGAAAGATTGAAAAAGGAGTATCCTCAGGCACAGTGTTCTCTGGATTACGACCAGGCGTGGAAACTGCTGGTCAGCGTACGTCTGGCGGCCCAGTGTACGGATGCCAGAGTCAATGTGGTGGTGGAAAAACTGTATGAAAAATTCCCCGATGTGGAGGCGCTTGCGCAGGCTCCCGTGGAGGAGATCGAAAAGATCGTGCATCCCTGCGGCCTGGGCAACAGCAAAGCCAGGGATATCAGCGCCTGCATGAAGATGCTGCGGGACGAATACGGCGGCATGGTGCCGGATGATTTTGACAAGCTGCTGGCCCTGCCGGGTGTGGGCAGAAAGAGCGCCAATCTGATCATGGGGGATGTGTTCGGCAAGCCTGCCATCGTCACGGATACCCACTGCATCCGCCTGGTGAACCGCATGGGACTGGTGGACGGGATTAAAGAACCCGCCAAGGTGGAAAAGGAACTGTGGAAGATCATACCGCCCGAGGAGGGCAGCGACTTCTGTCACAGGCTGGTAAACCATGGGCGGGATATATGCACCGCCCGCACAAAGCCCTATTGCGACAGATGCTGCCTGCAGGATATCTGTAAAAAGGCAGGGGTATAAGGCTTATTTTACACAGAATCCGAAATAGCCCTTTTGCTCTATGTTGAATAACAGACTGTAGGGGGGATATTCCTTATCAAAGTTTCTTACCAGTTGTTCAAAGGTAAGCATGTCCACCTTTTGCAGCCTATATTGGTCAGGCAGCTCAAAGTGACTGCTGACGCAGTCCATAAATCGCTGCGAGATGGATTTGATGGCATAGACCACAGTTTTATCGATACGGTCGACCGGCTTACCCAGCATACCGCTGAGTACCCCGAGGATCATTTTCTCTTCATAGAGGAAAAAGACCTGCAACGGCTTATCATTCTGATCACGGTAGCTTAAACGGTAACAGAGGGCTGTGCCGGCAGAGAAGTCTTCTCCGCTGTAATGCTGGCTTACCAGCTCCGCCCGTACCCGGTAGAGATGCAGCAAGGCCTGACAGACGGCTTTTTCCAGAGATTTCAGTTCATCGTCTGATTTGCTGTGTATCCATTTATTGGAAGTCTTGCCGGCGATGGCCCGGTCCTCTATCATAATATGTCCGTTCAGCCAACCCACGCAGATTCCAAGAAAGTGGTGAACCGATTCCTGGGAATAGTTTTCCTCTTCCAGTTCCCGTTCCAGAGCAGGCAGAGTATTGTCCCGCATATTATCGTGCAGGCGCTTGTGCATGGCATACCCTTCGTAGCCGATGGACTGCATGTAGTCCTCCTCGTCCGCAAAATGTTTCAGAGTATAGCTCTTAAGATATTTTACGCCTTCCCGGCATGCGTGCTGCTGTTTGGATTCGTCTTCGTTGAGGTCGAGCAGCTTGTCAATTATGGAAAAGAGCCGGCGATGCTGTCTGTCCACATTCTCTACGCCGATATTGAAACGGTCATGCCACTGTACTATGCTCAATGTTTGGACTTCCTTTCTGCGCTTGCGGTTTTCTACTATCAATCTATCATATTTTCCCAAATTGTACAACAACATATATCTTGATAAATTCTATAACAAATATTTGAAAAAGGGATTGACTCTCCCCTTAGGTCAGAATATAAACTAACTACAGATTCGAATCCAATATCGCGAAGGAGGTATGAGAGGATGCTGCAGATCGGAGAATTCTCAAGGATATGCCAGGTCAGTATCAAGACCCTGCATCACTACGACAAGATGGGATTGCTGGTTCCGGCACAGGTGGATCGGTTGACGGGCTATCGCTATTATGAGACGCAGCAGATTGACAGGATGATCTATATCCAGCGTCTGAAACGTTACGGCTTTTCGCTGGAGGAGATTCAGCATCTGCTCTCTGTTTCGGATAAAAATGAACTCGCGGGCGAGCTGAGACGGCAAAAAGACAGGCTGAAGTACGAGCAGCAGGAGAGGGCCGTTATCCTGAACGAACTTCAGACACACATTTCTGTATTTGAAAGGACAGGTGATATTATGACTTATCAAAAAGGATATACCATTGAGATTAAAGAAACTCCGCAGATGAATGTTTTGTCGGTTCGGACCCAGATGGGGGTGGACGAATTCGGCAAATATTACGGAACATTGTATGAGCGTGTGCCGAAGGAGCATGTTACGCCCAACGGGGTTACCGGGGCCAAATACTATGATGAGGAGTTCAACCAGGAGTCTTCGGACGTGGAAGTATTTATCGGCATCCGTGAAAAAGAAAAGGCCGATGCAGTCATGGAACCCTGCGAGTGTGCGATGACCGTGCACCGGGGCGGGTATTCCACACTTTCCGAGGCCTACGGCGCAGTGGTATCCTGGATCATCGAGAATGGCTATGAGTATGCGGGAGCGCCGTTCGAACTGTATATCAAGACACATTTTGACTCCCTTTCCCCGGAGGATTGGGTGACGGAGGTGTACTTCCCGATCCGGAAGAAATAACACGATATATCCTTGTGTGAGACGCCCGGTTGTCAGCGCTTGCTGATGACCGGGTACTTTTTTGTTTGATTTTGATTATAAATTCGCCCTTTTGGGAATAGCGTATCTCCTGAAAAGGAGGGCTGATCCTGAGGCAATAAATATACATTGCAAATGGCAGGCAAATATTTTAAAATATAATATATAAATCGGGATTCATTTAAGAGGTGAAAGTGCATGACACCATCAGAATTAGATAAGGAATTAACATTTTTACTGCACAATTTATTGGCTAATACAGGTTTTAGAAAAAAGCGAAAAGGTAACTTGTCCAGAAAAGAAAACGAATGTGAGCAAGTATTCTCTTTCTATTTTACGAGAGACCGTGGTCCAGCAGGAAATACATACTCGTTGACTGCAACTTTGAGTTTTTCATTTCCAGAAGTGGATAGACTGACAAGCCGATTCATGGGTGAAGAATATGATTCAAAATGGCCTACTGGCACAAGGCCACTTTATACCGTTCTTCCAGATACCCCTGTGTTAAAATATAAATATTGTTCGGACAATGCATTGGAACAATTTGCGGATATGGTGTCACAAGACTTTCGTTCTTACGCACTTTCTTTTTATGGCAAATACGATACGATAGATAAACTTGAACAACACTTTGACCAATGCCATGATAATATGGGGCTGAAAAGTGGTTTTCGTGTTGTTAGAGCTAATGGGGGGTGCTGTAAGGCAGCTGTGCTTTGTATGTTAGAAAAATGGGAAAAACTTCAACAGTATGTTGGCGAAACGGATTGTTTGACACCAGAGCAAAAAGCAAAAATCAGCGAATATATCTCCAGTAGAGGACTTCCCATTTCGCAGAGATGTTAATTGAACACAAGATCAGCAATATCATGCGAAAAGGTGTATTTTTTCATGTTTTATATGTAGGAATATCTTTCCCAAAAAGGAAAAGATTTTTACCCGGTGGGAGGCTGATATGAGATTTGTAGCAATGCTGTGTGTGCAGAGTCTTGTACTGATATTATTGGTAGGGGCCTGCAGAATCCTTTCGATGACTTTCCAGACATTCAGCAGAACCATTACCATTAAAAGCCACAAATTAGCAAAAATATTGATTGCGCGTAAGAATACCTGGGGAATCGCGACAAGTCGGGATAAAAGAAACAGGATGTCCCTGGTAGGAGCATTTTCCTGGCTGGTGTTTTTTCCACAGATTTTTTTCCTTATATATGATTTATGGGTGTATTTTACAACAGGTGTTGTGGCGGTCTGCCCGGCAGAGCAAACATATCTTATAGTGGCGGGGCTGTATTATATAATTGCAATATCCATAAAAATAAAAGAAGCAGATAACTTCGAAAAAGGAAAGATATGGTAACTAAGAATGCATATGCGGATTTTTGTATGTGATGACGAGCCACAGATGCTGGCGGATATTGGCAAAAAGGTTGCGGAATGTCTGCCGGACAGTGAAGTCCGGGTCTTTTGCGCCGGACGGGAACTTCTCCGCTGCCTGGAGACAGAGCCCTGCGATATCCTGCTGCTTGACATTGATATGCCGGACATAACCGGTCTGGAGATAGCCGGGAGTCTTGCGCCGGGGGCCGGAACAAGACGTCCGCTCCTTCTGTTTGTGACCAGCCACGACGAGCTGGTGTACGACAGCTTTCAGTATCATCCCTTTGCCTTTCTCCGCAAAAGCCGTTTGGATCAGGAGATCGGGGCCGCATTGACGGACTGCATACAGGAACTGCAAAATCGGGAGAAACATTTTTATTTTCGTGCGGAGGGAAAACGGGTATGTCTTGTCCAATCAGATATTCTATACTTTGAGGCGGATGGCAACTACCTGAAACTGTTTGCGAAAACAGGACGGTATCGATTTCGCAGCACCATCGCCGCTGTGGAAAACGCGTTGACGGCCTGGGGTTTTATCCGCATTCATAAGGGATTTCTGGTCAATCAGGCGGCGGTCAGACTCCTTGGCGCGGAAAGGGCGGAGCTCTCCGACGGCACGGTACTTCCCATCGGGCAAAACTATGCAAAAACGGCAAAAGAACAACTGCTGAGGTATATGAGAACATGAAACAATACCGACAACTACAAAAGGAACTGGCTGTGCAGGAGGAAAACTACCTGAGCCTTCTGGCGCAGAAGTCAGAATTGGAATATCAGCTTGCCATGCAGAGGGAAGAGTTGGCATACTCCCGAAAACAGGAAAGCGATATACGCTCTCTGCATCAGGGAGCGCGCCAGTTAAAGCATGACATGAGAAACCATCTCATGGTGCTGGCCTCCTATTTAAACAGCGGCGATTATGAGGCGGCGAAAATATATACCTCAGAGATTTTGGATAAGCTGAATACGATGCACAGCTATGTAGAAACCGGCAATTCCCTGTTAAATCATATCCTGAATGAAAAACTGGAGCTTGCCAGAAGGTATAAAATAGCGGTGAGGGCGGAGATTGAAACACTCTCTTTCTCCAGAATGCGCAGTATAGATTTTTCCGCGCTGCTGACCAATCTGTTGGATAACTCCATTGAAGCCAGCAAAGACGAACCCGACGGGGAACTGTTGCTCCATATATTCCAGGAACGGGGATATGACGCGATCAGTATCAAGAACAGGATCGGGAAGTCCGTATTGGCGGAAAATCCCGCTTTGCAGTCCACAAAGGAAGACAGGGAGCAGCACGGGATCGGCATCGGACAGATCAGGGAGATCGTCGCCGCCTATGACGGCATCTGTGACTTCTACGAGAAAGAGGGTTTCTTCTGCTCCCGGGTGTTTATCCCACAATAGGTACTGTTTGTCCCATCCCCTTGCATTTTTCAAATGCAGGGGGTATTTTGTAGATGAGGAAAAGTCAATGATTTTTTTTGAGCATGTCAGTAAGTTTATACTGTCGGATGTGAATATTCATATCCCCCAGGGAGCCGCGGTGGGGCTGATCGGTCCCTCCGGCTGCGGTAAAACTACTTTTTTAAAGCTGGCCTGCGGTCTGCTGCGACCGACTGCGGGATGCGTTCACACCATGAGATTTATCCCTGAGAAGAACCGGCGGAAAATAGGAAGTATGGCAGGCGCTTTCTTTGCCGATATCCCTTTTTTTCAGGGAGAGGAGACGGTGGAAAACAGTTTCCGGGATATCAGAGCCATCTATCGCATGGGGGAGGAGATCTTTGACAGAGAATATGCCGCGCTGGCGGAGAGGCTGGGATTTGGCAGCTTTGCGAAGGAACCGGTGAAGCAGCTTTCTCTTGGGCAGAGGCGCCGGGCGGAGCTGGGGGCTGTTTTGCTGACACGCCCCAGGCTGCTGTTGTTGGATGAAGCGGCTGAGGGCTTGGATCAGACGGCCAAAGACAGCCTGCGGGAAATTCTGCTTAAGCGGCAGGCGGAGGGAACCACCCTTGTGATCAGCTCTCACAATATGGAGGAGATTGCTGCTCTCTGCGACAGGATCATCCTGTTGGACCACGGGAATCTGCGTTATTACGGGGACAGGGAGCTTTTATTAAAGCGCTTTGCGCCCATGGAGGAGATGGAAATAAGTTTTTCGGGGAAACTGCCGGATCCGGAGGATCTGCCCATAGCGCACTATGCTTTGCGGCAAAACAAACTGCAACTGACTTTTAATTCCAATTATGTCACTTCGGCGGAGCTGCTGGGACAGATTCTGGCGCAGACCACGGTTACGGCGGTGACTACGCGCAAATCCGGGCTTGCGGAGGCGATTCGCGAAAGCCAATCTGGACAAAAGAATTGACCGGAGCATAAAATAGAGGGGGGAAAAGTATGAGCTTGATTGAAGTAAACGAGGTGAGCAAGGCATTTCGGGTAAGCAAACGTTCGGCGGGTATTCCGGGCATGCTGGTCAATCTGGTGGCTCCCAAATATGAGAAAAAGCAGGCTGTAAACCGTATCAGTTTTTCCATTGAGCAGGGAGAGATGGTGGGCTTTATCGGTCCCAACGGCGCGGGAAAGTCCACCACCATCAAGATGCTGTCCGGCATCCTGTATCCGGACAGTGGGAGCGTGCGGGTGGACGGATATATCCCGTACCGGCAGCGCAGGGAATATGTGGGGAATATCGGCGTCGTATTCGGCCAGAAGTCCCAGCTCCAATGGGATTTGCCGGTTCTGGACAGCTTTGAACTGCTGAAGGCAATCTACCGTATCCCGGAAGAAGTCTATCAAAACAACTTGAGTCGCTTTACGGAGATGCTGGATATGTCCGGTTTTATCAACCAGCCGGTGCGTCAGCTATCCCTTGGACAGCGGATGCGGGCGGACATCGTGGCGGCGCTTTTGCATTCTCCCCGGATCGTCTTTTTTGACGAACCAACCATAGGCGTGGATGTGGTGGGAAAGGAAACGATCCGGAATTTTCTCTGCGAGCTGAATGCCAAAGACCGGGTAACCATGCTTTTTACCACCCATGATATGCAGGACATTGAGAAAACCTGTAAGCGGCTGATTATCATAGATAAGGGGGCCAAGGTGTACGACGGATTGCTTTCCGGCA
Organism: uncultured Acetatifactor sp.; assembly: GCA_910584375.1. GTDB lineage: Bacteria > Bacillota > Clostridia > Lachnospirales > Lachnospiraceae > Acetatifactor. Next base: position 290,291 of record CAJUAH010000001.1, read on the forward strand.
TCCGCAGGGCCTATGGAACCACGAGACAGGTGGATGTGGAGTTTGCCGGGGAATGCACGGTGGAGCCCATGGAGCATGTGGAAATCCGGGAGCTTGACGGGCCGGGTGGACGGAAAAAGCGTTTTCTGTTCGAGAGCAGGGAGGTGCAGATCGATTCTCTGATGGGCGCCCTGTTGGCCCGGTACGCCATTCGGGATCTCACTGTCTCGGAGCCCGAGATCGAAGGGCTGATCCGAAAGATATATAACGGGGAGGTGGCCCGATGACAAAGCTTTCTCCTTATCTTGCTTTTGCCAGAAAAAGTTTTCTGGGGCGGAGCGCCTACCGTTTCGATCATTTCATGGGGATTTTGAGTACGGTTCTCCGTATCTTCATATTTTGGGAGATTTACCGGGCCCTCTACGGCGGCAGGGCCGAGGTGGACGGCATTACCATCACCATGGTTGCCACAAATTTTATTCTGTCGCTGGGGTTGGAATCTGTCTTTTATGTGAATGACTACTATCTTCCGTCCCGCATTCAAAACGGCAGCATTGCCACGGAACTGCTGCTGCCGGTGAATATTCATGGGAGGATGTTGGCGGACAATCTGGGGCATGCCCTGTTCCAATTGCTGTTTCATTTTGTTCCGGCGGTGGCGTTTTCCGTACTTTTCATCAGGATCGCGGCGCCGGCAGAACTTTCCATGGCGTTTCTGTTTTTGCTCAGCGCGTTTCTCGGTTACGGTGTTTTATGGACGGTCAGTTTCGTGGCGCAGATGCTTTCTTTTTGGCTCATCAATGTGTGGAGCGTGATGACGATCAAAAATGTGTTTGTGAATGTGCTGTCCGGCTCCATGATACCGCTTTGGTTCATGCCGGACTGGATGCGGGGAGTGATCCGTTTTACGCCTTTTTCCTCCATCTATTTCACGCCGGTGCAGATTTATCTGGGACAACTGTCCCTTACGGAGATCCTGTGTGGGTTTGGAGTGCAGGTTTTTTGGATCCTCGCGCTGTTTTTAGCCGGGATGCTGCTCTGGAAAAAGGGACAGAAAAAACTTGTTGTGCAGGGGGGCTGACAGATTATGAAAAATGACACGCTACATCTGGCGGGAGTTTACACCAGAACCGTTATGAAATCCTGGTTTCAGTACAATGTGGATGCAGTTCTGCGGGTGCTGGCTGTTTTTCTCAGAGAGGCAACGGGGATCGTCGTAATCTATTTTACCCTGCTGAAATTTGATACCTTAAACGGCTGGAATATATACGAACTGCTGTTTTTGTACAGTCTCCTGTTTCTGACATACGGCATTTTCATCGTCTTCTTTACCGGGCTGCGGGACTTTGGAAAAACTGTCCGCGACGGCGGCTTTGACCGTTTTATTTTACGGCCGCGGGGACTCCTGTTTCAGCTTATTTTTTCCAATGCGGACTGGTTTGCGGCCATCGGACACGGGGGGCTGGGAATTGTACTGTTTGTGGTCTCGGCGGGAAATGTGGGGATCCGTTGGAATCCACGCACCGTCATCTATTATCTTGCGGCGGTGGCGGGCGGTATCCTGATCCAGGGGGCGATCTTTCTGTTTCTGGCGTCCCTGAATATCTATCTGCTGGAGACGGACAGTCTGAAAAGTCTTCTCTACTGGAATATGCGGAGATTTGCGGGATATCCCATCAGCATTTTTCACAAAGCGATCCAGTTCTGTATGATCTATGTGGTTCCCTTTGCTTTCGTCAACTATTTTCCGGCCCAGTATCTGCTGCGCAAGGAGGATATGGCCGGTTATCCGGCAGTTTATATGTATCTTACCCCTGCGATAGGCGTATGCCTGTATCTGGCGGCCTATGGGTTTTGGAGATACAGTATCCGGTTTTATAAGAGTTCGGGAAACTAAGATACGGCTTTTTCCCGGCGGTCAGTACGAAACGCTCCGGATGGATCATTCTTTCTGTCCGGAGTTGTTTTTGTTAGATTTGTAATGTACAATATGAAGACCAGCCATAGTATACAGGAGGTAACGAAATGAGCGATACGCTTTTGATCAGCAAATGGGCCCTGGCACGCCGTAATGAACTGGTGGACATCCCGGATAAACTGGAAATACATCCTGATTTTTTGCAGGATATAACCCATGAGGAATTTGAAAACGCGTTCCGGGATATAGGCGGGATGTTTTATCAGATATACTCCGATATGGCCAAGGATCCCCAAAGGTTTGGACTGCCGCTGTACAAAGCGGATGAATACGATTATTTCTCCGATCAGGCAAGAGAGGTGAGACGCGCGCCGTGGCAGCCGTTTTATTTTATGCTCTGCCTGTTTGCGTGCGGCCACTTTAAGGGAAACGAATTTATCACAGATACGGGGGAAGTCCGAAAAATAAATAAGGCCAAAAAGACAAACCTGCTGTTGGAAACCCTGTGCGACTATGGTTTTGTGTTTGGCGGCATACAAAAGTATAATCTGTCGTCAGGAGATAGCCTGGCGATCGATTATCCCGATAACCCCAATATTTTAACAGTCCTTTCTGCCGTGGCAAAAAAGGTAAAGAATACGCAGCTTGCGGGCGTAAAAAATTATTATTCAAATCAGACGGCCTTTAGCAATGCCTTTATCGGATGGAATTATAAGGTATTAGCCGAGGATCCGCATACATGCGGCCTTGCGGAGGGCTGTGATTATGTGTCTGACAAAATGCACGATGCTGCGGACAGGGAAGCCATCGAGGCTTTGGATCATATACTCATTGAACAGGGCGCTGTAAGAAAGAAAGGAGATCCCAATGAGGGACCCTCCGTTCGGTATTATTGCGGGAAAACGTCGGCATACGATTATGCGCTGACTTCCGATATGGGGAGTCTGTATCTGGAACTGAGAATCCGAAACGCGCAGAAATGCCTGGATTATTTAAGCAAATGTCCCGAAAGGATAGTAGAGATGTTTCGCTACAGTGACGCCGGGTGTCAGAACCGCAGAAACGGAACTTGCAGATCCGGAGTAAAATATATATTTGAACAGGAAGAAAAATGGCATTGCGGGTGCTGCGGCGCGCCCTTCAGAATACATCCCACGGCGGAGGACATTACCCACTATATCAAATTGATGGAGTTGGGCGGCAAAAAGTAAGCGACAGCATATCGTGGGGAGGGGTTGACAAAAATGTGGCGGTCAGATATTATATAATTAATGTTATATAACGCAAATAATTAAATAGGAGGAAAAACGGTGCCGCCAAAAGCCAAAATCACAAGAGATATGGTTGTTGCCGCCGCATTTGAGGTTGCCCGTGAAACAGGCGCGGAAAATATTAATGCGAGGACAGTGTCAAAAAAGCTGAATTGTTCCACTCAGCCCGTTATGTACCATTTCGCAACGATAGAAGAATTGAAGAAAGCAGCTTATCAACAAGCGGACGAGTATCATACCCAATATCTTATGAGCGTTCCGGAAACCCAGAAGGGCGTTCTGCTCGGAATCGGATTAAATTATATCCGCTTTGCCGTTGAAGAGCCGGATTTGTTTCGATTTCTTTTCCAAGCGGGCTTTATTCCCCACAACAATCTGATCGAAATGATAGATTCCGAGGAACTTCTACCTGTTATTACCGCAATGCAGGAAGAAACGTGCATGGATCTGGAACAGACGAAAGAAATATTTATAACACTCGCGATGTTTGCTCACGGATATGCCAGTATCATCGCCAACAATTCATTAGCGTATGACGAAAAACTTATAGCGGCGCATCTGGAGCGGGTATACAAAGGCGCAGTGCTGGCATTACAGCATGATTCCGAAACTCTGACTCAGGAGGAAACAAAGTGAAAAAGTTATATGAAAAAAACGAACTGACATTTGCGATTGTGTGGATTGTGATTTATTGTTTCTTGCAATCCATAGCAAACTCAATAAATGAAAAAATTGGAATCGAATATTCGGCGAGCGCTGTTTTGTGCATTTTGCAGACCATTGTTCTGCTGGCCTTTATTCGGAAGAACGGATTACTGAAACGGTATGGGCTTTGCAGGCCCGCTCTGCCAGCCCGCAGATTTCTCTATTATGTGCCGCTGGTGGTATTAGCCCTGGGCAATCTATGGAACGGCGTGGCCATGAAGTATTCGCCGGGAGGTGTCCTTTGCCATATTACCTGTATGCTCTGTGTCGGCTTTTTGGAGGAAGTGATTTTCAGAGGATTTCTGTTCAAAGCCATGGCAAAAGATAATGTAAAGTCTGCGATTATCGTCTCAAGCGTAACCTTTGGTATAGGGCATCTGATAAATCTATTCAACGGCAGCGGCATGGATCTGGTAAACAATCTCTGTCAGATCTGCTTTGCGGTCGCGGTGGGTTTCCTTTTCGTGACGATATTTTATCGCGGCGGAAGTCTGCTCCCCTGTATTCTTACCCATTCTGCCATTAATTCTATCAACACTTTCGCAAATGGCGCGGGAGTAACGGCGGAAAAGCTGATTATCTATGTTGTTGTCATGACGCTTATAGCGGTTGTCTATACTTTAGTCCTTATAAAAACACTCCCGAAATATCCGCAGACAAATTAGGAAAGCTTAATACAGAGCCGACAGACTTGTGGGAAATCACAGTTTGTCGGCTCTCGTCATGTCTGAAAATATTCCGCCCCTGACGGACAGTGACAAGGATATTTAACAGCAAACACAATGTTTCCTGAGCTTGACATTTCTGTATACATATGCTATGCTCAATATAATTTGAAAGTCAAACTATTTGAAACTCAAAATGGCATGGCAGATAACACGGCAGCATATTGGGCAATATAGACAGGGAAACAGAAATATCTGTCAGATTGTAAAGGAGCAAATTATGAGCATACGTATTGTAACGGATTCGGCATCGGACATTCCCCAGGACTACAGGGAGGACGTCACAGTTCTGCCGATGCATGTGTATTTTGGAGAGCAGGAATATCTGGACGGGGTAAATCTCTCCCACAGACAGTTTTATGAACTGCTGATCGAGTCGGAGGATCTGCCCAAGACCAGCCAGATTCCGCCCTATGAGTTTGAGGAGGTCTACGAGCGGGCCGTGGCGGCGGGAGAGCAGGTGATTGTGATCAATATTTCCTCCAAGCTCTCCGGTACTTGCCAGAGCGCTCGGGTGGCGGCCCAGGATTACGAGGGCAAGGTATTTGTGATAGACAGCCTGAACGCCACGCTGGGGGAGAGATGCCTTGTGGACTATGCCCTGCAGCTGAAAGACCAGGGCTGGGAGGCGGAAAAGATCGTGAAAGAGCTGGAGCAGGCCAAGGGCAGGATTCGGCTGCTGGCCCTGCTGGATACGCTGGAATATCTGAAAAAGGGCGGCAGGATCTCCAAGTCCGTAGCCATGGTGGGCGGCATGCTGTCCATCAAACCCGTGATTTCCGTGGTGGACGGCGAAGTGGTCATGGTGGGCAAGGCCCGAGGCTCCAAGAACGGCAACAATCTGCTGGTACAGGAGATCGGTAAAGCCGGGGGTGTGGACTTTGACATGCCCTATTACCTGGGATATTCCGGCCTGGACGACCATCTGCTGCAGAAGTATGTGGCGGACAGCAAGGCCCTGTGGGAAGGGCATGTGTCTCATCTGGACAGCACTTCCGTGGGCGGCACCATCGGCACCCATGTGGGCCCCGGAGCCATCGCCGTCATGTTTTTTGCTCCGAAAGATACGGAGAAATAAGAGGGGGGATGTGTCCGGACAGTTCTGTTTCGCAAGAAAAGGCCCGATTCAGGATGACGGACAAGTGCAATCTCCACTGCCGTCAGTGTGTGGGGATAGAGCTTTGACCGCCGGAGGAACCCTGCCTATAGTTTGAATATTGGACTGTCGTTTTTATGAATGAATTTCATGAAACGGCAGCCCTTTTTCCATAGGCGCTTTATATAACGGTTTGACGGCTAGTTACAATACTCTTTGAAATGGGAGCGAAATTACAAACGACGACATAGTAAAGACCATATTTGATAATATTATTCTGAATACAATTTTTATATTCCGGTAGTTGACATATGGCTTATAAAAGGTTATAATAAGCAAAACACAGGCAAATGAGAGGGGGGCAAACGAATTATGAACAAGAAAATTGTAGATATTTATTCAAGGCATCGAGAGGATGCGCCTTATGCGGAGGATTACAAAAGCAGTGTTCACTTTGCGGATAAATATAGCGAGAACCGTTATCGCCGTCATAAAGCGCAGAAAGAGATACGAAACATTCCACCAACAAAAGATAAGGTATGCTCAGTCTGCAACGGTTTCTTTGTAGCGGCCGAAATCCCGGTGACAATCATTAAATCTGCTCCGGCCGGAATAGCTTACCGTAATTCGATCTGGATAAAATTTCTTGAGACAGGGCATATTGGCGTGGTCGGAATAGGCATGGTAAATTTCGACATTCCTCTTTCCGATGCGGAGTATGATGAGAAAAATGAGGACGGGAGCTGGAAGTGGAATTCCTCTGGTATATTGGTGCATCAGTTGGGACATAGCTGGGATGAATCAGGCGTGTTGGTATTCCAAATTAATGATGTGTTTGAGGAATGCACTCTGGAACAAATCAAGAGGGCGTTGGGGAATTGGATGATTGATGAGGCGGGCCTACACATAGTCGATCACTATAATCACCAAATTGAGAAACGCGAATATTCTGGAAACTGATTATTATCATGAATCATCGGAAAAAATCATTGCGGAAATGGGGAGGACTGATGAAAAAAGAGAAACAGGAAGTGAGCATTATTCGTTCTTCTGCGGCTGAATATCTTACTTTTATCACTGCAACCGGTGAAAGCGATGTAAACGCAGTTTATTTTGATGAAAATGTGTGGTTGACACAGAAGATGATGGGTTTACTATATAATGTGGAAACTCATACGATCAATTATCATCTGAAAAAGATTTTTGCTGACGGAGAAATCAATGAAGATTCAGTTATTCGAAGATTTCGAATAACTGCCGCAGATGGAAAAATCTACAATACCAATCACTATAATCTGAGCGCTATTATTGCTGTGGGAAATAAGGTAGATTCGCCTCGTGCGGTACAGTTCAGAAAATGGGCGAATCATATTATTGAGGAGTTTACTGTCAAAGGCTTTGCGATGGATGATGAGCGTCTCAAAAACGGAGGCACGGTACTGACAAAGGACTATTTTCGAGAGCAGTTGGAGCGCATTCGCGAAATTCGCCTTTCAGAGCGTCGATTCTATCAGAAAATCACTGATATTTATGCTACCAGCATTGATTATGACGCCAAAGCAGAGACTACCAGAATATTTTTTTCTCGAGTGCAAAACCAGCTTCATTGGGCGATTCATGGACAAACTGCGGCTGAAACGATTTATTGCCGTGCTGACAGCGCAAAAGAGAATATGGGTTTGACTACATGGAAGGATGCCCCGGATGGTAAGATTCAGAAGTTTGATGTGGTGGTTGCGAAGAACTATCTGACAAAAGAAGAGCTTTCCGCAATGGCGCGAATTGTCAACGCCTATTTGGATCTGGCAGAACTGCGGGCCGAGGAGGAAGTGCCCATGACAATGGAGGATTGGGCAGAACAGTTTGAAGGTGTCCTGCGCTTGAGTAAAAAAGAAATTCTTACCAATGCAGGAAGTATTTCTGCAAAAATTGCCGAACAGCACGCTCTCAGTGAATTTGAGAAGTATCGCATCAGGCAGGATCGGCTTTATCAGAGTGATTTTGACCGAATGCTGTTGGGGGAAACCGTTATTTCCGAACCAGGGAGGGTAATAGATGAATAGCAACAACGAACAATGCTATATAGCTTTTGAACCTAAAGAGGTACACATGACTTTGATTGAAAATATCAACTCTCTCTTTGGGGGACAGGATGTGGGGCAGCAGGCCGCAGTGCAACGGGCCATGGCCCATGTGCTGAAGTTGCATGCGGAGTTGGACGAGGAGAAGTTGGCACAAATTTTGCAGGCCGCCTCCAAGACCAAGGTGGCAGTGCGGCCGGGAATTCCCGTTCCCAAAGCTGTCAAGGTAGAGGTCAAAAAAGAAGACTTGGAAACCGTTGAAAATATTTTCCGGCACGCTTTTCAGATATATAAGATTCAGCGTCCCTTCTTTGCCCGGGTCTTGCTGACGGCCTATTTTCTGCACCTGAGAGAAGAAAACGCAAGGTTGGGAGTACCGGAAGAACCTGTGTCTACGGATACCGGAGAGGATAACTTTGCGGGAGGGGACGATGCCCTGTTTCGGTTTAGAGTTTCTGTGGAAATAGCAGATATGTTGCTCCGCAACGCCCCGGAAGATAAAATTTATATTCGGCAAATACTGGAAATGGCAAAAAAACGGGGGATACCGTAAAAAATCAATATTTCTTATTGACAACTGAAATACAGACTGCTAAAATTACACAAAATAAAGCAGGAAGGATAAGACCATGATTAAGTTCTCAGTCACCATGAACAAAATGAACCAGCAACAGCAGCTTATTGTCAAAATTGACAACGGGCTTTTTGGGCTGTGTTCATAACAAGCGTCTTATCCTGGTTAATCTGAACGAAACGGTCGAAAGCTCAATGCGAGTTTTCGGCTGTTTTTATTTTATAATACTTTCCTGTATTTTCAGGGATTTGGAAAGGGGGTATACTATGCCGGAACAGTCAGAGCTTCCCCGACAAGTGGGGAAACGGTTAATTACCATAATTAAACCCCTCGCAGCAAGCGCGGCGCAAAGTCAGTAAACGGACTTGGATTATTGTAAAACGAATAACAGAAAGGAACAAAATAATATGATATGTAAGAGGTTGACTCCAAATGAACGCCCGACATTTCCCAAGCGGGCCATTATTACGGCAGGAATGCCTTACGGAAATAAGAATTTACACTTTGGACATGTAGGCGGTATGTTTATACATGCGGATATTTTTGCGCGATTTTTAAGAGACCGGATCGGAAAAGACAATGTAATCTTTATTTCCGGAACAGATTGTTACGGTTCTCCTATCCTGGAAAGCTATCGCAGGCTACAGGAAACAGGGTATGAAGGTACTCTGGAAGATTATGTGCGCGCTAACCATGAGAATCAAAAGAAAACCCTGGAAAACTATGGGATCAGTCTGGATTTCTTCGGAGCGTCGGCGCTGGGAGAGGCAGGTTCGATTCACAGACAGGTATCAGCGGAGGTGTTTCATACTCTATACAAAAACGGATATATGAAGAAGATGTCCATGCCGCAGTTTTATGACGAAGAGAAAAAGATGTTTTTAAACGGAAGACAGGTGACGGGGAAATGTCCCATACCGGGATGCACCGCGGAGAAAGCCTATGCCGATGAGTGTTCGTCGGGACATCAGTTTTTGCCTTCGGAGCTGATCGATCCCGTCAGTCTCCTGTCAAACAAAAAACCGGTCCTCCGGGATGTGGAAAACTGGTATTTCGATCTGGAATATTGTATTCATGCGGTAAAGGAATATAATGATTTTCTGCGTAAAAATACAAATACGCGTAAGTATCAGCTGGAAACCGTGGAGGAATTTTTGAAAAAACCCTTACTGTATGTACCGAGAAAATATATAGGCAACTCAGCGCTCGAAACGGATGGAGCGCTGGCGGAATTGGCGGCAAAGCTACCCCCTCATAAATGTATCAATGAGGAAAAGAAACCCTCTGTTGTGTTTGCGTTTGACAGTCTGGACGACCGGGACAGGGCTAAAAGTGTGCTGGAAGCCAGCAACATTCACTATACTTCCGGAAAGACGCTGGTTCCCTTTCGGCTGTCCGGCAATGTAGAATGGGGCGTGCCGTTCCCGGAGTGTGAAGGACTGAAAGACCTCACCTTCTGGGTATGGCCGGAATCGTTGTGGGCGCCGATTTCTTTTACTTTAGCCTATTTGAAAGAGCGGGGAAAAGAAACCGATCTGCCTAAGTGGTGGTATGATGAGGAATCGACGGTTTATCAGTTTATCGGAGAGGACAACATTTATTTCTATGCCATCGCGCAGACCGGGTTATTTACAGGCTTACAGGTTCCCAGAGGGGAAACGCCGGATATGGAGACGGTACATTTGTCCCATATCATAGCCAACAGGCATCTGCTGTATATGGATACAAAAGCCAGCAGCAGTTCCGAACGCAAGCCTCCCATGGCAGATGAATTGCTTGATTACTATACCGGGGATCAACTGCGAATGCATTTTATGAGTCTGGGCCTGTCCTCCAAAAGCGTGAGTTTTAAACCCCAGGCATTTAGAAATAAGGAAGACCGGGACGGTGTGGATATGGTTCTGAAAGACGGCAATCTGATCACCAATGTGTTTAACAGGCTGATCCGGAGCTGTTTTTATGCGGTTCAGAATAATTGTGGCGGAAAAATCCCCACGGGCGGTGTGAGTGAACAGATAAGTCTAATGACGGAGAAAGCAGTTCTTGCCTATGAGCGTTATATGTATAACCATGAGTTTCACCGTATCTCCTATGTTTTAGATGACTTTATCCGGGGGATAAACAAGCATTGGGTAAACAATGTAAAGATTGCGGACGCCGCGAACGATGCAAAGTCCAGGAAACAGCTCATTATAGATTGTTTTTATGCCTGTAAGGTTATGGCGATCCTGATTCATCCAATCGCGCCAAAAGGATGTGAGATGTTCCGGGAATATCTGAATCTGGGCGAAGAATTGTGGGATTGGAGCAATATATTTGAGCCGCTTTCATTTTATATTGCGGACGCGGAGAGTCATACGCTCAAATACCTGGAACCAAGGGTAGATTTCTTTAAAAAGCACGATCGCCAACTGGCGGAAATGTAAGCGACAAAAAATACGTTTGTTTAAGAACAGTTCGGGGGTGTGAAAAGACGCAACTTTCTTCACACCCCCATTCATGTGCTATATGGAATCCATACTGTTTTGCAAATCCTTTCAGACGATCACGCACAACCTTTAAAATGGACAAGCCGGAGCAAAAGCTTTGCCACTTTACGCAAGCTTTCGTTATAAGTGCCTGAGGCATTGCGCGGCGGCTTACGTTTGTCCGGTAAACAGTGCTGTTTCCGCTTAATTATCGGACATATTTCTCCAGAGTCGCCTGTACCGCCCCCACGCCAGCGGACAGTTCGGCGAAGTAGTTTTTGACGGTGTCCGCCATGGAGATGGCGCACAGATCCACGCCGAATATCTTTTCATTGGACAGCAGAGGATCCAGGCGGGACAGATCCTTGGGGGCGTCGCTGAGCTCATAATCCGCTACATAGGCGGAGGCAGCCTCCAGCAAAGGATCGCTGCTGGGCGTAAAGGCGTTGCCAGCATCGTCCACCGCCATCAGATAGCGCAGCCATCCGGCAAAAACCAGCGGGATCAGCTTTAGATCCGCCACGTCCAGGTCAGGACGTTTTAAATAGGCTTTGACTGTCTCCCCGAAACGGATGGCCAGTTTCTGAGAGGTATCGGTGGCGATACGCTGGGGGGCGTCGGGCATAAAGGGATTGGGGATTCGGATATTGACCACGGCGTCGATGAACTCTTTGGGGTCTAATATCCCGGGATTTACCACCACGGGCAGTCCCTCCCGGTAGCCCACGATCTCCACAAAGCGTTTCAGCAGCGGGTTCTTCATCTCCTCGGACACCAGCGTGTAGCCCAGCAGACAGCCGTAGATGGCCAGGGTAGTGTGCAGAGGGTTTAAGCAGGTGCAGACCTTCATCTTTTCCACCTTGTCCACCGTCTCCCTGTCCGTAAAGATCACGCCGCCCTTTTCCAGCGCGGGCCGTCCGTTGGGGAAATGGTCTTCAATCACCAGATATTCGCATTCCTCCGCGTTGACAAAGGGCGCTACATAGGTGTTTTTGGAGGTGACGGCGGCGTCCAGTCCCTCTATGCCGTCCCGATTCAGCAATTCCTCCACTTTGGCGTCCGGCCTGGGGGTGATCTTGTCAATCATGGACCAGGGGTAGGACACGGTCTTGGGATCCCGCACATAGGCGGCAAATCCCGCCTCCGCCAGTCCGTTTTCACACCAGGCGTCCGCGAAGGCCCAGACGGCGGCTGCCAGTTTGTCCCCGTTGTGGGAACAGTTGTCCATACTGACCATGGCGATGGGCTGTTTTCCGGTGATATAGCGGTGGTAGAGCAGGGACACTACCTTGCCCAGATAGCTGCCGGGGGCAGGCGCGCCGTCCGCTCCCGGGCCCACCTTATAGTCCGCCGCAATGGCGGGCAGTACATTGCCCTTGGCGTCCGTCAGGGCATAGCCCTTCTCTGTGATGGTAAAGCTGGCCATTTGCAGGGAGGGGGCGGCGAAGATCTGTTTTAAACGGCCATACTGCGCCTGGTTTTCACTGTCCAGCACCAAAGATTCGGTGATGCTGCCCACGATGGTCTTCTCCACGGTATTGTCGGCTTTCAGAGTGGCCAGGATAGACAGATTGTCGTGGGGCCAGTACATCTTTTCCACGATCTCATAGTCAAATCCCTCCACGGCGATCAGCCCGGTGTCCGCCGCCCCTGTGTTCAACAGATTTTGCAGCACATTGCACTGAAAGGCCCGAAAAATATTGCCCGCGCCGAAATGAATCCAGACGGGAGAGGCGTCCGTGGCTGCCTTTACTTTCTCATAGTCAAATTCCGGGAGACGGTAGCCCGCCTGTAAAAAGGAGTCCCGTTGCTCCCGTATGCTTTTTCTTGTCAGTTCCATGATCGCTATATGCCTCCTATTAGAGTCCCGCATGATTCCTTCAAGCACCCAAGACAGGTGCTCCATGTCTGACCGCCTGGGCGCTCAGACACGGAGCAGGGCGCCTTCCGGAATCACGCTGATTTAGAGCTACGCATTTTTGTGCTGTTTTTCGATAGCCTCCCACAGGCCGTTTAAATAGGTCGCTCCCAGCGCTCTGTCGTACAGGCCGTAGCCGGGCATGGCCACCTCGTCCCAGATCATGCGCCCGTGGTCGGGGCGGATGGGACCCGTAAAACCGATGTCGTACAGCGCCAGCATGATCTCATACATATCGAAAGTGCCGTCGCTGGATAAGTGGGCGGACTCTTCGAAATCCGTGGGGGAGTTGAACTTCAGATTCCGCACATGTGCAAAATGGATGCGTCCCTTCAGAGAACGGATCATATCCGGCAGATCATTCTCCAGATTGGTGCCGTAAGAGCCGGAGCAGAAGGTCACCCCGTTGTGCGGGTTGTCCACCATCTGCATCATCCGCAGGATGTTGGCCTTGTTGATGATGATGCGGGGCAGTCCGAACACGCTCCATGCGGGGTCGTCCGGGTGGATGGCCATATTGATATCATATTTGTCGCAGGTGGGCATGATACGCTCCAGAAAATATTTCAGATTGGCGAAAAGTTTCTCGTCGTCCACATCCTTATACATCTCGAACAGATCCTTGATATGGGCCATGCGCTCCGGCTCCCAGCCGGGCATCACGCTGCCGTTGGTATCCCCCGCTATGGATTCAAACATTTTCTCCGGATCCAGAGCGTCCACGGCCTCCTGGGTGTAGGCCAGCACCGTGGAGCCGTCGGGCCGCATACGGGCCAGCTCCGTGCGGGTCCAGTCGAACACCGGCATGAAATTGTAGCAGACCATATGGATGCCAGCCTGTCCCAGCCGTTCCAGCGTGGTGATATAGTTGTCGATATACCGATCCCTGTCGGGCGTGCCCACCTTGATGGCGTCATGGATATTGACGCTCTCAATGCCCGCCAGCGTAAGGCCCGCGTCCTCGATCTCTTTCTTCAGAGCCAGAATATCCTCCATCTCCCAAACCTCGCCGGGAGCCGTGCCGTACAGGGTGGAGATCACCCCGGTCACCCCCGGAATCTGGCGGATCTGCTTTAAAGTTACCGTGTCGTACTTGCTGCCGTACCAGCGTAGTGTCATCTGCATAAAAATAGCCCTCCTGTTATTTTTGTAGTGATGATTTTCCTGACTAAATCCATTATAAGGCAAATGAAAATGCAATAAAATACTATATATTGCTTGAAAAAGTGTAAAAATTGCTCTATACTTCTTACTAAAGATATCTCATTCCCAATAGTTTGTCCACACACTGGCAAATATCATACAGTCATAAGAAAAATACAGTAAAAAGGCCGCAGGGCGATCCGCGAAAGTGCCGCAGGCCAGAGAGGATGTGAACCGGCGGTATGAACGAGACCAGACTGCACCGGCTGGAGGCCACAGACGAGCGGCAGTATATGATCCGCGAAGGCTACGAAGTCTATGAGAAACAGGGCGCCCCCCTGGGCGCCATCGCTTTTCATTATCACAGTTTTTATGAGATCATCTACGTGCTGGAGGGGGAGTACTCCTCCATGCTGGAAAACCAGACCTATCATATGAAAAAAGGCGACCTGCTGCTGATAGACTGCAACGTGATGCACAAATACCATTTCATCGAGAAAAAACACGACACCTCCAAACGCATTATCCTGTGGGTGACCCGGGAGATGTTACAGAGCCTGTCCGGCGAGGAGATGGACCTAAGCGCCTGTTTCCGGGGGCAAAGCTCCTGCGCCTACCATTTTCCCATCTACTATGAAGAAATGCTGCGGGGATACCTCCTGAAACTGGTCATGGCGGAGCTGCCGGACGTGTTCTCTCCCCAGGCCAAACAGGTGCTGGACCGGGGCTACCTGACTTTGTTTTTCGTCTATCTGAATATGCTGTGCAGCCGCCGGGAATACGGATTTTCCAGGGAAGACACAATATTCCACCCCATGGCGGCCCAGGTGGCCGACTATATCGAGAACCATATCGGCGAGCCCATATCCGTGGAAGAGCTGGCCCGGCAGGTGCATATGAGCAAATACCACTTCCTGCGCAAATTCAAGGAACAGACAGGCGTGACAGTACACAGTTTCGTACTGCACAAGCGCCTGATCCGCGCCAGCGAAGAGCTATTACAAGGCGTCAACATGACACAGGTATGGCAAAACGCAGGTTTTTCAGATTACTCCTCATTCCTGCGCAATTTCAAACATGCTTTCGGAATGCCCCCAGGCAGATACCGCAAAGAGATGCTATAATCAGGTCCGGACAGAAACGATTATTCGTCTGGAGCGTCCCCTGCCGGATATGCCTTGAAAAGTACTAAAATTCCCGCTTTATCAAAAAACAATATAGACATTTCCCCCAGAATATTGTAAAATATGAGCGTCGGCTGGCACAAACCCACCGACAGGAGGGGCAACACATGACAACAAAAGAATGTTATGACTTGATGGGGGCGGACTACGAGGATGTGCTGGGACGACTGATGAGTGAAAAGCTGGTCAGGAAGTTCCTGTATAAGTTTGCCGATGCCAGGGATATGGGAGAATTACAGAGCTCCCTCAAGGCGCAGGACTATGAGACGGCGTTTCGCATGGCGCACAACTTAAAAGGCGTGTGTGCCAATCTGGGCATCAAAAAGCTGGGAGCGTCCAGCTCCGAACTGTGCGAGGAACTGCGGGGCGGTCAGTGTACCGACAGAGTGGAGCCCATGATGGCGGCGGTACAGGCGGACTATGATATGACACTGGCAGCGATCCGGCAGTTACAGGCAGAGGAAATATAACGGCGGTTTTACCGTCGGAAATATGGATAGAAGGTGTAGAAAGGGTTTGAAAGATAATATGCAAAATACAGTATTGGTAGTAGACGATATGGAGATTAACCGGGATATACTGACGGAGATCCTGGGGGGAGAATATCATGTAGAGACGGCGGAGAACGGACGTAAGGCACTGGAGATGATCGAGAAGGAGCAGGAAGAGCTGGCGGTGGTGCTGCTGGATCTTATGATGCCGGAGGTGGACGGTTTTGCGGTGCTGGACGTGATGCAGGAGAAAGGATGGATCGAAAAGATCCCGGTTCTCATTATCAGCGGCGAGACTTCCGTGAAGGCGGAGCGAAAATGCTTTGACTATCACATTTCCGATTTTATCCGTAAGCCTTTTGACAACGCGCTGGTCAAAAAGAGAGTAAAGAACGTGGTCAGCCTGTTCCAGTATCAGCGGGATCTGGAGGCCAAGGTACACGAGCAGACCAAGACGCTGCGGGAGCAGAACGAACTTTTGAAACTCCAGGCCGACAGGCTGAGGAAGAGCAATACCAATATCATAGAGATACTGGGTACTGTGGTGGAGTGCCGCGATTTCGAAAGCGGAGAGCATGTCAACCGGGTCAAGGGGTATACAAGGATACTGGCGCAGCGTCTGGCCCAAGATTACCCGGAGTACGGACTGGATCAGGAGATGATCGACGTGATCGTGTCCGCCAGCGCGCTGCATGATGTGGGCAAGATCGCCATTCCCGATAATATTCTGCTAAAACCGGGCAGGCTGACGGACGAGGAGTTCGCCTGTATGAAGACGCATACCACCAGAGGCGGCGAGATCCTGCAGAATATCAGGAATACATGGGATGACGAATACGGCAAGATCAGCTACCAGATCTGCCGCCACCATCATGAAAAATACGACGGACGGGGCTATCCCGACGGGCTGGTGGGCGACGATATCCCCATTGCGGCCCAGATCGTATCCATTGCGGATGTGTATGACGCTCTGGTCAACGAGAGAGTATACAAGGATGCTTTTCCCAAGGAAGAGGCGTTTCGCATGATCACGGAGGGCGAGTGCGGCCAGTTCAATCCCAAGCTGCTGGATTGTTTCCGCAAAGAACGCAGAGCATTTGAGGAATTGAAGACTTCCTACGATCATATGGACAATGATTAATATGCCGCATCGTCTGCAGACAGGCGGATCACTTGGCGCAATGTGCGCGTCACGGCATTCTGGGGTACGGAGCACCATCAGACGATAACAGCAAGGGCAGTCTCCTGCCGGACGGGGGACTGCCTTTTATGGTGCTCCATGCGGCGCACGTTTGATATGGAGAGCGGGGGTTAAGACATGAACGGAAACAGGATAGAGCAGAACAGGCAGGTTCAGGAGGCCTATGAAAAGGCGCACGAGGTGCTGGCCGAGGTGCGGACGGTGATAAAGGGTAAGGACGACTGTGTGGAGAAAGCCTTTTGCGCCATACTGGCGGGAGGACATATCCTGATCGAGGATGTACCAGGAGTGGGCAAGACTACTTTGGCGGTGGCCTTTTCCCGGGCCATGGCGCTGGAGACCCAGAGGGTACAGTTTACGCCGGACGTGCAGCCCTCGGATATACTGGGTTTCTCCATGTATCACAAGGAGTCCGGCGCTTTTTCCTACCACCCGGGACCCATCATGTGCAATCTTTTCCTGGCGGATGAGATCAACCGCACTTCCCCCAAGACCCAGTCGGCGCTGCTGGAGGTCATGGAGGAGAACTGCGTGACGGTAGACGGCGAGAGCCACCCGGTTCCCCGGCCGTTTATCGCCATGGCCACCCAGAATCCCAAGGGCAGCGCGGGCACACAGCTATTGCCGGAGTCTCAGTTGGACCGTTTTATGATCAGCATGCATATGGGCTATCCGGACATGCAGGACGAGATTGAGATCGCACGGGGAAGGAGTATGCGCGTACGTCCCCAGGAGATACGCCCGGTATGCGCCGCCAGCGAGCTGCTGGCGCTGCAAAATCTGGTGGAACGGGTATTCATACACGACAATATCTATAAATACATCGTGCGGCTGGTGGACGCCACCAGAAACAACGGTTATGTGGAGTTGGGAGTCAGCCCCAGAGGAACCATAGCCTGCACCCGCATGGCCAGAGCCAGAGCATTTATCCAGGGCAGGGGCTATGTGATTCCGGAGGATGTGGCGGCGGTGTTCCCGGATGTGACCGGACACCGGATCGTACTGAACACCAAGGCCAGAGTAGCCCATGTGGCGGCGGAGACTGTGCTGGAACAGATCCTGCAGCAGGAGAAACAGCCGGTTTCGTACACCAGGAATCAGAGGCAGGTATGATACGTTATCTTTTGGCAATGCTCCTGTCGGCAGGAGCAGTATACATTGCGATCCTCTACGAGAGCACGGCGTTCACGCTGTTGGGTTTTACACTTCTTTTTCTCATGCTGCTCTCCATGGGATATTTGTTCTATGAAAAAAAGAGCCTGCGGGTCACCATGAACATGCTGCCTGCTCTGGCGGACAGACAGAAACCCATATATGTCAGCGCCCGGGCGACCCATCGGTATCGGGGCTGCCACGGCAGGATCATGGTACAGGTGGCTATAAGCCGGGAGGGACACAGGGCTCGGCGCTGCAAATGGCTGCGGGAGGAATATGAAAAGCCGACCAGGGGAAAAGAAAAAAGCTCCGTGGAGCAGAGCTTTTCCGTATTGCTCTCCGTTGCTCAGGCAGGCAATTATGAGATTCGGCTGAGAAAAATAAGAATCTATGACCTGACGGGGTTGTTCTGCGTGGAACAGCGCAGGGCAGTGAGAGGGGAGCGGGCCATGCTGGCAGTGCTGCCACCGTTTTATCTGATGAGGATACGGCTTTCCGAGGCTGTCCGCAGCTTTGCGGGGGATGCGGAAGTGTACGATTCTCTGCGCAGCGGCACGGACTCCAGCGAACTGCTGCAACTGCGCCCCTTTCGGGATGGGGACAAGCTGCGGAACATTCACTGGAAACTCAGCGCCAAGGCGGACGAACTGCTGGTGCGGGAGAACAGCAGACCCAGGGGATGCCCGGTGGCGGTGCTGGCGGAAACCGCCGGAAATTTTCAGGAAACCCGGCTGCAATGCGCGGCCAGCCTTTCTTTTTGTCTGCTGGATCTGGACTGTCCTCACTATGTGTCCTGGTATAGCGGCTATCAGCAGGATGTGGTGAGGATGCGGGTGGATG
The DNA here is from genome assembly GCA_910584375.1 of uncultured Acetatifactor sp. Classification (GTDB taxonomy): domain Bacteria; phylum Bacillota; class Clostridia; order Lachnospirales; family Lachnospiraceae; genus Acetatifactor. Next base: position 309,040 of record CAJUAH010000001.1, read on the forward strand.
ACGAGGAGAGTTTTTACGAGACTTTTCTGTATCTTCTGCGGGAGGAAGGCGGAAACCGGGTGAGTTCTGCGGACTTGCAGGCGCGATACCGGGAAAAATACGGCGGCGAACCGGTGCTGCACCATATCCGGGTGACCGCGGGCCCCTGTATCTGTGTGGACAGTCAGGAGGCCGTGTGTTTGAAAGCCTCCGCGTTGGAGCGGGAGCTGGCAGAGATGGAACTTATGCTGTAGGGTAAAGAGCGGAACAGTTCTTATAAAGAGGTTACGGGAGCATGTGGACGAACAGACCCAAAGTTAGCTGGTCAGCGGGCCAGGGACAGGAGAATATATGGGATAAACCAATGACAGGATGGCCCCTGCTGCTGAATATTCTGTATGCGACGGCTCTCAGCATGCTGTCCCTCTATGCCGCCTGTCTCATGGGGGATATGCTCGGTCTGCCCATGGAGAAAAGATGGACGGCGGGGCTGGGGGCGGCGGCGGTATGGTGTCTGGTGATCGTGGCGTGGAATGAGGTCATGCATGCCCTGGGAAAAAAGATGCTGCGCCGACGGAGAGAGACAGTCCTGTGGGTGATGCGCCTGCTGGGAAACATAGTGCTGTTTATTGTGTTGTTTTGGGGAAAAGGAGCCGTCTGGTGGGTCAATTTTAGCGAGACAAACATACAGGCAATAAGGGAAGGCCTTGACGGGATCGAGTTGCGCTACACGGAGAGGTGGAACGAGTATTTTGCTGTCAGCAATCCGTTGCCCGATGCGGTCGGTGTTACCCGTTCACAGCAACAGTGGGCCTGGATTGCGTGCTTGGTAGTGGTTGTGTTGTTCTTGCAGCTTGTCTCCGGGTTTCTGCGCAAAAGAACGATCATGCTCCTGGCGCCCACTGTGGCGCTGGCCGCAGGGATGCTGGTGGGCCTTACGCCCGGGTGGCCGGGGATGGCATGTATGTTTGCGGCGGGGATGTTGAGTCTGTATATGGACCGTCACAGAGATTTCCGACCGGTTCCGGCGCTGCTGCTGGCCGGACTGCTGGCGCTGTCGCTGCCGTTGACCGCGGCGGTGATGGAGGGTCCCGCATTGCGGGTAAACCAGTCCCATGACCGTTTGCAGTCATTTCAGCACGATGTGGAACGGGGGATCCGGGAGTACGACTGGGAGGCGCTTTTCGGGGCGGGCCAGGAGGGGACCGTGGACAACCGCCAGCCGGAATATGAGCACAAAGAGATGATGACTGTGACAGTCAATGACGTGCCGGACGCCAATATCTATCTGAGGGGATATTGTGGGGCGGGATATCAGAGCGGCCGCTGGGACAGCGCGGAAAGAGCGTTTGACAGGGCCTGCCGGGAGCAGGGGCTGGACAGCGGGGAGGCGTCGCTGCTGCTGGCCCGGCTGTGCGCTCCGGCAGGCGGCGGAGGGATAGAATATGAACTGCGCTACAGAGGGATCAAGGGCCGCCAGGCCTATCTGCCATACGGCGCGGATCCGGAGACGCTGGGAGAGCAGTGCCGGATCCGCGGGGACTATGTGGTGGAGAAGGAGGGAGGCCTGGATAAACTTACCTTTTCCGGGTATGCCCCCGGAGTCCTGGCGGCCAATGGCCGGGAATCCTGGGACGGGGACGCGCGGCAATTCTACTCGTGGTATAATGCGTATGTGCTGGAACAATATCTTGCGGTTTCGGAAGATTCCCCGGAACTGACCAATATAGTCAACAATATAGTTGCCTCCGACGACTATCGGGCAGTCCGGGAGCGGATGCAGTCGAAACTGACAGGGGAGAATGAATCCAGGCTGGCGCTTAGCAGCCTGGTAGCCGGACGGCTGAAAAGTTTGGCCCGCTACAATATAGATCCGGGGCCCCTGCCCCGGGGGGCGGATCCGGTGGAATATTTTCTGGGCGAGAACCGCCAGGGCTACTGCGCGCATTTTGCCAGCGCCGGGACTCTGCTGCTGCGCAGGCTGGGCGTACCCGCCCGGTATGTGACCGGCTATGTGGTGCAGCCCGGCCAGTTTCGGCGCAGCCGGTACGGCTATCGGGCCACTGTGCGGGACGACACCGCCCATGCCTGGGTGGAGATCTGGCTGGACGACGTGGGCTGGGTACCGGTGGAGATGACGCCCAGCTATGAGGAGACGGGGACGGTTCTGGCGGGACAGGATGTGCCGGAGCGGCAGGAAGATATGCAGCCTGAATCCGATGAAAACGAAGTGCAGGAGCCGGAACCATCGCCGGTTCCCACCGCAGAGCCTCCGGAGAATGAAACCGATGGCGGGCTGCAGACGGCCAAACCGGAAAAAGAGGCAGGCAGCTTTGGAGATTCCGGCGGAACGGGAGTTCCGGGGGAAACAGGAGTTCCCGGGGGAACTCCGGATTCGGACACCCCGGAGGGATGGGGTTTTGCGGGAGAGGGCGGCTGGGCTGTATTCGGTCAGAACGGCAGCCTGCGGGTGAGCCATGTGCTGTTGGCGGTTTTGGGCGCGCTGGCGGCGGCAGGCATGGCGGTGTTTGCGATATCCAGGCTGCTGCGTCACAGGGAGGCTCGTTGGCGGAAAATCCAATATGATGTGGAAAGCGGCGGCGCCAGACGGGCGGTATGCACCATCAACCGCATGCTGTACCGGCGGCTCTGGAGACAGCGGGCGGGTATGCTGTCCATCCGTTCGGATCAGGAATATCTGGCGGCGCTGAAACGGGGCTATCCCGACGAGGACTGGGACAGTTATCTGGAGGTGGTGCGGAGAGCCGTCTATTCCAGGGAGGAGATCAGTCTGGAGGCGGCCAGGAGCTGCTATGACATACTGAAACGCGTATGCGCGAGTAAGGCGTCGGCGCAGAAAACGCCGGAAGATAACGCACATAAGACATCAGAAAAAGAGACAGAATAACAGGTGGAGAAACTTGCAACTTGAAATCGGCATGCAGACAGCATGTGGGATTTTGATCAGGAGGATACTTTGGACGATCTGGATAAGCAGGAAGAAATAGACGCCCTGGAGAGACAGCGGATACAGCGCAGGCGGGAGCGTATGACGGCCATGCGCCGCAAAAAGAGGCAGCAGGAGCTGTTTCGCAGCTGGGCGCTGGTGGCCGCGGCGGGAATGGCCGTGTTGGCATTGACGATATGGGGGCTGGTTCGGCTGGTCACAGGCCCGAAATTGCCTGGGACGCCTGGAACGCCGGATTCCCCTGCGTCTCAGGCGCAGATGAAAGCGGGGCAGGATCTGGTATCCAGAAGCAGGTATAGCCCGGCGGAAACTCCTTATGCAGAGACAGATGTGGCACAGGGGAGATTCAAGGATGCCTCTGGCAGCGAGGAACTTCCGGGGATGGGGCATGCCCCCGGCAGCGGCGAACTCCCGGGGATGGGGGACGCCTCCGGCAGCGGGAAACTCCCGGGAGCGGGAGACGCCTCCGGCAGCGGGAAACTCCCGGGAGCGGGAGACGCCTCCGGCAGCGGGGAGCTCCCCGGGGTGGGGGACGCCCAGGACACACAGGAGCCGGAGACGGTCGCCCTGATTCCCCAGGTCACAGAGCGCACAGTGGGTTTTCCCGAGGAGGGAAGGGGCGTATACAGTACCAACGGCGTGCTGATCGACGCGCAGTCCGGGGAGGTGTTGGCCGCCCGGGACGCGTCCCAGCGGATCAATCCGGCGTCCATGACCAAGATCCTCACATTGCTGGTGGCGGCGGAGCATGCGGAGGACTTGCAGGATCAATTTGTCATGACCGTGGAGATCACGGATTACACCTATCGGCATGATTGCAGTATCGCGGGCTATGGCGTGGGACAGTCGGTGACGGTGGAGGAGCTGATGTACGGGACGATCCTGCCCTCCGGCGCGGAGGCGGCCATGGCCCTGGCGGAGTACACGGCGGGTTCTCAGGAGGCTTTCGTGGAGCTGATGAATCAGAAACTGGAACAGCTGGGGCTGTCTGACACCGCCCATTTTACCAACTGTGTGGGACTGTACGACGAGGAGCATTACTGCACGGTGTACGATATGGCCGTGATCCTCAAGGCCGCGGCGGACAACGAGCTGTGCCGCCGGGTACTTTCGGCCCGCACCTTTGCCACCTCCGTGCCCAGCGAGCAGCAGCCGGACGGCATATTGCTGTCCAACTGGTTCCTGCGGCGCATCGAGGACAAGGACACCCACGGGGAAGTGCTCTGCGCCAAGACCGGATTTGTGAACCAGTCCGGCAGTTGCGCCGCCAGTCTGGCGGCGGATCACGAGGGCAGGGAATACATCTGCGTCACCACCGGATCCATGAGCAGTTGGACTTGCATCTACGATCATGTGGAGCTGTACCAGGCGTTCTTAAAATAGTCTGCACAAATTAAGGCAGAAAAATATGCGATATAAAACCAAGACAAGGACGGAGGAGGGCCTGGCAGAAACGCCGGGAAAGAGAGTATGCACAACGAACTGGAAAAACAGAGGCGGCTGCGTTTCAGGCAGCTGAAACAATGGAAAAGGCTGGCGCTGGAGTATCTGCTGATTACGGTGGCTATTCTCCTGCTGGTGGTGGGCGTGTATTTCTTCAAATTCCCCAACCACTTTTCCTTCGGGGGCGTCACAGGCGTGGCGGTGGTGCTGGAGGCGCTGCTGAGCCACTCGGCGGCCACCTACACCTTTATCATCAACATGGTGCTGCTGGTGTTCGGCTTTCTGTTTCTGGGCAAGGATTTCGGGCTCAAGACGGTCTATGCCAGCGTGCTGACTTCCGTGGGGCTGTGGGCCATGGAACTGTGGTTTCCCATGGCGGCTCCCCTGACGGAGCAGCCGGTGCTGGAACTGATCTTTGCCATCTTTCTGCCTGCGCTGAGCTCCGCCATCCTGTTCAACATCGGAGCCTCCGGGGGCGGGACGGACATACTGGCCATGATCCTGAAAAAGTATACCACCTTCTCCATCAGCGCGGCGCTGTTTTTGGTGGATTTCGTCATAGTACTGGCCTCCTGTTTTGTGTTTGATATCCAGACGGGGCTTTTCTCTCTGACCGGGCTGCTGGCCAAGTCCCTGGTCATCGACAACGTGATCGAGAGTATCAATCTGTGCAAGGCGTTTATGATCGTCTGCGACGAGCCGGAGCCGATCTGCCGCTATATCTGCGACGAGCTGGGGCGCAGCGCCACGATCTACCGGGCGGAAGGGGCCTACTCCCACCATAAAAAGACCATGATCCTGACGGTGACCAAGCGGGGCCAGGCGGTGCAGCTGCGCAATTTTGTGCGCCGCAACCAGCCGGAGTCCTTTATTACCATATTTAACTCCAGCGAGATCATCGGCAAGGGGTTCCGGGGCCTGAACTGATGTAGTTTACTTCCGGATAAAAATAGGGTAGAATGAGTAAAACGCGTAGCGTTTAACTCTACTGAACAGAATGTGCGCTAAAGCGCACGGAATTATGGTATAATAAGCTGTAACAAAGGGAGAGGCGGCGATGAGATGGCTGAACGAATGAAGATAGCCGTTGTGGAGGATGAGAAAATACATGCGGATCTTCTCATCCGTCTTCTGGAGACATGGCTTAAGGAGAATAAAGTGGACTTCTGCATCCGGGAGTTCCCCAGCGCGGCGGCCTTTCTGTTTGAGTGGGAACAGGACCAGGCATGGAACGTACTGTTTTTGGATATACAGATGCCGGGGCTGAACGGAGTGGAACTGGCCCGAGAGATCCGAAAGGAGAACCGGCGGGTAGCGCTTGTCTTTGTGACGGGGATGACGGATTACCTTCTGGAAGGATATGAGGTGGAGGCCCTGCACTATCTGGTCAAGCCGGTGGACGGGGCCAGGGTCGCCTCCTGCATGGAGCGGGTTTTCAGCCGCTGCCTTGAACAGGAAAAGCGGGAGACGGTTCTGACGGAGGCCAGAGAACTGGCAGGCGGAGAGAAGGGCAGCCGCATCACCCTGCGCCTCCTGCCGGAGGACATCGTATATCTGGAGGCCGTGACCCATAATACGGAGTTTCATACAAAAGACAGGTGCTACGTCGTCCGGGAGGGCATCAATGTGTGGCGGGAACGTCTGCCGGAGAAAATGTTTTGCGCCTGTCACAGATCGTATCTGGTCAATCTGCTCCATGTGGCGCATCTGGAAAAAGACGCGGTGATCCTGGACGATGGGAGACAGGTTCCTCTCAGCAGAAAAAGCTATAAGGATGTGAACCGGGCGTATATCTGTTTTTACAGCAGAAAAGGGCCGGAGTCCGGGAATGCGGGGGAAGAGGTTTAGAGAGATGAGTTACGGAATGATCGTTATCCTGGGGATCGGGGGAGCCGTCCTGCTGGCGCTGCTGTGCTGCGCCGTCTTCATGGAACTGATGAACCGCAGGCTTGCGGCGTATCAGGCTGAGCTGGCGGAAAAACAGTACGAGGAAGTGGAGGACATGTACCGGCAGATGCAGGGATGAAGACATGATTATAAACATCATATCCAGACCATGCGGGCGCACCTGACCATGGGGCAGTATCAGGAACTGAGCGACTATCTGCGGGATCTGGACACGGATCTGACAGCGGTGGATACGGTGCTGAAAACAGGGAATGTGCGCGTTGACGCGGTGCTGAACTCCAAGCTGGCGGCGGCCAAGGCGCGGGGGATCCGGGTGAACGCCAAGGCTGTGGTGCCCAGGGAACTGGTGATCAACGAGGTGGATCTGTGCGTGGTCATCGGCAATCTGCTGGACAATGCCATGGAAGGCTGCGGGAAGATCGATGCGGAGAATCGTTTTATCCGTGTCTATATAGAAGTGATGAAGGAGCAGCTATACATCTACGTGTCCAATTCCATGGCGGATCAGGTGCGCAGGGAAGGGGGACAATATCTGTCAACCAAGCGGGGAAATCACGGCTTTGGACTGATGCGGATCGACAGGGTAGTAAAAAAATATGACGGATTTTTAAACAGGCAGCACGAGGAAGGTGTTTTTGCCACCGAGATTATGCTGCCGCTGGCATAGGGAAACCGTTCGTGCGCAAAAGATAACCTTTTGCGCACTTTTCTATTTTAAGAATTTTAGCTGTGCTATTATCTCCATGTAAGAGATTCTGTGAGCAAAAAGGAGGCCGCCGTATGGAGGAGATCAGGCAGAGAAATGATACTATTGCGCAAAATGCTGTGTTCCTGGCGAAAGAGAGCTGGAAGTGGGACAGGAGGATACTGCTGTTTCTGGGGATTACCGTGGTGACGGGAACTCTGCTGCCGCTGTTTGGAATCTATCAGCCCAAAGTGGCGGTGGATCTGTTGACCCAGAGGGCGGAACCTGTGCGGGTGCTGCAGGTCCTGGGCAGTATGGTGGGAGGACTTTTGATCCTGCAGGGTCTGCATGGTTATCTGTCGAAAAGGGCTTATTTCCACCATAATGAGTGCAGAAACACTTTTTTTATCCAGAGGCTGTTTCTGGTATCGCTGCAGTGCAAGTATTCCTATACCGAGGACGGGGAGTTCTATAAGCTGTACCGGCGTGCCATAAACGCGGTGCGCAGCGGGGATGCCAGCGGTACTTCCGTATTTTTTGACCAGATTCCCAAAGTGGCGACGGGAGTAGCCTGCTTTTTCCTGTACTCGGGTATACTGGCACAGCTGCATGTTCTTGTGATCGTGCTGCTGCTCCTGACCTCGCTGGTGACATATTTTTTCCGGCGCAGGGAAAATATCTGTTATGAACGCACCAGAGACGATTACGCCCAGGCGGAGAAGAAACTGTATTATACCATCGGAGAATGCGGGGACAGCCGGACGGGTAAAGACGTCCGGGTCTATAATATGAAGGGCTGGCTCACGGGGCAGATCCACAGATTTCAGGGGGAAGAAAGAGAAATTCTGCGCACCCGCCGCAGAAAGGAATACGAGACGCATCTGGTGAATTGCGGACTCAATTTTCTCAGGGACGGGTTTGCCTATATCTACCTGATTGTACAGACCGTGCAGGGTAAGACAGGGATGGGTGATTTTATGCTGTTTTTTGGAGCGATTACCGGTTTCTCCTCATGGGTCACCGGTCTGGTGGACCAGATGAGCATGCTTAAGACCGCCAATGTGAAGATGAACGATCTTCGCTCTTTTCTGGATATTCCGGCGGAGGACGCGGACAGCGGGGAGTGCCGCATACCGGATCTGTCGGAGGGAGTGGGGATTGCGTTTGAACATGTGAGCTTTGCCTATCCGGGCAGTGATAAAGAAGTGATCTCCGATCTGAGCTTTCATATCCGCAAGGGAGAGCATGTGGCGCTGGTGGGGCTGAACGGGGCCGGGAAGAGCACGCTGCTCAAGCTGCTGATGGGGATGTACGAGCCCTCCGGCGGTAAGATACGGATCAATGGCACAGACATTACAAAACTCAGGAAGAGAGATATTTACAGTCTATACTGTGCCGTTTTCCAGGATACCATGATCCTGCCCGCCATGATAGATGAGAACATTGCTCTGAAACCCAAACGGGATGTGGACAGAAAGAGGGTGGAAGAAGTGCTCAGCCTGGCAGGGCTTGCGGAGGATTTTTCCCAAAGGGGCATCACGCCGGACAGCTATATGACGGACCGTTTGGTGGAGGACGGAATCTATCTGTCCGGCGGGCAGGAACAGAAGTTCCTGCTGGCCAGGGCTCTGTACAGGGACGCGCCTGTGCTGCTGCTGGATGAGCCCACGGCGGCGCTGGATCCGCTGGCCGAACAGGAGATATACGAATCCTATCAGAAACTGTGCCGGGGCAGAACCGCGCTGTTTATCTCCCACCGCCTGGCCAGCACGCAGTTTTCGGACTGGATCATGTTTTTACAGGACGGACGGATCATAGAGCAGGGGAGTCACGAAGAGTTGTTGAAGGCGGGCGGGGAATACGCCGGACTGTACGAATTGCAGAGCCACTATTACAATCAGCCGGAGGATGAAGGGGTGAGAGAGGAGGCAGGCTATGCATGTGAATAGCAAGGATATAACGGAAAAGCTGACTTTTCAGGAAAAGAGAGCGGTGGTGTCCAGATTGCTCAGAGAGATACATCTGCTGGCTCCCACCTTTATAGCGGTTACGGTTGTAAAGCAGTTTTGCAGCGTTGCGGTAGGGTATATCGGAATCTACCTCTCCACCGCGGTACTGACCGGGCTGCAGGAGGGAGTATCCGCCGAAAGCCTGATTCGCAGGGTATTGCTGTGGATGCTGGCCACGCTGGCGCTGTATCTTCTCACCGGGAAACTTTCCAACGAGAGCGAAGTGATCAAGAGCCATTCCTGGGAACTGCTGGACGCCAGAATGGCCGTCAAGAATATGGAGATGAATTACCCCGATCTGGACAGTCCCTATGTCAGCAAGCTATACAGCCGTATGGAGGAAGACAACCGGTGGGGCAGCGGGATCTACGGAGGCTTTGACAATCTGGAAAAGCTGTGTTTTCAGGCGTTTAACGCGCTTTTTGCGGTGGGGATGCTGATTCCCGTGCTGCACGGGCTGCTCGCACTCCAAAGTCCGCTGACAGGCGCTTTTTTCGCGGTGCTTGTGCTGGCGATCTTCTGCAACGGCATGGGAGAGCGCTATTTCGGTAAAAAGATCACCGAGTATATGGCTCTGTGGACCAATGATAAGCCCGAGGACACCAATCTGATGTGGTATTACGCAGTCTATGACGGGGTATCCATGGAGAACCGCAAGGATGTGAAACTCTATGACGCGTTGGATCTGCTGAAGGAATACACTTTTGTCCATGGCATGAAATTCTTGAAACACAAGGACAATCTTGTGGCGGGCGCCAGCGGACGCAGGGAATTGATCGTCAATATCTTAAATGCCGGCGTCAGAGGCATCTGTTATCTGTTTCTCACGCTGATCGCGGCGGGAGGAGGGATTGCGGTGGGTATGCTGATCCGGTATGTGGCCTGCTTTGAGAGGCTGACCAATTCCATACAGAATATGCTCCACGACGCGCAGGCGTTTCTGCTGGTGGCCCGCAGGCAGAGTACACTGTTTGAATTTCTGGATATTAAGGGCAGCTTTCATGAGGGAACCCTCCCGGTGGAGAAACGGAGCGACAATGAATATGAGGTGGAGTTCTGCGACGTCTCCTTCCGGTATCCCGGGCGGGAAGAGTACGCGCTGCGGCATTTTTCCCTGAAACTGCGGATCGGGGAACGCATGGCGGTGGTGGGAAAGAACGGCTCGGGAAAGACCACTATGATCAAGCTGCTCTGCAGATTGTATGAGCCCACCGAAGGAGTGATTTATTTAAACGGGGTGGATATCCGAAAATATGATTACAGCGAGTATATGAGCCTTTTCTCGGTAGTGTTTCAGGATTTCGCTCTGTTTGGTTACTCCATCGCGGAGAATGTGGCGGCAGGGAGACGGTATGACGCGGGCAAGGTGCGGGACTGTCTTTGCAGGGCCGGTTTCGGAGAGAGGCTCCGGGGATTGCCGGAGGGTATCAATACCCTGATCGGTAAAGAATACGATGAGAGCGGGATTCTGTTTTCCGGCGGGGAAAAGCAGAAGATCGCCATCGCCAGAGCGTTGTATAAAGATTCCCCTTTTATTCTGCTGGATGAACCCACGGCGGCTCTGGACCCGGTTGCGGAGTACGAGGTGTATTCCGCCTTCGATGAGATGGTGGAAAACAAGACCGCCATATATATCAGCCACAGGCTTTCTTCCTGCCGTTTCTGTGATGACATCGTGGTATTTGACAGGGGACAGGCGGTGCAGCGGGGCAGTCACGGGGAGCTGATGGCAGAGCAGGAGGGTCTGTATCATGCGCTCTATACGGCCCAGGCGCAGTATTACGAGAACAGTGCCGGCGAAGAAGTCTGCCCTCAGTAGACAGCATAAACGGCTCCGGGATCTGTGTCCCGGAGCCGTCCTGGCAATTTCTTTCGATGCCTTGGGCAAAGCGTCAGCCCTCTATGGAGATATAGCGGCTTTTCTCCTCCACTGCCGCAGGCTGCTCTTTGGGGATGTGGAAGGTCAGGATGCCGTTCTCGTATCTGGGATGAATATCCGTCTCTTTTACGTGGTTCCCCACATAGAAACTGCGGCTCATGCTTCCCGCATAGCGTTCCCGTCTCACGTAATTGCCGTTCTCGCCCTTCTCGTCCCGGTCAAGGCTCTTCGCCGCGTTTACGGTCAGGCAGCCGTTCTCAAGCTGCATCTTGATCTCATCCTTCTGAAAACCGGGCAGGTCGATGTCTACCACGTAGTCGCCCTCAGTCTCCTGCACATCCGTCTTCATCAGGTTGGCGGCGTTTTTCCCGTACAGGGTCTTGCTGATATCCGGGAATGCGAAATCCTCCATAAAACTGTCAAACAAATTTTCTCTGAAAATACTGGGCATCATCATAAGTCATATCTCCTTTCTGAATTTCGGGCTCTGTATCTGCCCTTGGGTTATGGATTTTTTGTTTCCTTGTTATAGATATACTATAACACAGATATTAGCACTCGTCAAGGTGGAGTGCTAACAATTTTTGTGAACTTTTTGTGAAATCCAAAGCGCAGGCTGGTTTCACTGGTAGAGTATATCCTTTTTATGAATAATAAAACGTGCTCTGTCATAATTTCCATGGAAGAATCGGCGTCTATGGAGAACCGAAAACATGTATATTTTGTTTACGGAAACAATACATGGAATGGCAGGGGCAAGATAAAAAGACCATAAGACGGATTACCGAATATGAACCAATTTACATATTCAAAATAAAATGATATAATACAAATCACAATGTTAATTCAGATAGCAGAGAAGAAAGGATATTGTTATGAAATTGAAACGTTTGCTCTGGCTCCATGCGGTTCTGGTATTGGCAACGCGTGTGGAGCGTAAAAAATGTTGCCGCATTTCATTACTGAATGATACAGAATCCGCATTCTAAAAAAATTTAGAATTAAGGAGCGGTTCAGAGTGAAATATGAAAATGCAGATAATATCTTTCCAGAGAAATTGCTGCTTGAAATCAGACGATTTATGCCAGAGGGATATGTATATATTTCTCCTCAAAGCGGCCGTAAAGAATGGGGAAGCGTTTCGGGACAAAAAGAGGAGTTGGAAAAAAGAAACAGTGAAATATATAAGGAATATCTAGCCGGCAAAAGTGTTGATGCAATTTCAAAAGAACGGTATTTATCTAAGAGTTCAATTTATAGAATATTGAAACAATTTATGTGACGAAAAGCCGCAGTTTTCGGACTGTGGCTTTTTTATTGAAAATATTACAATGAGTTTTCAATAGCGGAAATGGGCTGTTTTTGTGATATTCTTTTTATATAAATGACAACAAGGAGGCAGAGATATGTTATATCAGAATATATTAGATGAAATTGTTGACAAAAGCAAAATGATTTTTAAAGAGGATCTTACAGGTATATATTTGCATGGTTCATTGGCGATGGGGTGTTTCAATCCAAGTAAAAGTGATATTGATTTAATTATTGTGATCAAAAATGACATCGCAGATATACAGAAAATGCAGTTTATGAACCATGTTGTAGAGTTGAATAAAATAGCTCCTGGTAAAGGAATTGAATTGAGTATTGTCAAGAAAGAATATTGTACAAATTTTCTTTACCCCACACCATTTGAATTGCATTTTTCAAATGCACATCTGCAATGGTTTGTTGATAACCCGGAAGATTATATTCATAAAATGAGTGGTACAGATAAGGATTTGGCTGCACATTTTAAAATCATAAAGAAGTATGGCGTGGTATTGCAAGGGGAGGAAATAAATGATGTATTTGCTGATGTGCCAAGAAAAGAGTACATTGATAGCATTTGGTTTGATGTTGAGGGCGCCAAGGAGGATATATTGAAAGAACCTGTTTATATGATCTTGAATTTATGCAGGGTTGCAGCTTTCCTCAAAAACGATCTGATTCTTTCCAAAAAGCAGGGCGGAGAGTGGGCATTGCAAAACCTCCCAGCGCAATACCATGCTTTAATCTCAGAGGCATTACAAAGTTATATGCTGGGAAATGAAATGGACTTAGATAATTTGGAAACACAAAGATTTGCCGATTATATGTTGCAGATGATAGAGGATATGTTAATTTCAGAAGTTGACAGAGCGACTTGATTACGAAAAGTTATGCCCAAATTGTGTCAACAACACAGGGAAGAGCAGACGGACTATAATGTGCCGTCTGCTCTTTCTTTTGTAAAAAAGCAATGTGCAATTCTGTTTTTCGGAGAATACGCCATCTATGTCAGCCAAGGAAATATATAATGAAAATTTCAATGAAAAAAATAAGGAATTATACAACGGGAAATTTCGGCAATAAAGTGATTATAATGTTGTCGAAAGGAGGCGGCCGCATGGAAATAGATCATGAGGAATTTGCAGAGTTATCAGGAGTGTATCGCACAATTGCCAGAGAAATAGGAAGAGACGGAGCTATTGCGCTGCATAGGCTATATCATGGACAACAGATTTTATTCCCGCAAAAGTTATACACACGGGAATACATATTAAAAGAAGTTAACGAGAGGGGGAAAGAAAAAAGTTTGGGAGAAATTGCACATCAATACGGATATACGGAAAGGAGGATACGTCAACTGATTCAGCAGCATTTAAAAGACACAAATAAAGACAAGGAGATCGTATATAATGAATAACGCAAACGAATATGAAGAGTACACAGCCAAACTAAATGAAGTCAGCGTGCAGGATGCTTTTCAGCAGAGTACAAAGCAGGCCGAGCAAATGTTGGAGGATGAGAACAAAACAAAAGATTTTCTTGATACAGTGGAGAAAAAATTTGCGTCTATCAAAGTCATCGGCAAGGGATTATCGCAGATTCCGCTAATGATTAATCTGATTCGTTCCTATTTGAAAAAAGAATATACAAATGTTCCGATAGGTTCAATTTTGGCTGTTCTGGGCGCCTTAATTTATTTCCTGTCACCCGTCGATCTGATTCCCGATATATTGCCTGTTATAGGAAAACTGGATGACGCGGCAGTCATTGGCATTGCTTTAAAATTGGTCTCCGCAGATTTAGAGTGTTATGCGGAGTGGCGGCAGGGACAGGGGGCGTAAAAGTCCAGAAGAAACGTTGTTATCCAAAGAGTGCTAAACCATGTAAAAACCCCGAACCTAAGCCATTTCTTAAGTCCGGGGTTTTCGAGTTGGCAAAACCAACTCCTTCAAGGGGAGGATTTAAGTATTATTTTTATCTTCCGTACCTGTCAAAGGAGGGGATCCGATGACAGTAATAGTATGTCCGCCCTTTTTATGTTTATACACAGGATTTGAAAAATTTTTAGATTGCGCGGTAAATCTGCAGTTTAGGCAAATTTGCGTCTGGAACCGGAGCACCGTCATCAGAAATAATATAATTCTTCTGCAGATCGTCTATCTGGAAAAATCCAACATGGTTTTCATTGGGTGTCGTCGGTTTCGGCAGTCTGCTCCTCCTGCCGGGGATCTTTGCCCAGGTCCAGGTCGGCTATAGTATGTTTCCCCTGCAGCTTTCCGTACATCCAGATATAGATCCAGATCAGCAGGGGAATGGACACAGTGCCCACCAGGCATGCCAGAAACAGTCTGCCCGAGTTATCCTGGTCCACGATCGCCACCACCAGCGTGACCAGGTACAGCGCGGCCAGCAGTATTACCCCGGCCAGGGCCACCACCTGGCGGGAGGTTATTTTCTTTGCGGGCTTGTCCTTCTTATCGTTCATGATACTATCCTCCAATTTGCCTATCCCATTTTTGTGCTGTATTATATAAGAATATCCTGCCACAGTTTGGCGCGGGATGCAAGATAAAAAATCAAATTGGTCAGGCGGGCTACACGTTTTTGTTGCGTTTGGGGGAATTTTGTTATATACTTATGATATTCTAGAAGATTTCGGAGCATGCTCCGAACGGAAAGGCAAGGTTGATTGTTATGGCTTTATTGGAAAAATGGAGAGAGGTCGCGTATAACGAGGAGCTGGGCACAGAGAAACTAAAACAGCTGTGGAACGCCTATTTCCAGGAGGAAAGGGATATCTACACGCAGCTTTTGAAAAACCCGGATGAGGAAGTGAAGGGTACGGTCAAGGAGCTGGCCGATAAATATGACGTGTCGCTGATGACAATGACAGGTTTTCTGGACGGCATCAACGAGAGTCTGGTGACGCCCAATCCCATTGAGGAGATGGAGGAGGACACGCCCGTCAGCCTGAAGTTTGACAAGGAATTGCTGTACAAAAATATGGTGGCGGCGGACGCGGACTGGCTGTACAATCTGGAGGAGTGGAAGGAGATCTTTGACGAGGACAAGCGTAAGGCGCTGTACAAAGAGCAGAAGTCTTCCACCACTATCGTCAAGGATGCCAAAGTCTACCCCAACGATCCCTGTCCCTGCGGGAGCGGTAAAAAGTACAAGAAGTGCTGCGGCAGATAACGAAAGACGAAACTGCACAGCTTTTTTGCGGAGTGGAACGAACGAAAAAAGGTTCCAAGCAAACAGAGGAAGAGCATATGCGTTTTTTCATTGACAGCGCAAAAGTAGAAGACATAAGAATGGCAAACGATCTGGGCGCGGTCTGCGGTGTTGTAACCAGTCTTTCCCGGATTGCCGGGGAAGGACAGCCGGTTGAGGAGGCACTTGCCCGGATCGCTTTCGCCATCTCCGGGCCGGTCGTCTGTGAAGTGGGAACCGACGCCGTGGACGCCGGGGAGATCGTTGCTCAGGCACGGGGCATCGCCGGAATTCGCTCTGATATGGTGGTGCGTATTCCCATGACTGTGGAAGGTATGAAAGCCTGTCAGATATTGGCTGCCGAAGGGATTAAAGTCGATGTCGCCATGACTTTTTCCGCCAATCAGGCATTGCAGGCTGCGAGGGCTGGCGCCGCCTATGTATCCCCGTTTATGGGGCGTCTGCACGGCGTCAACCAGAGGGGCGTGGAGCTGATTCGGGAGACTGCGGATCTCTTTGCGGTTTGTGAGGCGGATACGCAGATTATTGCCACCGTGGCGCAGGATCCGGCCTGGATTGTCGGCTGCGAGACGGCTGGCGCAAATATTGTCGCGGCGCCCTACAGCGCGATCGAGCAGATGGCAGGGCATCCGCAGTCTGGGGCGAATGCCGGGGGAACACTCGGCGGGCGCGGAGAACTGCCGGAATAATTGAGGCTATATATGGGTCGGGAACCCCTGTTTCCGGCTCTTTTTTTAGTTTTTAAGGCATGAAAAACTTTCCATTATATTTTCTGTGATGACGCTAATACTAAAACCAAGATAAGCGACGACAGATCACTTAGACGGCAGGGTTTAGAGAGAACCAGCGGAAAAGCCAGGATAAGTGAGCGTCTCACTTATCTTGGAATATAGATTGCAAACAAAACAAGAAAACCGTAATGGAGGTGAAACAGAATGACAAGCAGATCTAATAGAGTAGAAGTTCCCGAGGCTAAAGCGGCCATGGATCGTTTCAAGACCGAGGTTGCGTCCGAGCTGGGTGTGAACCTGAAGGAAGGTTACAATGGCGATCTGACCTCTAAGGAGGCCGGTTCCATCGGTGGCGAGATGGTTCGTCGGATGATCAAGAAACAGGAAGAGCAGATGAAGTAAGATGCTCTGACAGACGAAGAAGGGGTTGCTGCGATACGCGGCAACCTCTTTTTGCGGTATATGTGTTAAAATTTTGTTGATTTAAAGGCGGAAAAAAGATATATTATAGCTAAGAGGAAGGGATGTGACAGACGGTATAAAAAAGTATGGCTTTGCCTTTTTCGGGAAAGAAGTGCTGATTGGCGCTACGGAGACATAACGCCAGGCCATATGGGGACTGTTTTTTCTGAAAAGAAGAAAGTGCGGAAAAACCAATGGATATAATTGATTTAATGATAGAATATAGAAAAGATGGAAGTGCCGACCAGCTTGCGGGAGCAGAAATCTGTAAAGATAATTTGAATGTGATAATTGTAAATATATTATCTTGGCTCAAACTGGAATATAAGAGGAGTTTATGGTTGGCGCAGGGGAAAAAGACTAAACTAAAGCCACTAGAATTAAATGAGGATTACTCATGGTGTATTGACTTGAAAAAAATGATTCAAAATACGAAAGTATTTAGTAAATATTTTGCTGCTGATGGGAATAAGGTCGTATTTGCAAAAGAAATCCCCATAGAGGAGCAAAATAGACTTAGAGAAAAGGCATATTATAGCTTTAATCCTCAAATGCATACATAAAGGTCAGCTTTTAACATTTGTGTCAGCGCCAATGATAAAATGTAAGAAAACGCCGAAGAAAAAATGCAGATTTATGGCGGAAAGGAGAAAAAAACGATAGACTCCCAATAGGACAAAAATGTCCAAGAAAGGAGTCGGAAAATGAGAGGAGAAAGCTGGATGGACATACGAAGTGACAGACAAAAAGGAATGAGCTATGTGGAGCTGGGGAAAAAATACCATGTGGATCCCCGGACAGCAAAGCGGTATGCGCAGTCACCACAAAAACCGGAGTACACACTGACACAGCCAAAGCCAACAAAACTGGATGCTTACAAGCAACAGGTGGACCAATGGCTGGAGGAAGCACCTTATTCGGCGGTACGGATACTGGAAAAACTGCAGGAACAGGGATTTGACGGAAAGTACAGCATCGTAAAGGAATATGTCCGGGGAAAGAAAATGGATCTGGATGAAAAGGCAACGGTACGCTTTGAAACCATGCCGGGAAAACAGGGGCAGATGGACTGGGGTTTCTTCGAGGATCATCTGGTCTATGAGGATGGGGAATGGAAGAAACTGTACTGTTTCCTTATGATACTGGGGTATTCGCGGATGCGCTACATCGAGTTTGTGACGGATATGAGTACAAATACACTGATCCGGTGCCACCAGAATGCGTTCCGGTACTTTGGAGGATACCCGGAAGAAATCCTCTACGACAACATGAAGCAGGTGGTCATTAAACGCCTTCTGAAACAGGAGGACTCCACGCTGAACCGGCAGTTCGAGGACTTCGCTGGCTTCTACGGTTTCAAACCCATTCTGTGCGAGGCTGTAAAAAATTCTGTGTCTATGGGTAAAAATCTTTTTTGATAAGAATTAG
>CAJUAH010000002.1:0-283156 GCA_910584375.1 uncultured Acetatifactor sp.
CGGCATTTATCAAGGCTTTATTCCCGAAATCGATGTGGGAAGTTTGAGTTATTTATATAAGGCATATTCATATGCCTGCCGTACCCAGTCAAACAACTCATCATCCAAATCGCCTGTTGAACCGACCCATATATGAGTTGTCCATCTGTCCGGATACGGTTCTGTCTTTACCGCCACCCGGTCAGATTCCAACGGAAAAGGGAGTCCTAATGTAACAATAAATCCCGTGCCTTTCATTTCCGCACGTTTCTTAACACGCATAAATGAAATACACGCATACACATGACGGTTGGAAAATGTAATCTGCGTTTTCTGCACCCGCACCGAAGTCTGCGGATACAGTTCAAACAGTTTTCTCACAAATGCCTCATATATAGGAAACGCCGTCTGATGCCTGTCAAAAAACCAAAACGCGTCCTGCACTGCGTAATCCATCCCCATATCCCCTTCATAAATCCTTAAAGCATTACTGCAAGTCCAAATCCTCTTCCAAACAGCCGCCCCTGCAATCATCCTACGCCTCGCACTATGAAACAACCTCCCCTTGCGATAGTCCCGAGCCCCGGGTGGGGTATATGCCCTTGCAGCGGCCGTTGTGAACCGTCGGTACTTAGCGGGCGTGTTTTGCCCGCTTATGTACCGCTACGGCGAGCACCGAGCGAGAGCGCGCCGCAGCAAGGGCATATACCCCACCCGGGGCGAGACTGCTATAAACCGGGGCGAGACTGCAAGACCGCCCTACGCATTATAGTCCAGCTCCGCATCCGTAGCATGCTCATAAATAAACGCCTTCCGAGGCGGAACATCCGTCCCCATCAGCGTGCTGGTAAGATCCGTAGCCAGCCTGGCGTCCTCGATCTCCACCCGTTTCATCATCCGCGTAGCCGGATCCAGCGTAGTCTCCCACAACTGCTGGGCATCCATCTCCCCCAGGCCCTTGTACCTCTGCAGCGTAAAAGCCCCCTTATGGCTCTTACGATACCTCTCCAGAGCCTTGTCGTCATACAGATACTCCTCCTTCCCCTTGGAAGGCATAGCCTTGTACAGCGGCGGCATGGCCAGATACACATGCCCCTCATAGATAAGCTCCGGCATAAAACGGTAAAACAGCGTGAGCAGCAACATGGAGATATGAGAACCGTCCACATCCGCATCCGTCATAATGATGATCTTGTCATAGCGCAGCTTGGAGATATCAAAATCGTTGCCGTACCCCTCCGAGAACCCGCACCCAAAGGCGTTAATCATCGTCTTGATCTCCGCATTGGCAAGCACCTTGTCGATGCTGGCCTTCTCCACATTCAGGATCTTACCCCGGATCGGCAATATCGCCTGAAAGCTGCGGTCCCGCGCCGTCTTGGCGCTGCCCCCGGCGGAATCTCCCTCCACAATAAATATCTCGCATCTGGAGGGATCCTTGGACTCACAGTTGGCCAACTTCCCGTTGGAGTCAAAGGAAAACTTCTGCCTGGTCAGCATATTGGTTCTGGCCTTTTCCTCCGTCTTGCGGATCTTGGCCGCTTTCTCGGCGCAGCCGATGATATTTTTCAGTACTTCCAGATTGCGGTCAAAATAATGTACGATCTCCTCCCCGGTGATCTTGGCCACCACCTTCGCCGCGTCCTGATTGTCCAGCTTGGTCTTGGTCTGCCCCTCAAAACGGGGATCGGGATGCTTGATGGACACCACCGCCGTCATGCCGTTGCGCACGTCCGCACCGGTAAAATTCACATCCTTCTCCTTGAGGATGCCCAGCTCCCGGGCATAGGTATTGATCACATTGGTAAACTGGGTCTTGAATCCCGTCAGATGCGTACCACCCTCGGAGTTGTAGATATTGTTGCAGAATCCCAGCACATTCTCATGAAACTCATTCACATACTGGAAGGCCACCTCCACCACAATGTCCTCAGCCTCCCCCTTGAAATATATACATTCGTGGATCGGCTCGTCCCCCTTGTTCATGTCCCGTATGAATCCCGTGATTCCCTCCGGCTCATGAAAAACAATTTTTTCCGGCTCTTCCTTCCTCTTGTCCTCGAAAATAATGGTCAGCTCCGGATTCAGATAAGCGGTCTCATGAAGACGGCTTTTCACCTCATCCTCTTTAAAACGGGTTCTGTCAAAGATTGTATCGTCCGGCAGGAAATTGATCGTAGTTCCCGTCTCTCTGGTCTTGCCAATGATCGGCAACAGGCCGTTCTCCAGTTCTGTCACCGGGAGCCCCTTCTCATACTGATCCTGATAGACGCAGCCCCCCACCTTGACGGTGACGGTCAGTCGGTTGGACAGGGCGTTGACCACCGAGGAACCCACGCCGTGCAGTCCACCGCTGGTCTTATAGGCGTTGTTGTCGAATTTTCCTCCCGCATGCAGCGTGGTAAACACCAACCGCTCCGCGCTGATCCCTTTCTCATGCATCCCCACCGGAATACCTCTTCCGTTATCGCTGACGGTGGCGGAGCCGTCAGCCTCCAGAGTCACCTTGATCGTGTCGCAATACCCTGCCAGATGCTCGTCCACGGAATTATCCACGATCTCATAAATCAGATGGTTCAGACCCTTGGTGGACACACTGCCTATATACATGCCCGGACGCTTGCGCACCGCCTCCAGACCTTCCAGTACTGTTATGCTTTCTGCTCCGTAATTGCTTGCTTTTGCCATAATATCCTCTTTCCTGCTATACAATTTACCCTTTTTTCGCCAAAATGTGCATTTTTTCTGTCATTTCCCGCTTTTTACCCTTGTACATTATAACATACATTTTGTGGCAGGAAAAGGGGAAACTACCATAATTTGCGCCATTATATTTTTATATGCAGGAAATCCTGCACACAAAAAACCGCCTGCGTTGTTACAAGCGGTTATCTAATAGGGTTTTTAATAATGCTGTTATTCGTCTGTTTCATCTGTCTGCGCATCACCGAACAAAATAAGCATATAATCGTAGCGGCCATACAAAACACGGTCCATATAGACATCTTTTCCATAGGCCCGGTAGAACACAACCCAATCTGCTGTAAAATTCAACAGCAAAATTTACAACACATGGCATCGAGGTACACAAAACAAAAATAGCTATGCCCTGTCGCCAGATACGCTTTCTCCGTATAACAAATCAAGCTTACTCATAAAATCTTCCAGAATATATCGAGAGTTGACGGACGTATACACGCGTATCATAGGACGGTCCTCCTCAAAACAACAGGTGGTATCCTCATTAATAACGGGAGCCTCCCGATAAACATACCGGCCACAGTTGGGTTCCAGCGCCACGCCCACCGCGGGCGAATCCCCCAGCGACCAGCTCTCCCCTGCCGTCCAGCCAGCGTATTCGGACATATTGTACCGGATCATATTTTCAAACAGATGCTTTCCTATCTTACCGCAAGGATAGATCCTTCTCTGAATCTCCGCCAGCCCTATATGCATGGTGCTGTATACATTCATGGGAATCAGCCACAGATCCACACCGCTGGACAATACATAATTGGCGGCGTCAATATCATTCCCGGAATTAAACTCCCGGATGGACGGATCGGAATGATCCAGATCCTGCCCCCCGATCCACACCACCGTCATCCTGGAGACAATATCCGGGCACGCCCTCATGGCCGTAGCCACATTTGTGATTGCGCCCAAACAGAGTACAAACAGCGGTTTATCGTCCTCCCGCAGGGCTTCCTCTGTCAGAAACCTGGCCGCCGGGGACAGTTCTTCCTCAGGATCCGAAAACCTGCCTTCCTCCCCCATATATACGGGCACGGAAATATCCATGGCCTGTATGACATTCATGATCTCCTCATAACTCTTCCGGGTGGTCTCCGACCCCCCGAACTGCTCCGCCAGGATTGCCCTGACCTCCAGTTTGCGGCTCATCAGCGCATGGGCGATGGCGAAGGGATCGTCCGCCTCGCAGGCCGCGTCGGTGTCGACCACAACTCTTATCTTTTTGTACGCAGGGACTTCATATAACAGCGGCATCTCTACACCTCTATTTTTTTGCAGCACGCAAAGGCCAATGCGCCGGGACCGATATGGCAGGCCACGCTCAGGGACAGGGGATCAATATGGATATCATATCCGGGGAACTGGGCCAATATCTCGTCCCTGTACATCTTTGCCGCTTCTTCATTGGCAGTGTGGGCAATCTGCAGCCAGATATGTCTGTCCTCGGTCATGCCTCCAAAACGGTTCTCGATATCGTTCCTGATGGCGTTTATCATAATGGACTTGCCCTGGTTGGTAGTGCGGGCCTTGGCGAAGGCATCCAGCTTTTCCCCCTGGATCTGCAGCACCGGTTTTAGTTTCAGCAATGTGCCCAGCGCCGCGGCAGCCGGGGTAATGCGCCCTCCCTTTTTCAGATAGTACAGAGTGTCCAGCATGATATAAATACTGCTGTTGAACTTGTCTTCCTCCAAAAAGTTTTTGATCTCCAGGGCATTCATCCCCCTGGAGGCCAGCAGTTTGGCGTCCAGGGCGGACTGCCTCTGGGTCACGGAGATACGCTGGTTGTTCACTACCTGCACCTTGCCCTCATATTCCTGAGCCAACATGATGGCGCTCTGGCAGGAACCGGACAGACCGCTGCTCATGGGAATATGCACGATCTCGTCATACTCCCGGAGCACCTCGTCCCACAGCTGCATCACGGACTCCGGGGAAGGCTGGCTGGTGTGAATATCGGCTCCGCCTCTCAGCATCTCATAGAACTGCTCCTGGGTCAGGCTGATATCCTCAAAATAAGTCTCCTCATTGATAAAAAAAGGCATGGGCAACACATAGATTCCCAGATCTTTCGCCTGTGACTGCGTGATCCCACTATTGCTATCTGTAATAACGGCAACCTTTGACATCGATTTATCCATTCCTCTCTTGGGGTGATTAATGTTAATATATTGCTAAAAGTATACTCTTAAATGGTTCTAAAGTCAACCCGCAGCGTGTCCTGTCCGCGCAGATATTCCAGCAGCTGCCGGTATTCCTCCCCCTGGGCCGCCCTGACCCGTTCCACCGCCTGGCTGGCCTGTTTCAGTATATCCGCATCGGTATATATATCCCCCATGCGGAAGGCAAATTCCCCGCTCTGGCGGATGCCGAAGAGATCACCCGGTCCCCGGAGTTTCAAGTCTTCCGAGGCGATAAAGAAACCGTCGTTGGAGCGGTTCAGGATCTCCAGCCGTTCCATGGTCTCCCTGTTGTCCTGAGCGCTGATAAATATGCAATAACTCTGGTGGGCCCCTCTGCCCACACGGCCCCTGAGCTGGTGGAGCTGAGCCAGGCCGAAACGCTCCGCGTTCTCCACCATCATCACCGTGGCGTTGGGCACATTGATCCCCACCTCGATCACGGTGGTGGACACCAGCACATCAATATTGTGCGCCGCATATTCCTCCATGATACGGTTCTTATCCCCGGGCCGCATCTTGCCGTGGAGGGTGGCGACCTGAATGTCCCCAGGCAGCGCGCTCCGCAGCTTTTCCGCATAGTCCATGACATTCTCCAGCTCGTCCATCTCCCCCTGCTCCACCATGGGGCAGATCACATAGGCCTGGCGGCCGCTGCGGACTTCTTTTTCGATAAATCGGTAGGCCTGGGGACGGTAGGAAGTGCCCACCACACAGTTTTTTATTGGCTGACGCCCTGCCGGGAGTTCGTCTATGACAGATACTTGCAGATCCCCGTACAGGATGATGGCCAATGTCCGGGGTATGGGCGTGGCGCTCATGACCAGCACATGGGGGCTTTTGCCCTTTTCCGCCAAAACCTCCCGCTGGCGCACCCCGAAACGGTGCTGCTCGTCCGTGACCACCAGAGCCAGTTTCTGAAAACGCACCTTTTCCTGTATGACCGCATGGGTGCCCACCACCAGATTGGCCTCCCCCGAGGCGATCTTCTCATAGGTTTCCCGTTTTTCCCTGGCCGTCATACTGCCCACCAGAAGAACAGGTTTTAAGGCGACATGATATTTTTTCGCGTACTCGCAGACCCCCTCGTAGTGCTGGGCCGCCAATACCTCCGTGGGAGCCATCAGCGCCCCCTGATAGCCGTTGGCGGCGCACATGAGCAGAGCCAGCACCGCGATGATGGTCTTGCCGGAGCCCACGTCTCCCTGCACCAGGCGGTTCATGCACCAGGGGGAACACATGTCCCGGCAGATCTCCTGCCAGGCCCGCTGCTGGGCCCCCGTCAGCCGGTAGGGCAGCTGTTCCAGCAGCCTGCCGGTGTCCGCCGTCTCAATCATGCGGTATTCATTTTCCAACAACCGGCCTTGCTCTTTGTTTTCCCGGAGAAAAAACAGGAAGGAAAAAAACTCCTCAAATACCACCCGCCTGCGGGCTTTGACCAACTCCTCGTAGCTGGCGGGGAAATGCATGTTGTGCATGGCCTCCCGGCGCTCCGGAAGACCGTACTCCCTGCGCAGGCTCTCCGGATAGGGATCCTCGCCGAAAACATAATAGGTCAACGCCTGTTTTACCGCCTTCTGCACGGCCTGGTTGGTCAGCCCCTTGGTCAGCGCGTAGCGGGGCTGGATAAAGGCCAGATACCGGTTATACTCCTCCTGTTTGTATAGCCGGGGCTGTTCCATGACCGCCGCCGGGCCCCGGGCCTGCACCCTGCCCCGGAAAATATGGATGCTGCCGGGTTTCAGCACATTTTTCAGAAAGGGCATATTGAAAAAAGTGAGCTGCATGGCCCCGGAAGAATCCCGCACCAACACGTTCAATATGGTCAGGCTCCGCACCTTTTTCACATTCACCGTTCCGCAGACCGTGGCCAGAATGGCGCAGACCTCCCCCGTTTTGGTCTGGGCGATGGGCGTGGGCTCCCGAAAAGTCTCATAGTCTCTGGGATAGTAACGCAGCAGCTCCCCTACGGTGCTGATATTTACTTTTGCAAACAATTTCTGGGACTTCTCGCCGATCCCCTTCAGTTCCAAGATGGAAGTACTGTCGTCCATAGTCCTCTCCCGTCCCTCTGATCCGTCATAAGCCGCAAAAAGGGCAGGCAGCCGTTCCCGAACGGCTCCCGCCCCACAGTACAGTTCACTTTTATTCCACCGAGATCACATAGTAATAGATGGGCTGCCCGCCGTATTGCAGCTCGATATCGCAGTCCCCACAGGTTTCCTCCAGCGTTTCCCGCAGCCGTCTGGCATCCTCCTCCTGCACGTCGCTGCCGTAATAGACGCTGATCAGCTCGCTGGTCTCATCCACCATGGCGCAGACCATCTCTTTGGCGACCTGCAGCAGATCCTGCCCTACGGAGAGAATCCCCGCATCTCCGATGCCCATATAGTCGCCATGCTTGATCTCCTTGTCGTCGATCACCGTATCCCGCACGGCATAAGTCACCTGACCGGTCTTCACATTGCCGATCTCCTGCATCATCGTGACCTCATTGTCCTCCACGGACATCTCCGGCACATAGTTGATCACCGCCGTGATCCCCTGAGGGATCGTCTTGGTGGGAATCACCAGCAGATTCTTGTCTGTCATCAGCTCCGCCGCCTGGTTGGCCGCCAGGATGATATTCTTGTTGTTGGGCAGGATGAATATGGTCTCCGCGTTCACCTGATCTACGGCGTCCAGAATATCCGCCGTGCTGGGATTCATGGTCTGCCCGCCCTCGATGATATGGTCTACGCCCAGGCTCTTAAATATCTCGTTTACGCCCTCCCCCACGGACACCGCCAGGAATCCCACGGGCTTGGGGGGCTGAGTCGGAGCGGAGGCAGCGGCGGTCTGGGGGGCTGCCTGCGCGCCTTCCTTCTCACTCATCTTAAACAGCTTTTCCTGATGCTCCAGCCGCATGTTGTCTATCTTCAGATTGGATAACTGTCCATACTTCAATGCCTTCTGGATGGCTAAGCCGGGGTCATTGGTATGTACATGTACCTTGACCACGTCCTCATCCGCCACACAGACGATAGAATCGCCGATAGACTCCAGATACGCCTTAAAGTCCATCTCATGTTTAATATTAAAGGTCCTGTTGAGCATAATGATAAACTCGGTGCAGTACCCGAATCGGATCTCCGCCTCGGCCTGTGCCTTATACCCGGAAGATTTGCCCTCCCCGCGGCTCTCCGGCGCGGCCTGGGAGATCGTGTAATCGATTTCCTTGCCCATAAATGCGTCGTAAGCGCCGCTGAGCACTTCCACCAGCCCCTGGCCGCCGGAATCCACCACGCCCGCCTGTTTGAGCACCGGCAAAAGCTCCGGCGTCTGGCTCAGCACATATTTGGCATGTTCCAGCACCTGTGCGAAAAACTGCTCCATGTCCTCCATGCCGCTGCCTGCCAGCTCCCGCGCTTTCTCCGCACCGCCTCTGGCAACCGTCAGGATCGTGCCCTCCTTGGGTTTCATCACCGCTTTGTAGGCGGTCTCCACGGCCTTGTCGAAAGCCTCCGACAGGTCCGGGATGCCAAGCTGCGCCTTGGCGCTGATACTCTTGGTAAAACCCCGCAGCAGCTGGGACAGGATAACGCCGGAGTTACCTCTGGCTCCCCGCAGGGAACCGCTGGAAACCGCCTTGCACAGGGCCGTCATCTCCACACTGTCACCCAGAGCCGCTACCTCCCGGGCCGCGGACATGATGGTCATGGTCATATTGGTGCCCGTGTCGCCGTCGGGTACGGGAAATACATTCAGCTCATTGATCCACTCTTTTTTGCTCTCCAGATTTTTTGCGCCGGCTAAGAACATCTTTGACAGCATCTTAGCGTCGATAGTATTTGAAGTCACGATAAATCCTCCTAATCCAAGATTCCGCACATCCCGCAGGCGGCGTTTAATCAATCACTCTGACACCTTCCACGAAGATATTGATCTTCTCAATATGGATACCGGTGAATTCTTCCACTTTATATTTTACGCTGCTGATCAGATTGTCGGACACGGCGATGATGCTTACGCCATAAGCCACGATCACATGAAAATCCAGAGTCAGTTTGTTATTGTTCAGACTTACATTGATACCTCTGGTCAGATTATCCTTCTTGAGCAGTTTTGACATACCGTCCTTCACGCTGACGCCCGCCATGCCTACGATCCCGAAACATTCCACCGCCACGCTCCCGGCATATTGGGCTATGACCTCGTTGTTGATTACGATATTGCCCATATGTGTATTCATAGAAGAACCCTTCATAACATAGTACCTCCTTATTGTCGAGCCCCGCGGCTCCATACCGGAAAAATCTTCCGCCTAATCA
The DNA here is from genome assembly GCA_910584375.1 of uncultured Acetatifactor sp. Lineage (GTDB taxonomy): Bacteria > Bacillota > Clostridia > Lachnospirales > Lachnospiraceae > Acetatifactor. The sequence continues at coordinate 9,221 of CAJUAH010000002.1, forward strand.
ACCCTCATTATACATGCTTTTACGGGAAAAGGGAACACCCAAAAACAAAAAATAAAAATTTCATTTTTTCACTTGCTTTTCCGGGCTTTTTCTGTTAATATATCAATGTTGTTAATTTTTATGCAATGGTTATGGCAAAAAAGAGCTCAAGGTTGAGGAGGTGTTAAGATGGCTAAATGTGATATTTGTGGTAAGGGCGTTCACTTCGGTAATAACGTAAGCCATTCTCATAGAAGAAGCAATGCAATGTGGAATTCCAACGTTAAGAATGTGAAGTGCATGGTAAACGGCGCGGCCAAGAGACTGCATGTATGCACCAGATGCTTAAAGTCCGGTAAAGTGGAGCGCGCGTAGGTATAACCGTGCTTTCGCGGATCCGAAAACTGTAAAATCAGAAAAGTGTGGATTAAAAAAACCGATTCTTTGTGCAGAGTCGGTTTTTTGTATGCCTTTCTTCTACTCCTCCTTGCGGCGCTGGAACTCTCTGTTGATATACTGCATCAGCTCCGCGTCCCCGCAGTAATTGTCCGGGTGGAATATCTTGAGCAGATCCCGGTAGCGCTTGCGAAGGGTGAGGGGGTTCCCTGCGCTGCGAAACAGGATCCCTGCGATGTCTTCGCCAGATCCCGGCAGTTGCGCGCTCTGGGGTTTCCTGTTCTGTTCCAGAGCGCGTTTCTCCTGTTCAAAATGTTTCCTGTCCTCCTCCAGCTTGCGAAAACCGTCCTGCAGGATCGCCAGCTTTTTGTCAAAAAACAGATTTTCCTCCCGCAGCCTCTTCTGTTCCATCACCATCTTGCGGCTTAAGGTATCCATCTCGTCCCGGAAACGCACTCGCTCCTTGATAAACTTGTCCTGCATGTTCTCCAGCTCGCTGCGCTCGTTCTGAAGACGGGTATTCTCCTGGAACAGCCACAGTTTCATGCTCCGCAGCTCCTCCTCGCTCTGCGCCTTATATACTTCCTCCCAATCGATCCCGTTCTCCATATTCTTACAATCCTTACATTCCGCCTACTTTGCGGCTTTCGCCATATCTCACAGATCGCAGCACAGACAGCAGTACCCCAGCAAAAGCAACAGCGCGATCAAAAGCAGTCCCATCAGCCTGCTGGTCATAAACAGCATGATCAACATTCCCAATGCGATAAAAAAGGCGGCCAGTCCTATCAGCTTAAATAGTTTCATAACCGTTCCTTCATACAAACAGCCCTTATGCCATTATATGCGGCGGCTGCCGTTTTCGGAACCGTGTCACTCTTTTTCTTCCATATCGGGAAAGGCAATATTTACAGCCTCCGTATCTTCCATCCCCGTCTCTTTCTTACCGGTAAATTTGTCTATCAGGTCCGGCAGCATATCCAACAGCTTTGTCATGGTACTCTGATCCTTGATATTGACCAGCCTGGTGGCTCCGTCCTTGATCACCAGCACCGCGCTGGGAGACATCTTTCCGCCCAGCCCGCCGCCGTTTTTGTCCGAATTTTTATCCAGATTGCTGCCTGCTCCGGCGGCGAAACCGAAACTCACGTCCACCAGTGGCACGATCGTCACATCTCCCACCTGCACGGGCTGTCCCACCACGGTCTTGGCCGCCAGCACACTGTCCATCCCACGCAACAGGGTTTCCACCACATTTCCCGTCTGATACGACGAGTTCTCTCTGTCTGCCATCTCTCTCCTTCTCGTCTCCTTGTCCGCCATTATTTTATGTCCTCCTGACCTGTCTTTCTAACTTGTCTTTCTAACTTGTCTTTCCATCTGCGACGAATCGCCGCGCAGCTGATCCGTCAACTGGCGCAAGCGTCTGTCAAACAGCACGCTGCACACATGGTACAGAACCGTCGCCGCCATAACCCGTCCCCGCAGGACGGCCTCGCCCTCTAAGATCCGCCGTTCAAAGTCCGGCGTAACATTCATCTGACATTTTTTCCCCAGAAACGGCCGTATGGCGCAGTACGCGCCGTATGCATACCCGGTCAGATCCGGCTCGCCCAGTCCTGCCACAGCCCGCGCCCGCAGGTATCGGGGACGGATATGTGTTATGATCCTGCCCAGCCGCCCCAGACTGTATAGAACCAGCTCCTGATTGTCCTTATTTCGCAGGATATCAACATAAAACAAAAGTTTTTCCCTTATATCCCTGTGATCCGCCTTCTGTTCTGCCGCAGGTTCCCCACTTGCCTGTTCCTGCGCTCCTTTATCTTTCTCCTGCCCTTGGGAAGATGGGGGATTTTCCGCCAAGGACTCTTCCTGCGGCAATATCTCCCGGGCAGGCGGTTCCGTCTTCTTTTTCGCCTGTGAATGTGGTTCCCGTGGGGAGTTCTCCTGCTGAAACTGCTCCGGCGGCGTTGTCTCCTCGCCCTCAACTTTTTCGCTCCCGCCGCTTTCATAGACTGTGATCCACAATGCTTTGATCCGCAGTTTTCCGTCTTCCGGGTACTTATAGGTTCCCCGCACCAGGCCAAAGAGCCACCGGAAACGGAAATTTACCATGTATTCCCCCATGCTTGCCGTACATTTGCCCCGATATGAGATCGGCCAGAACAGAACCAGCAGCGCCGCCGTCAGTAAAAACGCCAACAGGCACAGCACTGTGATGCCCAATATACTAAGTATCTTTAATACCACACTCCACATCCGCGCTCCCCATGTCCGCCGCAAGATATTCCTTCATTCCGGCGTCTCCCCTGGCGGCCCAGGTCTCCTTCGCGATCCGTTCCACTATGCCCACCGCCGCTCCGTGATCCTCCGCAAGTCCGATGACATAGAGCGGACGCCTGTTATAGTATTTCTGCCGCAGGTATTTTGAGGCATAGATATCCAACTGATCCGACTCGTTTCCCGCCAGCGTCAGCACATAGACCCCGGCTTTATCAGGTCTGACAGCCAGGTCTCTCTTTATTTTTTCCAGCTTTTCCCTGTTTATGCCCTCGCTGAGATACAGCCTGGGATGATATTTTAACTGAGGCATACGATCCTCCCCGGGCAACAGCCTGCCGCTCAATAATATTTCTTATTTCCCCACAGGTTGTTCCTTTTTAATTCCAGATATTCGTCGTACGCCCGCTCCAAAATCTGCTTCTCGTTGGCAAATTTCAGCAGATGACATGCTTCATGATACTTATAAAAACCTGAATCGACGAAAAACTCCTCTTTTTGTGGCTTGCTGTAATAACTGTCCGCCATCATCAGATACCAATGCACATCCTTGCTCACGATATCCTCCGCCGCGGCAAAGGTGTACTCGCTCTTTCCGATATATTTGATAATGGAGGCTTTGGCGCCGGACTCCTCAAGCACTTCCCGCAGGGCCGTCTCCTTGTATTCCTCGCCCGCTTCCACAGTGCCTTTGGGTAAGACCCAGCCTTCGTATTTATTCCTGTAATTCTTATACAAGAGTAAAATCTTGCCCCGGAAAATTACCACACCACCACAGCTCGTTGCTTCGATCATTGCAATTCCCTCCGAAACGGTGTGTCATATGACTACAGTAAGTATAGACGAAATGGCCGGGAATAGCAACCAAAAATTCAAAAAAGTTGCGCACGCCTCACAGTACGCCCTTCTGTTCATGCCCCGTGGTATAGTCCTTGTATGGCGGTTCCCCCGGCTCTCCCTGGATCACTTTGGCAAAAAAGTCAATAATCTGTCCCATCTCCCGGCCGCTCTCCACCGTAAAGGACAGACGCGGACTTTCCTCCCGGCAGAGACACGGTTTCCTGTGCAGGGACAGGGGGACGCTGTTATAGATCACATTCATACAGACGTCGCAGCATATTTCCACGGGAAACCGTGCCCGGTAGCGATCAGTCAACTGCCCCTCCTGCCTTCCGTCCCGCCCTTTCAGACATGTTCCGGCGGTTTTTGCAATGCAGTTCGCCGTCACCATCATGGGAATGCGCCCGTAAATCAGTTTTTCTATCGCCGCGGCAGGATCGGCCGACAAAATGCTCCTGCGCAGCCCGCCCCACTCCCGGCCGCTGAGTTCCAGCGGACAGGTCAGTCCACAGTCCCGCTCCAGCCAAAACGCCGCCGTCTCGCTGTTCCAGACGTAGACGGTATGATCCAGTTGTATCCGCGGCTCCGCCGTCTGAATGGCGGCCCGATCTCCGGCAGTATCCACATCCTGTGTATCGGCCTGGTCTCCTGCAATATCCACGCCCTGTACGCCGGCCTGGTCCCCGGCAGCATTTGCATTATGACGACGCAGCCATCCGTATTCCTCCAGATTGCGTACCAGAAAACCCTGTATATTCCCCTGAGAGTACCATTCCAGCGCCTGCTCAATGATCTTTTGGTCTCCGTCTCTCAGAATGTAAGGCAAGGCTGCCCACAAAGCGATCCCCGCCTGCCGCAAGTCTCTGAGCGCCCGCAGAGCTTTCTGCGGTGCAGGCCGCCTGCTGTCACGGCTCAAAAACTTTGCCAGCAGACGGCTCTCCACATAGATTCGGTCGCAGATCCGCCCTCCGAATCCTTTTTCCCCTTCCATACCAATATACTTTCCGATATACTCCGACAGACAAACCAACTGTTCCTCTGTAGAAATGTGTATCCGGCATACTGACACATCTGTCCCCGACGTCTCTCTCAAGCCGGATACCGGAATAGAGGTCTTCTTTGCATCTGGCCTTTTTTCCGCACCCGCCCCCTGCGGATGCCCGACTTTTTCCTCTACAGATCGGACCTCGTCCGCAATCTCGCAAAAAGCTCCTTTATCCTCCGCCGATTCCGGCTCTCTGGCCACAGGCAGATCGTGGCTCTCTATGATCCGGTCTTCCAGCCTGCGCGCCGCCTCCCGCCGCAGGGCATTAATCTCTTTCAGCGAATAAAAACCTTTCCCGTCTGTACGGATACGGATGCTCTCTGCCTCGAAACAGGTCTCCCCCAGCTTTTGCAGCTGTCTGCGGATATCCTCTTCCAGCACGGGACGGCTCTGCGCCGGTTCCACCGCCGCCCCGGTCGTCTCCGCCCACAGTTCTCCTGTTCCCATCCTGATCCGGGCCGGAGCGCCGCAGAAAAAATCTGCCTCCATCCATATTCCGATCCGCTTTTTTTCCTGTATATATCTCCGCCGGATATCCTCAAGGCTGCTCTCATCGCTGCCTGCGTAGGATGGACTGTCCAGCGTCACCATCTCCCGGCCATTGTGCCGGAAGAGATATCCGTCCTGCCTCTGACCGCGGATATACAGCCCGGACAGCGTTCGCAGATCCTGCTCCTCCACGTGAAATGCCCCTGGGGAGCCTCCCGGGGAAACAGCCAGGCAGCGATCCAGATATTTGCGGTAGAGGGCCGTCACCCCCGCCGCGTACTCCGGTTTTTTCATGCGTCCCTCTATCTTGAAGGAATCGACGCCTCCCTCCAATAGCTCCGGCAAATGCTGGATCGTACACAGATCCTTCAGACTCAGAGGATAGTATTCCTTTCGGCGGACGGATGCGCCAGGGACATCCGTCTCGTACGCCTGCCTGCATGGCTGGGCGCATCTCCCCCGGTTGCCGCTGCGGCCGCCCAGCAGACTGCTGAACAGACAGGCCCCGGAATAACAGTAACACATGGCGCCATGGACAAACGCCTCCACCTCCAGCCCGCTCTCCTCTCTGAGCTTTGTCAGTTCCCGCAGACTCAGCTCCCTGGCGGGCACCACTCTGGTCACGCCCAGCCCTTTCAGCAGCAGCGCCCCCTTCGGGCCCGTGACCGTCATCTGGGTGCTGGCGTGCAGCTCCATCCCGGGAAAATGCCGCCGAATCGTCCGTAGCGCGCCGATATCCTGCACGATCACGCCGTCCAGTCCCGCCCGGTACAGCGGCGCCAGCTCCTGTACCAATTCCGCCAGCTCCTCTTCTTTCATCAGCGTGTTTACCGTCAGATAACTCCGACATCCGTGTATATGCCCGTAACGGATACAGGCGGTCAGTTCTTCCCGGGAAAAGTTATCCGCGTATGCCCGGGCGCCAAATTTTTCTCCCCCCATATAAACGGCGTCCGCCCCCGCATGTACCGCACCGAAAAAAGCCTCCCTGTTGCCCGCCGGGGCCAGCAGTTCCACTTTTCTCCCGCTTTTCAACGCATCACTCATTATCCGATTCCCTCCGCGTCACACATTTTATGAGTCCCTTCGCGTCTCATATTCCCCGTCCCGCGCATCCGCCGACTTTGATCCGGGGCATTTCAATAACAGAAAAGCTGCCCTACACCGGCAGCTTTTTATTTTTCTGTTCCTTTTCCAGTTTTTCGATCTGCTTGGCGTTCTCCCGCAGCTTGATCTCCATCTCCCTGGAATCCTTTTCCATGTTCTCCATCTTGATTTGGGAAGAGATCAATTCATGTTTTAAGTCGTACAGTTCCTTCTCCTTGCGCTGCAACTCCTCCTCCAGCACATTAATCTGCCGCTTGGCCTTGAAATAGTCGTCGGCTATGTTCAACTGCAGTAACACGCTCTGGGTATCCAGCGGCTGTCTGCGAAAGCTGTCCACTTTACTGTACTCATTCACTTTATTATTGATATAAGAGGCCACCTTTTGCAGATATTCCTCGCTCTCATAACCGCTGAGCGTAAAGACCTTTCCACCGATGATAACCTCTGTATCTGTTTTGGAAGACATAATTTTTCCCTTTCCTTTACACGCCTATCCGACAGAAAACTACAATATATACGTTCCCGTGCACTGTCGAAACACTACATCTATTGTTCTTATTATATATCAGAATCTGCGGACAGACAAGCCTATTCCACTATTTTTTCAAATTTATTTGTTCGAGTAAGATTGTTTATCGAAAATCAATAAATAATTATTGACTCACGATTTACAGAGTGGTATTATTAGAAATAACTGGGAGATAGTGGCCCGGTATGCTGAGATCAGCGCCCTGTAGGAAAGTAGAAAGGATATTATAAAAATGGAAAATCAGATGCAACAACAGGACAATTCGCCCCAGACGAATTTGCCGCCAGCAAATCTGGCCGAATCAAATCTACCGCAGGATAATTTGCCTCAAACGAAAAACCAGCGGAAATCACTGTGGCAATTCTGCAAAAAGGTTCCCTTTCTCACCGTAACGCTGCTGTCCCTGCTGGCGGGGAGCGCGGGCGCGCTGCTGAGTCAAATGGCAGTGTTTGCAACCTCGCCGCATTCGCTGTTGGATTTCAGCATCCTGGAAATTCCCGGTATCCTCCTGGAAGGAGCCATTATTATAGGCGGCTTTATGATCTACCCCTGGGCTTTGACGGCCGCCGAAATCTATCTTGCGATCCGTGGAAACAAACGACCGGAAGTTTACCGAAAGGGACGGATATTTGATGCGGTGGGAATCCCTCTGGGCGCGGCGTACAGTGTCCTGTATCTGCAGCTCCTGGATGATGTGGTGTTTGACGCAGACTGGGAAGAAGTGCTGTATAACAGCCAGATGCACACTCCCATCTACACGCAGTCCGCGCCTTCAATATGGGTGTTGGCGCTGGTGGGATACGTCGGCTATCTGGCCGTAAACTATATTATAACTCTGAAAAAAGCGCCGCCCCTTTTACCGGTATTGGGTATGGCCGCCATGTATCTGGGCACGGCGGTAAGCATTGTCTGGGGCATACAGGTGTTTCCCGCAGATCTTTTCAGCGGTTGTAATTATTTGACCGATATTATCTGGAACAAAGTTTATCTGCTCCTTTTCCCGATAAACTGCGTGATCGTCACCGCAAGGACGGTGCGGCACAAAGTATGGGAATGGAGCCTGCTCCCTGTCCCCGACCGGGAATATCCTTCCTGGCTGCGAGCCTGCAATCGTCTGTTAATGCAGTCCGGATACTGGCCTTTCGCCGCCTTTTTACTGATGTGGCCGCTGCTGGGTATGCTGATCGCCCTGCTGCTTTTGGCGGGCCAGAGACCGGACGCCGTCATAAAAGCATTCACGGAGACGGCGCAGTGGAACCTCTCACAGAGGGTGGCGCCCCAGAACATCTATTATGACGAACACTATCTCTGTACCGTAGCCGCGGGCGGGCACAAAAGCATCGTCAGGCCCCGGCGGCTGGGCGTGCGGCACGGACACGAGGTGATCGTAAACCGGCAGCTCTGCATAGCCAATGCCTTTGAGCAGATCCTGGAGGAAAAAACGCCCCGGTTTCACAAGACCGTGCGGCATCTATATGACACCTGCGGATTCCCTGTGGCAAAATTGATCCGTTCCCGATTTGCCGCGGATCTGATCTATCTGCTGATGAAACCGCTGGAGTGGTTTTTCCTCATCGTACTCTATCTGACGGATGAGAAACCGGAAAACCGCATTGCCCTCCAGTACACCGGGAAAGGTCTGGAAGACTTCACAATATAGGCTGAAATCCCAGGTGTCTGTAGGCGTTTTCCGTCACCACACGGCCCCTGGGGGTGCGGTTGATCAGACCGTTTTTCAGCAGATAAGGCTCCACCACATCCTCTATGGTCCCGGCGTCCTCCCCGATGGCGGCAGCCAGAGTGTCCAAGCCCACCGGCCCTCCCTGGAATTTCTCGATCATAGTACACAGAATGTTCCTGTCTATATGATCCAGTCCCAGCCTGTCCACGTCCATCAGATCCAGCGCCTCCCGGGCCACCTCCTCGGTGATCCTGCCGTCATGCCGCACCTGGGCATAATCTCGGACCCGTTTCAAAATCCGGTTGGCCAGCCTGGGGGTACCCCGGCTGCGACGGGCCAGCTCCACCGCCCCTTTCTCGTCGATCTCCACGCCCAATACCTGGGCGGAATGCCGAATGATCAGTTTCAGTTCCTCTATCGAGTAAAACTCCAGGTGATGAATCATGCCGAAACGGTCCCGCAGGGGAGCCGTCAAAAGCCCCACCCGGGTGGTGGCGCCCACCAGGGTAAAACGGGGCAGTTCCAGACGCACGGAACGGGCCGTAGGTCCTTTGCCGATCATCACGTCGATGCAATAGTCTTCCATGGCCGGATACAGCACTTCCTCCACCTGTCGGTTTAAACGGTGAATCTCGTCCACAAACAGCAGATCCCCCTCCTCCAGATTGTTCAGGATAGCAGCCAGTTCCCCCGGTTTCTCTATGGCGGGGCCGCTGGTGACTTTCAGACGCACTCCCATCTCATTGGCGATGATGGCTGCCAGCGTGGTCTTGCCCAGGCCCGGAGGGCCGTAAAACAGCACATGATCCAGGGCGTCACCCCGCTGTCTGGCCGCTTCGATATAGATTTTTAATGTCTCTTTTACCTTGGACTGTCCGATATAGTCGTCAAGCACCTGGGGGCGCAGAGATCCCTCGATCTTCACGTCCTCCTCGGTCAGGTTGGTCTCGATCATCCTCTTTGCCATCTTTTTCTCCTATTGAGAGTTCCGCATGTTCCCTGCAAGCACCCATTCCGGTGATCCATGTCATGCCGCTTCAGAGCGTCCTGGCATGGATCAGGGCGCTTTCCGGGAACATGCTGTTGAGAGTTCCGCATGTTCCCTGCAAGCCTCAAAACATCTTCTTCAGCGCCTGTTTCAGCAGAGCGGAGGAGTCCATGGTATCCGCTCCCTCCACCTGGCTCACCGCCTTCATGGCCTCCGTCTGTCCGTAGCCCAGCGCCACCAGGGCCTCCACAGCCTCCCGCTTGCCGGGATGGTCCAGAACTGTCCCTGCCACGCCTGCGTTTCCACCGTCGATCTCCCGGGAGATATCCGCCGTGTCATAGTTCAGCTTGTCCTTGAGTTCCAGCACCAACCGCTCCGCCGTGCGTTTGCCGATGCCGGGGGCCTGGGAGATGGCCTTTATGTCCTGGGACAGGATCGCGAAACGCAGTTGATCCCCGTCCATAACGGACAAAAGCCCCAGCGCGCCCTTGGGGCCGATGCCGCTGACAGTAATACAGCGTTTAAACATCTCCAGATCCCCCTTGGACAAAAACCCATAGAGCCAGAACGCATCTTCCCGAACGCTGGTATAGGTGTACAGTCTGGCCTCCTGCCCGACGCCCGGCATCCGGGCCGCCGTCTGGGCTGATATATGAATATTGATCCCCACGTCATGTACGTCTATGACGCAGCAGTCCTCCCCGATGTCCGCAACGGTTCCCTTAATATACGCAAACATAAATTCTCCTCCCCAAACCAGGCGGCTCAACCTAAAACTTTTTAAACAACACTCCAAAAGGGCAGGCAACCATACAAAGCCCGCAGGCATTTTTTCTTCCGCGCGTTTTGCTGTATAAACTCCTCTTTTCGTTGCATAACCTGTAATCTATGATATCGTTTCTCAAGGAGTTGATATCCCACTGTACGCCGTGCAATGCCCCATACGGACAGGCTTCAACGCATTTCCTGCAATTCTCAGGGCAGTTACTTTTTACGGTTTTTTCTCCATAGACAAACTGCTCGTTTATCAGGACCGCAGACAGTCTTATCCTTGGTCCGTATTTTTCTGTGATAACCACGTCGTTTTTTCCGATCCAGCCGAGTCCGGCATTTACCGCGGCAAACTTGAAAGAAAAAGGAGCTTTCAGATCTGTCTCATTGTTCTGCGCTACCGGGGGAATATAATATTCGACCTCATGCGCTTCAAGCGTTTTTTTCAGCTGGGTCAATATGGTTTCCACTATTTCTCTGGCGTCTTGAATGCCTTTTTCAAATCTTTTTTCAGAATAATTTGCAGTTGTGAGTTGTTCCCCATAAGGAACCGCAAATACTAACGCAGATTTGTAAGAACCGGCGTATTCGCTGTACGCAATATCCGTAAATCCATAGATGATTTCGGGAAATCCTAAAAATATATTGCGGATGTCCTTCTCGATCATGCAAACCCACCTCCCGGACATTCTGTGAGACTATCAATCTTAAACGCTCTTTGCGTCCTTTGGCAGCTGTCGCACGCGCTCAAGAAATCCCCTCGCCGCCTTTCCCTCCATGTCGTTATAGGTATATCCCAGCTTGCGCCCCACATATTTCGCCGTTTGCTCAAACAGATCGCACATGTGCAGCACGGCTGTCCAGGCCTGCTCGACGCTGCCGCCAAAATAGGTGTTCAAATATTTTTGATACTCGTCTGTTTCCAGCCACCTGTATAAGTATTTCGCCGACTTTCCCACACTGACCTGAAAGTCCGTACCGATACCGACTTTCCATGAAAGCATCCGTTCTAACTGCTTACGGACCACAAAGTTGGTCATGTCCTGCACATAGGGCATCTCCTCCCGCCACAACCCCTTTGCTATATTGTTGCTGCACCACCAGAATTCGTTGGCGCACGCCTGAAACTGCGCCTCGGTAGGTTTTTTTACATGATGATCCGCGTCTGTCGACTTTGGAATTGTCGGCAGAATATTTTCCTTGTCCAGCAAAATCCTGCAAAGTTTATCATCATGGATATGTTCCTGGGTATACGCAACTGTCTGTACGGTAAGGTCAACCCGGACGCCGTCGTCAAACTGCATCAGCCAGCCATAATTGTTTTCCCTGTCACACGGATAAAATGGGTTTTCATCAGGATACTGCATATACAGGATTTTACCGAATCTGTGAATCCAGTCTCTGTCTTCGATAAATGTCTTTGTTTCCCGCACCACAAACACTATGTCATAGTCCTGAAAAATATCCTTCGGAGCATTGGGATTCGTCCGTGAACCGTTCATATATACTGCCAGAATCCTGTCGTCCGCCTTGGCTATATGCATAAACAACGCATACATTTCTTCCTCAGTGCGCATAATCCGCCTCCTGACTTACAAATCCGTTTTACTCGTTATTCCTTAATACTATGCGCTTTAACGCACATTTCGCTCAGAAGAGCGTAAGTTCATTATATCACGTTCGAACGTATGTTTCAAGTGCTACCTGTCCACCTCTTACGCATTCTGCCGCAGTACCCTGCGGTAGACGATGAAAAAGCACAGCAGATGTACGGCGAAAGTCAGCGCCCAGCTGATGGGATACGAGACATACAGTACCTCCAGGCTGTGGTAGGCCCTGAACACCGTCATGATCCACACCACCCGGAACAGACAGGCTCCGGTCAGGGACACCAGCATGGGCATGACGCCGTAACCCATGCCCCGTATCGCCCCCACCATCACATCCATCATGCCGCAGAGGGCATAGGTGGTACAGATATAAAGCAGACGCAGCACACCGTACTGAATGACCTCCTCGTCCGGGGAATAGAGTTTCAGCAGGACGTCCCCCGCCAGATAGACCCCGTTGCCCATGACCACGCCCACCACGATAACACAGCCCAGACAGATCAGCAGGATCCTGCCCATGCGCTTGTACTGCCTGGCTCCGTAATTCTGTCCGGTAAAGCTGATGCAGGTCTGGTGCAGGGAGTTCATGGCGGTATAGACGAAACCCTCCAGGTTCTGGGCGGCCGTATTGCCCGCCATGGCGATGGAACCAAAGGAGTTCACCGAGGACTGGATCAGCACGTTGGACACGGAAAACAGCGCGCCCTGCAGGCCTGCGGGCAGACCGATCTTTACCATCTTGATCATCTTGTCTTTCACGATCCGCAGCTTTTTCAGGCTGACCTGGTAATCGCCCTGGCTGCGCATCAGGCACAGCAGCACCAGGGCGGCGGAGATCCCCTGGGAAATGACGGTGGCCAGCGCCACCCCCGCCACGCCCATGGACAGGGAGATCACAAAAAACAGGTTCAGGATCACGTTGACCACGCCCGCGATCAGCAGGAAATATAAGGGTCTGCGGGTATCTCCCACCGCCCGCAGCACGGCGCTGCCAAAATTGTAGAGCATCATCACGGGCATCCCCACAAAATAAATGCGGATATACAGCACCGCCTGATCGATCACATTCTCCGGCGTATCCATCAAAAGCAGCGCGGGACGGGACAGAGCCAGGCCCACAAATATCAGGATCACGCCGCTGACAAGGGAAGTCAGTATGGCGGTATGTACCATCTCCTCCAGCTCCCGTTTCTGCCCCGCGCCATAAAAATGCGCCACCATCACATTGGTTCCCACGGACAGGCCCATGAACACATTCACCAGCAGATTGATCAGAGAGCTGGTGGAGCCCACCGCGGCCAGGGCGTCATTGCCCGCGAACCGCCCCACCACCACGATATCCGCGGCGTTGAACAGCAGCTGCAGGATACCCGACAGCATCAGCGGCAGGGAATACAGCAATATCTTCGGCAGCAGCGCGCCGCTGCACATGTCCATCTCATATTTGTTCTTTTTTTCAGATAAATTTTTCATAACCCTTCCTCTAATCCAAACATCATATGGTAAATATTTCAGTCAATTCACGATCTGCCTTTTCCTTAAGCACCGGATCGTTACACGAAAATACAATCAGGCAACTCCAGTGAAGGTTAATGCTTAAGGCATACTCCTCATTATAGCAAAAGTAATGAAGATTATCGCTAAACCATGTTTTTTGCGGATGAAACGGTTCCACCAGATGCCTTATAAAATCCATTCTTTCCTCTGCCGTCCCGCCAAATACCGTGCAGGGACGGGAGTACTTTCTCAAGACCTCATCCATGGATTTAACGGAATTTCCTATCCCTGCCTCGTATGGAAATTTCTCATGATACATCTTAAAGGCCTGCTGAAACAAATATTTCTCAAAGCTGCCTGCAAAATATTTTCCATCCATATCTGTCACAACCGGATTATCCGACCAGTCCGACAGTCTCAGATAAGAATTTGCGTCCGTCCAGTGATGGGAAAACAGTAAAAGCCCGTTTTCCCAATCGTCCTTTGCGTATTCTTCATCCGCAAGCAATTCCAGTAAATAATCAATATTGGGCTTACAGTAACCGTCCCACTGTCTTTCCAGCAGTCCCCCGTCATTCTGTCCCATTGCCATCAGATATTTGCGGTATGCCTCCGGAAGTGTATAATGATTTTGGCAGCATATATCCTCTAAATGTTGAAGCTGCTGTTCTGTTGCAGGGATACAATTTTTGATCCACTCCCTGTCAAAGCCAGATATGGCACAGCGTAGCCGTTCAATCATGGTGTCCAAGGTTCCTTCACGAAATTCTGTCATTTCAGCATGCCCTTTCCTTATGAATCCGCACCAGCTTGTCCTGCCCTGCGGCCGACATGCCCGGAAGGCTGATTGTGTCTCATGTTCTCTGCTTTTCCCCCTCCACAATCATGCAATGGCTCTGTATGTAATCGTCAACATTTATTTCTATCACGTCAATCGGCTTTTGCTCTTTACAGGATACCTACTGACTCCCCATTGCGTGAACAAAACCGGCTTTGTCTAAGACATAGACATATCCCTTTTGTCCATATCTGGGATGGCAGCCTCTGAACAGCATTTTCATTCCATATTCGGGCAGCATTGTCCTCTCGGAAGTCTCATCGCCCTCTACCCCCAACGCAAAGCATATCGCCATGTCCGGATTGTCCGTTGCGTATACCGCCCTCCGGCAGCCTGCCTCAAATCCAGTGTCGTAAGCCTGCATCGGCTGCAGGACTTCTATTTTGTGCGGACTTCCGTGAAACAAATAATCTCCCTGTCTGTATTTCCAGTCTATTTTTCTCACACACCCTTTTCGTCAATCCCCATAGCGCTCGCTGACTGTCCGGCAAAATACAGCCGCGGCATTCCCCGTCAGTCCGGCAGAGCACGGACACTCGGCTCATTGCGTGAAAGAACAAAGTAATAATGTCTCTGTTCATAAGGTATTATGAACCCTGATAATTGAAAAAGCAAGAGAAATAAAAAAATCGGAAAGCAACCTCCTCAGCCGCTTCCCGATATTCTGTCTTACTTGTTATTGATATAGTTGATCAATCCCTCCGCGGCGATGATCTTCTGCATGAACTCCGGGAATGCCTGGCCCTTGAACTGGGTGCCTCTGGTGCGGTTGTAGATCATGCCGCTGTCAAAGTCCACCTCCACCTGATCGCCCGCCTCTATGCCCTTAGCCGCCTCCGGGCACTCTATGATGGGCAGCCCGATATTGATGGCGTTGCGGTAAAATATCCTGGCGAAAGTCTCCGCGATCACACAGCTCACTCCCGCCGCTTTGATGGCGATGGGCGCATGCTCTCTGGAAGAGCCGCAGCCGAAATTCTTGTCCGCCACGATGATATCGCCCTTTTGTACCTTTTTCACAAAATCCTGGTCAATATCCTCCATACAGTGGGTGGCCAGTTCCGCCGGGTCTGAGGAATTCAGATACCTGGCGGGAATAATCACATCCGTATCCACATTGTCTCCGTAACGAAAGACTGTTCCGTTTGCTTTCATAATTATACCTCTTTCCTTTTTTCGTTTCTTTATCTAAACAGCATTGCAAAAGCTCTCCCGCACAGAACGCCCAATATGCAGCAGATCACACTCAGCGCGATATACAGCGCTCCTGGAAGATACGCCCCTCTCTCCAGCATCGTAAGCGCTTCCAGTGAAAATGTTGAAAATGTCGTAAATCCGCCACAAACGCCTGTTTTCCAAAACAGCACTGTATTGGGGGAAATATCCTCGCGCAGGTTTGCGATCCCGACAATAAACCCAATCAATACAGCGCCTGCGATATTTGTAATCAGCGTCAGTACGGGGAATCCCCCTTTTACGGGAATCAGGCTTATGGCATATCGTGCCATGGCCCCTATTGCCCCGCCCAGCGCTATAAAAATGAAACTCATACGCACCTCATGTATATTTCTTGTCTACAGCTGCTCCGGGCTGGAAATCTTTCCGGTCACGGCGCTGGCGGCCGCCACGGCCGGGCTGGCCAGATAGATCTCGCTGGTCACATGGCCCATGCGGCCAACGAAGTTGCGGTTGGTGGTGGAGACGCAGCGCTCGCCCTCCGCCAGAATCCCCATATAGCCGCCCAGGCAGGGACCGCAGGTGGGAGTGCTGACCACGGCTCCGGCCTCGATAAAGATTTTCAGCAGTCCCTCTTCCATGGCCTGCATATAGATGGCCTGAGTGGCGGGAATCACGATACAGCGCATCCCCTTCTGCACATGACGGCCCTTAAGCACCTCCGCCGCCGTCCGCAGATCCTCCAGCCGCCCATTGGTGCAGGAGCCGATGACCACCTGGTCGATAGTGATATCCTCAGTGATCTCATCAATGGTATGGGTATTTTCCGGCAGATGGGGAAACGCTATGGTGGGCCTTAATGCGCTCAGGTCAACGGTATACTCCTGATCGTATACCGCGTCCGCATCCGCCTCATATATCCTGTAAGATTTGGTACTGTGTTCTTTCATATAGCTTACAGCCGCATCGTCCACCGGGAAGATCCCGTTCTTGCCTCCCGCCTCGATAGCCATATTGGCGATGGTGAACCGGTCGTCCATGGACAGGCTGGCGATGCCGTCTCCCACAAACTCCATGGACTTGTACAGCGCGCCGTCCACGCCGATCATACCGATGATATGCAGGATCACATCCTTGCCGCTGACCCACTTGGGCAGCTTACCCGTGAGATTAAACCGTATCGCCGCCGGCACCTTGAACCATGCTTTGCCCGTGGCCATGCCCGCCGCCATGTCCGTGCTGCCCACGCCGGTGGAAAAAGCGCCCAGCGCGCCGTAAGTACAGGTGTGGGAATCCGCGCCGATGATCACGTCCCCCGCCACCGTCAGTCCTTTTTCCGGCAGCAGCGCATGCTCGATGCCCATCTCTCCCACCTCAAAATAATTGGTGATCTCATTCTTTCTGGCAAATTCCCTCACACATTTGCAATGCTCCGCGGACTTGATATCCTTGTTGGGCACAAAATGATCCGGCACCAGGGCGATTTTATCCCTGTCAAACACCCCCTGCACTTTCATTTTGTCCATCTCCTTGATAGCCACCGGACTTGTGATATCGTTGCCCAACACCAGATCCAGGTTCGCCTCGATTAACTGACCTGCCTCAACTTTCTCAAGCCCTGCCGCCGCTGCCAGAATCTTCTGCGTCATTGTCATTCCCATAACGTCTTCCTCCTGTTTAGAGTTCTGCACTTTTCCCCCGCCGTCCACTTCTGCGCGCACATCAGGCGCCGCGGGAGAACATGCTGCTTTGTGCCCCGGGAACCTGGTTATGGAGCCGCAAGGATCCGGGGAAACTGCTTTAATCTGCACTCATACTAACATATTTTCAGCTATTCTTCAAATATATAATATTTATATTGTGCATAACCGTAAGTTATATATGGTGATACCCCTCAATGCAAACATCCGAAACCTTGGCTCTTTGCCTGCGGGAATAAAATAATTATATAAAACACGACATACAGTTGTCGCGTTTTAAATGTTACGGTATAGAAAAACGGGAGGTAATTTCATGGAATTTAAGTTCAGTGGGATAAATATTTACAGTAAAAACCCGGAAACAGTACTCGAGTTTTATAAGAAACCCGGCTTTCGGGTTCTGGAGGAAATCGCTCCGGACGACAGGTGATACGGCTCTGCACTGGCTCTGCAGGATGGAGCCGATGAGCCAATGATATGGATTTGGATGGATGAGGCGTATGAAAATCCGCCTTATACAGCGGTTTGGGGAGGCAGAGAGCTTACGCTGCGCGACCCTGCGGCAATGTATTGCTCTTTTTATAAAACAGAGGTAAGGAAAAAATAAGATGAATGCAAATATGATCTCTCTTCGCATGGAGCGACAGTGCTTTATAAAAAAAGCGGATAAAGACGAATACACAGCATTATACCGGGATACCCAGCCGGGGCAAAACGTGTACTGGAACGGCTTTGGAGAGCCCCCTACGCTCGCATTTCGCGCTGATTTCAACGACATGGAATTCAACCGGAACCGTCAGTTAAACCGCCAGTTGATCAAAGGACGTTTTGCCGGCGGCAATCTGGGATGGATCGTTCCGGAGGATATGGAGCTGTTCGCGGCTCTTTATCGGAAACCGCTTATAGAACCGACTGTCGGACAACGGCAGATCCTTGAGCTTATCGAAAAATCCGGTCCGCTTAATATTCAGCAGATCAAAGAGGAAACCGGTATGCTTGTAAAGCAGATCACGCCCATTCTTCATCGCCTGCAGGAGGCGTTTCTTATTTATGAGGATCAGTATGACGGCGAATGGGACCGAGGCTGGTACAAGTTTGCAGAGATATTCCCGGATGCTGACCTGAACAGATACACCCGACTGGCAGCGCTCAAAATCGTGCTGCAGCGGTTTGCATATAGAATCGTATGGTTCGATACGGCGATGGCAAAGTCATTTTACAGGATTCCTGAAAAAGAAATCAGGCTGGCAGTCGGAGAACTGGTTGCCGAAGACGTATTGGCAGCATCCGACTCGGGGTTTCTGCTGAAGAGTGATGCCGAGCTCCTCAAAAGATATGAGCCTGAAGTCATGAACTTCGTTTACGCTATTCACCGTAACGACTTCCTCTATAAAGCTCATGAGCATATTCTCAAGGATATGGTCAAAAGTATGACTGAAGGGCTCGATTATGACCATGAACCCCTCCAGTACCTGCTGATTGACGGTGAATTTCATGGAGCATCCGTGGGACACTTCCGAAACGGTCCGTACGATCTCAATGACATTGTATGTGATCTGCCGGATGCCGAGAGCCGCAGGGACGAAATCGTCCAGGCAGTCAGAAACGTAAATTACGGTAAGATGCCTTTGCGGTTCATGGGAAACACACTGCATGCCCCACGGTAAAACGGCGCCGGGATAATGCTTACCAGACAGAGTGCCTTACGCCCATCCGGCCTGTCTCTCGTCAAGAAACTGACAATATATTTACTGCCTTTTCTGAAAAGTGTTTTTGCTGCGTCATAACAGCGGATCCTTCTGTCAGACTGTCAGAAATTCCCGAAAACGATTCTTATTTTAGGTCTTGCTGGGTCTATGCAAAAAAATTGTAGATTTATACCCACATCTGACCCGTAAGATCAAAATTTTTCTGTTCCTTCACGCCCCTTGTGGGTCTATACGAAAAAATTTACCTTCTGTACCCCCTCTTTTGTCGGAATACTGGGGTAAAAAACGAATTTTTTTGTGTATAGACCCATTCCTGCCTCAAAACAGAGAATTTCTCCTCTCAAAGTGGGTATTAAAACGAAATTTTTTTCTATATGCCCACCCATGTTTCCAACAAGAATATCTCGCCTCATAAAGCGGGTACAAGAAAAAATTATTCAGGAAACCAACATATATGCACCCTAAAAGACCAAAGATTTATTGACCGGATGCGAAATGTATATCATTACCAAATAGTATATCATCCATGCTTGCCATATCCACACGTTATGGTATAATAAGCTTGTGCTTTCCTGATAATTGTGCGCCAAAGCGCATGGAATCAAGGTATAATGAGTAAAATGCTCCGCATTTAACTCTTCTGAATATAATATGCGCCAAAGCGCATGGAATCAAGGTATAATGGCCCCCCCTGCGTTTAGCCTTTCAGAAATCCGGAGCGCGCAGGATAAAGCATGGCCGCTCCCATCACAGGCAAAAAGAGGTATCTGACATGAACCAACTGAACTTATACCACATTTTCTACACGGTAGCCCAGTGCGGCAATATCTCCGCCGCCGCCAAAAAACTGTATATCAGCCAGCCCGCCGTGAGCAAATCCATCTCCCGGCTGGAGGAAAACTTTTCTTCCCCCCTGCTGGTCCGCAGCTCCCGGGGCGTCACACTGACCGAGAACGGCCAGCTTTTGTACCGCCACCTGGAGACCGCCTTCCAGGCCATCCGCCAGGGGGAGGAGATCGTCAGCCAGCGGGATCTGCTGGGGGCGGGCAGCCTGTCCATCGGCGTCAGCACTACCCTGTGCAAATATGCGCTGCTCCCCTATCTGCAGGACTATATCGCCGCCAACCCCTATGTGAAGATATCCCTGTCCTGTCAATCCACCTATGAGACCATCGCCTCTCTGGAAAAAGGAACGCTGGAGCTGGGGCTGGTGGGCGAGAGCGACCGCCTGGAAAGCGGCCGCCTGGCCTTTCTGCCCATCCGGGATATCCACGATATATTTGTCTGCTCCCCGGAATACATGGACAAACTGAAAAAGCAGGACGACAGCGACGACGCCCTGCTGTCCCGCGGTACCTTTCTGCTGCTGGATAAAAACAACGCCACCCGCCAATACATGGATAAACACATGCTTTTGCAGAACATCACCATGGAGCAGCAGATCGAAGTCACCACCATGGATCTGCTTATCGACTTTGCCCGCATCGGACTGGGGATCGCCTGTGTCATCGGCGAATTTGTTCAGGAGGAACTGAAAAAAGGCTCCCTGATGGAATGTTCCATCAGAGAGCCTATCCCGCCCCGCCGCATCGGCTTTGCCTATCCCAGATCAGCCAAACCCTCCGCCGCCATGAACGCTTTCCTGGCCCTGGTCAGAGGAAAATAAACCTTGCGATTATGCCCTTTTACTGATCCTGTCTCGAGGAGGGTTTACCCTCCTGAACTTTACAGCCTGCTCCGGAGTTGTTTCCGGGCACTCTTCATCAAAAGCGATGGGCCTCTTCTTCGCAAGCGCAAGCGCTTTTCTTTCATCATCAGAAAAGGCAAGAGACTCTATCGCCTCTTGGGTCATTTCATCATAATTTACCATAATACACCCCCCTTTCAAAGTTTGTAGCAAACCTGGCAGAAATCAATCTTGTAACATCTGTTTTTTTACCGTTATCGTCTACCTGCGTCCTTTCTGCATAAACAACGAAGACAATATCGTTTACTTCTCTAAAAAATGAACCTATATTTCCGATTACGGTCTCTCCGGCAGCCACACGTGCATATCCCGCTGAAAGATCACCTATTGTATCAAAGCGATCTTCCTCTTCACTATTTTCTTCATCAAACAGTTCGATTCGATCATAGTCAAAAAACACACGTGCCGCCTGCTTAAATGAAATGCCATGATGTTCAATATTATATTCATTTTTCCATTCATCATACTCAAATAGCATATCTCCAAGCATGAACGTAATCGTTTTTGAATCTCTCTTGTCGATCAACTCTTATGCCTCACACAAATTTATATATACATTTTATCATATGTGCACATATAATTCCATAAATTTTCTATTAAAACGATTCTTTTATAACGATTTGTCCATGAACGCATTCCTGGCCCTGGTCAGAGGCTGAGTCCGTCCCGATCCAGCATCCAGGTGGTGCTGGCCGTGAACAGGTCTCCGTCCACCGTCACTTCAAAACGTCCGCCCATCAGCTCCGTAAAGCTGCGGACGATGGCCAGCCCCAGGCCGCTGCCCTCGGTGCCCCGGGAGACGTCGCCCCGTACAAAGCGCTCCGTGAGCTCCTCGCCGCTGACGGTAATCTCCTGCTCCGTGATATTTTTCAGCCGCACCGTCACCTCTCCCTCGGACTGTTCCAGATCCACATAAATCCTGGTGCCCTCCATGGCGTATTTGATAATATTGCCAAATAAGTTCTCATAGATACGGTACGCTTTCTGACTGTCCAGCCGCACCATGATCTTTTCCTCCGGCAGCCGCAGCCGCACGGCAAGATTCCTCTCCTCCAGCCGGTCCTCCTGCTCAAACTCCACCTGGCGCAGCAGATTCACGATATCCACATCCACCAGATTCAAGGTGACATTTTTACTGTTGGCTTTGCTGACCTCAAACAAATCCTCGATCAGAGCCTTCAGCCGCAGAGATTTCTGCTCCAGTATCTGCAGATACTGCACCCTCTGCTCCTCCGTGACATTGTCCTCCTGGAGCAGATTTACATACGTGATGATCGCCGTCAGAGGCGTCTTCAGATCATGGGACACATTCGTAATCAGTTCCGTTTTCATACGCTGGCTCTTCACCTCCTCCTCCACAGCCTTCTGAAATCCCGCCTCGATCCGATAGATTTGGGGCTTAAAAGGCTCAAACACACCCAGATGTTCCGTTATCTTAACCTCCAGATTGCCGTCTGCGATCTCATTGGTAGCCCGCAGCAGGATACTGTATTTTTTCTGTAAGTCACTGATATATTTTTTCACCACAAAATAGAGCAGCAATGAGTAGATGATCACGCCGAACCAGCCTACCATCCACATCGTGCAGAGCAGCAACACTACCACCGCGTTGATGATCAGCAGCTTTATCACCTGTCTGCGGGAATCCTTGGTGATATCCAGACTCACCAGCGTCTGATAATACCGCCGTATCCGGCCTTTGCACCACCCCCAGCACCGGGAACATATCATGCGCCTGTGCAGATATCCCCGGATCCCCAGCCTGCGCGTCTCCCCCAGACAGCAGCCCATATACCAGGCGGCAAAGAACAGGCACGCTATCAATACCAGATTCTGTCCATATACCAGCGCGTCCGTCCAGGACCAATTACCCGTCGCGTGAAGATAATATCGGGGATTATGCGTCGTATACAGTCGGGCGGCCCACACTGTCACCTGATCATAGAACAGGATCGGAAACAGGAAAGAGCCTGCGATCACCGCCTCCGCCGGAGCGCGGTAAAAGTGTCTCATTAACTTTTTATCCTCTCTGCGGGGATTGCCATAAAAGAATCCCCAAATCCAGAGGACTAGCCCGATCACCAGAAATACGCCGCCCAGCCCCTCCGCCTGGTATTCATGATATACATAGGAAAAATCGTTTTCTCCATGGTAGTTGCCCACTATGGTTTCCCACTGACTACGCTTAATCCCATAATACACAGTGCAGTCTCTGGGGCCGCCGTAAATGCGGGCGCGCTGCTCCAACTGGCTGAGAAACAGGGAGTCCTCCGTGGCAACATCATATACATATCCTCTTCTGTCAATACTTATTTCCACGGATTCCGGCACAAAATTCGCCAGATTTGATGTTCCGATATAGGTATCGTACAATCCCCTGCGGGCCTGCCCATAGAGGACTTTGGCCAGACTGTTCACTTTCTGATCAGCCCCGCTTTTCACCGACGGATTGCCCGCGGCGTCATAATCCATCCGAAACCAGACCGCGTATTCCTCCACCGAAAAATCCTGTCCTTTTTCCGTCTGCAGAGTATTGGTCACTATGGTTCCGGTTTCGTGATCCTGCATCCAGTAATCAAAGACATCCATACTCTGAGGCAGCGTTCTGCTCAGTTCTTCCAGCGCCTCCCACATGGTCACCTGCACATTGGCAACAGCCTCCTGCATTACCCGCTCCCAGAGCTGTTGTATCTCCTCTGTATCAGCATTCTCAACGCTCTGGGCAGGAGGCGACCAGCCAGGTCCCTTGTCGCTGGCGTCCTCACCCTCCAAAATATATTCTCCATGACTTATCATGGCCTCGCTGAGCATGAGTTCCGGCTCCTCTTCGTCCGTCTCGCCATAGAGCTTTTCAAAGGTAAGGAATTTGCTGTTTACCGCATTGTAAAGATCCCGGTACAGCACATAGTTATAACGGGTACAGACGCCGATATTGCCGATCTCTGTCACCGACGGCTCTTCCCTGGCGATCGGGTACAGGTTCAGATAGCGCAGCAGCATGACGGACGCGCCGACCAGAGACAGCAGCGCCCCCAGCTGCCATATGTTCTGCCATTTTCTCCTCTGATTGCCGGGCGCCAGCGATGACCCGCTCTCCGCCTGCGTGATCTCTTCTTTTCGGTCTTTTTCCCTTTCGATCTTTATAACCGGTATCCGCATATTTCCCCTCGTTCCTGCTATTGCTTTTCCATCTTATAGCCTACGCCCCACACTACCTTCAGATACTTTGGATTCTTGGGATCTATCTCGATCTTTTCCCTGATATTCCGCACATGCACCATGATGGTGTCCGTGTTGACGGCCTTCTCATTCCAGACCCGCTCGTAGATCTCGTCGGCGGAAAAGACCCGCCCCGGATTCTTGATCAGCAGCTGCACGATCTTAAATTCCATGGGGGTCAGTTTGACCGGTTCCCCGTCCACCGTCAGTTCCACGCTGTCCTCATTCAGCTCCAGACTGCCCAGGGTATACACATGTTCCCTGACAGACGATCCGCCCACGGCGCTCATATACTTCTCATAGCGGCGCAGATGGGAGTTCACTCTGGCCAGCAGCTCCAGCGGAGTGAATGGCTTGGAGATATAATCATCCGCCCCCATGTTGAGTCCCATGATCTTGTCAACCTCCTCGGACTTGGCGGACAGCATCAGCACCGGGAATTCATATCCCAGATCTCTGGTCTTCATCAGCATCGTGATGCCGTCCATCACCGGCATCATCACATCCAGGATCACCAGATGCAGCTCCCTGCTTTTGATCACTTCCAGCCCTTCCACTCCATTGGATGCCTGATAGACCTGATATCCCTGATTGCGCAGGTAGATCTCAATTCCCTGACGTATCTCTTTGTCATCCTCCACAACCAGGATGCTGTAGCTCTGTTGATTCATTTCTGCCCCTCCCGCGTGTTTCAGCACGCATCATACCACTTTTTCCGTATAACGCGGGTCTCATTGCGATATGCCCCTGCCGCGACCGCTCAGGGATCCGCCCGGACACCGCTTAGCCGGGCAGGCGCAGGCGTTCCCGCAGATCCCTGAACGCGCTGATGCGGGACCCTGCCCTTGACATCGCGTATTGCCTACAGGTATCAGTATATATCCTGACGGCTTTTTCCGCAACCACATCTTCCCGATACTTAAGGGACTCCTCTGCAGCGCCCAGTCTCAAACTGTCCCGCAGAGGTTCGCTCTGCAGTACACGCAACAGCTGCTCCGTGAACGCCTCTTCGTTCTCCGGGCACAGATAGCCGCTGACGCCGTCCTTTACCAGATCCTCCACACCCGAGGCCCGCAGCGCCACCACGGGAGTCCCGGCGGCCATGGCCTCCAGAATCACGATGCCCTGGGTCTCCGTCTTGGAGGCGAACACAAAGCAGTCCGCCGCCGCCATATAGGCCGCGATCTCCCGGTTGGGGAGACTTCCCAGAAAGCAGATCTGCTGACGGATATCCAGTTGGTCGCACAGATCCATGTACTCCTCCCGCTGGGGACCGTCCCCTATGACCATCAATCTGAAATCCGGCAGGGTACTCTTAAGTCTTGCCATGCACCGCAGCAGAAAAGGCACGTTCTTTTCATGCCCCAGGCGGGACACCGTGACCAGCAGAGGCATCTCTCCCCGGCCATAGCGCTGCCGGATCTCCCGGACCGCCGCAATCTCCGGCCGATAGCTCTCTTCCGTCAGCCCCGTGGGCAGCACCGCCAGGTCGGCCTGACAGTTATAAGTATATCCGTATTGCAGATTAAAAGTCCTTTTCATGCCCTCCGTGGGAGCGATCACCGTGTGACAGCGCCGCATAAAGCCGCTGAGATACCAGGGCGCCAGCTCCTGCTTGATGGCCCGGCTGCCCCGGCTGCGGAGCCGCCCTATAACGCCGTCCTTCTCCTCTCCCCGGCTCAGCCAGTGGATGGGACCCGCATAGTCCAGATACTGTTCATACCGGGTGTGGTATGTATATACCAGCGGAATATTGTATTTGGCGGACAGATGAGCCGCCACCTTTCCGATCAGTACCGGATGATGCACATGGATCACATCAAACTCCTCTCTGGAAAAAGTTTCCTCCAGCACCGGGTCCAAAGGATTGGGCAACACCGTGTCGCTGTAAAAATGCTGGCTCAGCGTGCTGTAACGCACCACATCCTCCTCCGGCTCCGTCTCCAGGTGATCGTATCTGGGGGCGAACACCACCACCCTGTGCCCCTGCTCGCGCAGAGCCTTTGTCAGCCGTTCAATGGAGATGGGCACTCCGCCTATAAAAGGTTTGTAGTTGTTGGTCATCATCGCTATTTTCATCTCTGTATACCTCTCCCTTGTTATTTCTGCCACCGTCGGACAGACCCGTCAAATCAGGCATATTCCTGTCACCGTCAGTCAGACCCGTCCAGCCAGGCGTATCCATCACACTCAGGCAAACCAGCTCAGCACCTGCTCCCCGCAGAAGTATCCCGCTCCCACAAAAAACAGGTTCCATATAAAGATACCTATGGTGGAGCAGATCACGTACCGGTCAAGCCGCATCCGAAACACTCCCGCCGGAATGGATACTAAAGTGCGTATCATGGGGATCAGCTTGGCGGCGATCAACCCCATGCCGCCCTTCTCCTGCACCCAATTCAAGTACTTCTCTATCCTTGGACGCTGTTTGGGGAATTTGTTCATATATTTTTCCAGAAAAAACCGTCCTCCGGTTAAGCCCAGCACATACAGAACCATGCTGCCCAGCAGCCCCGCCGCCACGGTGATCACCATCACCCAGGGGAAGGATATATTGCCTCCCGCCGCCATGATCCCCGCCAGCGGCATGATGATCCCCGCCGGAAATCCCGGCAGATTCATATACTCCAAAAATACCAGCACAAAGATCGCGATCGCTCCATACCTTGTAAACACATCCAAAACAGCCGAATAGTCCATTTTCTCCTGCCTCCCTTTCGTCTCTTCACCCCCGTTTTCCCCGGGCGTTACCATTCTTTTTGTTACATACTTTACCGAGTCCTGCCCACGTCTACATAAAATCTTCCCGCAAAATCCGTATACTCTGCCGTCAGAGTATAGGTGTCGTCATAACTTATGGTCAGGTATGTGACCAGCTCTTTGGCCTGATCCAGCTCCTTTACCGCATTCCCCTCCGAGTCATACAGAACGATATTCAGGACTCCGTTCTCAATCTCAGAGGAAAAATAAAACCGGATATCGTCTCCTCTCTTAGCCGAGAAGGATATGGTTGAGACCTCTGTGGTCGGCTCCGACACGGAAAAAGAGCGGCTGATATTGCCCAGCCTTTTAGGGCCGGACAATATCAGCAGGGCTGTCACCGCGGAAACAACGCCAACAGCCGTCAGAATCACTGCCAGATATTTCTTCTTCATCCTCTCACATCCTCTCTGTCTCTCGTAAAACGGTTTCCCCGCTTTCAGAGAATAGTATAAGCCGTTCTTCTGAAGTTTTCTGGCATGGAAAACCAAAGAATTTCTGTGAAAAACCAAAGAATTTCTAAAGAAAGAAAAAAGAACAGGAAAAGCCGGGGATGAATACCTCCATCCCCGGCCTGCTGACCGCCCGGCGCCGTCTGTGCGGCCCGCGCTCAGTTTCCAGATCCGCCAAGACGCATCCGCACCAGGATGCTCTTGTCGTTAAATACCGGCTGGTCGCTGCCCACGCCGATAAAGTCCTCTCCAAATATGGCAAACATGCTGCTCACCAGAGTGAACTCCGGCAGCCTGCCCAAAAGTTTCTCGCCGTCACAGAGATACGCCATCTGCACCGGCATGATCAGATCCCCCTTCTCGTTGTAGGTCGTGCCGCCGCATCTCATGGGAACAACGGTCAGCCTGCCGTCCAGCAGCTCCCGGATCGTCTTATCGCTGCGGCGGATCCGCAGATTTACATTGCCGTTGCCCGGCGTATCGGTGTAGGATCGGAAAGCGCCGCCCGTATGCTCCACCCCGTATTTCGCGGCTGTCCTCTTGTCCGCGTACCCCCGCAGGACCACGCCGTTTTCGATAAAGGGCAGTCGGTCTTCCGGCCAGGTGACGCCCTCCCCGTCAAAGAAGGGAAGATTCCAGCATTCCGCCTCCGACACGTCGTGAGCCAGGCTGAAATGTTCGGAGAAAACTTTCTCCCCGATCCTGCCGGACAGAAGGGATGTACCCAGGCTCATGCTCTCCGCGTTCAGATTATCCGTCAGATAGCCCAGCAAGCCATAATACTGTGTCTGCACGATGATCTCGTCGGGAAGTTCCAGGAGCGTGCCGTAGGCGGAGAGGTAATTGTCCGCCATGGCATAGAATTTGTCCATGTCAAAATCCCTCTGGCCTATGGAAAAGCCTCCGTCGCTGAGCTCCCGGCTGTCCCTGTGCTTAAAGGAAAGCCCAAAATCCGTGGTGCAGTCCCTGTAAGAATAGTCAAGTCCCCTGTCATTCTCCTGCCCCGAGTACATGACCAACTGCGTGAAACCTCCGTTCAGGGTAAAGTCGGGATACCGGGAGCGCACATGCTCCAGCGCCTCCCGGGTCATATCCATGAGCTGACCGTCCGTGAGTACCCTCTCCGTCATATCGCGGCTGCGCCTGCCGGTCTCCATCTCATAGGGATAGGGCCGCTTTAGCGCCAGGTTCCGCCGGGCCCTGGCATACCCTTCCTCATCCCCCATCTCTCCCTCCTGAAAATGCACGCCCAGGAATCCGTCTTCCTGCACCCGGAAGGAAAGGTGTGTCCGGTCTCTCCTGTCAAAACCGCAGACCTTGTTTTCCTCTATTCCCACAGAGGACGTGGCGGTACGCAGCGTATATTTTTCTTTATTCTCCATAAATATCCTCCCCTGTCTAATTGACGGTCAGCTTTTTGACCCGGACGGTGGGCCCTCCCGCAGATACCTGCACTGTCTGACCGTTCTTGCCGCATCTGAAAGCGTCGAATATCTCCAGATCGTCCCCCACCGCGTCTATGTCAAACAAAGTCCGAAATACGCTGCCGGTGAGCACATTGACCCGGACAGGCTCACAGCGCCGTCCGTCCCGGATGCGGTAGCACAGGCCGGGCTGCATCGTAAAAGCGGAAGAACCTGTGCCCCACATGATATCATGAACATAGACACCGTCCTTCACTCCCCGGATGATTTCTTCCGGTATATCCTGGCCTGCCGCCATATAGGTGTTGGTCATCCTCACCATGGGAACCGAACCGTAGTCTTCCGCCCGGGCGTTGCCGGTGACTTTCTCCCCCAGGGCCGAGGCCGATTTGCTGTCATGGAGCCTGCCGGTCAACACCCCGTCCCGGATCAGCCAGGTCTCCCCGGCCGCATTGCCTTCGTCGTCATAGGGCGTATAGCCGTTGCGGTCCATACCGCCGCTGTCGCAGATAGATACCTTTTCACTTCCCACCTTTTTGCCCAGCACCCACTCCTCCCGCAGCGTCCTGTCGTTCAGCATATAGTCGGACTCGCTCTTATGACCGAAACTCTCATGGGTAAACATGGCCGTGGCCAGGGGCGACAGCACACAGGTATAGTCTCCCGGCTCCAGATCCACGGCGTTTCTGGCATAGTCCAGATACCGGTCCCGCTCCGCAATAATCTCCTGTTCCCGGCCAAACAGCCGGGCAAACTCCATCTCCTGAAAAGCTTTTCCCGCCCATGTGGTGACTCCGTCCACCACAAAGGCGCAGCCCACCCATATGCTGCAGCGTTGCATATCCTGCTGAATCTCCGCTCCCTTGCTGGAGTAATACTCCTTGACTGTGTGCGTGCTGGTATAATTGCCCGCATGGGATTTAAGCTCCTGTATGGACTCGTCCACGCATACCGAGAGATAGTGGGCCACCAGCCCCTCCCTCTGTTCGGGTGTGACGGTCCGCACGTCATTTTCCCCGTCATACTTTAAGATGCGGGCCTTATGACAGCCGAAGTTCCTGACCGTCGGATGATTGCAGATATCCGGATCTCTCCGCGCGAGAGCCGCCAGATTATCGATCTCCCGCTGAATGTTCTTCAGATCATTGGTGGCGCCCGTATACCACATATGGCCGTCAAATACCCGTATCAGCGCGCCTGCGATCCGGCACTGGCTGTTGGCCTCCACTTCACCGTTTGCAATATAATAATTCACATACTCCTTTTTCTCTATCCTGACTTCCGTAAACAGATTTTCCGGGAACCTGTACATCGCGCCGCTCCTCCTATATGCCTGTATATTTTTTATTTTATCATAACTCCAGGCATAATGTCATCCCGCAATTTCAGATATATACTTTAAAAAAATCTTAAAGTCTCAGCGCTTGTCCCGCATGTTTATTTGGTATAAAATGAAGTCAGTATACACATTGCCGCATTTTCAAAGGTTCCCTTATAAAAAGGGTACAGAGTCATTCCCTGACAGCATGATCAGAAAGGAAAATACGCATGATAAACTTGAACTGTAAACTGAAAAAAGCCGTCCGTTTACTATACCCGCTGCTGGCCGCGACGGTCCTGCTGACAGGCTGCGGTATGGCCGGACAGGGCGAAAACACATCCGGAGATTCTGAACAGATTACCGCGCCCGAACAGACCGATCCGCCCCGGCAGGCCATAGACTGGGACAGCCATCAGGTGACCCCGGCCCAGGAAACAACGGATGGCCCTTCCTGGAACATAGTGGACTATTTTGACGGCTGGATCAAGTACCCCGCGAAGTATGACTGGAAAAATTCAGAGTATTTCGGAGGCACGGACGGCGACTTCTGCGCCAGAACCCAGTATGTCCTCTACAACGAGGACGGCACTTACGGCGACGGGTGGTACAGCCTGGACTATTTTGACATGGCGACCGGGGACTCCCTGCACAGCGAAGTGGATTATGACAGTTGGGGCGTACATGAATATGCCAGCCTGGGCGGGGTGGATGTGGCGGGCGATAAGCTGCTGGCCTGCTATTTCTGTACTTCTGAGGCGGAGGGTACTCCCAGATCTCACTGCTCCCTGGTGCTCTACCATATGGAAGACGGCGTGCAGAAAACGCTGGATCTGCTGCCCGCCCTGGAAACGGCTGAGGCGGCTGAGCGCAAAGATCTGGGCTCGCCTCTGGATGTGCTGTATGATCAAAAAGGATGCTGTTATATTGTCCTGAAAGATCAGATCCTTATTATCGGCGAGGACGGGCAGCTGCTGTTGGCGGCAGAGCCCGGGGAGGACGCCGGGGCCCTGACCTATCTGTGCAAAACGCCGGAGGGGTTTCCCATCTTTGTGGACATGAATCTTCGGGGACGAAAGAATACCTACTGGGTCTACGACCACGACGGCGGGCAACTGCGCTCTCTGGGAGAGTCCGGCTATATATCGCTGGAGTACGGCTGCGCGGATCCCGGCGGATATCTGTATCATTTCTCACTGGGTAAAATCATCCGCTGGGATACGCTGACGGGCACCCATGAGAATATCTTTGACTGTGAGGCGGGCAGTATCTGTTCCAACACTGCCGCTGAAAAGCTGATGGCGATCCGGGAGGACGGCAATCTGGTACTCATGGATCCTGTGACGGAGACAAAAAGCATCTACGTTTTTTCCCCGGCTCCTCTTGAGGAAAAAACTCTCACTCTGGTATCCGCCTGTTACGGAACCCAGATGATACAGGATGCCGCTACGCTCTTTTCCATCAAGAAACCGGGCGTCAACATCGCCTGTACCTCCATCTCTGAGGGCGACGACTGGGAGACCTATAATACGAACCTGATAAACCGCATTATATCCGGGGACGCCCCCGATATGTTTGTCGTCCCTGCGGAAAAGATGCAGATACTCTATGAAAAGGGGGCGCTGGCGGATCTGAGCGATGTGTTTTCCCAGGAACTGCGGGAGCAGGTCTTTGGCTGCGTCTGGAACGCGGGTACCATCGACGGAAAGTTGGTGGGACTTACCACCGGCGTATATACGCGCAGTATGGTGGTCTCGGAAGATATATGGTCACAGGACACGTGGACGCTGGAGGATATGCTGGCTCTGGCGGAAAATAACCCGGACGGAACCCTGAAGGGACTGATCCCCATGGAGAGCGGTAACCTGTCTCCCTCCGCGCTGTTGCAGACGATCGCTCTCCAGGATATCTCCGCCTCGCTGGTGGACTGGGACGCCGGGATCTGTCATTTCGACAGCCCGACTTTCCGCAAGCTTATGGAATACTGTAAAAACACGCCCCTGCCACAGACCGATCTGGATTATCAGGGAATGTTTGCCGCCTCTGCCCGGGAAGTACAAAACAGGGAATATCTGGCCTTGTCTTTCAGTGCGTCTGACCTTTCCAGTTTCAGCCAGGCTATGTCCTGTTTCCCCGATGGATACCGCTGTGTGGGCGTTCCCACCGACAGGGAATCCGGCAATATAGCCTATGCGACCTCATTTCTGGTAGTCAGCAAAGATTCGGAGAATATGGATCTTATCCGTGAATTTCTCCCCACTCTCTACGGGGAGGAGATGGCGCGCAAATATCCCCAGAACTGTCTGCGTCGGGATGTGCTGCGCAGCCGCGTAGTCATCCCCGACTGGGACAATCAGCCCCAGTTCAGCATGGGAGAGGGAGTTTATCAGTTACTGCCCGCCAAACCGGACGGCACTTCCTATGTGGAGGATTATATAGAATATATGGACAGTTGCATCCTCTATCCCACCGCGGACTCCACCATCGCCGGTATCGTCTGGGAGGAGACGGAGCCCTACTTCAACGGAGACAAGGATCTGGACAGTGTTGTCGATATCATACAGCGCAGGGTACAGACATACTTGGATGAGAGGTAACGACGGTCTGTGCCGACAGGCACGTGACAGAGCTTTTGACACCCATATCTATCCTGACAGACAAACCAATAATGATAGGAGTGACACAATGAAACTACATGGCAAAACATATTACAGACGGTTATCCCGATTGTTATCTCTTTTGCTGGCGGTCTCCCTTTCCCTGGCGGGCTGCGGCAATCCGGGAGAAACCTCCGGTTTACCTTCCGAAGAGGAAGGCACAGCCGCGGTCAGCTATGAACGGCCCCTGCCGCAAATTATAGACTGGAGTACCTTTCAGATGGCGGAGCCCCAGAGTGCGGGACTCGGAACCTCCTGGTATCTCACAGAGAACCATGACGACTGGCTCACGCCCGTCAAGGCCGAATATGGGCAATACGGCTGCAGCACGACAAACATCGGAACCATAGACGGAACGATCTACACCAACTGGCTGTACCGCTCAGACGATGAAACGCAGGAGAGCTTTTGCGACGAGAGCCTCATGGACGGCTTTGACGCCCGGACAGGTCAGAGTCTGCATATGGATCTGGCTCTGGGCGACAGCGGGCTGCCCCGGGACGCCGCCCTGCTCAGCATGGATATGGCGAACGACAAAGAGGCGGTATTCCTCACCTATATCTCCGGTGAGCCGGGCCAGCCCATTCCCCACAGCGCCCTGCTCTTCTACCATCTGGAGGAGGGTGTACAGAAAACCCTGGATCTGCTGCCCGTTCTCGCCTCCGTGGGACTCGGGGACGAGCCGGAAAAAGAGCGCGACTATTCATACAGATATCACATAAACCTATGCGACCGGGAGGGACGCTGCTATCTGATCTGGAATCGGTCTCTGCTGGTGATCGATAGCGATGGAGAACTGCTGTGCCATATAGAGGCAACTGGGAAACAGTTTCCCCGGTTACTGTGCAAAACACCGGAGGGACTGCCCCTGTTTGTGTTTTGGGACGAAGAAAACCACGTCAACGAATACTATATCTATGACCAAAAAGCCGGACAACTGCGTTCTCTGGGGCAATCCAAATATTTTAACATAATATCCGGCTGCATGGACATATCCGGCAATATATATTATTTTAACGAAAACGGTTCCATCATACGCTGGGATATCCTGTCGGGAGAGCGGGAAAAGATATATAACTGCAAGGACAACCATATCTGTGAAAATACCTACTCCTCAAAAGTCATGCTGATTCGGGAAAACGGCGATCTGGCGCTGATGAATCCCGGAATAGAGAGACGGAATATCTATGTATTTTCCCCGATCCCGCCCGCTGAGACCAGAACGCTCACGCTGGTAAACGCCACGCGGGGGGATTCCATTCTACCCACGGCGGCAGCGCTCTTTTCCACAAAAAAGCCTGGCGCGAAGATCGATATCTCCAGTTTCACGTCCAGCGGCAGCAATGACCTGGAGGCATATACTGCCAATTTGGTGAACCGTATCGTGGCCGGGGACGCGCCCGACATGTTTGTCGTCTCCGCCCAGACCATGCACACCCTCTATGAAAAGGGTGCGCTGGCGGATCTCTCTGATATATTCCCCGCGGAAATGAGGGAACAGGTATTTGACTGTATCTGGGATGCGGGTACCATCGACGGAAAATTGGTCGGGCTGACCACCGATCAGGTCACCAACAGCATATTTATACCGAACCGGACATACGCGCAGGATACCTGGCAGCTCAAGGATGTGCTGGAACTGGCGGACCGGGCGTCCGGCGATACTTTCAAAGGTCTTTCGCCCCTGACGGAATACGATCCGTCTCCTCTATACTGGTATGCCCTGCTTGCCATCGAGTCCTCCCTTGTGGACAGACGGTCCGGAACCTGCCATTTTGACAGCGAGGACTTCCGAAGGCTACTGGAATACTGCAAAAGCACTCTGCCCGTAGAACATATTACCATGACGGCCGACAAACTGTCTGCTGACGCCCGCTCTATCGAGGATGGGGAATACCTTGCCTATGCCTACGCCAATTACTTTGGTTTCTCTGATTTCTCCCTGATGATGTCTTCTTTCCCGCAGGACTATCACTGGGTGGGCGTGCCCACGGACGGAGAAAGCGGCAACCTGCTGTATGCACGGGATTTTCTGGTGGTCAGCAAAGACACGGAGAATATGGATCTGATCCGTGAGTTTCTTCCTACGGTCTACGGAGAAGATCTGATGCGGCTGTACCCCGAGCGCTGCCTGCGCCGGGATGTTCTCAGAGACTGCGTGAGAGACGCAGCCCCCGATCGGCCGCATCCCCAGGCTGAATTTTATATGAGCAACGGCATCATCCGCTGTCTGGAATGCAAGCCGGACGGCACCTCCTATGTGGAGGAATATATAGCATTTATGGACAGCTGCGTCCTGATGCCGCCGGAGGATGACGCCATCGCCGACATTGTCATGGAGGAGGCGGAACCCTATTTCGCCGGGGATAAAGATCTGGACACAGTCGTTGAGATCATCCAGAACCGGGTACAGCTATATCTGGATGAGAACGGATCTTAGGCCGACCGTATGGAAACTCTGAAATCTAAGTACTTATGATATAAAAACCTGTCATCAAAAAAGGAGTCGCCGCATACGCGGCAACTCCTTTCTGCTTTCCTGCAATCCAGCAACCCAAAATTAGTTGTTGATCAGCTTGTCTTCTTCGTTGTTCCAGCTGTAGAGCTTACGGATCTCCTCGCCAACCTTCTCGGCGGGATGCTCGCTGGCCAGCTTTCTCATGGCCTTGAAGTGTACCTGTCTGCCAGCGGGGGACATATCCAGCAGGAACTCCTTGGCAAAGGTACCGTCCTGAATATCGCTCAGGATCTTCTTCATGGCCTTCTTGGTCTCCTCGGTCACGATCTTGGGGCCGGTGACGTAGTCGCCGTACTCAGCGGTGTTGGAGATGGAATATCTCATGCCCGCGAAACCGCTCTGGTAGATCAGGTCCACGATCAGTTTCATCTCATGGATACACTCAAAATAAGCGTTTCTCTCGTCGTATCCGGCCTCCACCAGCGTCTCAAAGCCAGCCTGCATCAGCGCGCACACGCCGCCGCACAGCACGGCCTGCTCGCCGAACAGGTCTGTCTCGGTCTCGGTGCGGAAAGTGGTCTCCAGCACGCCCGCTCTCGCGCCGCCGATTCCCAGCGCGTAAGCCAGCGCCAGATCCTGAGCCTTGCCGGTGGCGTCCTGCTCCACTGCGATCAGGCAGGGAACGCCCTTGCCCTCCTGGTACTCGCTTCTCACGGTATGGCCGGGGCCCTTGGGCGCGATCATCGTCACATCCACATCCGCGGGGGGTACGATGCAGCCGAAATGGATGTTAAATCCATGGGCGAACATCAGCATATTGCCCGCCTCCAGGTTGGGCTCGATATCCTTTTTGTACAGATCCGCCTGTTTCTCATCGTTGATCAGGATCATGATGATGTCGGCCTTCTTGGCGGCCTCCGCGGCGGTGAACACCTCAAAGCCCTGCTTTACGGCCTTGTCCCAGGACTTGGAGCCCTCGTACAGACCGATGATCACGTTACAGCCGGACTCCTTTAAGTTCAGCGCGTGTGCATGTCCCTGGCTGCCGTAGCCGATGATCGCGATGGTCTTGCCCTCCAGCAGAGACAGGTTGCAATCTTCCTGATAAAAAATCTTTGCCATCTTTTTTTCCTCCATTATGTTAAGAATGATTTATAACTGATAGGTTGTTGTCCCTAGAGCTAACTTGTTGGTATCCCTGCAAAGCGGTCAACTCTCCAGATGAATAACATTCTCCATACCCCTGCCCAGACCGGCGATACCCGTTCTGGCCAGCTCCAGAATCTCATAGCCGTCCAGCAGATTGATGAATGCGTCAATTTTGCCCTGATTGCCGGTGAGTTCGATGATCAGGCTGTCCTTGGATACGTCGATGATATTGGCGCGAAAAATATCCGCCACCGCTATGATGCTCTGGCGCTGCTGGGGATCCGCCTTGACTTTTATAAGCGCAAGCTCTCTGTAGACGCTCTCCTCGGGCTTGAGTTCCCGGATATTGCGCACATCCACCAGCTTGCCCACCTGTTTCTCAATCTGCTCCAGGATCTCGTCATCCCCGTAGGCCACTATGGTGATCCTGGAAAAACGGGGATCCGCGGTCACGCCCGCCGTAATGCTGTCGATATTATATCCCCTGCGGGAAAACAGTCCGGATATGCGGCTCAGCACACCGGCTGTATTGTCTGCCAACAACTGAAATACTCTCTTCTGCATCGTAAACTCCTCTATATTTGGTTCCCTGTCTCAGAACATTTGTTATATATCCTCATATTTGCTCTACATTTTAGCAAGATAAAGCGTGTATGTCAACCCTATTTTGCGTTCCGCATGCGTTCTGTTCCACGCTTTTCGATTCCGCGCATTTCTGATTCCGCATGTTCCCTGTCAAAACTTGATTACTCATCATTCTCACTGCATTTTGCCAACGCCAGAGTCCCCGTGCGAGCCACTTCCGCTATACTGATGGATTGCAGCATGGTCAGCAGAAGTTTCGTCCTGTCAGGAGTATCACAGATCTGGATCATCATGAAATGTTTGGACATATCCACGATCTCGGCCCGCAGGATCTCGCAGACCTCGGTAATCTCCCTGCGGTTCCCCTTATTGTGGCGCACCTTCACCAGCATCAGCTCCCGGCTGACGCTCTGGCTCTCGTCAAAGGTCTTGACTTTGATCACATCCAGTTTTTTGTTCAGTTGCTTTTCGATCTGCTCAATGGTGCGCTCGTCCCCGCTGCTCACAATGGTCATGCAGGATATCTCCGGATCGTCGGTTTCTCCCACTGTAAGGGAATCAATATTAAAGCATCTTCTGGCAAAGAGTCCGGCCACTTTGCCCAGCACGCCGGAACGGTTCTCCACCAGTACGGAATATATTCTCTTTTTCATATTCTCCTCTTTCCCGTGTATCTGTAATCATTCATTCAACGCCGGCTCCTCATTTTACAAGATCCATGGGATCGATCAGACACTCCAGCAGTACCGACGCGTCCTCCCTCAGAAAATCATCCAGCACCTCTTCTGCCCGATCCATGTTTTCCAGCAGCTGATACTGCATATCATAAGCCGCCGCGATCTTGTCCAGCCTGGGACTGCCGGACAAATCCACCACAGAATAATTGTCCCTGTACGTATAGTGCTGGTACTCCCGCACCATGCCCAGGTAGCCGTTTTTCAGCACGATGATCTTCACCGGAATCCGATATTGGCTCATGGTCGCCAGCTCCATCATGGACATCTGGAAAGAACCGTCGCCGCACACCGCGATGACCTGACGGCTTTGATCCGCCAGCTTTGCCCCCAGGGCCGCCGGGATCGAATACCCCATGGTTCCCATGCCGCCGGAGGTGAGGAAACGCCCTTCCTTCACAATATGGTAACTGCAGGACCATATCTGGTTCTGCCCCACATCCGCCACATACACCGCATTGGGAGCCATTTTTTCAGACAATCGGGTGATAAAGGCCGCCGGATCCACATAAGCGGGATCAGGACTGCGTTTCGCTACCAGCTCCTTCCTGTACTGCGTCAAAGTCTCTATCCACTGCTCATGTTCACAGCAAAACTCTTCTTTGGCAAAATCCTGAAAGATATGTTTTACGTCTCCCACCAACGGAATCGTGGGCCCCGCGTTCTTGCCGATCTCCGCCGGATCCACGTCTATATGCACCAGCACCTTGTCCCGGGTGATCAGGTCCGGCTGGCTGACCGCCCGGTCCGCCACTCTGGCTCCCACCATGATCAGCATATCCGACTCGTTCATGGCCCGGTTGGCATACGCCTTGCCGTGGTTGCCCACCATCCCAAAGTAGAGCGGATGCTCCGTGGGCATAACGCCGATGCCCATCATCGTAGATACCACCGGAACCCGGTACTTTTCCACAAATTCCCGCAATTCCTCCTTGGCCTCGCTGAGCAGCACGCCGCCGCCCGCGCAGATAATGGGACGCTTTGCCTTTTCCAGTTCCCGGATAACTTTTTTAATCTGCACCGCGTGCCCCTTGACCGTGGGCTTGTAGGTGCGCATATTGACCTCCTCCGGGTATTGGAATTTATTTATGACCGCATTCTGGATATCGATGGGTATATCGATCAGCACCGGGCCTCTGCGACCTGTGTTGGCGATATGAAAGGCCTCCTTGAATATCCGGGGGATATCGTTTACATTCTTGACCAGATAGCTGTATTTGACAAAGGACTCCACCGCTCCGGTGATATCCGCCTCCTGAAAGGAGTCGCTGCCCAGCAGATCCGTATGTACCTGTCCGGTGATGCACACCAACGGTATGCTGTCCGCAAAGGCGGTGGCGATCCCGGTGATCACATTGGTAGCGCCGGGGCCGCTGGTGACGGCGCAGACACCGGGCCTGCCCGTGAGCCGGGCCATGCCGCTGGCCGCATGGGCGGCATTCTGCTCCGTGCGGATCAATATGGTCTGAATCTCCGATTGCAGGATACTGTTGTAAAAGGGGCATATGGCTACGCCGGGGTAACCGAACACATATTTTACGCCCTCTTCCTCCAAACATTTGATTATGGCATCTGCTCCTATCATGAAAAACCTCCTACTACCAGTTTAAGAGTTCCGCATACTGAAAAACTGTGTTGCATCTACATTTCTGCCTATTTTAACATAATAGATTGCGATATACAAGGTAAGGATTTAACCTGTTTATGGCTTCGTCCACAGGCACGGTCGCATGTCTCCTTAAAACCTTTATTTTCCGGCTCTCAGTCGATCCCGGGAATCATGATCTCTGCCTCACAGTTGGCATAGACGTTTTCAGCGTCCTCCGCACAAACTGCCGAGACAGTTAGTTTTCCGCCCGACATCGCGGAAAATGTATCTCCATCCATGACCAACGCCACATCTATGCAATTTCTACCGGCAACCTCAGAGGGATAAACCGTCAAACAGTCGAAATAATCGTTCCCATTGGAATCCGTCAGTTTTATCCACTCCGTGTCCTCAAACAGACTGTTATGTAAAAACGGAATACTGTATGCGATCCGAAAACGGAGTTGGTAACTGTCCATATGCTTAATCAAATATACTCCGGAGAGGGATAGATGATCCGAATGCAGTATGTTGCGATCGATTTCCGTGACTTCCATATTCCCTTCCCAATCAGGATAATGGTCCTCGCCCGTCTGCCCCACCAGCCATGTATCAAGTCCTTTCCGGCTGAAACAGTCATGGGTATAAACCATATAGATAACGATTCCG
This sequence comes from uncultured Acetatifactor sp., assembly GCA_910584375.1. Lineage (GTDB taxonomy): Bacteria > Bacillota > Clostridia > Lachnospirales > Lachnospiraceae > Acetatifactor. The sequence continues at coordinate 48,616 of CAJUAH010000002.1, forward strand.
GCTATAACCGCTGCAAAGGCATACCGCAGGTATTTTTTCATAATTGCACCATTCCTTTCTGTTCTATTGCTTTTTATCTTCCACATTCAAAACATTTCGCATATTTCTCATATTATAGTGTTCCCAAATCTATGTGCAAATAAATCTATCCAAATTCCTTTCATTCGGTTATAGAGCATATCACCAATATAGTTTTCACATAATATGACTTCTACAATAATATACATAACCTATTACTTCATATTCTGCTTTAATACTTGACCATACCTTTCCATAAACATCCAATAAACCTCATTACCTTTCCAGACATTAATTACTACATCTAATGGCCAAAAACCAGGGGTTAAACAGCCCCCTACAACTTGAGGAGTTTTATAATTTTCGGAGAATTCCCATCTGTATAAACATATCTCACACAATTTTTCTCCCATAAATGCCGCAGTTTCTACCAGCAATTCCTTTGCCTCCTCATAGGGCAAATCCGCAATACTCATAAGAATTTCCTTAATTCTCATGAGCCACTCATCTACATCTTCTGGCTGGATAGAAGTTGTTTTGATATGATATCTTTCCGAAAACGAATCTGCTAACTGTTTATGCTCCTTAAATAGTTTTTCTGCCATTGCTTTTGTTGGTATAATCTCTTCTTCATGGCTCATTTTCTCCAGCAAATCAAGGCCATATTTTACGGCAACTTCAGCAAGCATCTGCACCATTCCCCGTCTTTCTTCGTAATATAAAATTCCCTAAGCAATATATAATTAAATTTCTCCATTTCTACGGCATAATCCGTCATTATGTCCCCATAAATCAGATATCCATTTGAGTCTTGACCCACGGTTCTTTTTTCTTTATTTTTCTAAAGGCAATTCTTCTATATCAGGAAATATGACATCCAACACTTCCTTCCCCGTACATAGTCGTATTAAACTTACATTTTCAAGACATTCATCGTTGCTAAAGAACAATAAGCTTACATAAAGATCGTCATCGATTTCATAATATTTGTATATTATTCCTGAACCATACTCGCCATTGGGTTCGCCTATTTCTTCTACAATTTGCTTATAAGTACTGGTATTATCTAGTTTATAGAAATAGTCAAGGCTGATCTTTCTATCAATGTATTTGTACGAAGCAAAGGCACCTGAAACATAAATTGAGTTTTTCATATCATATTCCTTCAATTCATCCGTTCTATTGTTCTTTATCTTCCCTACCAAGTAGCCAATATAAAATGCGACAAAAATTTGAATTAAACATAACACTATAACTAAAAACTTCTTCCTCATTCAAAACATTCCCCGTCTTTCCTTGTAATATAAAATTCCCCAAGCAATATATAATTAAATCTTTCCATTTCCACCGCATAATCCGTCATTATATCCTCATAAATCGGATATCCATTTAATTCTCGGCACACAATTGCTTTATTTGTTGCTTCAAATGTCCCATGTTTATTATACCAAGTTCCTGTTAGCTCATCATATACATACCAATGATAGTCACCTCCCGGTTGAGCAACAAGCGCAACCCTTTTCTCCCCTTCCTTCCCACATTTAACCCCACTACATCCATATCAGCTTTTATTACATTAATTAATCTGGAGGGGGGCGGTCATGTGGTTGTTGGCGTTGTATCGGTATGTGGTTCGGGAAGGGGGCTGGCCGGTGTGGTCTTCTTTGGCAGTGTGGTTGCCAAAGAGATCGTAGGTGTTATTTTCTCAGGGGTTGTCCGTTCCGGGTCACGCCGGTCAGGCGGCTTAGGGAGGCGTAGGTGTAAGTAAAGATCCCGTTGTCCTGGTCTGTGTCGTGGCGTTGTCGGTGGGTCTCGGTTTTGTTGCCCGACAGGTCGTATTTGTAAGTGTATTGTTCCTCGAAACCTTTCCCTGTATGGCGGATGATTTCAAACATTCTGGTTTCGTTGTAGGCGTATTGGGTCGTGATCCCGTTGGGGAATGTCTTTTCCTGGAGACGGCCCAGGGGGTTGTAGGCGTAGGTTATGGTACCGCCGGGGGCGGTCAGTGTGGTGAGCTGGCCTTTTTCGTTGTAGGTGTAGGTGGTCTCCTGACCGTCAGGGTAGGTGAGGCGCAGTTTTTCGTTCATGCTGCCCCATGTATGTATAGGCGACGGTGTTTCCGGTAGAGCCTGTCACGAAGGTCACTCCCTCTGCCAAAGTTTAATTTTGCGGCATCACATATAGAAAGTGATTTTGCACGTTGAACATCATTATTACGTAATGCCCCGTTTTAATATGTCTCTGCATCCATCAATAAATTTCCATGATTGATCATTGCATTTATTTTTCCATGCATTCACCACTAAATTTAGTGGCATAAGATTAGGATACGGATCACTTCCTACAATTTCCGGGGCTTTAAAATGAGATGGAAACAGCCATTTGTATGAATTTATTTCACAGGCTTTTTCTCCGATAAAAGCAGCAATTTTTACCAACAGTTCTTTGACCTCTTCATAAGGTGAATCCGTGCTTTTCACTAGAATTATCTTAATCCTGTTGAACCATTCATCTATATCACTCAACTGCCCAGGAATTATTTTGATTTGATACTCCTCCACAAAGGCATCTGCTAAATGTTTATGCTCATTATATAGTTTTTCTGCCATTGCTTTTGTTGGTATAATCTCTTCTTCATGGCTCATTTTTTCCAGCAAATCAAGCCCATATTCCACTGTAAGATCAGCAAGCAGGCACAATCTTTCTTTATAAGTCTTTTTGTCCAGATATGTTACCCAGCCGCCTGTTCCATACTTTTTCAGTTCTTCAAGCCCCTGTTCTATTCCATATCCATATGCATCCGTATGAAAACGCACAATTAATGATTGGGAAAAATTACTTTCCTGTATATTGACATATTGTTTTATAACTTGATTTTCAGGATCATAATATCTTTTTATTCCTTGCACTTCTCGAATAAAAATTCTGCATGATCCATCTGTTTTTTGATAAGTAAAACCATAATCTTTCAACTTTTCACCTACAATTTGTTTGATAATTTGTGTTTTTTTCATCATAAATAAGCCTTTCTCATTATGGCGCACATGCTATGGCAGTCAAACTCTCATCTTCCGTTGATGGTTTTTAGCGATTTTGCGGCTGGAATAATTCCTATCTCCGGCCTGTATTCCCTCAACTACAATTTATATGCTGAGAAAAGAATCTTTAAATAGCTATTCCAATTGTCATTTTTCCCTTGTCTCATTTAATGGAATCTCTCCTACATATGTATCAGATGTATATATAAACATTTGGGATATTTTTGTATACTCCCCTTCTTCATCTCTTCCAAACCACAGCGCTATATATTGATCATCTGCTTTGTAATAAGGCATCATAATGCCCGACCCCATCATTCCATTGGGCTTTCCAATTTCATTTACTATTTCTTCGTATGTTGTATCAGCGCTCAAGTTATAAAAATAGTCAATTTTAATATTTCTATCAAAAAATTCATACGATGCTGGCTTGTTGGCAATTATTATATATTGAATATTCATATTTTTACTCTCCCTCAAATACTTATTTGCAATTACTATGCAGATTATAATTATAATGATCAATATTCCTGCAATTATTTTCTTTTTCATTCAAAACATTCCCCGTCTTTCCTTGTAATATAAAATTCCCCAAGCAATATATAATTAAATTTTTCCATTTCTACGGCATAATCCGTCATTATGTCCCCATAAATCGGATATCCATTCGCGTCTTGATCCACAATTGCTTTATTTGTTGCTTCAAATGTCCCATGTTTATTGTACCAAGTTCCTGTCAGCTCATCATATACATACCAATGATAGTCACCTCCCGGTTGAACCACAAGCGCCACCCTTTTTCCACCTTCCATTCCTTCCTGATATTCTATAAAATTTATCCCTACTACATCCATATCAGCTTTTACCACATTAATCAAATTTTGATTGCTTTCAGAAGTTCCTGCTAGATAATGATTAAAATATCCTATTGATCCAATTATGGGGATTGCACTGTTCCGATAATATGTATCATTACTCAATAGCCCTGGTTGATTCCCGTATAATGGAAATTTTTCTCCTGTTATCGGGTTTTCTAACATACCAAAGGCATATGCATAACAATTCGTATTAAATTGATATTCCTCTGTATTATATCTTTCACAGTCATAAACAGGTGTATATGGTTCCAGGTCAGTCCCTATTACAGGTGTATACGGTTCAGAAACCACTTCCGTTTCCTTAGTGGAGCAGCCTGTCAGCATTGTGACTCCAAGGATCAGCGGGATGATTAGCCACGGGAATCTTCCGTTCAGGTCCACATGCTCCAGGGGCTGGTTCCAGCAGTAGGTGTAGCGGTTCATCGTGTGGGGAAGTGTCGTTAGTCCCGGTATTTTGTCCTCACTGGTAAATCTTCCCGCCGCGGCGTCGTAGCGTCTGGCCTGGGCGAAGTATAGGCCGCTGGTTGTCTCCATCTGGTAGCCGGTGTAGCCAAAGGGCTGCAGCTGGTCTTCCGGGGTGTGGCGGAGGGCCTGGCCGTATTCGTCAAAGGCGTAGCTTTCCCGGATCTGGCCTTGTTCGTCGGTGAGCAGCATGGGGCTGCCCAGGTCGTCCTGGAGGTAGTAGCTGTTTTGGCCTGTCTCCTGCATGGCGGCTACGTTGGCGTCCCAGTGGAAGGTCTGTTTTTTTCCTGTGGCGGCGTCCTGCGTCAGGAGGAGGTTGTGGTATTGTCTGGTCAGGTCCAGGGTGTAGCGGATGTGTTGTTCCGGGTCCTGGGGGGCTTTGTGGTCTATGGCCGGGGCGGGGTTGCCGGTTTCTCTGGTGTAGGTGTCCTGGCCGGTGCGGTTTCCCAGGGCGTCGTAGGTGTAGTGGGCTGTTTTTTCCACGCCGTCTTTGATTTGGAGGGCGGCGGTCATGTGGTTGGCCGCGTCGAAGGTAAATGTTTTGAGCAGTTGTTCTCCTGCGGTTACTGTTGTCAGGTTGCCTCTGCGGTCGTAGGTGTAGGTCTGTTCTTGTCCCGCGTCTATGAGGGCGGTCATCTGGTTGTTGGCGTTGTATCGGTATGTGGTCAGGGTGGGGGTCTGGCCGGTGTAGTCTTCTTTGGCAGTGCGGTTGCCCAGGGCATCGTAGGTGTATTTTCTCAGGGGTTGTCCGTTCCGGGTCACGCGGGTCAGGCGGTTTAGGGGGTCGTAGGTGTAGGTGAAGGTGCCGTTGTCCTGGTCTGTGTCGTGGCGTTGTCGGTGGGTTTCGGTTTTGTTGCCCGAGAGGTCGTATTTGTAGGTGTATTGTTCCTGGAAACCGTTCCCTGTATGGCGGATGGTTTCAAACATTCCGGCTTTGTTGTAGGTGTATTGGGTCGTGATGCCGTTGGGGAATGTCTTTTCCATGAGGCGGCCCAGGGGGTCGTAGGCGTAGGTTATGGCGCCGCCGGGGGCGGTCAGTGTGGTGAGCTGGCCTTTTTCGTTGTAGGTGTAGGTGGTCTCCTGGCCGTCGGGGTAGGTGAGGCGCAGTTTTTCGTTCATGTTGCCCCATTCATAGGCGACGGTGTTTCCGGCGGGGTCTGTCACGGAGGTCACTCTGCCAAGGGCGTCTGTGAGGATGTGGGTTATGTTGTTGTTTTCGCGGGTTTCTTTGAGTCTGCGGAGGGGGTCGTAGGTGTAGGCTACGTCGTTTCCGTCCGCGTAGAGTATGTTGGTGAGCAGGCCGCGGCTGTCGTGGGTGTAGGCGGTGTGGAATCCGTCTTTGTCGTATTTGTCTGTCAGTCTTCCGTTTTTGTCGTAGGAGAAGGTCTCTGTTGCGCCCAGGGGGTCGGTTATGGCTGTGACGAGTCCTTGTGTGTTGCGTTGGTATGTGGTGGTCTGGGTCTGGGTTTCTGCGGTCTCCTGTACTTCTCCGATCCGCTCCACTTTTGTGAGGCGGCCCATGGGGTCGTAGGTGTAGCGGGTCTGGTTTCCCAGGGCGTCGGTCACGGCGGCGAGGTTGCCGTTGGGGGTGTAGGTATAGTCTGTGCGGCGGCCGTTTGGGTCGGTCATGGCTGTGAGGTTGCCCAGGGGGTCGTATTCGTAGCGGAGGGTTCCGCCGTCGGGGTTGGTGACGGTGGTCCTGCGGTTCAGGGCGTCGTAGGTGGCGGTCAGTTTTTCTCCCGTGGCGTTTTCCATGGAGGTGCAGTTGCCGTTGGGGTCGTAGGTGTAGCGGATGGTGGCGCCGTCGGGTTTTGTGAGTTGTTGTAGTTTTCCGTTTTTGTAGGCGCGTTTTTCTTCGCTGCCGTTGGGGTAGCGTATGTCCACTATGTTTCCCATGGGGTCGTAGGCGTAGGCGGTGGTGTTTCCCATGGGGTCGGTCTGGGAGACGCAGCGGTTCAGGGCGTCGTAGGTGTAGGTGGTCTGGTTGCCCAGGGCGTCGGTCACGCTGGTCAGGTTGCCCTCCTGGTCGTAGGCATAGCGGGTCTGCGCTCCTGTGGGGTCTGTCTCCTGGATGAGACGGTTCAGGGCGTCGTAGGTGTAGGTTGTGCGGTTTCCTTCGGGGTCGGTGATGGCGGTGGGGTTGCCGTTGGGGTCGTAGGTATAGTGGATGGTGGCGCCGTCGGGCAGGTGTTTTTCGCTCAGGCGGTTGTCTGTGTCGTAGGTGTAATCTATGGTTCCGCCGTCGGGCTGGAGGACGCGGCTGGTGTTCCACATGTTGTCGTAGGTGTATTGTGTGGTGTTGCCTTCTTTGTCGGTGATGGCGCTGATCCTGCCAATGGGGTTGTATGCGGCCTGTATTGTGTGGCCGTCGTAGTCTGTGACGCGGGTCACTTTTCCGCTTTCATTGTAGGTGTAGTCTCTGTGCGCGCCAAGGGGGTTTGTCACTCTGGTGATTTTGTCGGCGTGGTCGTATTCGTAGGCGGTGGCGTTGCCGTTGGCGTCGAGGGTGCGGATGGCGCGGTTCAGGTCGTCATATTGGTAGGTTATGTCGGCGCCTCCGGCGTCTTGGATGTGGGTTATGTTTCCTCTGTGGTCGTAGGTTATGTCTGTGGCGGTGTTGTCGGGGTTTTGTATGCGGATGGGTCTTCCCTGTCCGTCGTAGGTGATGTGGGTTCCGGTTCCGTCCGCGGCTGTGGCGGTGAGGAGGTTTCCTTTTTTGTCGTAGGTGTTGCGGAGTTTTTCTTTTCCGTTTATCTTGAGGGTGGTAAGCTGGTTGTCGGCATTGTAGGTCAGGCTGGTTTTTTCTCCCAGGGGGTTGATGAGCTGGGTGAGGTTGCCGCGGTTGTCGTAGGACATGCGGGTGGTGTTGCCGTTTCGGTCTGTGTGGAGGGTTTTCTGGTTTTTTTCGTTGTAGGCGAAGTGTTCTTTGGTGCCGTCTTGGTAGAGGATGTCGGTGGTGCGGTAGCGGCTGTCGTGGAGGTAGGTGATCTTACTGCCGTTGCGTTCGGTCAGGGTGACTTGGCGTCTGGCGTCGTCGTAGGCGTAGTCCATGTGGCCGCCGTCGGGGAATTGTTGGCGGGTGACGCGGCGTTTCTCGTCGTAGGTGTTTTGGACGGATGTTTGGCCACGGGGGTTGATGGTCTGTTCTATGCGGCCGTTTTTGGCGTAGCGGTAGGCGTAGGTGGCTCCCTGGGGGGTTTGGACGGTGGCGAGTTTTCCTTTTTCGTAGGTGAGCTGCACGGATCTTCCGGTGTGGTCGGTCACGTTGGTGAGTTGGCCGGTTTGGTCGTAGGTGTAGGTCAGGGAGGTGTGGTTGTCGGTCTGGGCTTTCTGTAGTCTGCCGGTCTGGTCGTAGGTGAAGGTGGTGCCTCTGTTGTTCCGGTTTTGCTGGCGGGTCATGTGGCCTGTTTCGTTAAAGAGGATGCTTTCCCCCGCGAGGTTTGTCAGGGCATAGTTGTCCCCTTGTTTTGTGAGGGTCTCCAGGGCGGAGTGGAGGCTTTGGTAGGTTCCGTCCGGGGTCCTGCGGAAGGTCTTTTTCTGGCCGTCTCCCATGGTGACGGTGGCTTTGCCTTTTTCCGGGTCTTCTTCCAGGCGGATCTCGTAGTTGTGGACAAAGCATCTGCCCAGGGTGCCTTTTCCGCGGCTCTTGGCGTTGTAGTAGCGGTGGAAGGAGAGGGGGATCTCGCCGTTTATCCTGAGGTCTTCGTGGTCGTAGACGAAGTTGCCGGTGGAGAGGTTGACGGGGTCTTTGCTGTATTGGGCGGCTGCGGCGGATAGGCCCAGCATGTCGTTCTCGATGCCGGTGAGGAGTTCGGAGAGGTCTTCGGTGGTCATGTCCCAGCCTGCTTTCAGTTCCTGTAGTCTCTGGCTGAATTGCGGGTAGCTTAGGTCTATATCTCCTGTGTCCAAGAGGCTGCGGAGTTCGCCGATCCTTCCTTTCACGGAGTGCAGGGTTTCTTCTATGGCGTCCATGCTTTGAGCCAGGGCGGTGTCGTAGGAGGGGATGTCATTCATGAGTTTGTTCAGGATGGTGTCCATGCGGGTGATGGTATCTTGATAGATGTCGTTCCGCAGTTTGCCGGACAGGGCGTCGATGTCGGAGCCCAGCGCGCCTACTTTGTATTCTGCGTCGATACCGTTGTAGATGGAGGCGATGGCGGCGATGGAAATTTCCATCTTTTGGCTGATACTGATGGCCTCAGTCAGGATGGCTTTTCCCTGGGTGAGGAGTTCGTTTATGGCGTTAATATCGAAAGCTCGGTCACGGTCTATGAATATTCTGTTATTGTTTCTCATCTTGTTTTCCCCTTTTTCATCTAATTGTTTTTACGCAATTTTCTTTTACACAAAATTTGCCCTTATTACCTTCCATAGCTCTCAGCAGGACTTAAAATTTTGTCATTCTTTCCCCATAGTACACTTAATTATTTGTTCCTGTATACTTTTTCTCTTATATCAATGCTCCTCTATCAATGCTCCTCCCCTGGCCTATAAAGTTATGTTCTTTTATCTAAGTATAACACAATATTATTTCCCTTGCCATATGATCTTTGTATAACCCTCGCTACGCCAGATGCCATATAATGCTTTTATATGTTACTACAGTCCTCTAAAAAAGAGAATCCCTGTGATAATCTGTCACTTCGCTGCCTAACCTGGCAAACAGCTCTCTCACCGTTGTCTCCCCATGCTGAATCGCCAACAACTCCCTATCGGTCACGCCGATAAATTCCACGAACTCCACTTTTCCGTTTGGCGTGTTCAGCGTCTGGAATTTGCTGTCCGGCACGGTGATAAAGCCCGTAATATTCGACTTGGTCTGGACGTCTATGCCCTGCGTCTGACCGGTATATACGTATTCCCACGGTGAAAAGAACTCCCCCTGTGTATAGGTGAGTCTGGCCAGGCTCTGCAGGATCCCGCAGATACACAGCAATTCTCCGTTTTCATCCTCATAATCGTCTTTTTTAAGCCGGAAGGTAAACTCCATTCCAAAACCGCTGAACTCCGGATCGTCGCTTTCCTTCTCGTACAGCTCCGACATCCCATAGGTCACAAAATGCCAATAGTCCCCGCCGTCATACAGGTCTATGCCGTCCAGAGGATCCTTGCCGCCAAGCCGCCATTTGAGCAGAGTACCGTAATGTTCCCGCAGCCTCCCGGGATAGACCCTCTCGCATTCTTCATGGATGGCGTCCCATCCAGTAGCCTGCAGTTCTTCTGTCTGTTTCACAGAATTATTTTTTTCTGAATTATCCTTGCGATTCGACATGTATTTACCCTCCGTTATAATAATTTATAGCCAATAAGGCCTGCATTTTCTTTACGAACTAACTTCCTTTTGATCTTCCGTGTTCATCATGCCCAGCAATCTCCGGGCCAGTTTCACTGCCTCCGCCGCGTCCCTGGAATATCCGTCAGCATGGATCTCGTCCGCGTACTCCTGGGTGATTACAGCCCCGCCGATCATGATCCTGGCCGTCAAGCCTTCCTGCCGGGCCAGGGCTATCACTTCCCGCATCCGCTGCATCGTAGTGGTCATCAGCGCGGACAGGGCGATGATATCCGCATGATGCTCCTTCGCCGCCTGTATGATGGTTTCCCCCGGCACGTCCTTGCCTAAGTCGATCACTTTGAAACCGTAGTTTTTGAGCATCAGCGCCACCAGATTCTTGCCGATATCATGGATATCCCCCTCCACGGTAGCGATAACTACCACCGGCATGGAATCCCCGTCCTGCTCTTTCAGCAAATATGGCTCCAACACCTCGATAGCGTTCTTCATGGCCTCGGCGCTGGCAATCAGCTGAGGGAGAAAATATTTCTTTTTCTCAAACAGATCCCCCACCTTGTTGATGGCGGGCAACAGACTGTCGTTAAGCAATGTGCCGGGGTCCTCTCCCGCCGCCACCGCTTCCCTTGTCATGGCCGCGATTCCGTTCCGGTTGCCTTTCAGCACGGCGTCCGTGATCTTCTGGGAATATGTCTGCGGCGCTCCGGCACTCCCGCTGCTTTGGCCTGCGCCTGATGTTGTCCTAGGATTACCCTGACCCACACCCGACATTGCTCCGAGCTTTCCCTGATTTACACCTGACACTGCTCCCGGATTGCTCTGGCCAATACCTGCCGTTGCGTCCGCCGCGCCGGAACCGCCCGGCCCGGCAGCGGTGGCCGTCACTGGCTGTATCTGCGCGGCATACTCAATATACCGCAGATCAGCATCCTTTGTAACCGTCAACATATCCGTAGCCAAAGCTCCGCATACCAGCATTTCCTGGGATGGATTGGCAATGGCCATGGTCAGTCCTTCATAGATTGCCAGCGTCAAAAAGGCAGTGTTCACATAGGGTCTGGCAGGCATACCGAAAGAGATATTGGACAGCCCGCAGACCGTAGCCAGTCCCTGGGCCTTGCAGTAACGTATCGTCTCCAATGTTTCCAGAGCCGCCTGTCTGTTCGCCCCGATGGTGGTCACCAGACCGTCCACTATGATGTCTTCCCGGCGCATACCCAGTTCCAGCGCCCGGGTCACGATGCGGTCTATGATCTGCTTTTTCTCCTCCAGGTCTTCAGGCAGACCCTTGTCCGACAGGGGCAGCAAAATGAACATAGCCCCATATTTTTGCACGATGGGCAGCAACTTTTCAAACTTCTCCTTCTCATAGGACACGGAATTGACCAGCGCCCTTCCGGGATAATGGCGGAGCGCCGCCTCCAACACCTCCACATGGCTGGAATCCAGGGACAGGGGCAGATCCGTCACTCCCTGTACCTCCTCCAGCACCCGCAACATCATGGCCTTTTCGTCGATGCCGCTCATGCCCATGTTCACATCCAGCACCGACGCTCCGCATTCGTCCTGCTCCTGAGCGTATTGCAGCACCAAATCCATATTGCTGTTCCGTAACTGCTCCTGCAGCTTTTTCTTGCCGGTGGGATTGATTCTCTCCCCGATGATCATAAAGGGATCGTCCAAACCAAAAGCCAGCGTCCTGCGCTCGCTCGTCAGATAGCGGACACCCTCAGAACGCCTTTGCCGCTCCCCGGGCCTTTTCACCTGTGTCAGGCGTTTCAGTCCCGCGATATAAGAAGGATCCGTGCCGCAGCATCCCCCCAGGATCACGGCTCCCGCCTCGATCAGCTCTTCCATCTCCGCCGCAAAAGTGGCGCTGTCCATATCGTAGACCGTCTGTCCCTGTTCGTCCACCGCAGGCAGCCCCGCATTGGGCTTGGCGATCAGAGGCAGACTGCTGACCCGGGCCATGGCCTCCACAATCCCCTTCATCTTTGCCGGACCCGTGGAACAGTTCACACCTATGGCGTCCGCTCCCAGGCTCTCCAGCACGATAGCTGCCGTCTCCGCGTCCGTGCCGTACAGGGTCCGTCCGTCCGCCTCAAAGGTCATGGTCACCATCACCGGCAACTCCGTGGTCTCCCGGGCCGCGATCAGCGCCGCCCGGGTCTCCCCCAGGCTCATCATGGTCTCCACCACCAGCAGATCCACCCCGGCGCTCTCCAGGAAACGGATCTGTTCTTTATAGACATCGATCAGGGTCTCCAGCTCCATCGTGCCCAGGGGCCGCAGCTGCTGTCCCGTCATGGTCAGATCCCCCGCTACCAGGACAGTCGGCCGCTCCTTCGCATTCTCTCCCGCAACAGTAAGCTCCCTGTCTCCTCCCACAGTCTGCCCGCTGTCAACGCCTCTTCCGGCGGCCTGTTTCGACAGGGCCACCAGCCCGCATATCATCTCCTCCTGCCGGGCCGCCAGACCATATTCCTCCAGTTTGATGCGGTTTGCGGTAAATGTGGGAGCATATAAAATGTTGGTGCCCGCCGCCACATAGTCCCTTTGCAATTCCACCAGCGCCTGAGGATGTTCCAATATCCACTGCTCCGGGCACACTCCGGATGGCATACCCTTTTTGAATAGATTGGAGCCGGTGGCTCCGTCCAGTATAATATAGCGCCCCGCGCAATATTCTTTAAACTGCTGTTTTGTCATGATATCTTCCCTCGATAGTTTCTAAATCACGCGTATTTATTCAGCTCTTCCGCCAAAGCCAGCGCGTCATCAATATGTTTGCAGAAATACCGCTCCCCTACCCGCTCCACAAACTTCGCTTTCCGCATGACCCGCAGAGGCTGTTCGTTCACATGGGACAGGATCAGCTGAATCTGTTTCTTTTCACAGGTGGACGCCAGCGTCTCCAAATTGTGCATGGCGGTGGCGTCGATGGCGCTGACGCTGCGCATCCGCAGGATCAGCACGGAAACCTCTTTGTCTGTACGGATGTGCAGTATCTTATCCGCCGCGCCAAAGAACAGCGGGCCGCTCATCTCATAGACCAGCGTGTGGCTGGGCACATGGCGCAGCTCTATGCTGTCCTTGTCGCTCTCCGCATCCTCGTCTATGTAAGTCCAGCCCTCCACCTCCGTCACTTCGCTCATCCGTTTCATAAACAGGATGGCGGCCAGCACGATACCGACTCCGATGGCCACCACCAGATCGAACACCACGGTCAGCACAAAGGTCAGCACCAGCACGATGATATCGCTCTTGGGTGCCGTCCTGCACAGGTAGACGAACTTGCGCCACTCGGACATATTATAAGCCACCATGAACAGGATGGCGGCGATGGCAGGCATGGGGATCAGCGCCGCGTAGGGCATCAGCACCACCAGGATCAACAGCAGCGTCACGGCGTGTACCATGCCCGCAATGGGGGTACGCCCCCCGTTTTTCACATTGGCGGCGGTGCGGGCGATGGCCCCGGTAGCCGGGATCCCGCCGAAAAGGGCGGAGGTAATATTGCCCGCCCCCTGGGCAATCAACTCCATGTTGGAGCGATGCTTGCTGCCTATCATCCCGTCCGCCACCACACAGGACAGCAGGGATTCTATGGCGGCCAGGATCGCTATGGTAAAAGCGTCCGGCAGCACATTCTGCACAGTCTTAAAGTCAAAGGCGGGCAGTGAAACCGCAGGCAGCTTGTTGGAGATCTCGTACAGATCCCCGATGGTGAACACTTTCATACCGATCCCTTTTACCATGGCAATGCTCACCAGCACCGCAATCAGAGAGGGGGGAATCCTCTTGCAGATCCCCGGCAGAAAAGGCCAGCCTATGAGGATCGCCATACACACCACGCCCACGAGAACCGCCTGCCAGTTGACGGTACCGATAAACGTGAACACGGCCTTGAGTTTTTCCATGGTCTCGATCAAAGGCTCTTCCGTGACCACAGTCAGCCCCAGAAAATCCTTGATCTGCCCCACAAAGATCGTCACGGCGATACCCGCCGTAAAACCGGTGGTGATGGTATAAGGAATAAACTTAATCAGGTTGCCCAGCCGCAGCACGCCCATCAGGATCAGAATGATCCCCGCCATGACGGTGGCCATGATCAGCCCGTCCATACCGTTTTTCGCCACGATGCCCGCCACTATGGTGGCAAAGGCCGCCGTAGGCCCCGCGATCTGCACCCGGCTGCCGCCCAGAAAGGAGATCACAAATCCCGCCGTTATGGCGGTATAGATTCCCTTTTCCGGCGTGACGCCGGAGGCCAGCGCCAGAGCGATGGACAGGGGCAGCGCTATGATGGCCACGATGATGCCCGCCACCACATCCTTGATAAACTGCTCTTTCGTATAGGTCTTCATCACAGAAAATAACTTTGGTTTGAGCTTATCCATTTTTCCCTCTTTCCCCGTATACTGCCGATCATATCCGCAGTACCGTCTACTTCTTCCTAAACATTCATTGTGAAACCAGATGCCCCATATAATAAAATCCCTGGCATTCATCCAGCGACACCGTCACGATCCGGCCCACCAGCTCCGGCGGCCCGGGAAAATGCACCAGCGTATTGTTGGACATGCGCCCGGTGAGCAGCCCTTCATCCTGGGCGTTCACTTCCTCCACCAGGATCCACGCCTGTTGCCCCCGGTACCGGGCCACCTGTTCTCTGGCGGTATCCTGCACGACTTTCAGCACCCGGTCAAAGCCCTCCCTGACCTGCCCAGGCGGCACCTGGTTCTCCATGGCGGCGGCAGGCGTTCCGGTGCGCCTGGAATAGATAAAGGTAAAGGCATTGTCATATTTTACCCGGCGGATCACGTCTATGGTCTCTTCCACGTCCTCCATCGTCTCCCCAGGGAATCCCACGATGATATCCGTGGTGATGGCGATATCCGGGATCTCCCTGCGTATTTTTTCCGCCAGGGCCAGATATTGCTCTTTAGTATACCGGCGGTTCATCTGCTGCAAGATCCGGGTGGAACCGGACTGCAGCGGCAGATGCAGATGTCGGCAGATCTTTTGGGATCCCTTCATGACTTCTATCAGCTCGTCCGACAGATCCTTGGGATGGGAAGTCATAAAGCGAATGCGCTCCAGCCCTTCGATCTGTTCCACCTCCCGCAGGAGCCCGGCAAAAGTCATGGGCGTCTTCAGATTCTTTCCGTAGGAGTTCACATTCTGTCCAAGCAGCATGACCTCCACCACGCCCTCCGCCACCAGTTGCCGTATCTCCCGCAATATCTCCTCCGGCTCCCGGCTGCGCTCCCTGCCCCGCACATAGGGCACGATACAGTAACTGCAAAAGTTGTTGCAGCCAAACATGATGTTGATACCGGACTTGAAGGGATACTTGCGCTCCACGGGAAGATCCTCCACAATCTTGTCCGTGTCCTCCCAGATATCCACGATCATGCCCCGCTCCGCATGCTCCTCGCTGATACATCTGTAGAGCAGCTCCGCAAACTTAAAGATATTGTGGGTGCCAAACACCAGATCCACAAAGCGGTAACTGGAACGCAGCTTTTCAATCACCGCCGCCTCCTGCATCATACAGCCGCAGAGGGCGATCTTCATGTCCGGATTCTGCTTTTTGCGGCTCTTCAGCTCCCCCAGACGACCGTAGACTCTCTGGTTGGCATTGTCCCGAACCGTACAGGTATTATAGATCACAAAATCCGCGTCCTCGCTCTCCGTCATCTGATACCCCGCCTGGCACAGGATCCCCGCCAGTTTCTCCGAGTCCCGGGCGTTCATCTGACAGCCGAAGGTAGTCACGCAGGCCCTGGGCAAGCGCCTCTTTTTCTGTTCAAAATCTTTTACCCACTCCCGGCATCTCTCAATGAAGTAATACTGGCGAGCCGGTTCTTCTGTGGGGAGATCTGAACATATATCCTTTCTATCTAAATCTCCTCTATCTAAATCCTTTCTACCAAAATCCCCTATACCTGAATCAATTTCCTGATACATTTCTCTTGACTTTCTCCCTTACCTATCGTACAATTAAGAAAAGAAATGAGTTTTTAACCGCACAGCTTTATTGCTCAAGCGGGGTACTCGTTTCTTTTTTTATGTTTATGATGTCATACAAATACAGTTTCTTATCCTCCGCATGTCTTATAACAAGTTCCACATGGAACACATTATAACGCAAAATTTCACCATCGTCATCAAAAATCGGAAGGGCAAAGCGAGAATCATACCGATACCATCCAAACTTGGCATTTTTATCATGTTTTTTCGCCAGGTTCTCCCGAAATCGCTTATTTTCTGCAATTTCTATTATTTCGGGTATTCCCTGTGTTGCATTTGCTTTTGCCTTTGCAAGAGCGCCTTTCAACTTTGCCGTATAATTGGAACCTGTGTATTCATCTGGAAGATCACTGCCTATGTATATGATTTCTTTACTTTCAGCAATTTCTACAAACTCTCCAACATATTGCTTTAAATATTGCTCAACCTCGTCCCAATCAATATTCTGTCTGCCTTTAAATCGTATATCATTTATTACTACAATTTGGTTCCCATTCACATCTTTGATAACATTAATGTTTCTTTCCATACTCTCTTTGATCCGCTCTCTTCTCGTAACTATTCAGAAATCAGTTCCACAATAACTATTTCCGGCCTGTTGTTGAACCGGACGGGGACAACGCTGTTGCCGATCCCCCGGCCCACGATCATCGTCGTGTTTCCCTCCGTATATTCCCCCGCGTCATACTTTGGGAAAAGGCCCTGGCCAGGCGCTATCAATCCCCCGATAAAAGGCAGGCGAAACTGTCCGCCGTGGGCGTGGCCGCTCAGTACCAGGTCGATATCCCCGGCCACATAGGCGCTGAAATTTTCGGGTCTGTGGGCCAGCAGTATGCAGTAATCCGCCGCCGGATCCCCAGCGCCGGACCGGGCATTCCGTATACTGTCCTGAAAGGCTGGACCTCCATCTGGAAAGTCAGAATCATCTAAACCGATGATCTGTACCGTCCCGTTATTTTTCGTCAACAGTTCTGCCCTGTCACGGAGAATGACCGCCCCCGCATCCAGCAGTTTTCCCTCCAGCTCCTGATACCGTTCACCGATCCATGCCTCATGGTTCCCTGTCACATAGTAGCAGGGGGCGATTTCCACAAGCCTTTGTACAAGTTTTTCCGCTGTTTCAATATCCGTTTTGCCGGAATCTATCAGATCTCCGGTTATGGCGATCATATCCGGGGCCTCCCTCTCAATAAGAGCGATCAAGCTCCGGTTGTCCTGACCAAACCGGGCATTGTGCAGATCCGATATTATGGCTATTTTAAAATGATCCAGAGCGGCGGGCAGTCTGGGGCTCGCAACGGTATAATGTGTGACGCCGACGGTCACATTGCCCCAGACGATCCATATAATGAGCAAAATAAGTATTGCTGAGCAAATGTACTTTCTTACTTTCCTTTTCACGCCCCCTCCTCCACAGTTAAGGGATGTATACTATCTATTTCTTTTTCATTTCACGAATAGCCCCAACAATCGTAAATATACAGTTTCCTGCCAGCCCTATTCCAAAAATAACTGCGGAAATTGTAAGAACATCAGGATTCATATCTCCAAATACCTCTATTGTTAATCGAATAAATGCAATAACCTCAACAATCAAAAAAATGATATTTAAAAATTTACCTTTACTCAATTTGTTATCTCCTTTTGTTCCGCATATTCCCGGCGTCCCCCCAGGGCGGATAAACGATATCCGACCGTTCAGACAAAATATCAGACCGGCATCCGGTTGACTGCATCGGTCACCGTTATTGACCAATGTAGTCACCCGATTCGGAGCCTATATAAACTTCTTAGCCAGCCCTGTCAGAAGTTCTACCACCTTTTCCATGGACTGCACACAGGCATATTCAAACTTTCCGTGGCAGTTTTCGCCGCCGGTGCAGATATTGGGGCAGGGCAGTCCCATGAAAGACAGTCTGCCGCCGTCGGTTCCGCCCCGGATCGGGGCGATGATGGGCTGGACACCCTGCTCTTCCATGGCCTCAACCGCCTTATTGATCAGATCCATATGGTTTTCCATGATCTCACGCATATTGTAATAGGAGTCCTTCATATCCACTGTCACAGTGCCCGCCCCATACTTATCGTTCAAAAAGGCCGCCACGCCCATAAAGTACTCTTTTTTCTTCTCAAACAGCGTCCTGTCGTGATCCCGTATGATATAGTCCGCCTGGGCCGACTCCACATTGCCCTGCAGGCTGTCCAGATGGTAAAATCCCTCATAACCCTCCGTATACATGGGATTCTCAAAGACAGGCAGCATACTCTGGAACTCCTGGGCGATCAGGATCGCGTTCTTCATCTTGCCTTTCGCGGAACCCGGATGCACGCTGCAGCCCTGTATACGGAGTTTTGCCCCGGCGGCATTGAAATTCTCATACTCCAGCTCCCCCAGGGCGCCTCCGTCCACGGTATAGGCGGCCTGCGCCCCAAACAGAGCCACATCAAAAAAGTCCGGCCCCTCCCCGATTTCCTCATCCGGCGTAAAACCGATGCGGATTCTGCCGTGGGGTTCGTCGGGATGGGTAAGAAAATATTCCGCCATGGCCATGATCTCCGCCACACCCGCCTTGTCGTCCGCTCCCAACAGAGTGGTGCCGTCGGTGACGATGAGATCCTGTCCCTGATATTTGCGGATATCCGGGAAATCCGCCGTCCGCAGCACGATGCCCCGCTCCGGGTTCAATACGATATCCTGTCCGTCATAGTCCTTTACGATACGGGGCTTTACCCCCGCGCCGCTCATGGCCGGGGAGGTGTCCATATGGGCGATGAAACCCACCGTGGGCCTGTCCTCGCAGCCGCTGCTGGCGGGGACGGTGGCATACACATAGCAGTGCTCCCTGTCATAGGTAACCTGGGCCGCTCCCATCTCCTCCAGCTCCCGGGCCAGCAGCTCGGCCAGGTCATGCTGTTTCGCCGTGCTGGGGTGGGCGCCGCTCCCCTCGTCCGAACAGGTATCAATCTGCACATAGCGCAGAAAACGCTCTATTACATCTTTCACGGTCATTCCTCCTTACTTTGAACCAATTCTTTGAACAAAATATTTTTGTTGCAAAAAAATCGCACAAGGGCGCCACCCCTGTCAGGGCAGCGCCTTGTTCCACTTTGCTTTAACAGCTTATTTCTTATCCTCTCCGCTTACCAGATTTACCTGTACGGGAGTCTTGTCGCTGGCCACCTTGCCCGCCAGGAACCCGGACAGTACGGCACTCAGATCCACGCCGGTGGAGTCCTTGAGGCCGTCCGTGACCTGATTCACGGTATTGATGATGTCCCTGGTCAGCTTGGCGTTGTTGCCGTCGCCGTACATCGTGATCCGATCCACTTTCTCCAGAGGAGCGGCGGCGTTTCGCACCACTTCAGGCAGGGCGTTGAAGTACATCTCCAGCACCGCGGCCTCGCCCATCTTGGCCATGGCCTCCGCCTTTTTCTCGATACCTTCCGCCTCGGCTACGGCCTTCGCCTTGATGGCCTCCGCCTCCGCGATACCTTTGGTACGAATACCTTCGGCCTCCTGCTCCATCTTGTATTTCTGAGCCTCGGCCTGGGCCTTCATGGCCTCCGCCTCTTTCTCCGTCTCGAACTTGCGGGCTTCCGCCTCTCTCTGGCGCTCATACAGTTGGGCGTCCGCCTGTTGCTGCTTGGCAAATCTGTCGGCCTCGGCCTTTTTCTTGACCTGCGCCTCCAGCGTCTGCTCGGTGATTTCCACTTCCTTCTGTTTCAGCAGGATCTCTTTTTCCTGCTTGGCGATATTGGCGTTGGCCGTGGTGATCTCCACCGTCTTACGCTGTTCCTCCTCCTGGATCTTGTAGGCCGCGTCCGCCTCCGCCTTCTTGACGTCGGATTCCTTTTTCAGTTCGGCCTTCTTGATGGCCAGCTCGTTCTGCTTGATGGCGATCTCGGATTCCGCGTTCACCTCCGCCTCGTTGGCCTCCCGCTTGGCGTTGGCCTGGGCCTTGGCGATCTCCTTTTCGCTCTCCGCCCTGGAAATAGCGGCGTTTTTCTGGATCTTTACGATATTGTCCACACCCAGATTCTCGATCACGCTGTTGTTGTCCACGAAGTTCTGCACATTAAAACTGATGATGTCCAGACCCATGGCAGCCAGGTCGGGCTCGGCGTTCTCCTTGACCAGCACCGCGAACTTCTGGCGGTCGCTGACCATCTCCTCCAGCGCCATCTTGCCCACGATCTCACGGACATTGCCTTCCAGCACCTCTCTGGCCACACCGCCGATATAGTCCGGTTTCTTGTTCAGGAAGTTCTGGGCGGCCAGTTTCAGCCTGTCCTCATTGTCGCTGATCTTCACGTTGACAGTGGCGTCCACGCGGATATTGATATAGTCCGCTGTGGGAACCGCCGTGGAAGTCTTGACGTCAATGGGAATCAACTGTAGATTCAGCTCATCCTTTCTCTCCAGAAAAGGGATCTTGACCCCCGCTTTTCCGATCAGTACCTTGGGCTTTTTTCGCATACCGGAAATGATAAGCGCGGTATCCGGCGAGGCCTTGACATAGCCGGTCAGAAAGATGATTACGATGACCAGAGCCACTACTACGATGGGAATCACAATACTTAAGTTTACAGGCATAATACTTTCTCCTTTCGTCTCCCCGCCCCACAGCCCTGCGCTGTGAGCGTCCTCTTTATGTTTATGCGTATATCATAACACAATAGGACTGTTTCACGCCAGATAAATTTATGCACGTTAAGTTATAACCTGTCTATACCGGCGCACGTTACCCTCTGATCTGGCCTTTCCCGGTAATCCGGTACTTGTAGCTGGTCAGTTCCCGCAGCCCCATGGGGCCCCTTGCGTGGAGTTTCTGGGTGCTGATGCCGATCTCCGCCCCAAAGCCGAACTCAAAGCCGTCTGTAAACCGGGTGGAGGCGTTCACATAGACGCAGGCCGCGTCCACTCCGTTTAAAAAGCGCTCCGCCGCCGCAGGATCGGCGGTGATGATGCTCTCAGAGTGGTGGGTGCTGTAGCGATTGATATGGTCTATGGCTTCCTCTAAGCTATCCACGGTCTTCATAGAGATGATATAGTCCAGATATTCCCTGCCGTAGTCTTCCTCCGCGGCGGGAACAGCGCCTTCCATGGCGGCGCAAACCCTCTCGTCTCCCCGGACTTCCACCTGCTTTTCCGCCAACGCCTTTTGCAGCCGGGGCAGCAAAGCCTCCCGCACCGCCTCGTGGATCACCAAAGATTCGCAGGCGTTGCAGACTCCTATGCGCTGGGTCTTGGCGTTGATGATGATGGGAATGGCCATATCGATATCCGCGTCTTTATCCACATAAATATGACAGTTCCCCGTCCCGGTCTCAATCACCGGAACCGTACTGTTTTCCACCACCGCCCGTATCAGACCCGCGCCTCCCCTGGGGATCAGCACGTCCACATACTCCTTTAAGCGCATGAACTGCATGGTCACCGCCCGATCCGTATCCGTGATCAGTTGTATGGCGTCGCCGTCTATGCCGCAGTCCTCCAGCGCCTGACGCAGCACCTGGGCGATGGCCCGGTTAGAGGCCAGCGCGTCGCTCCCCCCCTTTAAGATCACGGCATTGCCCGCCTTAAAGCAAAGGGCGAAGGCATCGGCGGTCACATTGGGCCTGGACTCATAGATAATGCCGATCACGCCCAGCGGGACCCTGCATTTCTCGATTCGCAGCCCATTGGGCCGCTCAAAGCTCTCCAGCAGTTCACCCACCGGATCCGGCAGCGCCGCCACCTGCTCCAGCCCCTGGGCCATGGCGTCGATCCGGCCGCTGTCCAGCAGCAGCCGATCCAGCAGTCCCGAATGCATCCCGTTGTCCCGGCCCTGCTGCAGATCCCGGGCGTTAGCTGTCAGAATCTCCGATGCGTGTTCCCGCAGCATCCGGGCCGCGTGTTCCAACGCCCGGTTTTTCTCTTCCGTCGTCAAAGCCTGCAGACGATATTTGACGGCTGTGGCCCTTTTTCCCATCTCTGTCAGATTCATATTTACCTCTCCATTCTAAAATAACTGTTATCGGCAGGTCCCTGCGGTTATATCGCTTCCTTCACGACAAAAATATTGGCAATGTAATATCCTGTCCGGCGAAATGGGATGCGGACAACAGAGCGAGCCGTCATGGCATTCACACCAGAATCACCTGATAGGGCCTGCAGTCCGTGTCCTCCACCGGCAGCTGCCGCCGCGTCCGCTGGCAGTTGTAACCGATGGCGATGGAGCAGGTTCTGAACTGAGGATGCGCCGCCAGATAGCGGTCATAATACCCCCCGCCGTAGCCCAGACGGTTGCCATACAGGTCATAGGCCACTCCCGGCATCAGCATCAATGCCCTGTCGGCTCCGCCAAAGATTTCACTTCCCCCCGACGGTTCGGGAATACCGTGAAATCCGGGCTCCAATTCCTCCAGGCTGTAGATACGAAAAAAATCCATCCTGCGATCTGCCAGCACTTTGGGCACATACACTGCTTTGCCCAGCCGCAACGCCTCGTATAACAGCTCCTGGGTACGCAGTTCGCTGCCGTAGCTCACATAGCACAGCAGGCTTTCGCACCGGTAAAACCACTGATGCCCCAGCAGCCGTTCCGTGACCAGGCAACAGCCGCGCCGCCGTTCCTCCTCTGTCAGGGCGTCCCGGATCGCCAGCATTTCCCGGCGGATACACTTTTTTTCCATCTGAAAGTTTTCTGCTGACACTGCCTTTTCGTCTCTGTTCTCCATCCCCATATTATCTTCCACATCGCCTCTGTCACTGTACTCACCGTCAACTTATGTCCAGGATATTTTCAATCGTCCACACATCCCAGGTTTCCACGGTGATGCCTGATGCTGTGCTCATCAGGATTGGGATTTCCTGTGCCCATATTTTTCTCCCAGATTTTCCATTGTACCATCCTCCCTCTGGATGGTAATGCTGTCCAATTGTCCCCGGAGATTGGCCCGCACGCTGGCCACATACTCCTGCCGCAGCGCCGCCTGCTCTTCTTTTTCCTCCGGGGTCAGCCCCCCTTCCCCCTGCGATTTGTGATACAGTTCGTTGATCCTGGCGATCTTCTGTTCCATAGTCTGTTTGTCCATAGATTACTCTTTCCGCGGCATATGCCGCTCTAATTAACCCTTCCGCCCCGTCCCCGCCACGAAAGCCGAAACTTACTGTCTGTGCAGGTGGCTGACAAAATCCGGCAGATCAAATGTCTCGTCCCTGTGGGCCACAAACAGCGTGCCCTCCTCCCTGCCGTCCAGTATCCTGTGCAGTATGCCGATATCCCTGCTGTTGGCGATCACCATATCTGCTCCCGAACAGGTGGCGATCCGGGCCGCCTGCAGCTTGGTGTTCATGCCGCCGGTTCCCACATTGCTGCCCGTGCTGCCCTTGCCCATGGCCAGCAGTTCCTCCGTCAGCTCGTCTACCTGAGGAATAAATGCCGCCTGGGGATTGCGCCGGGGATCGTCCGTGTACAGCCCGTCTATATCGGAGAGCAGAATCAGCAGATCCGCCTCCACCAGCGCCGCTACTATGGCGGACAGGGTATCGTTGTCCCCGATCTCGATCTCGTAGGTGGCCACCGTGTCGTTTTCATTGACAATGGGAATAACCCCCATCTGCAACAACTGGGCAAAGGTATTGTGGGCGTTATAACGGTTCAGATCGTCCACGATGGTGTTCTTCGTCATCAGTATCTGCGCCGCCACCTGATTGTATTCCGCAAAAAGTTTCTGATAGATCATCATCAGCCGGGCCTGTCCCACGGCGGCACAAGCCTGTTTCACCGCCATCTGCTGCCCTTTATCCTCTTCCCGGATCTCCCGGATCCCCACCGCTTTTCTGCCTGCGGCGATGGCTCCAGACGTGACCAGGATCACGTCTTTGCCCTGGTTGCGAATATCGCACAGCTCCCGCACCAGCTTTTCCAGCCGAATATAGTCCAGATCCCCCGTCTGCCCATGCTGCAAAGAGGAGGAACCGATCTTCACCACGATCCGCCTCCTGTCCCTGATGGCCTCCCGCAAACTGTTTCCGTGTTCTTCCTTTATTGGTTCCATCATAGATTCCTCCGTTCCTGCTTTGAAACTTCATCACTTTCTGATCAAAAAATACTGTATCATCGGCCCCACTATTTCCTTTTTGTCGATTGTAAAGTGAGCGTCAAGAATGGTTTCAAATTCTTCTGCCGATAGATCAAATTGATCCTGCCTGCCCAGATACTCTTCTATCAGTTTTGTTATTTCGAATTCAGGACTTCCAATATTGGGAATATCCAAGACAAATCTCCCATTTGATTTCATAATGCGGGAAAACTCTGCAACTGCCTGTCGCACAAAATCTTTTTCAAAATATTCCAAAGAACCTATACACTCGCCAATATCAAAAAAATCTGTCCCATAGGGTGTTTCGTGCATACTGCAGCAATGCAGATCGCCAACTGCCACATGATTTTTTGCCGTATATTGCTGTAGCAGTTCGATCGTTTTGCTACTGATATCGACTCCATAATATGTAGACGGCCAGTCTTTATATCCGGCAAACATTAGATTCAGGCAACATCCCAAGTCAATAAATCTCATGCCTGCCTTTGGGGCAAGATACTCGACGATATCTTTTCGAGCGCTATCGGAAAGCGTTTCATCCATCCGCATTTGTTCAAACAACGGGTAATTGGGATTATCCGTAATATAAGAGGGAAAATTGTCATAAGAATCAATACCTTTTTTTCCCAAATCAATACCTTTATCATACGATTTTGCAACCAAATCCAATTGTTTTTCCATTTTATTTCTCCATCATCCATACTTTTTGGCAGTTCCGGACAAATACCCATTTAT
The DNA here is from genome assembly GCA_910584375.1 of uncultured Acetatifactor sp. Taxonomy (GTDB): domain Bacteria; phylum Bacillota; class Clostridia; order Lachnospirales; family Lachnospiraceae; genus Acetatifactor. The sequence continues at coordinate 73,164 of CAJUAH010000002.1, forward strand.
TGCGTGTTTTTCAACGGGCATTCCTTTTCATCGTCTGTAAGTATATCATGAAACGAAGAAATGGGCAAACATTTCCGCTGCCAAAACAATTTTCTCAATAACACTCCTCTATGGGGCAGGCGGCCCACTCGCTAAATCGGAGCAGACCTGATCAAATCAGAAACAGGTCATAACTTTCTAAAAAGACAAATAATCTAATGTTTTTCATTGTAAAGTACCAAATTTTTCTATATAATATTTTTGTTCCAGTTCTTCATACAAAGCCAAAGTAATAGACAACTTGCGAACTTGATTATTATAACCACTGCATCTGTGCTGGGAAGACATTTCACGGAAATCTGCCAGCAGCAGAAAAAGAAAGGCGGTACAAGATGGCTTACACATTCAAATCGGAAAGTATGGAAAAATCACCCTGCGGGAGCAAAATCTGCAATATTATCGACGGTTTCGCAGACTATGGAAATCAGTTTGCATTAACCTATGGCCGGATCCGGGCGCTGTTTGGCGAGCCTCTCTATGAATCGGAGAATATGGAAGACCTTTTTTCCTATTGCGTTTCAGCCACATCAGAGGACGGAGCCACCGTTTATCTGGACGTCTATTGCGCCGGTACAGGCCCCGCCATCGGCGGAGGGCAAAGCGAGGCCGCAAAAAAGGCCGCCTGTGAACTGACAGCCTGTATCCGCCAGACCGATCCTGTGGATTATTCATGCAAATGCTATTATATGGACGGGCCCACCGTACTGGAAGTGGGAATCAAAGACGGTAAGCCCTTCTACCGCGAGGAAGAACTGGTTCTTTCAGAAAAGGAATTCAAAGAACTGTACGCTCGCTTATACAATCTGTAAATCCTGTAGATCTCAGCGGGACTCTGCCGGGTTTCCTGTCAGAGTCCCGCGGGCGGCATATGGGAAGAGGCGATGGCCTCCGCCACACGGATCCCATCCATGGCGGCGGATGTGATGCCGCCCGCATAACCCGCCCCCTCGCCGCAGGGATATATCCCCATGAATTTTGCCTGCAATGTATCCTCGTTTCGCAGGATGCGCACCGGGGAGGAGGTGCGGCTCTCCACACCCGACAGTATGGCGTCGGGGCGGTCAAAACCGGGAATCTGCCTGCCAAACTGCTCCATTCCCTCCAGAAAGGCACGGCCCAGCTCTCCGGGCAGCAGACCGCTTAGATCGCTCTCCCTCCATTTTCCTTTGATGCAGGGCCGCAGGGCAGACTGTTCGCATGCCTGAAACAGCCCTTCGACCTCCGGCTCCCCTCCGGCCGCCAATTCCTCCATATCACAACCCTGCTCCACACATGCCTTATATAATCCATAGCGCTGCACGGGGACAGCCCCCTGGCCCAGCCTGTATGCCCTCTCCTCCAACCGCCGCTGAAACTCTACCCCCGCAAGCGGATCCGCAGGAGCGTCCGCCGTAGGATTTCCGCCGTAGTCTTCGGGAGTTACGGACACGATGACGGCGCTGTTGGCATTGCTGCCGTCCCGACCGCTGTAGCTCATGCCGTTCACCGCCAGCCGCCCCGGTTCCGAGGAGGCATTGACCACATATCCCCCCGGACACATGCAGAAAGAATACACGCCCCGCCCCCCGGAGGTTCGGGCCGTGACTTTATAGGGCGCGGCTCCCAACCGCCCCGGATCTTCCATGCCATACTGCGCCAGGTTGATCATACTCTGGGGATGCTCCACCCGCAGACCCACGGCAAAGGGTTTGGCCTCCATGGGAAGTCCCGACTCATACAGCATTGCAAAGGTGTCCCGTGCGCTGTGGCCGATGGCAAGCACCAATTGGGAGCAGGGAATGCGCTCCCCGCCGCTGATCCGCGCCGCCGCTATGCCCCCGCCGTCCGGCGTCAGCTCCAGCCCCTCCAGGGCAGTTTCAAACAACACCTGTCCCCCGTGGGCCAGTATGTCCTGCCGCATGTTTTTCACCACCCGGGACAGCACATCCGTCCCCATATGGGGTTTTGCGTCATACAATATCCGCTCCGGCGCTCCATGAGATACGAAGGTGCGCAGCACTTCCCGGTTCCGTCCATACTTGTCTTTAACCAGCGTGTTCAGCTTTCCGTCGGAAAATGTACCCGCGCCGCCCTCGCCGAACTGCACGTTGGACTGTGGTTGCAGCGGGCCGCCGTCCCAGAAACGCTGCACGTCCTCCCTGCGCCTGTCCACATCCCTGCCCCTCTCCAGCACAATGGGCCGATACCCCCGCAGCGCCAGGTAATAGGCGCAGAAGAGCCCGGCAGGCCCCATGCCCACGATCACCGGGGGATATGCCAGGGGGACGCCGCCGCTTGCAGGAAAACAATATTTTTGCTCCGTGACGCGGCTCGCCCGCGCCTGCCCCAGCCGCTTACAGATTCCCGGTTCCAGAGATGGATTTTTCAGTTCCACATCCACCGTGTAGCTGCACCAGATCTCCGGCTTTTTCCGGGCGTCTATGGAACAGCGCAGGATCTCCACGGACGCGATCTCCCGCACATCCAGTTTTAACAGCCGGGCCGCCTTTTGCAGGATCTCCCGCTCTCCCTGGCCCGGCTTTACCTTGACCTGATTGACTCTCAGCATCTTTCGTTCTCCTTCTCCATGCCTGCGGTAATGCGCCGCGCCTGGCCCTCTGCCCTGCGGACCGTCGGCAATGCGCCCGGGCGTCATATTCACGGATGGCCGTTAGCAGTCGTCGCCGCCCGGCGCGGGATCGACTCAGCAGCTGCCATTCCCGCCGTATGGCCGCTGGCCCAGGCCCACTGCAGATTGTAGCCGCCGCAGCGCCCGTCCACATGGAGCAGTTCTCCGGCCAGATACAGTCCCGGACTGCGCAGGGACTGCAGTTGCCCGTCCACTTCTCCCATACTGACGCCGCCCCGGCACACCTGGGCGCTGTCAAAGGAATGGCTGCCGGTGATCGTAAAGGGCAGATGGCGGCACAGGAAAAATACCTGCCGCAGCCTGTCCTCTCCCGCGCTGGCCGCCTCCTGCTCCGGAGACAGCCCCGCCAGCCGGATACAGACGCCCATGATCTTTTTGTGCAGCATGCCCGTAAAAAAAGTCTCTACGCTCTCCCGGCCCATCCTTTTCAGCCGCAGGCGGCACAGCTCTTCATAGGTATCCGTGTCATACCGGGAAAAAAAGTCCAGTTCCGCCCGCAGTTTCCGGCCCTGCGCCAGCAGCCGGTTCACGCTGCCGCTGAGCTGGAACACCGGGATGCCGGATATACCGAATTCCGTGAGCTGAATCTCGCCTGTCTCCTGAAATTCTGTCTTCTGGAGCTCTGTGTCCCGGAGTTCTGTTTCCCGATATTCCGCGTAGACCCTTACCGTTCCCTCCGCCCGCACTCCCGCCAGCGCCTTGCAGTATTTCTCCCCGCAGTGCAGTTGCACCAGAGAAGGTACGGGCGTGACGATCCTGTGCCCCAGGGTCCGGGCCAGCTCATAGCCGTTGCCGTCCGAGCCCGTCCTGGGTGCGGCCTGCCCTCCGCAGGCCAGAATCACCCGTCTCGCCCGGAGCCTGCGGCCATCGTCGAGACATACTATGTATTCCCCGGCGGGAATCAGCCGCCGTACCATGGCCTGGGGCAGCAGCGTCACCCCTTCCCTCTCCAAACCGTACCGCAGCACGTCCAGCACCGTCGCGGCCTGCTCGCTGACAGGGTAGAGATATCCCCGGCGCTCTTTGACCATAAGCCCCAGAGACGCAAAAAAGGCGATGGTTTCCTCCGTTCCGAAACGCTCCAAAACGGAGGTTGCCACAGCCATATTGTCGCTGTGATAATCCGACGGTTTCAAGTCCAGGTTGCCCAGATTACACTTGCCGTTTCCGGTCATGAGGATCTTTTTTCCCGGCCGCTCGCCCCGCTCCAGGAGCACCGTCTCCGCGCCGGAACGGGCCGCCGCTATAGCCGCCGTCATGCCCGCCGCGCCGCCGCCCACCACTGCCACATCATATCTGTCAGCTGGTATAGTTTTCCAAGAAGTCATAGAGACTCTCCTCATCCGCAACATGCATCACTCCGATAATCTTCTGCTGCAACTGCTGGGGCAGCTCGGACAATCGGATATTGGTATACTGATATACGGTCTGCCGATCTTCCAGATAGACCACGATCAGGTCGTTGACCGCCACTATATAAAAGCTTTCCGTGGGCTGCACATACCGATAATTCATCTGCACCACCACGCGGCTGGGGGCAAAGGACAGCACCTCCAGGCTCACAAATCCTCTCTCCTTCTCCGACAGGGGCGGAGCCGCCTCATAATTCTCCATGGCGCTCAGAAACTGTTCCCGGTTCATCCCGATATACATATCCGGTATATCCTCAATGATCTCCATCTCCGACCCGCTTAACAGATCCTTCTCCCGCAGTATATAATCCGTCTCCGCATTCAATGTCTCCGGTATACTGATCACCGGAGCCGTCACGCCCTCGCCCGTCTCCCCGGCATTCTCTCCGTACGCCTCCATGACCTGGTCATGCCATCCGGGGGACACTGCCCGGGCAGGTTCCCGGGCGCTGTAATCCGGTTCTTCTATTGACTGTGCCTGCTCTCCCGGTGTCTGCCCGCTCTCCCGTCTAACCGTATCCGGCTGATACCGCTGTGCCAGCCGGGCTCCCAGCAGACTGCCCGTAAACCCCGTCAGACCGCATAACAGCAGTCCCAAAGCAAACAAACCTATGCGCCGCCCAGTCGTATCCCTTCGTCCCATCTCCTACCTCTTTTTCCCACAATCCGTGAAAAACGGCTCGATGAGACGTTTTCCCATGTGCGATTCTGATCTCACACATAGTATCAGCCATATTTTATGAAATTATACGTTCCAGCCATTTTCTGGCCTGTTTTCCGTATAAAATCGAGATTTCATATTCCCGTATATTCTTAGTCACCACCAGTATACAGCCGTATACTATAATGCCCAGCAGGGCAGCCACCGCCACCGACGCCACGTTGCCCATATGTACGCCCAGCAGTTTTGTGACCAGCGTCATCGCCAGCCCCATGATCCCGGCCCCGGCCAGAGGAATGCCCAATATACGGATGTACTCTGTATTGATCCTGCTCTGCCATACACAGTATGCCGCCATGGCCGCCAGCAGCATCGCCGTGGCGGTCAGCTCTCCGGACAGAATCCCCGCCGCGCTGTATCCGCTGCTTTTGACAAACATATTCCGCAGCACCAGACTCAAAACCGCCCATATTCCCAGCATTCCCATCAGGATAAGCCGTTCGCCCCCCGCCAGCAGCACCATGGACAGCAGGATCACCACACCCGCCAGCAGGATCAGTATGCCGCCGGAGCGCAGCAGTTTGGCCAGGCCAGCGTCTCCCTGGAAAAATCCCGCCGCAATCTGCGGGGCCATCACCGCCATGGTCACCGAAAAATACAGACCCACCACCCACACATAATGCAGACCCACCGAGGCCACATCCCTTGTATACCGCACATCCTCCCGGCGGACAGCCGCCTGCAGCCTGCCATAGACCGACAGACATCTGGCCGTCAGGAGCAGCAGAATCGCCGCGCAGAGCAGAAAGCATCTGCCGAAATAACTGCCATAGCCCGCCATCGCCGCCTCTGCGGTAAGCTCCGACGCATACCGTATCCCCTCGTTTCCGCCGGATGTCATCGTGGGAACATTTGTGGCCGACGAAGGAGCGTCAGGCATCGTCGTGGGAGCAGCTGCGTCCGGCGAAGAAACGTCAGGCGTCGTCGTGGGGACAGTTGTAGCCAACGGGGAGCCGTCAGGCGTTGTTGGATCGGCTGTGGCCAATGAGGAGGCGTCCGGCGTTGTCGGATCGGCTGTAGCCAGGGAAGAGGCGTCCGGTGTCGTAGTCGGGGCAACCGTTGCCGGGGAAGAGGCGTCCGGCGGCGCCGTGGAGACAGCCGCGGCCAGCGAGGAGACACCTGACGGCGCCGGGGTCAGCGAAGCGGCGGAGCGCAGATAGAATACCGCCCCCAGCACAAAGGGTAACAGTACCAGCAGCGCCGTGCATGTCCCCTGCCAGAGCGCCCCGCAGAACACCCGAATGATATCTCCCATACTCTCCGTGCGCCGCAGTCCTTCCGAGCTCCGCTGTTCGTCCGCTTTACGGTCGCTGACCATGTAGACGACAAACAGGAACAAAAAGACCAGCAGCTCCGTGAGCAGGATCGCCAGCGCCACGCCCAGCGCCCCGTACATACCGCTGTAACTGTTGTTTTTCAACAGATTGGATACCTTGCCGCCATAGTCAGCCAGCCGTCTGCCCAGCAGAGAGCCGAATACCAGAAAAAAACCCTGCCGCAGTACCGCGCTGACCAAAGAGGGTATATATCTGCCGCTGCCCAGAAAATACCCCAGCAGCGCCGCGTCCAGCGCCTGGAACAGCACCACCGGCGCCAGCGCCCGCATGGCGGAGACACTGTACGGCACCAGAAAGACCTTCCGCGCCAGCGTATCCGACAACAAAAGCAGAAACAGGGACAGCAGAACGCCCACGATCCCCTGCAGCAGCAGAAACTGCCCACGCATCCGGGCCGCTCCCCTGTACTGCCCTTTGTTCCTGCGGTTCCTCTGTAGTCTGGCGATCACATCCGACACCCCGAAAGTCACCGTCAGCGTAAACAGGCTGATCCCCTCCAGAGCCACGGCCAGACAGGCCAGCCCGCCGTTCCCCAGTATTTTTCCCATGCCGGCCATGCCCAGCAGGCCGATGACATAGGTGTAGCATATGATCTGTTTTCTCTTTATCTCCTGTTGTTTCATGTCCGGTTTCTCTTTCCTCCAAGCGTGCTTACACCGACTCTCTGGTGATCCCCAGCGACGTCAGGATCTGCTCCTGTTTGTGTTCCATCAGCGCCATTTCCTCCGGCTCCATATGATCGTAACCGCACAGATGCAGCATACTGTGCGCCACCAGAAAAGCCACCTCCCGCCGCAGGCTGTGTCCGTACTCCTCCGCCTGGGCCGCGATCCTGTCCGCGGACAGAATGATGTCTCCCAGGATCAGTTCTCCGCTGTCCGGATCCAGGTAATCCGCCTCCCGGCCCTGGGGGATTCGAAACTCTCCCGGCCTGTCAAACTCCAGATTGGGAAAGGACAGCACATCCGTCTCCCGGTCGATCTGGCGGTACTGTCGGTTATATCCCCGGATTCCTTCGTTGTCCGTGAGCAGCACATTGACCTGCGCCTGCCAGGGACAGCCCTCCGTCTCCAGCACCGCCCGGGCCACAGTCTCCACCGTCTGCTCCAGGGAAAATGGGTATTCCGTATCCGTCTCGTTTTCAACGTAAAAAGTCATAGTACAATTTCTCCTCTTTAAAGATCTTTTTCATCTGTGTGATTTCATTCATGGAGATCCGGCACTGGCTCAGCACCCCGGAATCCATCTTGATCTTAAATATGGAATCGATGATCCTGTCGTAATCCAGATTCCTGCTCTTATCCGCCGCCAGCAGATGGATGATGGAGGCCGTCACCGCGTCCGCCATGATGAGTACCGCCGTCTCCCTGCGTCTGACTGCCCGCTCCGGTATCAGATATTCCTTGAGAATCTCCTGCATCACCGGCGGAAAATGCTGCCTGTGGAACATATCGAAGAGCTCTTTTCCCGCATCTGCGGGATCCTCGCCGTCCTCTCCCCGGTTCTGATACAGCACGCCGATCTTGTGATAGAATCCGGCGGCTTTCACTGCCTGCACGTCCAACTCCAGTCTGCCCGCGATACGCTCGCAGAAATAGGCCGTGTGCATGCTCTGATAGTAGTCCTCTCTGGCCTCCTCTTTGAGCCGGGTCAGCAGTTCGCACTCCGGCGCAGTCAGTTCCATATAGGTCACCCGGTATCGGTATATCACCGACTGGGAAAACAGTTTCAGAATGCCCAACAGCAGGATGGCGCTGATAATCACATTGGCCGCCGGAACCACAAACAGCTCCATGTTCAGCCTCTCGTTGGCGAAGAGCACCACATTGGCAGTCTCACATACCAGCAGCGACATCAGAGAAACGGCGAGGGGAATCCCCACCCTGAACTCCGCATCCAATTTTCTGAACAGGCTGACTCCGATCATGCCGCTGACCAGGTACATGACAAACATATGACTCTGTATGCCGCTGCCCAGCACCGCGATCATCAGCAGCACCGATCCTGCCGCCGCGCCCAGAAAGGTACTGCCGTACAGCGCCAGCGTGATATAGATCACCAGAAAGGGCCAGGCGCCCACAGGCAGGAAAACACAGGCCAGCGCCACCGCCAGGCATATGCCCAGACACAGAAAGAAACGCAGTACATGTTCATTATTGTCGTACTGCATCAAACGCTCCCCGGCCTCCTGACGCACCAAAAGACATATGACTGCCATCCCCATGGCCGTTATCACCATATTGCGCAGCTGCGTGTCCTGCCCGACCTGAAATATGATCCCGATCAGCCATATTCCGGCCACGGCCAGCGCTAGCAGTCCAAATCCCGTGAGCAGATGATACCATCTGTAATTCTTCTTTTTTTCATCCATATCTATTTTCGTCCGTATCTCTTTTCTCTGCCTCTTGCTTTCTCCCGGTACTTCTCCCTGGCCTCATAGTCGTCGTAAGCCTTGACGATCTTCTGCACCAGAGGATGACGCACCACATCCTTGCTGGTTAAATTGCAGAAAGCGATATCCTCCAGCTTTCCCAGCACTCTTGCGGCGATATCCAGCCCCGACTGGCTGCCGCTGGGCAGATCCTTCTGGGAACTGTCTCCGGTGACAACGACTTTAGACCCGAATCCGATACGGGTCAAAAACATCTTCATCTGCGCGGGCGTGGTATTCTGGGCCTCGTCCAGGATAATGTAGGCATTGTCCAGGGTGCGTCCCCGCATATAGGCCAGGGGCGCCACCTCGATCAGGCCCTTCTCCATGTTTTTCTGAAAATTCTCCGCGCCCATGATCTGGTACAGCGCGTCGTACAGAGGACGCAGATAGGGATCCACCTTGCTCTGTAAATCTCCGGGCAGAAAACCCAGCTTTTCCCCCGCCTCTATGGCAGGTCTGGTCAGGATGATCCGGCTGACCTCGTCGTTTTTAAAGGCGGTGATGGCCATGGCCATGGCCAGATAGGTCTTACCCGTACCGGCGGGACCCAGCCCAAAGGTGATCATCTTGTTCCTGATGGCGTCCACATACTGTTTCTGCCCGTAGGTCTTGGGCTTTATGGGCTTGCCGCTGACGGTGTGGCAGATCACGTCCCCGTCGATCTCTGTCAATATCTCTTCTTTTTCTTCCATACCCAGTGTGATGGCGTAATCTACGCTCTGCTCCTCGATTTCGTTTCCCCGCCGGGAGATTTCCGTAAGCTGGCTCAGGATCCTGCACGCCCGGTTGGCCCGGCGTTCCTCCCCGGTGATGGCAATGTGTCCGTTGCGGTCCACGATGCTCACCTGCAGATCCCGCTCTATCTTACGGACATAGGAATCTCCCGCGCCGAAAATCTTCTGCATATGCTCCGCGGGCATATCCATCTGTAATGTCACTTCACTCATATATGCTCCTGTTTTTTTATTCGGCAAACCGCCCCGTTATTCCGTGCCTTCTGCTGGTACATTTTCTCCGGCGATGGGCGTCAGCCGTCCTGTGGGCTGATCCACCAGAATCCAGCCCTCCATAGTCCAGCACTGACTATTCCCTTCTATTTTAACATCTTTTTCAATAATGTGTACCCCTTTTTCCTCTAAAGTTGCAAGAAATTGCAATTCTTTTTCTGCCAGCAGGTTTTCCGCCTGTTCGGGAGTATACGCATGTTCCACATTCATATACTCCCGATAGGTATATTGCCCCCAGGATATGGGTACGGACAGTTTCTCCAGTATCAGAGGCGTATGTCCCGAGATCACCGTGTCATACACCAGATAGGGCCGTTCCCGGGGCAGTTTGAGTTCCCGGCTGCCCAGCCGCAGGAAGGATCGCGCGCTCTCCCGTCCTGTGTATACTTTCTGGATATAACAGGCAGGCAGGGAATCCTGGTAGGTGATGGAGTGTTCCACGGTGATATCCGCATCGGCCGCCACATATATGTATTCCCGGACAGTTGCGTCCTCGTTGTAGATGGGGACGCGCCCTTCCACCAGCAGCGTTCCCTCCTCCACGATATCGCCGATCTTTACCATGGGCACGCCGTTTCGCACGATCATGGAAGTGATGACTCCGGCGTACTCCGACACCAGGTTCTGCCCGCCTGCCGGTTTTTCAGTCTCCGTATCCACGGGGGCGTCATTTTCCTTGACCGAGATCTCCAGTCTGGTGCCGGAGAGTCTGGCGGAAGTCCAGGTTATCTCCGGGAAGGCGCGGCGTATCTCCTTTTCCAGCGCGCCGATATCCAGCTCGGTCTTGCGCATGCCCACATGGATCTCCTGGGAGGCCAGAAAATCGGAAAACACTTCCTGCGTAATCTGATAATTCCCCTCCAGACTGATATCCCACACAAAGCTGTAGCTGACCATCCAGAACAGGATGCAGAGCACCAGACCGGCCACAAAGATCTTTCTCTTCAGCAGTCCGGGCAGCAAAAAGGGTAGTCCATATCTCTGCAAGACGACTACCCTTACTCCCGTTTTTCTGGCTATGGGGCGCAGCTGCAAAAAAGCTTTCAGGCTGATGCACATGATATACGCGTCCCCGTCCTTGCTGATGTCCCAGAGCAGCAGATTCTTGTTGCTGCACAGGTTCAAAAACCGTTCCGGAGACACGCCCCATATTTTCATTCTGACATATCCCTTGAGGAATTGCAGTATTCTCAGCATATGACTCCTCCCGGCTAAAGACTACTGATATCTGACGCAGCGGATGCAGCCGCTGATCTTCATGTCCTCATTGGTATAATATTCTATGGAAAGGCGCTGCCCTTCAAAACAGACCTGGCAGTTTTTGCCCTGCAGCAGAATCTGGCATTCCGTGTACTCCAATATCCCCTTATAATTTTCCACCCACGCCTCCTGGCTGCCTGTGAGGGTCACCCGCAGCGCTCCCAGCAGAATGTCCTTGGGCAGGGAGAGCGAATCGATGATGGCCTCCCTGCGGCTGGGCCCTTCCGTTTGCTTTTTCCTCATATTTCCCTCGCCATCAAGAAAAACCTAAAAGCCAAAATGTTTATAATACTGTATGCGTTCCCGGCGCGGGGTATGCCAGAGAAAGAGGTAAAGATTAATACTTACTCCAGTATCTGATGGATCAGCGGCGGGGCGCATGTGGGCTCCCGGTCCAGCGTATAGGCCCGGTGAAAACGCTCCAGAGCAGCCTCTGCTCTGGCAGGATCGTTGTAATGCATATACGCCAGGGGCTGTCCGGCCTTCACATAGTCCCCCACCTTGGCGGCCAGCACCAGCCCCACCGACAGGTCGATCTGACTGTCCTTGGTCTCCCGTCCGCCGCCAAGCAGCAAGGAGCAGACGCCGATCTCGTCGCACTGTATCCGGCGGATATAGCCGTCCGTGCATGCCAGTATCGGCTCCACATGAGTCGCCGCGGGCAGCAGATCCGGGTCGTAGACCGCCGCCGGGTCGCCGCCCTGGGCCCGCACAAAGTCCGCCAGCTTATCCAGCGCCGCGCCGCTGTCCACAGCCTGCCGCAGCATATCCCTGGCCTCTTTCTCGTCCTCGGCTCTGCCCCCGGCCATCAGCATCCGGCTGCCCAGAGTCATGCACAGCTCCATAAAGTCCTCCGGTCCCTGTCCCCCCAATGTGTCGATGGCCTCCTTTACCTCCAGGGCATTGCCCACCGCCCTGCCCAGGGGCTGGTCCATGTCGGACACCACGGCCATGGTTCGCCGCCCCGCGCCGTTGCCGATGCGCACCATCTCCCGGGCCAGCGCCAGAGAATCCTCCAGCGTCTTCATAAAAGCGCCGCTGCCGGTCTTGACGTCCAGCACAATGGCGTCCGCCCCCGCCGCCAGCTTTTTGCTCATGATAGAACTGGCGATCAGAGACATGTTGTCCACCGTGGCGGTCACATCCCGCAGGGCGTACAGTTTCTTGTCCGCAGGGGCCAGATCCGCCGTCTGTCCCATGATGGAAATACCGATCTCATTGACCTGGCGGATAAAATGATCCAGGCTGATGGCGGTGGAAAAACCGGCAAAGCTCTCCAGTTTGTCTATCGTGCCCCCGGTGTGCCCCAGTCCCCGGCCGCTCATCTTGGCGATCTTGACGCCGCAGGCAGCCACCATGGGCGCCAGGGCCAGGGAGGTCTTATCCCCCACGCCTCCCGTGCTGTGCTTATCCACTTTGATTCCGCCTATAGCGGACAAATCCAGCATATCCCCGCTGTGGGCCATGGCCATGGTGAGAGCCAGCGTCTCCTCCTCATCCATCCCCTGAAAGTACACAGCCATCATCAAGGCCGACACCTGATAGTCGGGAATGTCCCCCCTGGTGTATCCGGTGATAAAAAAACCGATCTCCTCCGGGGTAAGCTTTTCCCCGTTCCTTTTTTTCATAATGATATCGTACATTCTCATAGCGCCGTGCCCCTTTCTGTATTTCGTCTGTTACCCAAAAAATCCTGAATCCGCATTCCTTCCATATCCGTTGCATGATCGCCGTTTCCATATGCGAGCCGATAGATGTCTGGAATAATTTTATCATAAATACTCTTCTGTGTCAGCCCCTTCATCAATCTGTCCCTAATCAAAATTCATCAATCTGTCCCTAATCAAAACAGGTGTTGCTGGTTAATACTTCAGCGATTCCATGAAAACGGGTTGGCAGGAAACCTGTGCCATGCTATAATCAAAACGATAAATCGGGATTTGTAGTCTTGCTTTTGGCGCGGATACGGACATAAATGGAAGATATGTATCCGATGTGTCATTGGGGTGCAGGGTATATCATTAGAGGATGCGTTTTATGATCTTTATGGGCATATAGAAAAAAATCTCATTTTTGTACCCACTTATTGAGGATCTTTCTCTTGTTTTGGGGTTTGGATGGGCCTATACGCAAAAATTTACTCTTTTTACCCCTTGTTTTGCAACAAAAAGGGGGTATAGACAGTAATTTTTTCTGTATAGACCCACAGGGGGTGTATAGGTGATGGAAAAACTTGATCTTATGGGATGGATGTGGGTATAAAACGGCAATTTTTTTGTATAGGCCCAGTGAGATTAATTATTTACTTATTAGGAGAATGCGTATAGTTTGATAACTGTCAGTTTATTGAGGAATTGGCCAGAGCGATAAATCGGAATTTGGAGGAGCTTTTATGCACAGATTTGATAATAGTTTCTGGAGTGCATTAGATGCTTTAGTCAGCAAATCAGAAATTGTTATAGACAGACCAGCTGGAACGGCACATCCTAAATATCCTGATTTTATTTACAAAGTCGATTATGGGTATTTGAAAGATACAGCTTCTATGGATGGTGCAGGAATCGATGTGTGGATCGGAACGAATGGGAAAAAGATAGATGCTATTATGTGTATTATTGATTTGATGAAAAGGGATTCTGAAATTAAAATACTGATAGGATGCACGGAAGAGGAAAAGGCTATTATTTACGAAACACATAATGAAACACCGTATATGAAAGGAATTTTAATTCAGCGATAAGTTGTCGTTTGCCGGACGGCCACCTGAGTTGTGACCGTCCGCTTTCGGCGTTCTCACGAAGGCCTCTGTATAATAGCTGTCAGCAACACCAGCCTTAAACAGGGAGATCAATCCGTATCTTCCCCATGTTTACTTTTCAATATAAAAATTCTTGTAGAGCAGTTTCCAGTTGGCCGCAAACCAGCGCATGATCTGCCAGTAACCACAGCCCCCCAGCCCAAACTCCCGAATCAGGTCAAACTTTTTCTGATAGCTTCGCACATCCTCAAACCAGACTTCATGCTCTACGTTGACGATGTCGCCCTGCGCCGTCCCGCCGTTTCCCACTATACCGTTTTCCGCTGTACCGTTCCCATCCGTTCCGCCTCCGGGTGCGGAGTCTCCAGTCCGCATTTCCTGCACATAGGTAAAAAAGGGACTCTGGGCCGTATCATCAAACTGTATAGGCACATCCTGCTCGATGGCGATGCGCACCGCCTGCACATTGCCGATGGATGTAGCCGCGGTCTCTCCCCGCACAAAGGGCAGCGGCCAGTCGTAGCCGTAATTGGGGATCCCCAGGTCGATCTTCTCCGGCGGAATCTCCGTCACGGCGTATTCCACCACCCGCCTCACCTGGTGCAGCGGAGCCACAGCCATGGGCGGCCCGTAAGTATAGCCCCACTCATAGGTCATCAACAGCACATGGTCCGCCGCCTCCCCCAGCGCTCTGTAGTCCTTGCCCTCGTAGAGAGTCCCCTTCTGGTTCGCGCTGGTCTTGGGAGCCAGCGCCACGGAGGTGTGATACCCGTTTTCCCGCATGCGCTCCGCCGTCTGACGGACAAAGGCTGTGAAAGCGTCCCGATCCTCCGCCAGAATATACTCAAAGTCAATATCCAGCCCCTGATAACCCTTCTCGGACATCACTGCCAGCAGATTGTCGATGAGACGGTTCACCGTCTCGGGGTTCTGCACCACATTGTGAATCAGATAATTGCTGAAACGCCCCTGCTCATCCAGTGGGGTCAGGGTGAGGATCGGCGCGGTGCCATACTCCAGAGCCAGCGCGATCATCCAGTCGTCCGGCAACGTGGGATACACCAGCTCCCCCTCGGTGGTAAAGCCATAGGAAAAGATGGCAAGCTCCGACAGATAGGGCAGCGTATCCGCCAGAACCGTCCTGTCGATATAGGGGTAAGCATAGCCTGTAACCCGCAGGGAGCGGTAGGGCTGCCTTGTCCCCAGATCGATAAAAAGAGCCTGCCCCAGGGCAAGCTCATATGGATAAAGGATTTGATTGTCACGGATGATATTTTCCACATCCACCCCGTAAGCGGCGGCGATACTGTCCACCGTATCGCCCCGCTGCACCACATAGATTGCTGTTCCTTCCGGCATAATATAAGTTTTCCCTTCCCAGTCAAAATATAGTTCGGAAATATGGTCTATTATATGCCTGCATCCTGTGAGATTATGAATGTCTCACCATCCCATTGATAACATTGATTTTCTCCACCCGCATAGCTTACAGTGAGCTGATCCCGCTCTTCGTCCCAGGCAAGGCCGGAATATGCCGCCGGAGCCTCCTGATGTTCCAAAGCGCAGATGAGATAAGTATCCTCGCGGAATAAGAACAGATAATCCAGGTATTCCCCTGCATCTTTATCTTCGGACAAAGTTTTTTCCTGCGCGTAGCGCAGGATACAGGTTCCCTCCTGTCCAGGCAGCTCTACTCCCCGTTCCCAGACAAAATCCAACGTGTAGATTCCCCAGATAGCGTCCCGCTCCAAATACTCGTCCATGGGATAACAGTAATCCGACAGTATTTTCTCCTGCCCGTCCTCATAGCAGGAGATTTCTATATGCATTTCCTGGTAATCATTCAGATCATTATGGCTAAAACGCCGGATCAGTTCACAGTCCGTCTCCCCAGACCACTGATAAAGCTCTTCTGTGCCAGCGAGAGCCGAACCGTGATAATGCATATGAAGCTGCCTTTTCTCCTCATCCACGCCATACGATCCAAAATAGTCAAACTCCTCCGGCATCCGCAAAAATTCCTCTTTAGAGGGACTCCATACATAGTGCGCCGCCATTCCACCGTTGGCTCCATAATAGTACAGCACACTCAGATCCAGCCAGCCGTCGGCATTGAAATCTTCAAAGGAAAACGGCCCCCGCTCGGCGGAGTTGACCTCCAATACCTGAAACGGCACTTCCTCTCCCGGCCTGGATATGGCAACCTCATAGGTATAGCCTGCAAAAATCTCTCCCTGATACTCTTCTGTCTTCTGGCAGTCAAAGCAGAGCCGCAGCCCCGGCCCTAACCCCTGCTCCATATAATATCTGTGCTGTATCTGATCCGTTTCCGTAATCTCGCCCTGCTCCGTGACCATAAAAGAGTAGGATTCCTGATTGGAGTAACCCAGATCATGCCGAATGCCATACCCCTTACTGCCAAACAGCCCCTGTCTGCCGCCCACATCCTCCGTGGGGCGGATACTGACCCGATACCATTGCCCCCGCCGATAGTAATATACATACTCCGCATCCTCCGTCATCAGGTCGATCAGGGGCCAGGCGTCATACTCGCCTGCCTCTCTGGTATAAAAAACACAGTTCCACATCCCAGGGTAGAGAGTTTGCAAGCGCTGAAACAGTTCTTCGTAAGAACGGTTGGTAAGGGACTCTGCGGTGCAAAACTGCCATTCCAGTTCCTGATCTTCCCACTCCTGGCGAAACCACAGACATTCTCTCCCGGAATCCGGTTTCTCGCGCTGCGATGAGTCTCCCCTGTCCCTGCGACAGGCAAGCAATCTGCTGTTTTCATAAAAAGAAACGGCTATTCCCTGATACCACAACTCCAATTTCCCGTAAGGCGGATCGCGGTACTCCTCATACGTCTCGAAATCCAAATCATGAATATATTGATCCGCCCCGTCCCCGGATATCTGCCACTGCGGCACACTGGTAAACAGCGTCCTCATGCAGGACTGCCAGAGTTCGTTGCTCCTCAGGGTATTGATCTGATAGATCTCTGTTCCAACTACCAGAAAAGTCTCCTGCGCAGACTCATGCTGCACCGTGGCATACTCCCACAAAAAGTCCTCCGCCGCCTGGCCCTCCGGCTCGTCAAACAACTCTACATAACCCATAATGGCACGGGGAGAATCGGCGTAGTATTCCTGCCAATGCTCCACCCGCTCCCACAGGCGCTGCGGCAGTTCCTCCACCCCCCAGTCTACCTTCTGCACTTTCACGATGCTGCCATGCCCCGTAAAGATCTGTTTGATCGTCTCTTCCAGGCTGCTTTCCCCCTCGTTTTGCTCCGGGGATTTTTCAAAGTTTCCATTGGCCATCAGCCATATGCATACCAGGCAAAACAGTAGACAGGCGGCTGCAATTCCTCTTTTTAACATGCGCATACTCCTGTATCCTGTCAGCCGATCAACACTTCCTTGCCCTCAAAAGCAAACCCATAACAGCGGATCCGTTCCTTTGGAATGCCGCGCCCCGTCAGTCCTGCCGAATACTGCTTTTCCGCGATCTGGCCCAGTGCCGCCTCTACGGTCTCCTCCAGACTCTCCTCCCGCCTTTTGTTTCTGACCTTAAACTCCAGTATGATGGCGTCATCCGCGCCGGGATCCCTGGGCTCCAATATCACATCATACCTGCCGAACCCACTCTCCAGATTGGATGTTATGATATACCGATCCTGCAGATCAACCATGAGTCCCAGCACAAAGCCATGGTAAAAACGCTCCGGCTCCTCCCGGGCAGGCTGCTTTCCCGTATCAAAGTAACTGAAAGTGCTGAGCGCCACCCGGTTCATATACTCGTTCATGGCATCCAGATCGCCCAGCAGCAGCGCCTTGATAAAGTCGTTGTAATCTGTCTGCGCCCCTACAAACCACCCCCGGATCATATTATTGAACATACATTCCACTTCATAGTTTGTGAGGATTAACTTATATTTAGGCGCTACTCTTCTCTCCAGCAATTCCACCCGCTCGTAACTCAATACCTTTAAGTATCCGCTGGCCAAAAGCAGGCTCCAGATCGCGGACTCGTCATGATCCAACTGGTTATAGACGATCTGCTCATCTATGGGCGCTATAATGCATTCTCCCCGCAGCAGCGTCTCAAACTTTTCCTTGATCTCTCTGTTGCCCTCCCGCAGAAGTTTCCCCACCAGGCTGTTGGAGCTGGTATTGGCCCAGTAGGTGGCGATCTTTCCGGTATCTAAATAATTCAGAATAGACCACGGATTATAGATGTCCTTCTGTTCTCCAAAAATAAACCCGTCATACCATCGTTTCACCTGCCCCTTTTCTTCTGATAAGCCGCATTCATCCAGCGCCGCAAACACCTCCTCCTCTGTAAAGCCAAAAGAGACCGCGTATTCGTCAGATGTTGTAGTCACTACTTTCAGATTGTTCAGATCAGAAAAAATAGATTCCTTACTGATCCTGGTGATTCCCGTCATAACCGCGCGCTCCAGCCATGGATTGGTCTTAAATGAAGAGTTGAACAGGCTCCTGGTAAATCCCACCAATTCCCCCCAAAAACCGTCCACATATGCCTCCTGCATAGGGGTATCATACTCGTCCAGCAGAATGATAACCTTTTTCCCATAATAACGGTACAAAAACTCAGACAGTTTATAGATAGAAAACGTGGCCACCACATCCGGCATATCCATTCGAACAGAGTCAAAAAACTCCCTGTCCGCCGCTCCCATCCATTCGCAGTCGCGTAAAAATCCATATCTGGTATACAGATCGGTAAGCAGTTGACATATCCTGTTTCTCGCCGACAGATAATCTTTCTCTTTCACAGCGGCAAAGGACAGGCTGACCACCGGATAAGTCCCCTGCAATTCTCTGTACTTTTCCTCGTTCCAGATCGACAGTCCCTGAAATATCTCCCCCTGCCCCGCATAATCCACCGAGAAAAACTGTTCTGTCATACTCATATTCAGGGTTTTCCCAAATCTCCTCGGACGGGTGATCAGGGTAACGCTGTCCTCACTCTCCCACCACTCCTTGATGAAATGAGTCTTGTCAATATAAAAGCATTCCTTTCTGATCAGATCTCCAAAGTTCTGTATCCCGATCCCTATCTTTCTCGCCATAAGCATCCCCCTTAAGTCCTTCCCGTTTATTTATACTGCTTAACAGTTAAAATTTCCGAGTAACCTGACTGCATAACGCCAGCCATATACGTTTAACCGGTGCAGCACGGTAAGTTCTGGCGTTTTATAGTATAAGTATAGCTGACTTTCTGCGGAAATACAATTCTTTTCCATTATTTATGATTTACTCTGTTTATGATTCATACCTGATCTATGATTTGATCCAGGTGCTAAATAGAATTATGGGCTTGATTTTACCATTCGTAAATTATTGGTTTGCTCAATTTTTATTTTCCTGACGGAATAATTTGCTATTTTTCTTCCCGTCCAAAAGAGGTATAATACAAAAAACAACCCATCCACTTTTACGAAAATGCAGGAGTTTACTGATGAATCTTGGTGAAAAACTATGCCGTCTGCGCACGGAACGCGGAATATATCTAAAGGAATTGGCTGCAGAACTGCATCTGTCCATCAGCGCCGTATCGAGCTACGAAAACGGCGTCCATTCCCCGGATATTAAAACGTTGGAAAAATTTGCCAGATTCTATAATGTGTCTGCCGACTATCTGCTGGGGCGTACAGAATGTATGATACCCATAGAAGATCTGGAAAAAGAGCTGGTAGGGCAATACACCGTCGCCAATTTTATGAACACAGTTCTGGAACTGTCCCCTGCGCGCCGCCAGGATGTGGCAAATTATATTAATCTGCTGAAAGCCGCCGAAGGCGAGGGGAAAAAGTAGCAGTTCCGGATTTTAGAATGCACAATCTCACAGTTTCTTGCTCATATACAGCACCAGATCGTCGTCAACACAATAATTCTCATAGGGTTCTGCCACCCGGTTGCCATACCATACGCCGCTGCCGTCGGGGATGTATCCTCTTTTCGCATACATGCGCTGGGCACTGCCGTATCCGCTATATAGCCCCACGCCCAGCCATACCGTATCCGCGTATTCCCCGGCCACACGTTCCGCCACATCCATCAGCACAGAGCCAATCCCTCTGCAGCGAAACTTTTCCAGTACGCCAAAATCCACGATCTCCGGCCATCCCCTGCCCGCAAAAGCGCCGTCCAGCCCCTCTTTGTACACATTGATATACCCGGCTATCTGTCCCTGGTTCAGTGCCACCAGGCTTACGCAAAGCCCTTTTTCCGCATCTGCGAGCCGCATCTCATATTTCTCTACGGTTTGATCCCATCCCTGGGCAATCTCCCCGTCACATATGATCTGCGCATCTCCAGGCTCCATATTTCGCACCAAAATATCCTTCTCCTGATAAAAGATCATTGTCTGCTTCTCCTCTCTTATTCCTAAATCCCACTGAGACCGGGTTTTAATCAAATAAAATACCCAGATCCAGCCGCACCTCCTTGCGCTCCAGATCATGATTCTGGTAACAGCAGGAGTCAAAGCCCATCAAAGCAAAGCCTTCCTGTAAATAGAACGCGATGGCTCCCACATTGCAGGACTGAGTCTCCAGGATCAGCGCCCGGCGCCTCTCCCGCCGCGCCTGTTCTTTGGCCAGCGCCATCAGGGCATGAGCGATCCCGCGCCTGCGGTAGTCCTCATGTACCCACAGCTCCGTCACCATCAGACGGTTGGACCACTCCTCGGGGCAGGTCTCGATACAGGCCACCATCTCCCCGTTTTCCACCACGCCCCAGGCATACGCTTTTTCCCAATGCTCCTGATACAGTCGGTCGGGAAAATCATATTCCTCCGGGGTGTGGGTCACCGGCTCGGCAAACGTTTTTTTCTCCAGCGTCACCTGAAAGCCTGTCTCCGTCTGTTCCACTGCCACGTCATAATATTCCGCGGTGGTATAGCGCATGGGGATAGGCGTACCCCGCCACTTCTCTTTCGGCAGGGGCACGATCTCATACGCCCTTTTTCCTGTTGTCTCTTCGCTCATATCATTTCCTCCTCTTTCATACACTACGCTTTGCAGGCGCTCTCCACTATCCTTCTGGTCAGACTATAGGTATATGCCGAAAAATATTTGTTCCAGAATCCCCATGCGTTGGGATTGATACTTTCAAAATCCACTCCCAACAGAGTATATCCCTCCGCCTGCAATGTACGTATTACAAAGTTCAGCAACAACTGCATGATCCCCTGTCCCCGATATGCGGGCAGACAATAAGCGCCGCAGATATTCCGCATCTCCCATACTTCCGTAGCAAAATTCTCTCCGCCATCCGTAATCTCCAGATAGGCCACCGGTCTCTCACCGCACCAGGCCGTAAATACCCGCACACCGCCGCTTTCTTTGCGACGCTGCCAGTTTTCCATATCCGCGTCGCTCATCATGATAAAACAGGGACTTTCTCCCAGATGTTTGCCCAGGCAGGCCCGCATTTTTCTGATCTCCGGGAAATCAGCCTGCCCGCTCTCATGGCATAAGATTTCCTCCGCTATACCGCTCCTGCCGGAAATGCTGATACCCTCCATGGATCTGACAGCGTCCACACAGCGCATCCCAAACCCATAGGTAAATAGTCCTGACAGAGCCGCCGTGTCATGGGCATACAGCGCGATGGAATGATACGCAATTCCTTTCTCCGCCAATTTTCCCGCCAGGAATTGATACATTCTACGATAAATGCCCTCCCGGTTTTCCCGAACGGCCCCATGGGCATGCAGCGGTGTGAAAATCCCCCGTGCCTCAGAACCGTACTCCTTCTCCCATGGCCCTGCACATCCCCAGAACCCTAACAGCGTGCCATCATCCTGTACGGCGGCCACACCCAGACCATTGTCTGCCAGCTCCCGCAGTCCAGGCCACTCCCCAGGTTCGGGCAGACAACTGACGATTTGCCTCTCTTCCCGATAATTCTCTTTTGCCAGCAGCTCCGCTGCCGTCATATGATCTAAAGTAAAATCTACGATTCGCATCTTTTTCTCCTTATAAACAGTCTTTTCAACCTCCGGGAACTGTTTCCGTATATAAAAAGCCGCGGCAATATGCCACGGCCACTTTTACGCATATATGACTCCGCATAACTGGAATCAGCAGAATAAAGTCCCGGAGGTAATTGCGTTTTTGGGATTCTGCCATAAGACCGGCGGCGACGCAAGAACTGTTTTCCGTCATTCGATCACTAACCGGGAATATTCTCTCCCGTCTTTCATGACGGTTCTGTTATATATATGTTTCCCCACCATTTCACAGGCCCTGCGCACATCGCTCTCATCCCCGCCTGCCAATTCCACATAGCGGACTGGATAGGCATTTGCATTTAGTTCCTCATAAAAATCCGAGACATATAACATATATTCATCCAGAATATCCTCTAAAGGATACTGGGAGATCTGTCCGGAGACGATCTCCTCCCCGTATTCCGGTTCCTGTTCAAATCTAATGCTTACAAAAAATTCTCCGTCCCGGCTGAAAATCCCGTCCGCGATCTTCTCATAACTGTTCTCCTCATATTTTTTTGAACGGTAAATGCTTATATTTTTCATGTATTTTCATCTCCTTTCACATGATCTGCAACAACTTAACAGTTCTATAAGCGGGAATTAAAAGTACACATTTCTCTACTAAAGCAAAGTGATTTACTCCATTACTCATGCTTAACTGAAATACTCCTACAACTCAATCATGCCGGACCTATACAAAAAATTGCCATTTTGTACCCACATCCTCCCCGAAAGACTCGGATTTTCCTGTTCCTTCACACCCCTCGTGGGTCTATGCAAAAAAATTTACTGTCTGTACCCCCTTATATTGCAAAACAAGGGGTAAAAAGACTAAATTTTTGTGTATAGACCCATCCAGACCCCAAAACAGGCTATTTTCCCCCATAAAGTGGGTATAAAAAAGAAATTTTTCTTTATATGCCCACCAGAATCAAAAACTAATTTTGTTGCTTTTTACAGAAAGCCGCGACTTTTCACACTCCCGCGGATTCTCCCCTGCGCAAAACACCAACTGAAGATGTCCCTCGCGCCTCTGTGTGATATCTGCAATGGGGGTGTTTTTATTTAACATGTGACAAATGAGATCAGGTTCCAGTTATCGTCAGCCGTCCCCGGTTCCCATGCGACAACAAAACATAATTGTTGAAAACTGTTTGTACACGGATATTTTTCGGGGGAATCTATGATATGGATCTCAAATCCCTTTCCGGTACTGCCCCATGTCTCGTAAGGCAATACTCTTTCCCGCTGCGAGTAGTGATCCTCGATGTCCTGAGAGTCGGGCGCACCCATTCCCACCGTATACCCCTGGTATGTGCCCACAATATTTGTCATATATTCGCCTCCGCCGTCTTCCTGCAGATGGCCGCTGTCATATTCACAGATAAGGATATCGCCCTTCTTCAGCTTTTCCATATCGGGATAGAGTTTTAACAGACCCTGAGGCCTTTTTAAAGCGCCGTCATTCAAATACATGCCGTAGTAGTCAAAAGATTCGATCTGAAAACAGATCCTCTGACCGTTTCTGTACATATTGACCGAACCAAAAGGCGTTATCAACTCCCTTTGCGGGCTCTGCTCACAGGCCGTCCTGTAGCGGCTGTTTTTGTGGTGCTCCCGGCAGGCTGTGCAGTCTCCGTGGCGAGGGCATTTGTTCCGCTTACAGGGGCAGGACGCGCTATGCCTCATAATCCAGACAGGTTCTGACTGCCGTATAGGGTCTGACTTTGCCGTCCGCCACTGCGACGTGCTCCGGATGCACCGCATACCCTTTCAGCGCCGCCTCGTCCACAAAGCTGGAATCCAACATCAAATCCGCATTGGAACTGGGCAACCCCTGCGTATGCACCCTGATCTCCAGCAGTCCGGGGATCTTACCCGCCAGACCCTCCAGCCCGGCTTTGATATCCGCCTTGACCCTCTCTTTCTCCGATTCTGTCAGTTCCTCTTTAAGCGTCCACAAAATAATGTGTTTTACCATGGCTTTTTCCTTTCTCAATATCGCATAAGACATATACAAAATGCCGCACATATCGTCTATTTCATATGCGAACACACCCTGCAAACCAGCCGCGCCGCATATCGCCCGCCCAACGATATACTCAGTATACCTGATTTTACCCAGAAATACAATTCTTTTCGGGTTTGCCGGTTGTATCTTTTTCCAAACTATGCTAACATATATATTTAGCAGTCAGGCAGGTTCGGCGCTGCGCCGATACCCACGCCGTTTGCTGCTCCAATAAAAGATCATCACTACACGGAGGAAATAAAATGAGTGAAAAAAAGATACCCTACAAGATCTATCTGGAGGAGAGCGAAATCCCCAAAAGCTGGTACAATCTGCGGGCAGATATGAAAAACAAGCCCGCGCCGCTGTTAAATCCGGGCACCTTACAGCCCATGACCGCCGAGGAACTGCGGGGCGTCTTCTGTGACGAGCTGGTGGCCCAGGAGCTGGACGATACCACCGCCTATATCCCCATTCCCCAGGAGATCCAGGATTTCTACAAGATGTACCGTCCGTCGCCTCTGGTGAGGGCCTACTGCCTGGAGGAAAAGCTGCAGACTCCCGCAAAAATCTACTACAAATTTGAGGGCAACAATACCAGCGGCAGTCACAAATTGAACTCCGCCATTGCTCAGGCTTATTATGCCAAAAAGCAGGGACTTAAGGGCGTCACCACCGAGACCGGAGCCGGCCAGTGGGGCACTGCCCTCTCCATGGCCTGTTCTTACTTTGACCTGGACTGTCTTGTATATATGGTAAAAGTATCCTATGAGCAGAAACCTTTCCGTCGGGAGGTGATGCGGACCTATGGTGCCACAGTCACACCTTCTCCCAGCATGACTACCGAAGTGGGCCGCAGGATCCTGGCCGAGCATCCGGGAACATCCGGCAGTCTGGGCTGCGCCATCTCCGAGGCTGTGGAGGCGGAACAGCAACGGGAAGGTTACCGCTATGTGCTGGGCAGCGTGCTGAACCAGGTACTGCTGCATCAGACCATCATCGGCCTGGAGACCAAGGCTGCTCTGGACAAATATGACATAGTCCCCGACATTATCATCGGCTGCGCGGGTGGCGGTTCCAATCTGGGCGGCCTGATCTCTCCCTTTGCCGGCGAGATGATCCGGGGTGAGAAGAATTACCGGATCATCGCCGTGGAGCCCGCCTCCTGCCCCAGTTTCACCCGGGGCGTATTCGCCTACGATTTCTGCGACACCGGAAAGGTATGCCCCCTGGCCAAGATGTATACATTGGGCAGCGGTTTTATCCCCTCCGCCAACCATGCGGGCGGACTGCGCTACCATGGCATGAGCCCTGTTTTATCTCAGCTATACCATGACGGCATCATGGAGGCTACCAGCGTTGAGCAGACTGCCGTGTTTGAGGCGGCCACCCAGTTTGCCAGAGTGGAGGGCATCCTTCCCGCCCCCGAGAGCAGCCACGCGATCCGCATAGCCATCGATGAGGCCA
Source organism: uncultured Acetatifactor sp. (assembly GCA_910584375.1). GTDB lineage: Bacteria > Bacillota > Clostridia > Lachnospirales > Lachnospiraceae > Acetatifactor. Next base: position 98,264 of record CAJUAH010000002.1, read on the forward strand.
TGAAATGCAAAGAGACCGGTGAGGAAAAGACCATCGTATTCGGTCTCACCGGAACCGGTTACTTCGACATGGTGGCCTATGAGAAATTCAACAATGGAGAGATGTCTGACTATATCCCCAGCGACGAGGATTTGAAACCCGGACTTGACGGCATTCCCCGTTTCCCCGGCAATGAATTCTAATCATATTACAACAAATGGGTTGTGAAAAAGGCGTAGCTTTTTCACAACCCCCTTTCAAACATTCTACCAGGCATCCTGAAATCTATTTACCCATTGACGCACGTACTTATTACGTATATAATATACTTATAAAAGAGGAAAACGATGGCAAAAGTATCTGAGATCATCAGAAAGATCAAAAGGCATACGAATTGTTATATCCTTCGGGAAGGCAGAAATCATGAGATCTGGATCAATCCTGACACAGGTAAGGAATTTCAGATCCCACGACACTACAGCAAAGAATTGCCGACAGGAACGGCAAATAACATATTGAGAGACGCGGGGATCCTGTAAATCCGAAAAAGAAAGGAAATCACACCATGGCGAAATATATCTACCCGGCAATATTTACCCCTGAAGAAGGGGAAAAATACTCGATCTGTTTTCCCGATTTAAGCGGATGTTATACCTGTGGGGACAATCTGGCTGATGGAATGGAAATGGCACAGGATGCTTTGGCTCTTATGCTCACACATCTGGAAGACGAAAAAAGGAAGATTCCCGCTCCGTCAGCCATCAACAGCCTGTCTGTTGAAAACAACGCTTTTGTGACTTATATTTCCTGTGATACGACAGTGTATCGCCGCCTCATGAATAATGCGGCTGTGAAAAAAACTCTCTCAATCCCGTCTTGGCTAAATGATTCGGCAATCGCCGCGGGTATTAATTTCTCACAGGTTCTTCAAGACGCGTTAATGCAGCAGCTTCATCTCAGCTGAAAGACTCAGTCCCGACTCACACCCACACTATACCCTTCCTGCAGACTGCCGATCTCCGCGCTTTCCTCCGTATGGCAGATTATCCGGTCCTGACAGTAGATACTGTAGATCCCCTCTTCAGCCAGCCTCCGCAGCGCTCCGGTATCAAGATCGTCTCCGATATAAACAGGCATCAGAGATACCAGCACCTCCGCGCAGCTCTCCCCATAGCTGTACCCTACCAGATTGTGCGCGGACGCCCTGCACAGACCGGAGGCAATATCCACATAGGGGAAACGGATCTCCCCGTTTTCCAGTTCATAGTACTGCATCACATCCAGCTCGTTCATGGGATAGTCCCGGAGGAATACCATACTGACCGGCCCGCGGTACTGCCATATGCCCGCCTCATAGATGGTCATTTCTCGGCGGTCAAAAAGATTGTACGCGTAGTTTTCCTCCCGTCGGTCCAGATTCCGGGTGAAACCGTCATAACTCGCCAGCACCCCCCGGGTATAGCCCCGCTCTGTCAGAGCCTGCGCCGCATAGTCTATGATAAAGGCATTGCGCATCCAGCCCAGGTCTATATATTCCGTGATCCCGTTTTCCTGGGCATACCGGGCATATTCCTCCGAGATATCCAGCCGCACCTGCCAATTCCCCAGCAGCTCCAGCTCCACCGCCTGCGGATCCGCGGCATAGGCCGCCAGCTCCCGGTAATAGTCTGCCGTCTCAGGATTGACAAAAGGGTCAAACTCCGCCGCCTGCGTATCGCTCTCGCTGGAAAACAGATTGCCATACTGCACATACAGCGGCGCAAGATACATCTCCCGCCTGCCGTTCTCCTCCAGCAGTTCAAAGGCTCTGTACAACGCAGGCTCCACGGTAAGCACTTCCCCCGGCTGACTGTTGATTGTATGAATATTATGCATTTCCTCAGCAAAATATCTGCTGTCAAACACCCTGTAAGCATAGATCATGATTTCCGTATATGCGTCCGTCAGTTCCCGGGACAGATTTCGCACCTGCGCCCCGTTCCCCTCCAGATCATACCGGAACACAAACTCTCCCGCGCAGTGCTCCTCTCCCGAATTACTGGCCGTGATCTCCCGCCAGCCTCCGTCTCCGCCGCCCAGAAGACTTATAAAACCGTAGATCAATGCCGCCGCGCCTATGATAAAAAAGACTACGGTCAGCGCTGCCCGCAACTTTATATGTTTCTCTGAAAGCTGAATTTTCTCTACCGGTTTAAGATGAGGCATATCCCGGTTATCCTTTCTTGTCATTCTTCCCATCCGTCCGTGTCTTCTCCCTTTCCTTGCCTGTAAAAATCGATGTCCTGTGGCGTCTGATCAATTTCCACGCAAAAATCTGTGTCCCCTTTTTTATCTTTAATAGTCTGTATCATCCAGTCTCTCTGCTCTGCAAAATCTTATTATACAGAAATCCGGCTGTGCTCACACACAGCCGGACTGTAAGTGCGCCCGGCGGGCGCACATTCTGACACTTTCCTCAGATCACTGCCAACAAAAGCAACAGCAGGAACAGTACAATCACAATACCCAGCAGGACAAATCCAATAATCGCGCCTTTCCTGCACGCCTTATAATTGCGGTAATACTTCTTTTTCTTAAATACCTGTGCCGCGATAATACCGATGACCGGCAACAGGAATGAGAAAAACGCATAGAAGAAATTGCCGGTATCATGTACCGGGGAGTTGAGAAACGCCTCCTCCTCCGCCGTATGATGAACCTCCTGCACCGACTCATCCCGGGCAGCGCCGGGTTCCAGGATCGTGATGGATTTCAGCGGTTCACCCTTCTCCCGAATCGCTTTGTATTCCTCTATTTCCTTCTTGTTGCCATATACCCAGTGATCGTTGCCGATACATACAAACTCCGGCTTATCTTCGCTGTAATCATGCACGGAAGGATCATAGGTAAACAACACCTTGTTCTTCTCCAACAGCGGATCCGGGATAGGGATGGCCGAGATCAGGGAACGGGTATAGGGATGCAGCGGATAGTCAAACAGTTCTTCCGCATCGGCCACCTCCACGATATCGCCCTTATAGATAACGCCGATCCTGTCGGAGATAAAGCGCACGATGGACAGGTCATGGGCGATAAACAGGTAGGTTACCCCCTTGTCCTTCTGGAACTTTTTCAACAGATTCAGCACCTGGGCACGAATGGACACATCCAGCGCCGAGATCGGCTCGTCGGCAACCACCAGTTCAGGCTCCATGACCATGGCCCGGGCCAGACCGATTCTCTGTCTCTGTCCGCCGGAAAACTCATGGGGATAACGGGTCAGATGTTCAGGCAGCAAACCCACTTCCTGCACGATCTTCTCCACCTTTTGTACCCGGTCCGCCTCGTTCTCATACAGATGGAAATTATACAGTCCCTCGGAAATGATATAATCCACCGTGGCCCTCTCGTTCAAAGACGCAGCCGGATCCTGAAATACCATCTGGATATTGCGGATGACCTCCCGATCCAGAGTGTGGGGGATCTTTCCCGAGATACGGACTCCCTTGTACAGAATCTCACCGGCGGCACAGGGATTGACACGGATCACGGCGCGGCCTATAGTGGTCTTGCCGGAGCCGGACTCTCCTACCAGAGAGAAAGTCTCTCCCTTGTAAATGTCAAAGGAGGCATTCTTTACGGCCTTGACAGCTTTGTCTCCCTTGCCGAAAGTGATATCCACATTTTTAATGGACAATAAAATCTCTTTACCGTTTTCGTCGATGGGGCCGTGCTCCGGTAAATGTGACACACGAGCCGTTTTTTCCTGTTTTGATTCAGACACGATCTAAATCTCCTTATTTTAGTTCCGGGAATGCGCTGTTTCCAGTTCCTCGTATCCCGCAGATTTTATATATTGAATGCCGCTACAAGTTTCTCGTGGATATCCTGAATAGCCTCCGGTTTTTCCACTTTGGGGGCGTTGGGTTCCAGCAGCCAGGTCTTGGCGAAATGGGTGTCGCTGACCTGGAACATGGGCGGCTCCGCCAGAGTGTCGATCTTCATACAGTAGGGATTCCGGGGAGCAAACGCGTCTCCCACCACCTTGTTGTACAGAGAGGGCGGCGTACCTGTGATAGAATACAGCGTCGTATTTCTCTGCGCCAGCTGGGGCAGAGAGGACAACAGCGCCCATGTATAAGGATGGCGGGGATCATAGAACACTTCTTCCACCGTTCCCAGCTCCACTACCTGGCCTGCGTACAAAACCGCCACCCGATCCGCAATATTGGCAACCACACCCAGATCGTGGGTGATAAATACGATCGTATAACCAAATTCTTTTTGCAGATCCTTGATCAGTTTCAGAATCTGCGCCTGAATCGTAACGTCCAGAGCCGTGGTCGGCTCGTCGCATATCAGAATCTTGGGCTGGCAGGACAGGGCGATGGCGATAACAATCCTCTGTCTCATACCGCCGGAATACTGGAACGGATAATCGTCAAAACGCTTTTCCGCGTTGGGAATCCCCACCTTATCCATCAGATCCAGCGCTTTGGATCTGGCGTCCGCCTCCGAACAGCCCTGATGTTTCATGATAATGGAAGTAATCTGCTTTCCGATGGTGATAATGGGATTCAGGGAAGTCATGGGATCCTGGAACACCGTAGCAATCTTTCTTCCTCTGATCTGCCCCCAGTCCTTGGCGTACTGTACCTTGGCCAGATTCAGAATACAGGTTCCGTGTAACTGCTCCGCTGTCTCGTCCAGATACCTTACCCGGAAAGCCACCGTGTCAAACACCGCGTTTAACTGCGACTCGTCAGATAAATCCACACCGATTTCCATAGCGTCCCTGAGCGCCTTGCAGAGCCTGTTTATCAACTGCCTGCGCTTTACTGCTCCATAGCGGCCCACGGAAAGATAAATCTCTTTGGCCAGGACTTCATTGCGTTTCAGCGCATCCGCCGAAACTTCCCCGGCTATCTCTTTCTCGTATTTCTCCTTTAACTGCGCATGTCTGGTCTCATATTCCTGCAGATATTTCGTGTCGGACGCCATCTTCTGATGGTGTTCTCTGGCTTTTTGCTCGTTGGCCTGTTTCAGCGCTTTGATCTGCTCTTCCAGACTCTTGATCTTAGCCGCCGCCTCCCTGATCTTGTCTTTCTCCTTGGAGGGATCGAAGGTCTGCTTTAAATTGTACAGATCCGTTCTCTCATCCGCCAGTTCCTTCACTTTTCTGTCGGCCTCCGCCTTTTCTTCGTCGCTTAGGCCGCCTCTCTCTTCCTTTTCCCTCTCCAGAGCCTTCAGCTCCCGCAGCGTCGCCGCGCCAAGTTCCAGTTTGGAATAGCTGTCCAGCTTATGCCGGGATGCCTCAATGACACTCTTTGCGGAGGACGTCAGTTTCACATGGGTATCCGCCAGCTCCGCGTCGTTGAACACAATAGAACCCTCGCTGATAAAACCGTTGCTGTCCAACATGCCCGCAAAGGTCTTGGTAAACACAGACTTACCGGAACCGGACTCTCCCACGATGGCTATGGATTCATTCTCATATATATCCAGAGAGATGCCCCGGATGGCGGTCAGGATACGTCCCCGGACACGGAACTTTACCTGCAAATCTTTAATTGATAACAATACGTTTTTCTCTTCCATACCGTTCCCCTTATTCAAATTCTGCTTCTGTCTGGGTAATACAGTTACATATGTGTTCTCGGGTCGGATGCGTCACCCAGGTTCTGTCCCACCACATACAGCACCACGGAGATGATGCCGGCCACCACCACGGGGCTCCAGAATTCCATCTCCCAGCCGGGGGTCAGCATGGCGTTCTCCGCCTCAAAGATCAAGCGTCCCAGCGACATGTCCGAGATACCCATACCGATATAAGCCAGGAACACCTCATAAGAGATATAGGAGGGGATCTCCGTAGCTACCAGCGTCAGGATAACGGAAGTCATAAAGGGCAAAATATTCTTAAAAGCAATCTTCGGCGTGGAAGTCCCCAGGCACTTGGATGCCAGATTGTACTCCCGGTCACGGATAATGATGACCTGCGTTCTGATAAAGTAGGCGATACCCAGCCAGCCGATGATCGTCAGCGCCAGCACCATGGTCCAAAAACTGGGAGAGAAGATAAGCACCAGCACCATGATCAACAGGGTGTAGGGAATATTTGCCAGCACATTGTACACATTCATCATGATGGCGTCCACTCTCTTGGAAAATCCCCATACCGCGCCAATCAGCACGCCAATAGTCAGGTTGATCGCAGCGCAGATAAACGCCAGCGACACCGAGATCTGAGCGCCGAACCAGACTGCGTCAAAAGTAGAGTTACCCGCCGCTCCGGTACCCAATATCCAGTGAATGCTGAAACCGAACTGTTCTATGGCCGCCTTGGGGCTTAAATGTTTGGCGCTGCTGTTCAGCAGATTACCGTATTTGTCATAAGTTCCAAATATGGGATACAGATAGGTAAACAGAATCAATACCCCCAGAATGGACAGTATCACAATATTCAGCTTATTCTTAAAAAACACACGGAACACGGAATGCCAATAGGAATATCTGGGCGCGGTAATCTTCTCGGATTCCAGATCACTGTGATCCACCCTGGCAAACAATTCCTCATTGGATAAACCGTATTGGTTCAAATCATAGTCCATAACTTCCTCCCTATCGATCCTTTGTGGTAAAGGAAATTCTCGGATCCACCAGTGCCATGAGCACATCGCCCAGAATGACCGATGCCACCGTCAGCACCGCGTAGAATAACGCTACGCCAACGATAACGCCATTATCATACATATTGATGGCTTCCACCAACAGCTTGCCGGTACCGGGTACTACATATACCCGCTCTGTAATGAATGCGCCCGTCATGGCAAACAATACTGAAGCGGGGATTCCATGTATAATGGGAATGGCCGCATTCTTGAGAATATGTTTTCTGAAGATCTCTCCCTCGGACAGACCTCCGGATCTGGCAAATTTCACATAGTCCGCATTCATCTGATCCACCATGTACCGGCGCAGCCACTTCATCAAATTGGCCACGGAGGGCAGCATCAGGGACACGATGGGCAGCACATAAATCAGCTTGCTGGTAGTCTCCATGTCAAAGGTGGTGGGCAGCCCCATCTTGCCGCCGATGGCCTTAAACAGGAAAATATACGCCAGCGAGGGCACCGCGATCATAAATACGATATATACCATGCCCAGCTTATCAATGAATTTATCCTTCTTCCTGGCCATCAGGATCCCCAGAGGAATACCGAATAAATAGGACAGGATTGTCGCGATAATACCTATGGTAAAGGAATAACCCATACGGGATTTTCCTGCCTTGATCGTATTCACATTGGTGTAATCGTCGGTAAAACGGTCTATATTCAGCTGGCTCAGTTCTCTGGATCCGGCCACATAAGTCGCGGAATGCAGATCGTCCGCGCTGTTCTCCACCATGCCCGTGGGATAACTCACCATGCTCCTCACATAGGAACCCTGGCTCACCGTCATCGTGGCAAACACATCGATACCTCTGTTGACGCTGTAGGAGGTTCCCAGATTGATGGTCGCCAGATTCTGGTGGATATAGGGAAATCTGCCATCACAGTACAAAAGATATTTGTGATGCGTACCGTTTCCGATGATTGCCGGTGAAAATTTATCGCCCCCGTATGCGGGGTCATATAAAGTAAAGGAAAGTCCTCTCTCCCCTACGTCGCCTTCCACTTCATGAATATTGTCCACAGACAGCAGTCCGGCAAAATAGCCGAGCAGTCTGTTGATCAACGGAATATTTTTGGACGCAAACAGTCTCTGCTGTCCGCCGCTGGCCACCTTGCGGCCGCTCATGACCACATCCAGTCGCTTTACCTCATATCCCTGAGATTCATAATACTGCCTGAACTTTTCCACATATTCCGCAACGATCTCGGAATCCTTCTCCGAAGTTCTTCCCAGGGAGACCGCTGCCGCTCTGGACTCCTCGTCCAACTCCCCCGCTTTGACCAGATCGTTGAGGTAGTCCTCATAAGTGACATAGTCCAGATACCCGTACTCTTCCCACTTCTGATACATATATGTGACTTTAGCGTTATTGTTGTTTTTGGTAAATACAGGATCACTGCGAAAGATCTTTTCACGGTCCAATAAGGAATAGACCATGATCATGATGATAGCCACCACGATTATAATAGACATAATACCATATAAAATACGTTTCAACAAATATTTAGCCATAATTACCTCTTTATGCATGTTGCAGGCTCTGCGCAACACTGCATGACCGTTGCCCCTGCGTATATCCACTCACCATATTAACCGGACATATTTCATACTCTCATTAAAGCTATGACCATGTATTCGGCAGAATACAACCGAATGGCCATCCAATCCATATAACCTCTGTTACAGTACATAGTTTGGGAAAGCGGCATTACACCGCTTTCCCGTAACTACACTTTTATAAGCCGCTGCCTATAATCTGCCGCTTAGTAGATACCAAGACACTTGATCATGTATCCGGCATACTCAGGCGCAAAGGTATTCAGATAGGTCTGAGGATCACCGTAGTCAGGACCCCATCCGGACAGGTCATACATATCATAGTTGGCCTCATAGCCGTATGTGGTGTCATAGCCGGCGCCGTGCCACTGATCGTAGTCCACGCACTCGGTCAGGTTCACAATCACCTTGCCGCCCAGTACGGACTCTACGGACTGTTTCACAACGTTGGCGGTATTGGTATATACCTCGCTGTTGGAAGGATAAGGCAGATCGATATAGATCGGGTTCTGCTCGTCGATCACTACACCCAGAGCTGCCAGCTCCTCGATAGCTGTGTTCAGCTCGGCCACCGCATTGTCAGGGCTGTACCAGCCGTCAAAGCCGTCGCCTGTAAGCTCTTTGGCATCCCATACTTTTACGGGGAAACCGTCAGCGTCGATCTGATCCTGCATAATCTCGCCATAGAAAGTACCTGCGGGATAAGTCTTGGAGGTACCGTTGATATCCACGGTCACATCCTCTGTCAGAGCCACAAAACTGCCGGGAACATAACTGTTCCTCACAGAGTTGTATTTCAGATCCTCACCCACTTGCTGCGCATTGTACGCGCCACGGTCAACGGAGAAACAGAACGCTCTGCGGAAATGCACATTGTTCATGGCCTCTTTGGTTCTGGCCGCATCCTCCTCGGTCTGAGTGGAGACAACTGCGGTATCGTCGTTAAAGTTTGCAAAACCTGTACGCTCAATCTGGGCGTTAGGATTAGGGAATCCACGGTTGATATTAAGGAATCCCATATAAGAAGTAGAATTGGTTGCGGACACATAATGGTAATCGTCAAACATGCCATCCTCTTTCGCCTGTGCCAGAGCGCTGGCATTGAGGCCGCAGCCATCCAGTTCTTTCGCCATAAAGCCGTTGTACTGTTTCAGCGCGTCATTGTCGTCGTTAAACTTCCAGGTCAGAGTCTTGATGTTCACCTTGTCAGTGTTCCAGTAGGACTCATTGGCCTGGTATACGATGGTGCTGGCCGCGGTAAAGTTTGTTACCAGATAAGGACCGCAGTAAGCGATATGATCGGGATCGGTGCCGTACGCATAGCTGGCAGCGGAGGGATCATAGTCCGTGCCGAACTTACCGCCCTGAGACTCATAGTAGGTTCTGCTCATGGGAGCAAAAACTCCGTAACCCAGCATGGTATCAAAATAAGGAGCCGGGGATTCCAGCGTGTATACCAGAGTATGCTCATCCTGCGCCGTTACGCCCACCTGGGAGAAATCAGTGATCTCACCGTTGATATAAGCGTCCGCGTTGACGATATGCGCGCCGTCAGCGCCCGCCAGATACTCCAGACCGCCCATGGCGTCCATCATATGCTGCATACCGGCAACCCAGTCGTCAGCGCATACATCCGCAACTTCACGTCCCTGGGAATCCACCCACTTAACGCCCTCACGGATATGGAAAGTCCAGCTCAGACCGTCCTCGGAAACCTCGTAACTCTCAGCCAGCGCAGGCTGCTGCACGTTCTCGCAGTCATACTCCAGCAGACCGTCATAGGTGAGAACGATCTTCTCGCTGTCTGCCTCCTTGGAGGTGGCCAGGACGTCCCAGGTCTCAGCGTCAGAAGTGTAACCGCCATAGTTATAGGTATCCTTCAGGGTATAGCCATGCTCGGTCAGATATGCCTTGGCTTTCTCCTGATAGGTACCGGTGCCAATGCAGTCGGCCCAGATTGCCTTCAGCGCATCCTGATCGGAAGCCAGAATAGGCTCTACGCAGATGATGGCGCTGTAAAGTCTGTCCTCGTCGTTGCCCCACAGGGTGGTGTTAGTGGAACGGGTCGCGATATTGGAAATGGCGTAGTTACCGCCACGAGATCTGGTGGGCAGCATCACGGCAGCCTCCATCAGCTTGGCCTCCGCGATAGCCTCCTTGGCATACTTTACAGAGACATTCTCCTCGGCCAGCGCTTCCTGATACAGATCCCAGAAATCGCCCAGATTGTAATCATACAGATAAGCGGACGCAGCGTCATAGTCCATACCCGCAAGCGCCTCCGCAATGGTGGTGGCAGGGCCTGCAGGCTCCTCCGCCCCGGTGCTCTCCTCACCGCTCCCAGTTTCCGTTTCGCTGGACTGCTCAGTTGTGGACTCTGTAGTAGACTCCGTGCTGGGCGTACTGCTGTCGTTATTGCCGGAAGGCTCATTGCCGCAGGCAGCTACGCTCACAGCCATCGCAGAAACCAGAAGTAAACTCAGTAACTTCCTTTTCATAATTTTCTCTCCTCTCTCTTTTTGTATGTATACGCGTCCGTCCTGTCAATTGTCTTTCTGCCGATCTCCTCCACGCGGGGAACTCTGACGCTTTAGTGCGCTAAAATTATTTGAAAATACCAAAACAATTGCAATGAACTCCCTTGCTCAATGCAATCGCCAGAAATACAACTGTATGCCGTACACGTACAACACTCTTAATATTATACATGTATCCCGGAGTTTGTCAATAGTTTTTTTGCGGGGTACTGCATGGATAATGGATACTGCGTGGAAAGCGGATTGTTGAAATATTTGTGCTGTGCAAGGCTCTTTGCCAGAAATAAAAAGACTTCCGGAACTGTTTGTCACGCATTCCGGAAGTTTTTTATGGAGTAGACGGGAGTCGGAACCTGCGGGTTCGACTCCGCCGCGTTTGGGTAAGAATGGAGTAGACGGGAGTCGAACCCGTGTCCAAAAGCCCATTCCCTGTACTTCTACTATCATAGTCTGTTGTCTGGCAGTTATGCTCTCGAAGAGAGTGTTGCTGCATTTCCCATCACCGGCTGGCGAACAGACTCACACACCGGATCGGTAGCTTCATGGTACGCCCGCGCGGGCAAAGCTTACCGCGCGTCGTTTCCCACATAGTCGATGCCCGGACTCCAGAGTGTGGGTGCCCTGGACCGGACAAGCCGCCTGAGGCGACGTCACTCACAGCCGATTAAGCTGCGAATGCTAACTGATTGTTGTCTTCAGCGTTTAGTTTAATTGTGCGATTAACGTGTCGCAACGGATAGCTTCTCCAGCTGCAAGACCCCTGTCGAAACCTTTACTACCCCTTGTGGATACGCCGCCCCGGCCCGACGGGCCACAGCGTCTATCCGCTCCTTTGAGCATTTTTATTATAGCATCTCCGGATGTCTTTGGCAAGTGAACCTGTAGTTCAATTTTTTATTTTATAGATTTTTTACTTTGAACTCCTTTTCCGCCTCCCGGCGCTGATCCTTTTTGGCGATGTCCTGGCGCTTGTCGTAGAGTTTTTTGCCTCTTGCCAGGCCGATCTCCACTTTGACCTTGCCCTCTTTAAAATACACTTGTAAAGGCACCAGGGTCAGACCTTTCTCCGCCACTTTCCCGGCCAGCTTGTTGATTTCGTATTTGTGCAGCAGGAGTTTTTTGATCCGCAGAGGGTCTTTGTTGAAGATATTTCCTTTTTCGTAAGGGCTCACGTGCATGCCGTACACATAGACCTCGCCGTTTTCTATGCGGATAAAGGATTCCTTGATGCTGCACTTGCCCTGACGCATGGACTTGACTTCCGTGCCGTGCAGGGCGATGCCCGCCTCATAGCTCTCCTCGATAAAATAATCGTGGTAGGCTTTTTTGTTGTTGGCGATCAGTTTCTGTCTTTCTTTCTGCTTAGCCATATGACTACACCTCCTGTTTAGAGTTCCACATGATTCCGGAATCATGCCGTTCAGGGTTCCGCCAGGTCAAAATCTATCGTGCGCAGCATGCGATCCGTCCCGGTCACCTGTACGTTGACCGGCTGGCCCAGGCTGAAAACGCGTCCCGTGGTCTCTCCCACCATCTCGTAGGTATCCTCATGATAACAGTAATAGTCCCCCGGCAGACGGGACACATGCACCAGGCCCTCCACGGTATTGGGCAGCTCCACGTAGATACCCCAGGCCGTGACGCCGGAGATTACGCCCTGATATACCTCTCCCAGCCGTTCTTCCATATACTGCACTTTTTTCAGCTTGTCGGTCTCCCGCTCCGCTTCGTCCGCCCGGCGCTCCAGCGTGGAACAGCGTTTTGCCACCTCGGGCAGGATATCCCGGTAATGGCGGATCCGCTCGTCATGCAGCCGTCCCCGCAGATGTTCCTTGATGATCCGGTGGATCTGCAAGTCAGGATATCGCCGTATGGGGGAGGTAAAATGACAGTAAAACCGGCACGCGAGGCCAAAGTGGCCGCCGCCTGCGGCGCTGTATTTCGCCTGTTTCATGCTGCGCAGCGTAAGGCGGCTGATCAAAGGCTCCTGGGGCGTTCCCTCCACTTTCCGCAAAAGTTTCTGTATCTCCTTGGGATGGATATCGGCGGGCTGGACGGCACGGCTGCGGCCCTTTTCCCTGGCTGCCGCCCGGCCTCCCGTCTGTCCGATATTTTTCATATAGTACCCGAAATTTTGGAGGAACGCCGCCAGTTTCTGAATCCTGTCCCTGTCGGGGGCCTCATGAACCCGGTAGAGAAAGGGGATCTCCAGCCAGTAAAAATGCTGGGCGACGGTCTCATTGGCCGCCAGCATGAAATCCTCGATGATTCCGGTTGCCACATTGCGCTCATAAGGGCATATGTCCAGCGGTCTTCCCTCCCGGTTCAGAATGATTTTGCACTCCGGGAAATCAAAGTCGATGCCGCCCCTCTCCCGCCGCTTTTTCCGCAGCAGTCCCGACAACGTCTCCATCTCCCGCAGCATGGGCAACAACTCCGCGTCTTCCGCGAAAGCAGGCTCCCTCTCCGGCAGCCCTTCCTCCGTGAGCAGACGTTTCACCCCGGTGTAGGACATGCGGCGGCGCACCCGTATCACGGATTCACAGATCTCATAATCTGTGATATTTCCCTGAACGTCCACTGTCATCAGACAGCTCAGAGCCAGCCGGTCTTCCCCCGCGTTCAGAGAACAGATCCCGTTTGACAGCGTATGGGGCAGCATGGGGATCACCCGGTCCACCAGATAGACGCTGGTTCCTCTCGCCAAAGCCTCCCGGTCCAGGGCCGAACCCTCCTGCACATAATTAGTCACATCCGCGATGTGTACCTCCAGATGATACTCCGCGCCGTCAAAATATACGCCCACCGCGTCGTCCAGATCCTTGGCGTCCTCGCCGTCTATCGTGATCAATAAGTGATCCCGCAGATCCCGGCGTCCCTCCATATCCGCCCCCGATACCTCTTTGGCCGCCCGCCGGGCCTGATCCAGCACCTTTTCCCCGAACTCCTCCGGCAGTTCGTATCCCCGCACGATGGACAGGATATCCACTCCCGGATCATTCACATGCCCCAGGATCTCCACCACTTTGCCCTCCGGGCTGCGCCTGTCGTCGCCGTAATCGGTGATCTCCACCACCACCTTATGTCCGGTGACAGCCCCCTTAGACCGCTCCTGGGGCACAAAAATATCCTGAGGCAGTCGGGAATTGTCCGGCGTCACAAATCCATAGCTTTTTGATTTCTGATAAGTGCCCACCACCCGGGCCATGCCTCTCTCCAGGATTCGGATCACCCGGGCCTCCGTTCGGGCCGAGCCTCCGCCGTCACGGCGTCCGCCGCCCTGTTCCCCGCCTGTGAGAGCCACCAGCACCCGGTCATGGTGAAAAGCTCCCCCGGTCATATCCTGGGGCACAAACAGATCTTCCTGCCCCTCCACTTCCACAAAGCCAAAACCCTTGGCGTGGCTGATAAAAGTCCCCGCCAGCACATTGCCCTCCGGCTTTCTGTATCTGCCCCGGGCGTCGCTCACAAGCCGCCCCTCCGCCGACAGTTCCTCCAGGATCCGGCGCAGCGCAGGCCGCTCCTCTCTGGATACCTGCAGCAGCATGGCCAGTTCCTTTTCCTTCATGGGGACATAGCTCTCCCGCTCCACAAACGAACATATCATATCTTTCCGTTTTTCAGTTTCCGTCTTTTCCATTATATATTAACCTCAATAAAGAATCCTGGAGTCTCCGGCAAATGACTTAAAATAAGAAAACACCCTTGACCAGCAAGGGTGTTCTTCTTCGCCTTTAAAACACATTCAGGTTTAGTACCACGGCCAAAAGGATAAAGCCCACAGCCAGAATCTTGGTGAATTTCACCAGCATTCCCTCCATGGAGCGCCCCTTATTCTTACCCCAGTAAGTCTCCGCCGCGCCGCTGATCGCGCCAAGGCCAGCCGCCTTACCCTCCTGCATCAATACCACAAACACCAATGCCACACAGTCGGCAATAAATAAAACAGTCAGAGCAATTCTCAGTATTTCCATTCTATCTACCTCTTTTCACTCATCCGCATAAATACACATGCCAAGCAAAAAAGATTGTAGCACAGATATTCCCGGTACGCAAGTGTTTTCTTTAAAATGCATCAATTTTTCCCGGAGGACACATTTTTTCCCAGTCAGCCCTACCTCCGCCCCGGATCGCTGTAACAGCCGTATCCTTTGAGCTCTTCCTCAATCCGCAGCAAACGGTTATATTTAGCCACTCTGTCGCTTCGGCAGGGCGCCCCCGTCTTGATCTGCCCTGTATTCATAGCCACCGCGATATCCGCAATAGTAGTATCCTCCGTCTCGCCGCTGCGGTGAGAGATCACAGCATGATAACCATTGCGTTTGGCCAGCTCCACCGCCTCCATCGCCTCCGTCAGCGTGCCGATCTGATTCACCTTGACCAGTATGGCATTGGCCACATGGAGCTGAATACCCGCGTCCAGACGTTTCACATTGGTGACGAACAGATCGTCGCCCACCAGCTGCACCCGGTCCCCCAGCCTCTGGGTCATCTGCTGCCAGCCGTCCCAGTCGTCCTCCGCCAGGCCGTCCTCGATGGAGTAAATGGGGAACTTCTCGATCAACCGCTCATAGTAGGCGATCATCTCCTGCGTGTCCCGTATGACCTCCTGGCTCTTCTGACGGCTCTCCCCGGGAAAATGGTACATGCCGGTCTTTTCATTGTACAGCTCGCTGCTGGCCACGTCCAGAGCGATCTTGATATCCTGCCCCGGCGTGTAGCCGCTGGCGCTGACAGCCTCCACGATATAGCCCAGCACGCTCTCCGCGTCCGGCAGATCCGGAGCGAAACCGCCCTCGTCCCCCACGCCGGTGGACAAGCCCTGCTCCTGCAGCAGCCCTTTCAGATTGTGATAGACCTCCGCACAGACCCGCAGACCCTCGGCAAAGCTCTCCGCCTGCACGGGCATGATCATAAATTCCTGAAAATCCACGGTGTTGGCGGCATGTTTTCCGCCGTTTAAAATATTCATCATGGGCACAGGCATCCGTCTGGCCGCCGCGCCGCCCAGATAGCGGTACAGCGGAATGTGCAGCGCGCAGGCTGCCGCCCTGGCACAGGCCAGGGATACCGCCAGGATCGCGTTGGCCCCCAGATTCCCCTTGTTGTCCGTACCGTCCGCCTCGATCATCAGACTGTCGATCTGAATCTGCTCCAGGGCATTGCGGCCGCAGAGCAGGGGCGCCAGTTTTTCATTGATATTCTTTACCGCGTGGCGCACGCCCAAACCAAAATACCTGGGTTCGGCATCCCGCAGCTCCACCGCCTCAAAGCGCCCGGTGCTGGCGCCGGAGGGCACTGCCGCCAGGCCCGTATGGATACGCCCCTCCATCTTGTCCCTGACGGAAACCTCCGCCTCCACGGTGGGATTGCCTCTGGAATCCAGGATCTCCCGGCCATGTACCTTGACGATCTCCAAAAAAATCATAAATAAAAACCTCCTTTACGCAAATACTACTATCAAGCAGTATCCGCATAAAGAAGGCGTTTTATGCATCCGGCTCACCACACGGGATCCGTCACACTGACATAATCGTATACGGGCAGATCCTGTTTTGTCTCAAACACCCACAGATGTTTCATCTGGCGTCTGAGCTGCTCATAGCTCCAACTGACCCGGCTGCGGGCCACGCAGTTGGGATCGTTGATCAGAAAACCGTCCTCGTCATAGCCGTAGAGCACGATAAAATGGCCCCCGGCGGTAAAATCCCCCGGCCCCATGGAACAGACCAGCACGGCGCCCCCGTCCAAAGCGGCTTTCATCTCCCACTCCGACGGATCGGGCTGGCTCACATACACGCCGTACAGCGGGGCCGTATCCTCAAACAGCGCCCACAGCGTGCCGGTGCCCGGCAGATAATAGCCGTTTTCCATACTGTAATCCCCGATCACATCCGGCGTCAGCTCTTCGTTGCCCGTGAGATAGTACAATACCATGGACAGACAGGTTGGGCCGCAGCCGGACACGGCGATACAACTGTTTTTCCCATAGGAGGCGTAACCCCAGCGGGGATCCCACTGGAGAAACAGGGGAAAATCCTCCTGTTTTTCACTCTCCGTCAGACCGCCGGGCTCGTGCTCCTCCAGATATCTCACCACAAAATCGGCCATCTCGGGATTGTTGGCCAGCGCCTCCAGCAATCGTTCCGGGTACAGGCCGCTGTTTTGCCTGATCGCCGCGATCCGCTCGTCCTCACGCCCCAGCTCTTCCAGCCGCTCCAGCACCTGGCGGGCCGTGCGGTCCTGCGGTTTGTCCACATAATCCAGACCGCACTGCTGGGGATAGGACAGTGACTCCGCCTGGGGCAGAGTTCCCTCCACGGGCTGAGGACAGGGCATCCCCTCTCCGCCGACTGTGTCCGAGGCAGAGTTTCCGACTGCGCCGCCACCTGATTCCAGCTCACCGAAACCGTCCCATATTATCCCCTGGCCGCTCTGCGCCTCCAGGGCCGCGCCGTGAAACGTCTCTATCGCGTTGCAGGCGCGTCTGATCTGCTCGCCCTGTTCTTTCACCTGGGCGCGCAGTACCGCCGTCTGTACGATCTGTATCACGCACAGCGCGATGCATACCCATATCACCAGCAGCACCGCCACCAAAATGTTTCTCTCAAGTCTCTTAGATATTTTCCTCTGTTGCATTACCGCATCCTCCGTTTGCAGGGACAGACGTCTGTCCGTCCTCCCCGCGTCGGATTCATTGTCTCACTGTGCTGTCACAGAATTGTATCCGCATTCTTTATTTTTCTATAACATTTTCTAATACAATTTATCTATCGCGCATCAGTATTCTTTTCCAGCCAGAATCTCCAGATAGTCCTGATAATTCTTCTCCAAAAGCGCGGGCGTATCCAGCCCGTAAGGGCATTTGCTCTTACACTTTCCGCAGTGCAGGCACTCTTTGATCCTGTGCATCTTCTCCTGCATCTCGGGCGTGAGCTGGGCCTGGGAAGGAGCGCGCCGGATCATCAGGCTCATGCGGGCCATATTGTTGATCTCTATGCCCACAGGACAGGGCATACAATATCCGCAGCCCCGGCAAAAATCTCCCAGCAGTTCCTCCCTGTCCCGGGCGATCACCGCCTCCAGCTCCCCATTCATCTGCGGCGGATCGCTTATATAGGATAAAAATTCATCCAACTCCGACTCCCTCTGGATACCCCAGATCGGCAGCACATTCTCATACTGCGCCAGATAGGCATACGCCGCCGCAGAGTTGGTGATCAGGCCGCCGGACAGCGCTTTCATGGCGATGAAACCCATGCCCGCCCGCTCCGTCTTTTGCGCCAGTTCAATATCTTTCTCCGTGGCCAGATAGCAGAAAGGGAACTGCAATGTCTCGTACAGCCCGCTCTCCACCGCCTCCGTCGCCACGTTCAGCCGATGATTGGTGATGCCGATATGACGCACTTTCCCCTGGGATTTCGCCTCCAGCATGGCCTCATATAGCCCGGTGCCGTCCCCTGGCCGGGGGCAGAAGGCGGGATTGTGAAACTGATAGATGTCGATATAGTCCGTCCGCAGATTGTCCAGAGAAGTCTCCAGATCCTTCCAGAACCCGTCCGCGTCCTTCGCTCCCGTTTTGGTGGCAATATACACCTTGTCCCGCATTCCGTCAAAGGCCTCTCCCACCTTTTCCTCGCTGTCCGTATACCACCTGGCCGTGTCGAAAAAAGTCATGCCGTGTTCATAAGCCCTGCGCAGCAGACGCACCGCCTCCTGCCTGCCGATACGCTGGACCGGCAGCGCCCCGAAAGCGTTTTTCTCCACGGTGATCCCTGTTTTTCCCAATGTAACCTTCGCCATACTGTCCTCCAGATCCTTATTTTCTAACGAGCAGGCTCTTACCCGTCATTTCCTCTGGCTGCTCTTTGCCCATCAGCTCGATCAATGTGGGCACGATATCCGCCAGGCAGCCGCCCTCCCGCAGGCTGTAGGCCGGGTCGGCATTCACCAGGATAAAAGGAACCTGATTGGTGGTGTGAGCCGTGAAAGGGGCTCCGCTCTCATAGTCCACCAACTGCTCCGCGTTGCCGTGATCCGCACAGATAAACATGACGCCGCCTGTCTCCCGGATGGCCTCCACGGCCCGGCCCACGCACTCGTCCACTGCCTCTACCGCCTTTACCGCCGCGTCCATCACGCCGGTGTGGCCCACCATGTCCGGATTGGCGAAATTGATGATGATCACGTCATATTTCCCGCCGCGGATGGCCTGGCACAGCTTATCGCAGACTTCGTAAGCGCTCATCTGCGGCTTGAGATCGTAGGTCGCCACGTCCTTGGGGGAGTTCACCAGCACCCTGTCCTCGCCGGGGTTGGGCTCCTCCACGCCGCCGTTGAAAAAGAAGGTCACATGGGCGTATTTCTCCGTCTCCGCAATACGGGCCTGGGTCATACCGCCCGCCGCCAGCCACTCGCCGAAAGTATTGGTGACAGCCACCTTGTGGAACGCCACTTCCTTGTTGGGAATCGTGGGATCATAGTCGCTGAAACAGACATAGGTGATGTCCTTTCTGGGGCCGCGGTCAAAACCCTTGAAATCATCGTCGCAGAACGCCCTGCTGATCTCCCTGGCCCGGTCCGGGCGGAAGTTAAAGAACACAATGGAATCCCCGTCCTGCACCGTAGCAACGGGCTTTCCGTCCTCCACCACCACCGTGGGCCTGACAAACTCGTCCGTCTCCTCCCGGTCATAGGACTGCTGGATACCGCAGACGCCGCAGTCAGCAGTCAGCCCTTCGCCTTTGGTCATGGCGTCGTAGGCCAGTTTCACCCTGTCGTAATTGTTATCTCTGTCCATGGCATAATAACGCCCCATCACCGTGGCAATCCGGCCCACGCCGATCTTCTCCATCTCCGCCGTCAGCGCTTCCGCATAGCCCTTGCCGCTGGCTGGCGGCGTATCCCTGCCATCCAGGAAACAGTGTACATACACTTTCTCCAGACCGTTACGCTTGGCCAGCTCCAGCAGGCCGTACAGGTGCGTGTTGTGGCTGTGTACGCCGCCGTCGGACAAAAGACCCATCAAATGCAGGGAGCTGCCCTTTTTCTTACAGTTCTCCACCGCCTTCAGCAGCGCCGGATTCTCAAAAAAGGCGCCGTCCATGATCTCCTTTGTGATCCGGGTCAGCTCCTGGTACACAATGCGGCCCGCGCCCATATTCAGGTGCCCCACCTCGGAGTTGCCCATCTGCCCCTCCGGCAGACCCACTGCCATACCGCTGGCGTTCCCTCTTACCCAGGGACACTCCGCCATCAATTTATCCATATTGGGCTTTTTTGCCTGGGCCACGGCATTGCCCTCCGTCTTCTCATTCAGGCCGTAGCCGTCCAGGATCATCAGTACAACCGGTTTCTTGCTCATATTTCCTCCGTTTCCGCTCCGTAACAGAGCATGTCATTTCAGTATTTGGCTTTTCGTGGAAATTATACACTTTATTTCCATGCCGTGCAACAGTATTTTTGGCTATGGGTTGCATTTGTATCGGGTATGGGGTAGAATAAAAAAATATCCGGCCGCTTTTCACGGGATCGGGAATACCACAGGATGGGGACAGTATTTTTGTCCATTGGGATGGGAAAGGGAAAAAATGATTACACTGCTGACAAAATTGTTTATAAAAGACCCTGCAAGTTACAGTTCCCCCGCCGTGCGGCGGGCCTACGGCGTGCTGTGCGGAGCCGTGGGAATCTGTCTGAATCTGCTGTTGTTCGCGGGTAAATTCTTCGCAGGACTGTTCTCCGGTTCCATCGCCATCACCGCCGACGCCTTTAACAACCTCTCTGACGCGGGTTCCTCCATCATCACTCTGATCGGTTTTCGCATGGCCGGACACAAGCCCGACCCTGACCACCCTTTCGGCCACGGGCGCATCGAATACATCTCCGGCTTTCTGGTGTCCCTGCTGATCCTGCTGATGGCCTTTGAACTGATCAAAAGTTCTGTAGATAAGATCCTGCGCCCCCAGGACATACTGTTTTCCCCTGTAATCATAGCGATCCTGGCAGTATCTATCCTGGTAAAATGCTATATGGCGCTGTACAACCTCCGCATCGGCCGACAGATCGACTCCGCCGCCATGAAAGCCACCGCCACCGACAGCCTCAGCGATATGCTGGCTACCGCGGCTGTACTTGCCGCCACGCTGATCGCCCACTACACCGGTCTGAAGATCGACGGCTACTGCGGCGTGTTGGTGGGACTGTTCATCCTCTACGCGGGCTTTCAGGCTGCCAGAGACACCCTCAATCCACTGCTGGGCCAGGCGCCGGATCCGTCCTTTGTCAAACAGATCGAGGAGATCGTCATGTCCTATGACGCCATCCTGGGCATTCACGATCTGATCGTCCACAACTATGGCCCGGGCAGAGTCCTGATCTCCCTGCATGCGGAAGTACCCGCGGACGGCGACCTGCTGACGCTGCACGACACCATCGACCTGGCGGAGCACCAGCTGCACCGGGAGCTGGGATGCAGCGCCGTCATCCACATGGATCCCGTCTGCATCCACGACGAACAGACCAGCCGCCTGAAAGAACAGGTTCTGCAGGTCATAGCCACTATAGACAAACGCCTGACCATCCACGATTTCCGCATTGTGACAGGCCCCACCCACACCAACCTGATCTTTGACGTGGTAACTCCCTATGACTTCGACTACAGCGACGCGGGACTCTGCGAACTGATCAACCGCCGCCTGAAAGAACTGGATGACTCCTACTGCGCCGTCATCGACGTGGATAAACAAATGGTCTGACAGAAACATTCTCATCGTGCATTCCAGCAAGAAAATTAATAATTCAGGATCCCCAGCAGCTGCCCCTGCCTCACTCGGACAACGGCCTCCTGCCCGATAAACTCATTGCTAATCCCAATAGGAAAATCATTGCTGATCTCCGCGTCCGAAAGCTCATACTTCATCCCCCGGATATCCACGCCCCGCGCCTTTTCCCCCAGGGAAAACAGCGACAGATACCCTTTCCTGGACGCTCCAAAACGCACCTCCTCATTCTCCATCACAAAACACATCCCCCTGCCATCCACCATATACCCCACCGCGCCATGACGTTTCAAAAAAAGCAGACACTGTATATTAGCAATCGTATGCTCCAGCCTGCCCCCCGTAGCCCCATAGATCCAAAAAGAGTCATATCCCCTCTCCAGAGCCACCCGTATAGCCGCCAGCGTATCCGTATCATCCTTCTCCGGTTTCAGCCTCACCACCCGACCCGGCCTCTCCCGCTCCCACAGTTCCACCCGCGCCAGCCATTCCTCTCCCACCGAATCAAAATCCCCTATCACCAGATCCGGCTCCAATCCCAGCCTCCCGCAATACGCCAGCCCCCCATCCACAGCCACCACCAGATCCCTCTCATCCACACCGATCTCCGACACCGTCAATTCCCCCGCCGCCACAATAATACACTTTCCCTTCTGCCTCTCCATATAACACCCGCCCCCTCCAAATATTCTCACACATCGCCAAAGTCCCGCATCCAATTACTAATTCCCGAAGAAACCATGCTTATCACTCACGGCGTAACCATACATGACCAACTCTGCTCGTAAAAAAGCCAATTAAATCCTATCTTGTTTTTTCCATAGAAATGCGCTATAACTGATTATGACAGATTTACCCACAAAATACAAGAAAAACACAGCTCACCTTTACAGTCAAGCTAACACAGCTTACCGTTCTCGCCTGATAGCCAGCAACCAGCTCCAGCCGGGTGATCGCTCCTGGCAGGACCGTCTGGAAACGTCGGCGCTTGGCGAGGTATTTTCGAGCCTAGCGTCCGCTACGTTTCCAATCGAGCGAGAGCGGGTCCAGCCAGGAGCGATCATCCGACTGGAGCGTCCCTTGACGGCTCCCCCGAGCCAAAAAAGGTCAGCCCCCGAGGTCCCCCCTATGAGCAATTATCCCCCCGAAACCACAAAGCGCATGGAAGTCATAAACCGCCGCTACCGCCAGGCAGCCAGGGAATACTTCACCAAACGCTGCGAATATTTCCGCCCCTTCACCGGCGGCCACTACACCCGCATCACGATCCGCGACCAGAAGACCCGCTGGGGCAGCTGTTCCTCCACCGGCACCCTGTCCTTTAACTACCGCCTCATGTTCGCTCCCCCCAGGGTCCTGGACTATGTGGTAGTACACGAACTGTGCCATCTCACGCATATGAACCACTCCCGTGATTTCTGGAACCTGGTAGCCTCCGTGATGCCGGATTACAAGATATACCGGAGCTGGCTCAAGGAGCACGGCCGGGAACTGAATATCGAAGACCACATGAAAAGGCTGAACCTGTTATAGGCTCAGCCCTTTTTGATCGAAAACGCCTCATAACACAGACCTCGCCCGCATTACCCCGCCGTTTCGTTATCTGTTTTCATTTACAAAGACCTGCGCTCTGGACTGAATGATTGCCACTACATCCTGCACGCTCTTCTGTCCCTCAAAGTAAGCCGCCGCCTCTTCCGTGATGATATTCGTAATATCCTCATTGTAATACGGCGTACGGTTCACGCTGTAGATAAACTCGCAGATCGCATCCACCTCTTCCTGGGTAAAAGGCTCCAGAATAATCTCTTCCCCATTGATATACCAGGTGTCGTCATAATACTCCTTGTTGCCGTTCTCATCCGTCCAGTACGGCCTCTCCGTGGCCTTTTTCGCCTGTTCCAGGAAAGCAGACTTCAGCACCGGCATATCATAGAGTTCACCGCTGTTCTGATACTCCGGCATCAGGAACTGACGCACAAACTCCCAGGCGCCGTCCAGATGCTTGGATCTGGCGGAGAGCACAAAGGTATAGTTGCCCGAAGACAGTGTAGATCCGCCTCCCTGAGCTGTGGGGAATCCCACAAAGACGATTTCCTCACCCATCAGCCCCTTAATACTCGTCTTGGCGTTTTGGAGATTGCTCATATACAGGTCGCACAGCAGGCTGCGGTTTTCACGGTACTGCGACTGATAGGAGGAGTAATCGTAATTCTCCCAATAGTCCTCCGCATACTCCTTGGGCAGAGTCTTGGCATACTCCAGCATCTCGATAAAGCCCTCAGAGTTAAAATTACACTCCCCCGTCTCCAGATTGACAAAATCCTGCCCCGCATAACTCATGATATTATAGAGATAGGTATCCCGCACCATATCCCCAAAAGCTGTAGCGCCCTCGGGCATGGTGGCGAGTACAGCCTCCACATCCGCCATGGTCCAGGACTGCGGCTCTCCCACCAGAGATTTTTTGGCGATCATCGTGCGCACATTGAAACTGGGAACCACCGCATACAGTTTACCGCCTATGGAGTAGGCGTCCCATACGTTCTGCAGATACTCCAGCTTACCCAGCTCTCCGTCCGCCTCCAGCAGCCTGCCCACGTCCGCCAGCACGCCTTTGGACACATAATTGCTGTAATTGCTCATATCGTTCATCACCATGATATCCGGCATCTGGCCACCGGTGATATCGTTGTTGAGCCTGGTCTGACCGGCCATCCAGTCGTCATTGGTATTATAGACACTGTAATCCTTCAGCGTGATCCTGTACTGGTCGCTGGCCTTGTTGAACTCTATGACCTTGGCCTTGAGGCTGGAGTTAAAATATTCCCCACCCAACACCAGTACCTGTTTGTCGGGAATATCCGCCGGATCCACATGGGAAAACCAGCTCAGTTTTGTCTCCCAACTGTTGATATCATTGTATACCGCCGCAAAATGTTCATCGTCAATAATCTGTATATACCGCATATTGTTGGTGGGCAGATCAGAGTTGACATAGCTCATGATCATCTTCGGTTCCGCGTCCCCCACATTCCATGTGTATACACCCATGCCGTTGGTCATCAGCAGATCCGAATTGACGCCCTGATATATGCTGAAATTGTTGCTGAAACTGATCTCCGTCTGCTCTCCCGTGTTCCCGGACTCGATATCATAACTCTGCATATAAAATTTCGTCCAGTCGTCATTGTAGGACATCACCATCAGCGTTCCGTCGCTGCGGGTGAACACCTGATTGGTGCGCTCAAACAGATTCTGATCCAGCTCCCGGCGCGTCACCTCCTGACCGTCCGGCCCGTATACCACCGCCTCGTACTTGCTGCCGCCCATAATGGCCAGCGCCTTTCCGTCGCCGCCGTTCAACAGATAGTTGCAGTATGTGTAGCCCTCCGGGTCCGCGTTGTCAATACGCTCGGACCACAGTAGCTTTCCGTCCACATCCCAGCAGTTCAGAAAATACCGATCCTCATAGATGGCGTTCTCCGGATCGGAATAATCCTCCAGGACACTGTTTTCCACTCCATAGACCATTCCCGCGTCGGAAAAGAGCGTGCTGTTCATATAGCTGTAATTCTCTTCCCGCTCCTGACGCGCCAGCTCCACAAACTGTTTGTCGGAGCCATCGGTATTGACACTGTAGTAGCCGAAAGTCTCCTTTCCGTTGCCTTCGTCGTCATAGTCATACTGCGTAATCAGTATATACAGCCTGCCGTCTCTGTAAGACAGACCGTTTATATTCTCCTGATCGCTGATGGGAACGATATCCTGAAAAGAATATACGTTTTCCTTTGCAAGCTGATCGTTCGCGTTTCCTCCTCCGCCGCCGCAGGCCCCCATTCCCAGCGTCATGACCGATGCCAGGGCAAAGGCAAGTACCTTTTTCCATGTTCCCTTTTTCATAATCTCCTCTTTCCCGCATACCGCGCTCTGTCTGCGGTATATGCCTTTTATTTTTCCTTTCGGCTTGCCCTCGCCGTTTTCTTTGCCTCGGCCTGGAACTCTTTCTCTATTTTTCGCTGCAGACGCTGTTCCTTTTTCCTTTTTTTCTTCTCCAGCCTGAACTGAACCGTATCCTCCGGATCCACGTCGTCCAGCCAGGACTTTTTCTCCCGTTTCTGTCCGTTCTTTCGTTTCTCCCTGCGCCTTTCTCCGGCCCGCTGCAGTTTATCCTGAGCAGTTGCAAAGACGGTTCTGGCAGTCCAGGTCTTATGTTTCCACCGGATCACGATCCAGATCAGCAGAACGCCGGACGGATAGAGCAAAAACAACATCTGGAACAGGGTCAGCAGCGCCAGAATATCCTCATATCCCCTTGCCACATTCTCCCAATAGGGATATATGATGGCCTTGCCGTTCATGGAGCGGGTACCGAAGTCCAGCAGCAGACGCAGACGTTTTCCGATACTGTAGCGGGTACTGTTCTCCAGTACCTCCACCTCCCGCTCCTGCTTGCCCAATTGTTCCCGCACATAGTTTAAGGCATACTGTCTCACCGGGTTGGGCATAACGATCTCAAAATGATTGATCCCACCGCTGCTGCCATAGGCGGACAGCGTCTCATAGGACACAAAGACCCTGGGACCGTCCAGCCCTGCCGCCTCGTAGAGCTTGCCGCCAGGGCGCTCCACCACGCCTATGACCATATGGGGCCTGCCCGAGATCGTCACCAGCATGCCCGCCACATCCACGGAGCCAAAGAGCTGCCACGCCGTCTCTCTGTCCAGAATCACATAATCCTGCATCAGATCGTTGCCCGAAAAATAGGAACCGCTCAGGAGCCGCAGCTGATGAAACAGGAAAAAGTCGCCGCCTATCCCAAGCGCGTCCGCCTGCACGCTGCCTTTGTCAGTGGACAGGGTGACCGTACCGTCCGCGCTGTAGGCGTCGGCCCACAGCCGCGCGCCGGGATTGGGCGAATCCAGTTCGATGGACGCCTCTTTCAGCGCGTTATCCAGCGAATGCTCAAAGCTCTCTATGCTGTCCGGTGTGATGTCGGCGTTAGGCGAAAAGAAACAGCTCACCTGGGCGACGCCTCCCTCGCTGCTCCAGCGCCGGGCAATGCGCTGCTCCGCCTGCGTTCCCGCCAGCAGAGCGATCACACCGGTCAGTAACAGAGATAGTATTGCGCAGATTCCGGCTGATAATCCAAGCTTTATCTGTTTTCCAGATAAAGATCGCAACCATTTTTTCATAGATAATCCCTTCTGTCGCCTTAATTGTTCGCCAGACGCACCTGCTTACCGGCCTCCACAGGCTTGGTGGAGGTGGTGATCACATACGAATAGGACTCCACTGCACCGCTGATCGCCGATTTGGTGTCATCCGACGCCAATACTTCCACATCCACACGGGTCGCGAAGTATCTGGTGCCGATGGGCGAACTCTTGGAGGTGATGACCAGGATGAATTTGCCGTTATTGTCCTCGCGGATCGCGCTGTTGGGCACCGTCATATCATAGTTGGCGCTCTTCTGCCCTACAGACACGTTCAGCGATTGTCCCGCGATCACACCCTCGCCCGTCACATCAAAGGTGAGCTGTTTGCTCTGCCCCGGGTTGTTGGGATCGGGCTTGATACTGGCCAGAGTCACCTGCACATCGTCATATCTCCAGGCATTCACAAGCTCTGCCTGGTCGCCCACGGATACCCGTGTAGCCTGCTGATTGGTGACAGAAAAACTCATGGTGTATCCCTTGCCCTCGGGCTGCATGGTAAATACGATGCCATCCGAAGGTGTCTCCACACCGGATTTTACATTGATGGAGGTGATCAGCCCGGAGATGGGAGCCGTCACCTCGTTACCCATGGTATTTGCGGCCAGCTTATCCACTTCAGCCTGAGCCTTATCCACATCTTTCTGCGCATTCTCAATCGCGTCTGTCAAACCGCTAAGCTCATAAGTAGCTTTGATATTATTGATCAACTCGTCATAAACACTCTGAGTCAGGGTCTGATATTCCTTAGCGTTTTCAAGAGACAATTTTGCAAATGCCATAGCCTTGGCTAGATTATTATCTATATTCTCCGTAGCCTTTTTAGCGTTGGCCAAATTTAGCTCGGCTGTAGCCTTTTTGCTTTCCAGATTCGCGACGTTCTGCTGTGCCGACACACGCTGCCGCTGCAAATCAGCCAGCCTAGACGCATTACCGCCGCTCACGCTAATTGCTGCCTCTTCCACTCGTATCTGCGCATCCAAACTGTTAAGTAGGTTCTGCGCACTCGTAAGATCTCGGCTAGCTACATCTAATGCCGCCTCAGCATCCTTCACTGCCTTGAACGCTGCATTAATATCTTCGCTATAGGGGTTAAAATCAATCTGCCTCTGATAGATGGCAATCAAACTTTCCCACTCTTTCACTTTATCTTCGGCGGCATCATTCTGGTTTTTCGCAGCAATCACCTGACTCAGATAGCTGCTCACGGAATCGGTATTCCCAGCGTCCTGCATAATGGAAACATCATATTTTCCGCTTAACAATTCCATTTCAAAACTGTTTTGAGCATTTGCCAATGCTTTCTGTTTCTCCTCCAGAGCAGCTTTTGCGTCCTCTAATGGCTTACTGTCCCCTTCGGTCAGCGTACAGAGCACCTGTCCGGCCTCCACCTTGTCGCCCACTTTGACCTCCACGCTGGCAACCTCTCTGACCTCCTTGATCTTTACATTGTAGGGATCGCCGCTCTCCACGACGCCCATCCCCCTGATCTTGGCCGTAATGGAACCGTTCTCCACATACTGGGTCGCCACCTCGGGCAGGGAGTAGTTCTGGATCGTATTAGAGAAAAATGTTAAGATCAGCAGGATGATCAGAAAAACTATCGCTGCGTTTTTAACCCACTCTTTTCTCTTGGTTCCGTTCTCGTTCATCGTTATAACCATACCCTTTCTATATTGAAGTTCTCTAACCCTTTACACCGCCCTGATAAGTGATACCGTCCACCAGATATTCTTCCCCGTACAAAAAGACCAGCAGACCGGGAACCATATAGATCGTCGCCACGGCAAAGGCCAGACCTATCTCCCCGGCGTTAATCTTGCTCAGGAACACCGACAACGGATGCATCTCCGCGTCCGCCAGCAGGATCAAAGGCTGTTCCACCATGTTCCAGTAGTCGATGAACACCAGGATCGCCGCCGAAGCGATGGCTCCCTTACACAGTGGAAAACAGACTTTTGCAAAAATCTGCCACTCTCCCGCGCCGTCTATCTGCGCCGCCTCCACCAGTGAGACGGGGATACGCCGCATGAACTTTGTCAGCAAAAATACCGCAAAGGGAGAAAATATGCCCGGCAGCCAGATCGCCCACCTGGTATCCAGAATATTCAGCCAGTCGGACACCAGATAGTTGGGCACCAGCGTCACCTGGTAAGGCATCAACATCAATATGATATACAGGAAAAAGATAATCTCCCTGATCTTTCCCCGGTATCTGGCAAATCCGTAGGAGGCCAGCGTGGCCACCGTCAGCTGGAAGACCACGATGGGGCCCACCAGAATCACCGAATTCCAGAACTTCAGCAGATATTCCGGACTCTTGAACAACACGGTCACGTACTGGCTGAAGGAAACCATATCCGGTATGAATTTCAGATTCACCTTCTCCGAGATATACACCTTGCCGCCGGAGGAGGTGGTGGCAAACACCATACCGTAATTGGAACTGATCTCCGACGAGGACATAAAGGAGTTGGTGATGGTCAGCACAATGGGCATCAGGAACAGTATCGCAAAAAAGGCCGCGAACAAAGTGCCAAAACCTCGCTTGGTAAGAGACCAGGTCCGGCGTCTCTTCGCCGCCTTTCTGACCTTGACCAGTTCCTCCTCCCAGGGCTGCAGGGGTTTCTTTGGCTTGCTCATCCCTCCACATCCTTTCCGAAGTAATTTTCCACGATGAACAGCAGGCCGATGATAATCACCATCGCAATGGACATCAGCACAGCCGCCGAGGAGAGTTTCTGATAGTCAAGTCTCTGGAAAGTATTGTTCATGAAAGTCTGCAGCATATAGATACTATCCACGGGATAGTCTCCTGTCAGCAAATAAATCTCACGGAATACTTTAAAGGAATTGATCAGGGACATGATCGTCACAAACAGTATCGTGGAAGACAGATACCGTATCTTTATGTGGAAAAACGTCTGCAGCGCCGACGCGCTCTCCATGCGGGCCACCTCCAGGATATCCTTGGGGATGCTGGACAGAGCCGCCATGAACAGGATCATGTTGTATCCCAGATTCTTCCACAGGAACAATATGGTCAGCACCACCCTGCCCAGATAAGACTTGAACCAGTCGATGGGGCCTCCCCCAAACATGGCCAGCATATCGTTAGCCACTCCGTTATAGTGAAACAGCACCTGCCAGATCAGCACCACCGATGCCACAGGCACCATCATGGGGGTCAGAAAAAACGTCCGAAACTGGCTCTTAAACGGAATCTTGGATTCCAGCAGAATAGCCAGCAGCAGAGACAGCACCACTGCCAGAGGCACCGACATGGCGGCAAACTTGACCGTATTGGACACGGCCGTGCGAAACGCCGCGTTCCCTATGATATTTTTAAAATTATCTAAAAAAACAAACTCACGGCTGATCGGATTATCAACCATTGCATAATAGATGATAACCATAAAAGGGATTACAAAAAAGGTCATTACCCCCAGAAAGCTGGGGGCTATAAACAGCCCCGAGCTTCTCTTTACCCTCTTTATCCGTTTCCCCAATGCGGTATGGGGATTTTTGCGCTTAAACTTCTTCAAGGCCTTTAGCCTCCTTAGCTGTTCTCACTGATATAAGTCTGCACGCGGCTCTGGATCACCCCGGCTACATCCTTGGCGCTCTTCTGTCCCTCAAAGTAGCCCTGCGCCTCCTCCGAGATAATACTGAGTACGGTCTCGTCGTTGTTGGAGGCCGCCACCGCGCTGTCTATCAGATCCCGCACCGCCTGTACCTGCTCCGGTGTGGCGGCATAGATCTCCGCCTCCCAGTCATCATAACCCCAGGTAGTCTTGGGCCATATCATGGGTTCGCCGTTCTCGTCCAGCATGATTTCGCCGTTCTCGTCGTAGGAGCCGTTTTCCTTCATGGCCAGCGCAAAGGTTTCCTCCAGCATATCCTTGCGGATAGGGAACCCGTTTCTATATCCAAATTCCTGCACAGGCTCATACTGCAGCAGGGACTCGATAAAGCTCCACGCGCCGTCGGCATGCTTGCTCTTGGTGGTAATGGCATAACAGTTTTCCCCGTTGATGCGGTTGCCGTTGCTGCCGTCCACCGTGGGATACCCGATAAAAGTGACCGGCTCATTGAACATCATGGAATACATCTGCATCTGATCCATCTCACCGATACTGACATCGTTCAGCAGAATCTTTCCATCCGAGATCTGTTTGGGAAAGCTCTCTCCCTCCCGGTCCCACTCCGTCTCCGCGTCAAAGGTATTGCAGAACTCCAGGACATCCAGAAAATCCTGACTCTCAAAATTACATGTTCCGGCATTGTAATCTATAAAAGCCTCGCTGCTGTATTGCAGACAGGTACTCAGCATACTGCTCTTGCTGGAATAATTTAACAGTTTGGCGTCCGGATACTGGTTTGCGAACTCCATGACGTCCTTGATGGTCCAGCTGGTGCGGTCGCCCAGTTGAGAGGTGCGTCCCATAATCGTCGAAATGCGGAAATCGGTGGGGATGCACACCAGCGTGCCGTCAAAAGTATAAGCGTCCAGCACGGACTCCATCAAATCCCCCCTCTTCACGGAGCTGCTCTCCAGATAGGGGGCCAGATCCAGCAGCAGACCCTTGGACACATAGGAACTGGTGTTGCTGTTGGACAGATCGATGATATCCGGGCAGTTGCTGCTGGTGATGGCGTTGTTCAGCGCCGTCACGGCATCCTGGTACTTGGTCTCCGTCCACTCGGTGGTATCGTCAAAATATGTAATGATCCGCACCTTGTAGGCGTCGCTCTTTTTGTTAAAGTTAACTACCGCCTCCTGCAAATTCTGATCGCTCCACATGGTTGCCAGGGTGATGATCTCCTTCTGGGTCACCTTGGCGGCCTCCGTTTTGGTCAGATAGGCCAGCTCCTGGGTATTGCTGGCCCAGTTACTGGACAGCACGGCAATCCTTCCGTCCTCCAGCGTCTGAATCATCTGCACATAACTGCCGTTGATATCGCAGTCCGTCCAGGTGAGGATCTCCTCGGTGGTCTCAGTCTCCAGATCATATTTCCAGAGCCTGGAGCCGTCGTTGACCAGCAGGCCGCCGTCCGGCGTGGAGATCAGGGAACCGCTGTTGTAGGAGGAGGGCAGGCCGTTGTGGGTCTTGCCCAGCGCCTTGTTCGCCAGATCCACCTCCAGGCACTCCATACCCGCGCCGTTGCCGTATCGAGTGATCAGAACCGTCCCATTCGACGCCACACCCATGGCGCTGATCCAGTCAGAGCCGGTGTCAATCTTGGCCAGCAGCGCGCCTTCCGCGTCCAGCACGACGATAAAGGAGTTGCCACTGTTCATACCGCCGCCGCTCACATTCAAATAGACCCTGCCCTCCGGATCCACCACCGCCGACTGGGCATAGGAGCTGTCGCTCCCCTCCAGTTTCATCGCCTCGGTGATATCCTGCTCCAGCAGTTTATTGCCCTCGGGATCAAATTTCATCATATAGTATGACTGACTGTAATTGCCATTCTCGTCCGACTTGGACGCGCTCATCAGGCAGATAATATTATTGTCCTGATCAAATTGCAGACCGCCCATGGGATAAGAATAGTCCGATCCCTCAATCTTCAGATCCAGCGGCATCTCCTTCTTTTCCCCTGTGGTCAGATTCTGACAGTAATACTTCTGCCCGCCCTCCCCGGTCTCCTCGTCATAGCTATAGACCGAATAATACAGATTCTCTCCCCGCAGCACAGGCTCGTTCATGCTATCCTCGCCCTCCTGAGGCGTCAGATCCACAAACTCGGGGACATAGACAAACCCTTCGACCTGCTGTTCGTCTTCTCCCCCGCCGCAGGCCGTCAAGGTCAGCGCCGC
The DNA here is from genome assembly GCA_910584375.1 of uncultured Acetatifactor sp. Taxonomy (GTDB): domain Bacteria; phylum Bacillota; class Clostridia; order Lachnospirales; family Lachnospiraceae; genus Acetatifactor. Next base: position 130,815 of record CAJUAH010000002.1, read on the forward strand.
CGCCAGGGCAAGCGCCAATATACTTTTAATACCGACTTTTCTTCTCATATACTCCTCCTTTCCATAAAAAACCAAGAGGCCGTAGGAAAATCCGTTCCCCGGTTTTTATGGAGAATAAACTTATCACCAATACAGTATAACACAGATGTATACAAAATGTATCTTAAGACTTCATGAATAATTCTTAAGATTTATTTACAATTACGCAATATCTGGTTCACCTTCCACCGTGGGAAGACCGTTCAGCACCATGACCGCCGCCACCAGGGCGATCCCCGCCGCGCCGATCACACAGCACCAGAGCAGGCTTTCCTCCGGGATCCAGGCATAGAGCGCGCCGTCAAACAGCGTGGACATGCCGTTGAATACCAGATGCGCCAGCATACCGGGAATCACGCTGCGGTATCTCTGGCACAGATATCCCAGCGCCAGGCCGATGATAAACGCATAAATTCCCTGCACCAGGTTCATATGATACAGGCCAAACAACAGCGCCTGAAAGATATTGGCGATCCAGAAAGCCGCTTTGGCATTCTTCATGCCGCTGACCGCCCTGCGGGCATAGTAAAAAACCACGCCCCTGAATATCAGCTCCTCGCCCAGCGGAGCCAGGATAACCGCCGCCGCGTTGGCCCAGGGGCTGACACCCAGGCCCGCCGTCTCCATCAGTTGATTATAGGATTCCAATGCCTGGGGAACCGCGATGTTGACAGAAAGCAGCAGACAGTTAATCCCATAGTTCAGACCTGCCGCGATCACCACCACCACTACCAGCGTCCGGGGAGCGAACGCCCTCCCGGCCACCTCCCGGCTGATCCTGGGTCTGCCGCAGCCAAAGTAATACCACGGGATATATACGAACAGCAGCAATATACCCGCCACCACCATCACAATGCCTGTGATTTGTCCCAGTCCGCTCATCAACTCCGCCGCCATATCCGCCTGCCCTATACCGGCCTGCGCCGCCTTAATACCCTGAGCCACGCCGTATACTATCGACACTGCCACAGCGCATACGATCTGTACGCATATCGCGCTCACAAACGCACACACCCCCAGGCCCATCCAGCCCGCTCTCTTACCTTTGCTCATATTCTTCCGTTCCTTTCTATCTATAGCAATAGAAGTATAACAATAAAAGCAGAGCGAAATCTGCCTGAGATTTCTTTCTGCTTTTATCCATTGTTCTTATCCGCGCCGCCTATTTACCCATCTGCGCGGCAACCTCTGCCGCAAAGTCTTCGTTCTTTTTCTCCAGCCCTTCGCCGGTCTCGAAACGTACAAATCTCCTGATCTTCAGATCCGCACTGTTTTCCCTGGCTACCTGCGCCACATACTGAGATACCGTCTGTTTGCCGTCCTCCGCCTTGACATACACCTGCTCCAACAGGCATACCTCTTTCAGTTCCTTCTTAAGACGTCCTTCCACAGCGCCCTCAATCACTTTCTCAGGCTTGCCGGCCATCTTGGGATCCTGCTCAATCTGCGCGGCAATAATCTCTCTCTCATGGGCTTTAAACTCCTCGGATACCTCCTCGGTAGCCACATACTTGGGATTTAACGCAGCCACCTGCATGGCCAGATTGGTCAGCGCCTCCTTCACCGCGTCGTTCACCACATTGGTCTCGGCCTCGACGATAACGCCGATGCGGCCGCCGCCATGCACATAGGATACCACGCAGCCATTTTCAGCCACTACCTTTTCAAATCTGCGGATGCTCAGTTTCTCGCCGATCACGGCAATCTTATCCACCAGAGCCTCCTGTACGGTCTTACCCGCCTCCGCGCTCCACTGCTCGGCAAGAAACGCCTCCATGTCAGCCGCGTCGGATTCCACAGCCTGGGCGGCGACCGCCTCCACAAACTGCTGGAATGTCTCGTTCTTGGCGACAAAGTCGGTCTCGGAGTTGACCTCCACCACGGCCGCCACCGTATCGCCCTTGACAGCGATGCGGCAAATGCCCTCCGCCGCGATCCTGCCTTCCTTCTTCACTGCCTTTGCCTGGCCGCTCTTGCGCAGTACCTCCACGGCCTCGTCCATATTTCCGCCCGTCTCGTTCAGGGCTTTTTTACAATCCATCATACCTGCGCCTGTCATCTCGCGCAGTTCCTTTACCATTGATGCGGTAATCTCTGCCATATTATCCTCCTTTACTGCTCCTCTGCCACTTCCTCGATATCGGTAGCCTCCGCCTGTACATCCTCCTCGGTATACACGGCCTCGCCCTGGTTGGCCTCAATAACGGCGTCCGCCATCTTGGCCACAATCAGTTTGACGGCTCTGATCGCGTCGTCATTGCCGGGGATGATATAATCCAGTTCCTCGGGATCACAGTTGGTATCGCCGATACCGATCAGCGTGATACCCAGAGAGTGCGCCTCCTGCACGCAAATCTTCTCTTTCTTGGGATCGACTACAAAGATCGCGTCGGGAATCCTGGTCATATTCTTGATACCGCCCAGGTTCTTCTCCAGTTTATCCCATTCTTTCTTAAGCTGGATAACCTCTTTCTTGGGCAGCACGTCAAATGTGCCGTCCGTAGACATCGTCTCGATGGCGCGCAGCCTTCCGATACGGGACTGGATGGTCTTGAAGTTGGTCAGCATACCGCCCAGCCATCTCTCGTTCACATAGAACATGCCGCAACGCTCGGCCTCGGCCTTGACAGCGTCCTGCGCCTGTTTCTTGGTGCCGACAAACAGGATGGTACCGCCCTGCGCGGCGATCTCGGAAACGGCCTTGTATGCCTCGTCCACCTTGACCACCGACTTTTGCAGATCGATGATATGGATACCGTTTCTCTCCGTGAAGATATAGGGAGCCATCTTGGGGTTCCACCTTCTGGTCTGATGTCCGAAATGAACACCTGCTTCAAGTAACTGTTTCATAGAAATAACGCTCATGTCTCTACCTCCGTTTTGGTTGATCGGCCCGTTCTCCGGCGCCGTCCTCCGCGTTCCCTCTCCGCCGCTGCCGCGTTAGAGCAACGGTTCTCTCCGGCCGCTATCCCGCGCCGTGCGGGACACCACTGCCGGATAAAAACGCGTGTGTTTTTACAACATTTCGAGTATATCACAAATAATTCCTGTTTGCAAGGATTTTTACCGCTTTTTTGTTATGATCCGGGCAATTTCTTCCTCCGTAGCGTCCACCGGTATCTCGTAAGTCCCGGTGCTGATGGAATGGTCGTATCCGTTGTCGCACAGGAAACGGTCATACGTCTTGTAATCTTCCACCAGTCCCAGCGCCTGGAGATTCTTGCTGACAGTCACGGAGCTCTCCCCCCGGTTGATCACCAGCGTGACCGTCTCTCCCGCCGGTTCAGCCGTGGGTGCCGGTGTAGGTTTCGCTGTCGGCGTCGGTGTGGGTTTCGCTGTCGGCGTCGGTGTGGGTTTCGCTGTCGGCATCGGCGTGGGTTTCGCCGTAGGCGTCGGTGCGGGTTTCGCTGTCGGCGTCGGTGTGGGTTTCGCTGTCGGCATCGGCGTGGGTTTCGCCGTCGGCGTCGGCGTGGGTTTCGCCGTCGGCGTCGGTGTGGGTTTCGCCGTAGGTGCCGGTGTGGGTTTTGCTGTCGGCATCGGTGTGGGTTTCGCCGTCGGCGTCGGTGTGGGTTTTGCCGCTGGCGTCGGCGCCGGGGATGCCGTGGACACTACAGCGGGTTCCGCCGTAGGGCTGGCCGCGGGCTGTGTAATGGAATCGTCCGTCGGCTGCGCCGTAGAGTCCGCTGGCTCTGTCCCGGACGCGGCTGTAGAATTTGCCGCGTTGCCTGATACGGGCTGATCCTCCGGCTCCGGTGTGGACTGTGTCTCCGGGGAAGGTGTGGGACTCGTCTCAGGCTGAATCTCAGACAACGTCCGAGACGGTTCCGGCGTGACTGTGGCAAGTTCCGACAGCACACCCTCGGGATGTGTCATGCCCAGCTCGGCGGCCCTTTGCAGGATCTCCTCATCCGTCATACGGGCCTGCCCTTTCTGGCTGTATCCCATCAGCAGCGCCGTCACGACGATGCCGACGCCCAGAGCCCGCAGATAATATTTTAACCTCGTTCTATTCATGAACCATTTCTTCCTTCAAACAAATCAATGACCAGTTTCACTTCGCCCACGCCCAGATGCAACGCTCTGGCAATGCCCACATCGGAACGCCCCTGACGGTGCAGCTCCAGAATGCTCTCATTCTTGTTGCTGTAGCTCTCCGTCCCCTGCAATTCCTGCTGCGGCTGCTGTGTCATATCCTTTTCTGTCTCTGGAGCCGCGGGCTGCTGCAACAGCCGGTCGATCTCCTCGTCCGAGATGAATCCCGTCTGCAAAGCCTGAAAGGCCGGTGTCACCACCTGACGCGCCGCCTGCGTAGCCGCCTCTGTCTCCCGCAGCGTCATCTCCGCCTCCCTGGTGACCGCCTCCACTTCTTTGCTGGCAATCTCCGCTTCCTTTAGTTTCCGCTCCATCTCCGTAGCCGTATTTTTCAGATTATCATGTTTGGCGTTGAGCATATCATACAGAAACAGGATTTCCTGCTGGCTCTTATTGATCTGCTGCAACACGGTCTCCGAATATTCGTTCACCGCCATGATCTTTTCATTGGATATCCTCTCCAGGGAGCGCTCCGTCTTTTCCATGGAATACTCTATCGCCTCTTCCACCGTATCGTCCACCTGGCTGCGAATCCTTTCCAGCTCCCTGGCCACCATATCGCCGATCTCGTCCCTGGCCAGTTCCCTGTCGTGCTCCAGGGAATCCCCCCTTCCGGACGGGATCAGGAAACTGGCCGCAAATACCACCACTCCCATGATCAGGAGTACGATCTCCGTGCTGTTCATATATTCCTACCTGTACCTTTCCGCCATAAAGTCTCTCCGGAAACCTATATCTTCATATCAAAACTCTGACGGGGACGATCCTTTATCACCATCTGCTGCGAGGGCTCGGCTTTCCTGCGTCTCCTGCCTCCGTCTCCGCTGTATTCATTGCTCCCTTTCTCCCGGGCATCCTGTTTTTTGTTCTTCCAGTCCGCCTCCTCGCCGGAGCGTACCTGCCGGGCCTTCTGCTGGTTATCCTGTTCCCGGTCCTGACCGATACTGACCTGGTTCATATATCCCTTATTATCTTCATTCTGCTTGATCGTCGAATAATCCTGTACCCTGGCAATCGTTGCGTTTTGAATTGCGCTCACAGCCATATGCTTACCTCCATCCTATAGTCCGACCATCTTCACATCCCCACCGATCCTCCTGAACCGGCAATGCTGATAACTGCTGCGCAGAGACATGGAAACCTCCCTGATAATAATAACCGTTCCGGGAAACGCCTCCCCGATGACTTCCACGAAAGCTTCGTTCTGCCCCTCAAAAGCGGCGTGCAGTTCCTCCCATTTCGCGTTCTTCTCCACCAGCTCCCGTTTCTTGGCCTCGGTGAGCGTCACCAGGGAACGGATATATTTCACCTGCTCCGGGGAGAACTGTACGCCCTTTGCCCGTTTCTCCGCAAAGGAAGTCAGAATCGGCTGCGTCTTTTTAATCACTTTCTGTATCTCCGTAAGCTCCTCCTGCAAAGCCTGGTATTCCTCCTTCAGACGGGGATTTACCCCCACCTCCACCACCGTGGACGCCCCCATATTGGCCCCCAGGTTCTTGGCGCTGATCTTGGAACCGGCGCAGGCGTGTCCGCCGGTAATAAATCCTCTCCGCCCGGTGACATTGATTTCGCTGCCCGCCATCACCTTGCTGTGCAGAATAGACTCGGCGGATATGTATCCCGCCGCGTTGGCGTTGGCATTTTCCAGAAATTTGGCCACAATGTTGCCCCCCGCCTCCAGGCGTCCCTTATTCATACCGTTCATGCCCCTGGTGATTACGATATCTCCCTCGGCATAAATGGCGGCTCCCTCCACAACGCCGTTCACGATCACATTGCCCTGGGCGCTTACCGTGAAACCCGAGCATACATTGCCGTTGACCTGTACGCTGCCGTCAAACTCTATATTGCCGGTGCTGTTGTCCACGTTCTCCACCACATAGAGATCGGATACGAACACCTGTCCGTCCACCAGCGTCACGCAGCCGTCCACCTCCGAGCTTATGGACATGCGATCCTGCGCCAGCGCCACGTGCTTGCCAAAACGGAGCGTCGCTCTCTTTACATTGCGGGGCCTCACCATCACGCCCGCCACATTGTAACCGCACTCCCCCTCGTCCTCCGGAATAATCTGCGCCAGCAGATCTCCCTGCCTGCAGTGGTTGATCGTATTGAGATTAAAAAAATCCACGCTGCCGTCCTCGTTCAGTGTGGGGACCGCCCGGGGATCCGTATTGAATAAATATTCTATCTCCGCATCCTTGCCGTGCCGCGGCGGCTTGCCTTCCGCCACCACCAGGTCTCTGCAATAATGACCCCTGCGAAAATGTTCCCTCAGCAATTCCATGTTAAGTCCGTAGACAATCTTTTTAAATTCCATGTCTTTGATAAACTCTTCCATCGACATGCGCTGGCCCGTCTCCGAGGGCGGGTAAAAACGGACGGTGGCCGTCATCGAATCCTCGCTGATATCCAGCCGGTAGCTCTCCTGTTCCGGCGGACACGCGCCCATCCCCAGTCTCACAATCTGCTCCGAACCTGCCTCCACTGCCTTTTTTATCTGACCGATATCGCCGCTCACATTGCGCACTTCCAGATATTCCAGCAGTTCGTTGATCCGGATCGGTTCTCCGCCGTCCTGAGGCGGCATACATTTTACCCCAAACCCATTGGGGATATTCACCAACTGAAAATAGCCGTTTACAGCCATACCTTCTTTCCTCCATGTTTTCCCGTGGCGGTATTCTCATCGATCCCGCAGAATACCCATATAATTACCCATCTTCGTCTTCATTTTCTGCAATGCCCGGGTATGCAGCTGAGAGATCCGGGATTCTGAGACCTCCAGCACATTGCTGATTTCCTTGAGGGTCAGGTCCTCATAATAATAGAGAGTAATAACCTTCTTTTCCTTCTCCGTCAGCAGTTCCAGCGCATCTCCCAACACCTTCGCCAGCTCCTGTTTCTCCACATTCTCCTCAGGGCTGACAAACCTGGCCGCCGTGTGCTGCCCGCTGTCCTGCGAAATCTCGCTGCCCTGCTCTATATATTCGTTCAGAGACACCAGTCCCGTAATCTTCATCTGGGACTGCCAGTCTACATATTCATCATCCGTGATCCCCAGTTTCCGCGCGATCTCCTCGTCAGTGGCATTCCGCCCGGTCTCTGTCTCGATCTGCCGGATCACCCCGTCGATCTGTTTCTGTTTCTGCCGGATCGTTCTGGGGATCCAGTCCATCTTGCGGATCTGATCCAGTATGGATCCCCTGATCCGCAGGCTGGCATACGTCTCAAACTTCACTTCCTTGAGAGTATCAAATTTGTCAATAGCGTCGATCAACCCGAAGATACCATAACCGACCAGGTCGTCATATTCCACATTATAGCCGAGATACATGCTCAATCTTCCGGCCACCGTCTTGACCAGTGGCGCGTATTCCAGAATGATCTTTTCCCGCAGTTCCGGGGTTCGGGTCTTCATATATTCGTCCCAGAGCTTTTTTCTGCCCGCCTCGTCCATGGTACTCTCCTTTCCGTATTCTCCCGCTGCCCATCCCATGTTCTTATTCCGCCGTCACAGTGTCCGCCTCATCTTCGGCGGCCTCCTCCTCAGCCGCGGCGGTTTCCGCCGCCAGCCTCGCCTCGTTCTCTCTGTCAAAATGATCCAGAACGCCGCACAGCGCGCGTCCAAGTACATAGAACAGCAACATGGACCCCAGAAGAGCCGACATTCTAAACAACAGACTTTCTCCCCGGGCCATGGTAAACAGGCAGCTTACAGCTCCTGACACCAGCATCATAATTACCGGTATTAAATTTCTTTTCATCCTTACCTCACCTACGCATATCGTACCTGACATACCCGCGCTATATTACCGTCTCGTTCCTGCCCACCGCCCGGATATGAAAATCTCCTGTCTCCGGAAAGAATGTAACCGTTCGCCCATAGTTTTTCCCGGTGTCCGCCGCCAGCAGCGGGATATTCAGAGCTTTCAGCACTGCCTTGGACGCGGCGGCGTTGCGCTCTCCCACATTCATCAGGTCGCTCTTGGTCATGGACTGGAACATGGTAGCCCCGCCGGCGATCTTGGCCACCATCCTGGCCCTTGACGCCCCCAGTTTCTCCATCTGCCGCACCAGCTCCACAATGCCGGTATCCGCAAATTTTGCTATATTTTGATTGCCCCGGATCGCCGTGCTGTCCGGCAGCATGATATGCGCCAGTCCCCCGATCCCTGTCTTCGGATCCCTGATGGCGATCCCGATACAGGATCCAAGGCCCAGAGTGATCAGGCCGTCCGGACTTTTACAGGTCTTCAGATCCGCCATGCCTACTGTAATAATATTACCCATCCGTACATTTCGCCCCCTTGTCTTAGCCCTATACTATTCCCAGTGCCGACAAAATTTTCTGATAAGAAGGTATATCCGGAATCAATATGAAATATCCGTCAACCTCAACCTCATCAAAAAAGCGAGATTGAATCATCAAAATATTGTCTCCCAGTTCGCCGAACATAATAGCAGGTACGCTCAGAATAGCGCCCGCCATATCCACGGTAAGGCTCGGAGGCGTAGGATAAATGCACAGATCGGTCAGGGTAGCCAGCGAATTCAGATAAGCGCCTGTGATAATATTGCTGAGCTCCATCATGGCTGAAGTCTCCATCTCGTCCAATCCGGGCTGACCGGAGTCATACCCCATCATCATCTTTTTTACCAGTCCCTTGGCGGCTCCCAGTTCTACCAGAAACATAATGCTGCCGGTAATATCGCCTTCCACCCCCAGCAGGACGCCCACCATCAGCTGTTCTTCACCGCCCACCATAGCTCCCACTTCCGAGAACTCCAGCAGCCGCACCTGGGGAACCTGCATGTCTATCTTGCTCTGCAGCATCTGTGAAAGCGCTGTCATGGCGTTGCCCGCGCCGATGTTGCCAATCTCGCGAAGTACGTCCAAATAGTTACTTGTCACATGCTCCAAACTCATATCCGACATAAGTAATCTCCTCATAAACTCTGTTATACGGTATTTTCTCTCTCCTGCATCACCAGATTAAAATCGAGCAGAGAGATCAGACCGCCGTCATACTTGCCGATCCCGCCCAGAAAATTCATGCGTTCTTCCTTGGAATCGTAAGATACTTTCTCGATCTGTTGCTCATCCAGCGTCACCACTTCCTTGACCTCATCCACGATGACGCCTATGCTGCCGTACTGCTCCAACTTTAAAATAATGATACGGGTGGCCTTGGTGATTTCGTCCTCCGGCAGGAACATCTTGAGCCGCAGGCTCATGATCGGGATTACCTCGCCCCGCAGATTGATCACACCCTTCAGATACGGCGCTACCTTGGGAACCCGGGTGATCTTCTGCATTCTCACAATATTATCTATATAGCGGATATCCACGCCGTACTGCTCCTCGCCCAGACGCACTACGATATACTGCTGGGTGATCGCCGCCGCATCATTGTTCTCGATTACCTTTAATTCTTCCATATCGTCAACTCCCATCCGCCCGCCCCGGCAGGCTGTTCTCCTATATAAGCGCGTTGGCGTCCAGTATCAGCGCCACCTCGCCGTCTCCCAGTATCGTCGCGCCGCTGATGAACTTGCATTGCTTGATATATTTGCCCAGAGACTTGATAACGATCTCCTGCTGACCGATCATGTCGTCGATCACCAGACCCGCCAGCTTGTCGCCCTTCTTTACGATGACCACCATCAAGTGCTCCTCGGGAGACTTGGTACTCTCCACATCCAGCACATTGGACAGGCGGATCAGAGGGATGACGGTTCCCCGCAGATGGATTACCTCTTTGTTCTGTACCAGCTTGATATCTTCGGGATCGATATCCTCAATGGTCTGGATCGTTCCCAGGGATATGGCGTATTTCTCTCCGCCGACCACCACCATCAAAGCCTGGATGATCGCCAGCGTCAGGGGCAGCCGGATCGTCCAGGTACTGCCCTCTCCCAGCTTGCTCTTGACCTCCACTTCGCCGCTCAGCGCTTCGATCTTGGACTTCACCACATCCAGACCCACGCCGCGTCCCGACACATCCGTCACTTTTTTAGCCGTGGAAAAGCTGGGCAGGAACAACAGGTCGATAATCTCCTTATCCGACATATTGGCCGCCTGCTCCGGAGTAATGGCCTCCCTCTCCAAAGCCTTCTCCTTTACCTTCTCCACATCGATACCGTTGCCGTCGTCCCGCACCTCGATCACAACGTTATTGCCGTCCTGGTAGGCGTCCAGGAATATGGATCCCACTGCGGGCTTGCCCCTCTGGGCGCGAACCTCGGCGGATTCCAGGCCGTGATCCGCGGAATTGCGCAGCAGATGCATCAGCGGATCGCCGATCTCGTCCACCACGGTGCGATCCAGTTCGGTCTCCTCACCGGTCATATACAGCTCCATCTTTTTATCCAGCTTTTTGGACAAATCGCGGATCATCCTGGGGAATTTGCTCACCACGCTCTCGATGGGAACCATCCGCACCTTCATGACGGATTCATGCAGGTTGGTAGTCACATTCTCCAGATATTCGATCTGCTCGTTGACGCCCTGGTTCTGTCCCTGCACCTGGTTGGAGACGGACACCAGAGAGTTCTTGGCAATAATCAGCTCACTCACCAGATTCATCAATACATCCAGTTTTTCTATATCCACACGCACGGTTCGGTTTACCACCGGCTTGCCGGGAGCCTGTTTCTTGTCCCCTGTCTTGGGCGCCGCCGCGGGCTTGACCGCCACATTCTCAGGCGCGGCTGCGTCGGCAGGCTGTGGAGCGTTCTGTCCGGCAGATTCCGCCGGAGTCTTGGGCTCCGGCTGCGTGGGTGCCGTCTCGTCCTCATATTTATCCTTGACGTTCATGTTTTCCAAGGCGATGGGCTCTCCCACCACCGACGCGATCTCCGACACATTGGCGGCGGCCGCCTTCAACGCCTCGATATCACCGTCAGAAATAACGATCAGACTGAAATCCAGATCGAATTTCTCATCTTCCACATCCTGGGCAGAAGGGCTGGACACAATAATCTCTCCCAGTTCTTCCACGGCTTTGAACACCAGAAACGCCCTGGCCGCCTTCAGAATACAGCTCTCCTGCACGGTGACTGTCAGACCATATACGTTTTTGCCCTGCTCCGTCGCGGCTTTTATCACATGCTGCTGGGCGGAATCCAGCGGAATCTCCAGCCACCCCCGGCCGTTTCCCGCCTTAGCAGCCGTTTCCTTCTGCTCCGCGGGAGCGCTGTCCTCCGCTTTCTCCGAGCCGTGGAGCACAGCGTTCAGCTGCCGTATCAGAGGCTCATTTTCATTGGTGCCCTCATCGGCGGACTCCTTGACATTATTCACATACTCGTCCAGAGCGTCCAGACACTGGAAAAGTATATCCACCATATTGGGACTGACCTTGATATTGCCGTTGCGGACTTCCGAGAATACATTTTCCATATCATGGGTCAGAGTCTGCATCCGCTTATAGCCCATGGTTCCGGCCATGCCCTTCAGGGAATGAGCCGCCCGGAAAATCTCGTTGATCGTATCCATATTCTCCGGATCCGATTCCAGATTCAGAATCTGTGTGTTCAGATTCTGCAAATGCTCGTTGCTCTCATCAATGAAAATCTCTAGATACTGGCTTATGTCCATATCATTTTACCCCCACGTTTAGTATGATCTCCTGCGCGATCTGTTCCAGCGGCACGATCTGATCGGCCAGACCTGCCCTCGCTACGCTCCTCGGCATGCCATATACCACGCTGGTCTCCTGATCCTGCGCGATAACATGCACCTTTTTCTTTGATTTCAGGTTCTTTATGCCTTCCGTTCCGTCCGCGCCCATCCCCGTCAACACCACACATATGATCTCGTCGTAGCCGCATTCCATCAGAGATTCATACATATAGTTGGCGCAGGGCTTTACGCCTTCCCTGCTGGGTTCGTCGGAGTAGTGGATCACCGTTTTCCCCGCGGCCCCGGGTCTGGCGTTCATATGACTGCCGCCCATGGACAGATAGACAGAACCGTTTTGCAGCTCGTCTCCCTCCGCCGCCTCCTTTACCCGTATCTCCCCCAGACAGTCCAGCCGGTCTGCCAGAGAGGCAGTAAAGCCTTTGGGCATATGCTGCACCACAAGCACCGGCGCCTGCAGCTCCGCAGGCAACCTGGGAATCACGGATTGCAGGGACTTAGGGCCTCCGGTGGAGCTGGCGATGGCCACAATCTTTCTGCCGTTTCCTTCCGTCCCGTGTTTTCTGGCAATCTCCACGATCTTGCGGGTAGTGGCGCGCACTTCCTGCCTGGGGGCCCTGTTCTCCTGCGACGGCAGGCGGCTTTCCGCCACCCCGGCCAGGGTCGTGAGGAACTCCCGCTTAAAATCCTCCGCCCGACAACTCACCGCGTTATCCGGCTTATGTACAAAGTCCAGCGCCCCCAGTTCCAATGCGTCCAGAGTAGTCCTGGCTCCGTCCCTGGTATCCGTGCTGGCCATCATGATCCGCGCGGATATCCTGGCTTTTTGCAGTTCGTACAGGAGCTGCAGCCCGTTCATCCGGGGCATGTTTACATCCAGTACCACCACATCGTAGCTGTTTTTTTGCAGCAACTCCAGCGCTTCCAGACCGTCTTTCGCCCGGTCGGCAACCTCGAACCTTTCATCGCTGTTTATTATATCACACAGGACTCTTCTCATGAGTGCAGAGTCGTCAACTACCAGTATTTTTTTCGTCATGATCCCAGCCGTTCTCTCTTTCTATGCTTTCTTTCTTCTTCAAATATATATTTAATGATCTCTTCCCGTACATCCGCGTCAATATCCACATACTGTACCCGATGCTCGTATGTATTTTCACGTTTTTCCAATTTCTGGGAGCTGAGCACCTTGCCCACCAGCTCATACTCCTTTTTTTTGCCGCCCACCAGCAGATTGTATCCGATATAGATCAGGCTGCCCGGCTCGTAAGGATGGGAGGACAAAAACCGCAGGCCGCCGCCGCTGATATCCTCGATCACGCTGCGCTTGAGCGGAAGTCCGGGAATCAGATTGGTGTAGGGATCCTTTTCCTCTATGGCCCGAATCTCCTCTTCCTCCAGCTTGCGGGAGTTCATCTCCAGCGCGCAGCTGAAACGATAGTACTCTCTTCTCTGGTACTTGCGCAGGTTGCTGGTAAGCTCCACCACCAGGGTATAGAGGTTATTGCTCTTATAGCGGTCTATCACCCTGGCAAAACACTGATACAGACTGTTCTCTCCGTAAATCACCAGATTGTATTCCCGATCCACCGGAAGTAAAATCAGCTTGGTCTTTTCCATCGGCATCATGATCTCCATCTGATTCTCCGACAGAATATCCTGAATCTGACTTATATAGGTCTGGGGAGCCTCCCCGTTCTGATCCTGCTGATCCACCATCTGGATCTCAATCTTGTTGCCCGGCTCAATAAAATTGGAAATCATGCTGTTCATCCTGTTTGCCTCCTCTTCTTTTTAATTTATATCTTCCTGCCTGATATAATATGAGAAAAAAACGCCGCCATGCCGCGTCGGGGCTGCCGTTCGGTCTCCTCCCTGTTCATCAGTTTCGCCGCTATCCTCTCAAAGGCCTGGGTGGATCTGGCTCCCGGGCTCGCTATGGACACCGGCGTCTGCTGCATCACTGCCTTCGCCAGCAGCGGATCCTGCGGAATCACGCCCAGATAGCTGATGGGAATCTTCAGGTATCTGGTCACCACAGCATTGAGCTTGTTAAACAGGATCTCCCCCTCCGATTCCTTTTCCACACGGTTGGCAATCATCTTGACCGTCGTAGTGCCGCTGTCATACCGGGGATGGCTGCCCAGAGATTTCAGCAGGGAATAGGAGTCCGTGATGGAGGTGGGCTCCGGCGTTGTCACCAGCAGGATCTCCCCGCTGGCTACCAGAAATTCCAACACCGCGTCGGAGATTCCCGCTCCGGTATCCACAATGATAATATCGGCGATAGCGTCCAGTTCCGCCAGGTTGCGGATGATATATACCAGATAATCCCGGCTTAAATTGGACATGCCCGCTATTCCCGAACCGCCGGAGATAAATCCCACGTCCATCGCGCCCCAGGTGATAATATCTTTAATGTTTTTTCCCTGATAGATCAGATCGCACAGATTATGCTTGGGCACTGTGCCAAACATGATCTCTATATTGGCCAGTCCGAAGTCAGCGTCCAGTATGATCACCCTCTGTCCCATCTTCCGAAACTGGATCGCCAGATTGATGGAGGCGTTGGACTTGCCCACGCCGCCCTTTCCGCTGGTGACGGTGATCACCCTGGCCAGTGGTCTGGATTGCTGGCCCGCTTTGATTATTCGTAATTGTTCCGCCTGGTCCATATGGTTTCCTTTCCTATAATGATGGGCCCTGTCACTGCTTTCCTCCGCCTAACAGCTTTTTCACGGTCTTTTGCGGGTTAAATACCTCGATATCGTCCGGTACATTCTGTCCGCAGGTCACATAGGCGATGCTTGCGTCCGTATAGAGCCGCAGGTTCAGCAGATTCCCCAGCGCCTCCGTCTCGTCAAGTTTGGTAAAAATCAGCTGATACTCCGCAATCTGCCGATAGCTGTCCGCGATCTTGAGCAGATCCCTGTATTTTGTAGTGGCACTGAGCACCAGATAAAAACGGCATTCCGCGGATTGTCTCATCCGGCTGAGCATCAGTTTCAGATTGCCCAGCTGCTCCTTATTCTGCGGGGAATGTCCCGGCGTATCCACCAGGATATATTCATAGTCGGCAAAATCCTTTATCGCCGTGGCAAGTTCCTCCTCCGTATACACCACCCGGAAAGGGACCATCAGTATATTGGCATAGGTTCGGAGCTGTTCTGCCGCCGCAATCCTGTAGGTATCCAGTGTGAGCAGCGCCACCTGCTTTTTCTGCTCCACCACATAACGGCTGGCTATCTTGGCGATGGTGGTAGTCTTGCCCACGCCGGTGGGGCCGATGAAACTGACAATCTGCGGCCTGCGGGTCACTTCCGTGTCCTCCAGGGTCTTGCCGAATTTGAGGATCATGCGCTGGTAGATACTGGCCAGAAGATAATCGAAGGGCATGTTGGGTTTCTGGATCCGCTCGATCTCCTCCATGATCTTTTCCACATATTTCTCGTCCACTTCGTTTTCCAGCATAGTGTCGCAGATCAGCTGCCGGAATCTGGTCAGCTCGTCATTCTGTCCGTCATCCTCCGCCGTCTCCGGCGCTCCTTCGCCGCCGGGCTGTTCCGCCTCCCCGGCGGGGGATTCCCCTGCCGGACCGTCCTGCCTCTCACTTCCTCTGGAGCTGTCCGCGGGCGGGATCTGTCCTGCCTGCAGGCGGCTCTCCAGCAAAGTCTGTAGATTCTCCAGTTTTTCTTCGATGCTTCGGGCGGCTCCGGACACCTGCGTTGCCGCAGGTTCCGTCTTTGAAACCGCGGCGGACGAGGGGGCCTGCGCCGTCTCCCGTCTCACCGATGCCGCGCGCTGGGGCTCCTCCTCCATGGCGGCGGTCACTTCCATCAGCTTGGGTTTGAATGCCGCCAGAATTCCCTTGGGCTTGATCTGTCTGACGCTCATGATCACCACACTGCTGCCCAGTTCCTTTTGCGCCGCCTCCGTGGCTTCCGCCTCTGTTTTTCCTGTGAACTTCTTGATTATCATTACGCTGTCACCATCCCTACTGACTGCAATTCAATATCGGATTCGATTTCATTGTAGGACACAACGATCAATTCCTTGTAATAATCCTCCGTCAGCCGTTTAAAATACATCCTGACAATGGGGGACGTGATAATAATGGGGCTCTTCCCCAGGTTTTCCAGTTTCTGCATTTCCTTTTCCACGGAATTTAATATGGCTTTGGAGCGGGCCGGATCCAGATTCAGGTACGCGCCGGTCTCCGTCTGCTTGATGCAGCCCATGATCTCCTGCTCGATCTTGGGATCGAGAGTGACCACGCTGTTGGTCTCATTGGCCGGGAAAAACCGCCTGGAGATCGCCCGTTTCAGGCTTTGCCGCACATATTCAGTGAGTACGTCGGTGTCCCTGGTAGTGGCGCCATAATCCGCCAGCGTCTCCATGATCGTCAGCAGATCCCGGATGGAGATACCCTCCTTGAGCAGATTTTGCAGCACTTTCTGTATCTCGCCGATCCCCATGAGTTTCGGAACCAGCTCTTCCACCAACGAGGGATTGGACTCTTTCATATTGTTGACCAGATTCTGTACATCCTGTCTGGTCAGCAGTTCGGAGATGTACTGACGTATGATCTCCGTCAGATGCGTGGCTATAATGGAGGGGGGATCCACCACCGTGTAGCCCAGGCTCTCGGCCCGCTCGCGCTGTCCCTCCGTGATCCATATGGCCGGCAGATGAAAGGACGGTTCAAAGGTAGGGATACCGGTGATCTCTTCCTCCACATATCCGGGGTTCATGGCCATATAGTGGTCAAACAGGATCTCGCCTTCGCTGACCTGTATGCCTTTGACTTTGATAATATATTGGTTCGGGTTCAACTGGATATTGTCGCGCAGTCGGATAATGGGCACCACGGTGCCAAGCTCCAGCGCCATCTGCCGTCGGATCATCACCACGCGGTCCAGCAGGTCTCCGCCCTGGTTCACATCCGCCAGCGGGATGATACCGTAGCCGAACTCCAGCTCGATGGGATCCACCTGCAGCAGACTGTTCACATTCTCCGGCTGACGGATCTCCTCCGCTGCCGCCTCTTCCGTATCCACCGCGGTCTCGGTAGCCGTGGTCTCCAGATTGGCCGCGATCGCTCTGCCGCCCACCACAAACAAAAGCCCCATACCCACGAACAGTATGGTGTTCAACTTTGTAAAAAATCCCAGTATAGCCAGCGTGGCGCCCACGAAGTACATAACCTTTGGGATACCGAAGAGCTGCTTGATGATAACCGGTCCAAACTCCGCCTCCTTGCCGCCCTTGGTCACCAGGATACCGGTGGACAGAGAGATCAGCAGGGACGGGATCTGGCTTACCAGGCCGTCACCGATGGTCAGGATGCCGTAGTTATCCAGCGCCGTACCGATATCCATGCCGTTTCGCAGCACGCCCATGGCGATACCGCCGATCAAATTGATCGCCGTGAGCAGCAAGCCGGCGATGGCGTCGCCCTTTACATATTTCACAGCGCCGTCCATGGAGCCGAAAAAGCTGGACTCCAACTGGATCTTATCCCTTCGCAGCTTGGCCTCCTCGTCCGTGATGGCTCCGGTGTTCAGATCCGCGTCTATGGCCATCTGCTTACCGGGCATGGCGTCCAACGTGAATCTTGCCGTGACTTCGGCCACACGCTCGGAACCCTTGTTTATGACCAGAAACTGGATCAGTATCAGGATGATAAAAATGATGGCTCCTACGATCAGGTCGCCGCCGCCCACAAATTCTCCGAAGGTCTTGACCACATTGCCGGAGGTTCCGGTGGTCAGGATCAATCTGGTGGAGGACACGTTCATGGCGATACGGAATATGGTGGTAAAGAGCAGGATCGTAGGGAAATAGGACAGGTCCAGCACTTCCTTGGTAAACATACACACAAACAGGATCGTAAAGGCTATGGCTATATTGAAGGCCATCAATACGTCCAGCATGCCTGCCGGCAGCGAGATGATAAACATCAGGAAGGCAACCAGAATATAAATTGCCACTATGGTATCGGTCTTTGACATTTTCGCTATATTAAGATTCATATCCGGCTCCTCCTTTTATATTTTTTATTCATTCTTCTATATCTTCCCCTGTAGCTGGTACACAAAGGCCAGCACTTCCGCCACAGCCTGATACAGTTCCGGCGGCACCATCTGCCCTACCTCCACATTGGCGTAGAGCATACGCGCAAGGGGTTTGTTTTCCACGATCTCGATATGATGTTCTCTGGCAACCTCCTTGATCTTAGCCGCCAGATGATCCGAACCCTTGGCCAACACCAGCGGCGCATCCGCCACATCCGGATCGTACTGTATAGCCACCGCGAAATGGGTGGGGTTGGTGATGACCACATCCGCCTGCGGCAGGTTCTGCATCATACGGCGACGGGACGCCTCCTGCATCTTCTGCCGGATTTTTCCCTTGATCTGCGGATCTCCCTCGGACTGTTTGTACTCGTCCTTAATCTCCTGCTTGGTCATCCGCATGTCCTGGCTGAATTTAAATTTCTGGTAGATATAATCCGCCAGAGCAATCACCATATAGACGGCGGCGATCCGTATCCCCAGATCCGTCACCGTCTCAGCAGCCAATGCCAGAGCCTGCATCAGCGGCATATCGTACAGATAAAAAAACAGCGGCACCTTATCCCGTAAAAAGGAATAGGTAACATAGAGGATCAGGCCGATCTTCAAAACAGCCTTCAGCAGTTCCACCAGAGCATTGACGGAAAATATCTTTTTCATCCCTTTTATCGGATTAAGCTTGCTCAGCTTGGGCTGCAGCGGTTTGCCGGTGATCTTCCACTTCACCTGCGCCACATCGCATACAAAGGCCACCACAAGGCCGATCAGCAGGATCGGCAGGATGATCAGCAGCACATTGACCATCATCTGATTAAAAAATATGCGCATTTCCGCCTGAGGCATATCGCCTCCCGCAAAGTTGAGCGCCTGGGGAATATTCCTGTACACGCTCTGAAACATCTCCAGAAAACGCGTACCCATGGTTCCCACATAGAACTTCAGGATCAAAAACAGGCTCATGAGTCCCATGCAGTTGGCTATCTCCCGGCTCTTGGCAACCTGTCCTTCCTTTCGGGCGTCATTTAACTTCTTTTCGGTTGCGGGTTCTGTCTTCTCTCCGCCCGGTCCGTCCTTGGCAAAGAACTGAAGATCGTATCGCAATATCACATCATGCCTCCCACAATAGCTGTTATGATCTCCTTCATCTGCATAAAGATAAAGTTCGCCGCGTCCGGCAGCATGCTGGCCGACAAAAGCAGCACGGACAATCCCACCAGGATCTTGAGCTGGATACCCACCGCAAACATATTCATCTGGGGCGACACCTTGGCCAACACGCCCAGAATGGCATTCAACAGCAGGATGACGCAGAATACCGGCAGGCAGATCCTGAAACCTATAACAATATAGTCTCCCAGGAACTTCACCACGGAAACCAGCAGAGAATCCATCTGAAATATGGCGCCGTTTACCGGAACCAGCACAAAGGTGTCCGCCAGAGCGCCAAAGAGATATCTGTACATCCCACTGGCAATCAGCATCAGCATCACCACATACTGATAAAATACCCCTGTAATACTGGTGCTCTCCCGGGTAGCGGGATCCATCAGCGTCACCATGGACAAACCGGTCTCCATATCCGCGATGTGGCCCGCAAAATTGACGATGGCGCTGCACATGCTGGTACCAAGTCCCACCAGCAGGCCGGTGACTGCCTCCTTTAACACGATTGTGGAGTAGCCGAAAACCGTACTGTACTCCACCGCATCCGCGGGTGTCAGCGTCTGATACAGGAGCAGGGACGTAAATACGGCCAGAACTACCCGCACATGCCGCGGGGTGTTGTTCAGACTGAAAAACGGCGCCGCAAAAATAAAGCAACTCACCCTGGTCAATATCAGCAGAAAATATTCAAGATCATTCATGGAGAAAGAAAAATCTATCATTTATTTTACCCGCTGACATACAGGGCAAAATTGGACCAAAGCTGTGTCATGAACTCCACCATAGTCGTCATCATCCAGGGGCCCAGGAGCATCAGCGCCACAAAGATCCCTATGATTTTTGGCACAAAGGTCAACGTCTGCTCCTGTATGGAAGTCACTGTCTGGAAAATGCTGACCAGCAGGCCGATACACAGCGATACCAGCAGCACAGGCATGGACACCTTGAGAATCACCAGCAGGGCTCTGCCCGCGATCTCCGCCACTTCTTCCACTGTCATGGATATCACACTCCTCTCCAGCGCTAATAAAAGGTTTCCACCAGTTTCATGATCACCAGGCTCCATCCGTCCGCCAGCACAAACAGCAGGATCTTAAAGGGCATGGAGATCATCGTAGGCGGCAGCATCATCATACCCATACTCATCAGCGTGGACGCCACCACCATATCAATGACTATAAAGGGAATATATATGATAAATCCCATAAAAAACGCCTGCCGCAGTTCCCCGATGATAAAGCTGGGGACCAGTACAGAGGTGGGAATATCGCCCAACGTCACTCCGTCCCACTCCTGTCCCGCGATATCCATAAACAGATTTACGTCCTTGGCCAGTGTCTCTCCGTACATAAATTCCCGAAAAGGCTGGAGCCCCGCCTCAAACGCTTCCTCCTGGGTGATCGTTCCCTCGTCCAGAGGCACGATAGCCTCATTATAGACCCGCTCCAGTGTGGGCTGCATGATAAAGAGCGTCAGAAAAAGCGCAATCCCGATCAGCACCTGGTTGGGCGGCGCAGTCTGGGTATTCAGCGCGGCCCTGGTAAAATGCAGCACAATGATGACGCGGGTATAGGCCGTGAGCATCAACAGCAGCGTGGGAGCCAGAGCAATCAGCGTCAGGATGATCAGGATTCGCAGCATACCGTTGATCTGCCCGTTCCCGTTATCCACAGTGATCGTGAACCGGTTCTGTACATTCAGTTCCTCCAGCTCTTCCGGCGTCTGCGCCTCCCCCGCGCCATACCGGATCGTAGACTCGTCTGTGGAACCGGTATCTTCCGACGCATGGACGGTAATGGGAATATGAATACACAATATGCCTACCGTGATCAGCAGGCATATTAAATGCAGGATATTTCTTTTCCTCATATATTTATTGGTCAAAGCCATCCGTCTGTTCTCCCTCCGGCTTCTGCAGGGAAGTTTCCCGATGCAACATACCGCCCAGCAGCTCCTTGAACCTGATTCCCTGGTCTCCTGACATATCCTTTTTCAAAATCTGTTCTTCCGGAATCTGACAGAGCATTGTGACCGTATCCTTGCATACCGCAATCGCCGCATAGGTTTTGCCCAGCCGCACCAGTTGAATATATTTACCGGCTGTGATCTGTGCGGTCTCCAATACTTCGATATTGTTTCCCACGCTCTGAGATTTCTGATACCGGGCAATATATTTGGTCACTACTGCGGTAATCGCAAGCACCACAACAAAAACCACCAACACAGTGATCAACTGCACGTAGCCGTCCGTACCTGTCATCAGCATCAGCCAACAACCTTCTTAACTGCCTCAATAACGCGGTCCGCCTGGAAAGGCTTTACAATAAAGTCCTTGGCGCCGGCCTGTATGGATTCGATAACCATCGCCTGCTGTCCCATAGCGGAACACATGATAACGGTGGCGCCTGCATCGGAGGCCTTGATCGCCTTGAGTGCGGCGATCCCGTCCATCTCCGGCATCGTGATATCCATCAGCACCAGATCGGGTTTCAGCTCGGCATACTTCTCCACAGCCTTGGCGCCGTTCTCAGCCTCTCCGACTACATTGTAGCCGTTCTTGCTCAGGATATCCTTGATCATCATCCTCATGAACGCCGCATCGTCACAAATCAAAATATTCTTTGCCATATCTTCCTCCATTTTCTGTGATATCTTATTTATTTAATGATTTCGGTAACTTTGATACCAAAACATTCTTCTATCACTACGACCTCGCCTTTTGCTACAAACTTACCGTTTACCAGTACATCTATGGGTTCACCGGCAATCCGGTTAAGCTCTATGATCGTGCCCGGCGAGAAATCCAAAATGTCCGAAATAGACTTAGTGGTTCTGCCAAGTTCCACCGTGACTTCCAACGGCACATCCATGATCAGTCCGATATTCTCGTTGCTGGGCATAGCAGACAGATTGTTTGAAAAGTTCTGGAACTGTGCCGGTTGAACATTCACACTCTGCATCGGCATCTGCCCATAGGGGTTATAACCCATCATTTGAGGCTGCATACCCATCATCTGAGGCTGCATTCCCATCATCTGCGGATTCATACCCATCGTCTGCGGCTGCATTCCCATCATCTGAGAATTCATGCCCATATCAGGCTGCATTCCTCCCATCATCTGCGGCTGCATTCCCATATCGGGTACAGGAGCCGGTGCGGGAGCGGGCGCAGGCGAAGGTGCGGGAGTCGGCGACGGCGTCGGCTCGGAACCTCCCATCTGTGCCCCGATAAAAGTGTCCACGATCCTCTTGGCAAACTCAATGGGATACAGCTGCATGATGTTGCTGTCTACCAGGTCGCCGATCTGCATAGAGAACCTGACTTTAACAAAAGTACCTCCCAAAAACGGTGACAATTCCGCCCCGTCCGTATAATCCGCCAGATCCAGCAGATTAGCGTTCGGCGGGCTGATATCGATCATCGTCCCAAGCATTGTAGAGAGCGATGTGGCCGATGATCCCATCATCTGATTCATGGCCTCCGATATCGCGCTCAGATGCAGCTCCGTAATCTCCCCATCATCCGCATTGGTGCCGTCTCCGCCCATCATCAGATCAGTAATGATCTTCACATCCCTGTCTTTCAGTACCAGAATATTGGTGCCGTCCAGTCCCTGTGTATACTTGATCTGTATAAATACACAGGGCCTTTCATATTCGTCAAGCATGCTTTTCCATCTGGCCAGAGATACCACGGGAGTGGTAATATTGACCTTCTGGTTGACCAGTGAATAGAGAGTCGTCGCCGAAGATCCCATACTGATATTGGCAACTTCGCCAATCGCGTCTTTCTCTACCTCCGACAACAGAGTCTCATCCACAGGCTCCTCATTACTGCCTGCGACACTGGAACCGGAGTCTGCAGAAGCACTGCCGTTATCATCGCCGGCAGACAGATCCATACCGTTTAACAGGGCGTTAATCTCGTCCTGCGACAGCATTCCATCTCCTTCCATGTCTTCCTCCATTCTGCTGCCCTGACGGCAGCTCTTTTTTCCTAAAGCCCTTTCCGGCTACTCATCCTCGTGGAGCACCGTAGTGACCCGCACTGCATAGATATCGTTACTGGCGCCGGGAAGCGCTGTAAATTTCCTGATATTTCCCACATACACATCCATCTCGCTGTCCACTTTGGTGTTAAGCCGGATGCAGTCTCCCACCTGCAGTCCCAGAAAATCCGATACGGAAATACTGCTTTTACCAAGTACCGCTTTCACAGGTATATCCACCTTACGAATCAGAGTCTCTATGTATTCCTCATAATTCTGGTCCTTGTTCTCCTGCATGGTTGAATACCAGTACTTGGTATTCAGCTTATCCATGATATCCTCCAGTGTGGGGAACGGGAGACACACATTGATATATCCTTCCACATCGCCGATCTTCATGTTCAGCGTGACAATGGCTGTCATATCCGTGGGAGTCACTATCTGCGCGAACTGGGGATTTGTCTCCAGCCTGCTCAGCATTGGCGACAACTCAATTACATTTTTCCATGGATCACGCATCAACTGCGTAAACAGTACCATCATCTTCTCGATAATGGTCATCTCTATCTCTGAAAAGCCTCTGCTCTTCTCCAGAGGTGCGCCGCTGCCCCCCAACATACGGTCAATCATGGCATATCCCAGATTTGTGGACAGCTCCACTATGATATTACCATTAAGCGGCTGAAAATTCAATATGCCAAGTATAACCGGATTGGATAACGCATTGATAAACTCCGAAAAAGTAACCGTCTCGGAACTGGATACGGAAATCTGCACATTCTTGCGCAGATACACGGGCAGATTGGTAGAAATAAGTCTGCCATAATGTTCGTAAATAATCTCCAGTGTCCGCAAATGTTCTTTGGAAAACTTGGCCGGACGGTTAAAATCATAGTTTTTAACCTGCTTTTCCTCTTCATCCTGTATCTTATCTACGTCCAATTCGCCGGCCGATAACGCTGCCAGCAGGTTATCTATTTCATTTTGCGATAATACCTCGCCCAAATCTTCTCACCTCCTGTCTGCTCTATCCTGTGACGGAGGCAATTACTGTACCTGTCTGCCGCTGATAGCTATGCCATATATAAACTCTTTGTCAAACAAAGTCTTTACTTCCTTTAATATCTCATCCTTGATCGCATCAAAATCGTTGGTGCATTCCTCGACGGTATGCTGGCTCACCACGCTGGTAATCTGATCCATGATCACACTGGCATAGTTGCCTGCGGTAACATCCTCGCCATAAGTCTTATAGCCCTTCTCCTTGGTATTCATGGAAAAAGCCACGCCGTCAAGAACAATAAAGTGCGGCTTGCCGTCATCTCCCTCCACATTTTTCAGAGGAATTGTCATTTTACCTTCCAGATTCCAGAACGCCAGATCCGACATGGGTACTTCCTGCTGTTCCTCCCCTCCGGTCTTTTCCGTCTCCAGATTCAGGATAGACGCCACGCTGTTTACCAGCGCCGCCGTCTTTTTGTTCGTGCTGAGCACACTGAACATCATCACTGCTGATAAGATCACGTTTACCAGCACAAGGGCCAGTACCAATACTGACAGTAAATTCTTCTTCATCGCAAAAACCGTCCCTTCTATTTTTACATATTATATATCCTGATCTCAACCCTTCTGTTTTTCGCCCTGCCCGCGTCCGTCCCATTGTCGGCCACAGGCACATACTCTCCCCGCCCGGAGTGTTTGATCATGGCCGGGTTCAGAGAACTGTGCTCCAACAGATAGTCAAACACGGATAAGGCTCTGGCGCTGCTGAGCTCGTTGTTGTTGGCGTACTGTGCGCTGTGCATGGGCACATTGTCTGTGTGTCCCTCGATCTCGATGATGCTTCCGGCGTACCGTTCCAGGATCGCGCCCACATGGTCCAGCGCGCCCGTGGCCTCTTCCCGGATCGCAGCCTTGCCGGAGTCAAACAAAAAGGCTCCCTTTAAGGACAGCAATACATATTCCGAAGTAAAATTCACTTCGATCTGATCCCCAAGGTTACTCTCGCTGATATCCTCCAGAATGCGCTCCGCCTTTTCTTCATTCTCCTTCAGTCCCTGATCCTCTATGACCTCCTGGGCTCTCTGGTAGAGTTCTTCCCTGGCGTCTCCGTTGGCCTCATACTGCTCAAACTGATCCGATGTGGTATCGCTGTCCGCGTTCTTGCCGGTACTGTTGATATATTCGTCCAGTTCGTTGAGCTGGCTGACACCGTTGCTGATCAGGATACCGTCGCCGATGGCGGCGGCTCCTCCGTCCAAAACGCTGAACGCGGAGGACATGGAGGCTACAAACTCCTGAAATTTCTCCTCGCTGATGGACGACATGGAAAACAAAAGCACAAAAAAGCACAGCAGCAGATTCATCAGGTCGCTGAATGTGGCCATCCATGGCGCCAGCCCGGCAGGCGGATCTTCAGGCTTACGTTTTGCCATTACTCTTCACCTCCTGCCTCATCTCCTCCCTCGGACGTCCGCTCTTTGGGAGCCAGGAAGGACTTCAGCTTTTCCTCAATGACACGGGGATTCTCTCCTGCCTGAATGGACAGAAGACCTTCCACCATGATCTCCTTGAGCTGCATCTCCTGCGCGTTCTGCGCTTTCAGTTTACCGGCCACGGGAGTACACAGCCAGTTGGCCAGCACGGAACCGTACAATGTAGTGATCAGCGCCACGGCCATATCGCCGCCGATTCTGCTGGGGTCGCTCATGTTGTTCAGCATGTTTACCAGACCTACCAGCGTACCGATCATACCCCAGGCAGGACCCATGGAAGCCAGCGCCTCCCAGAAACCGATCACCGTCCTGTGACGGGACTCTATGCTGACCAGTTCCGTTTCCATGATGCCCCGCACCAGGTCCGGGTCTGTGCCGTCCACGATCAAAAGGATACCCTTTTTCAAAAAAGGTTCGTCCAGATCCGCCGCCGCTTCCTCCAAGGACAGCAGACCTTCCTTACGGGCCACATTGGACAGATCGATGATGCTCTTGATCATATCCGACGTATTCATCGCCGAAGTCTTAAAAACCAGTTTGACGCTCTTAAGACCGTTCAGGAAGTCCTGCATGGAGTAGCTGAGCATCGTAGCGAAAAGCGCGCCTCCAAAAGTAATAATCGCCGATGGGAAATTCAGATAAGTCATCACATCCGCGTGGTTGGAAATA
Organism: uncultured Acetatifactor sp.; assembly: GCA_910584375.1. GTDB lineage: Bacteria > Bacillota > Clostridia > Lachnospirales > Lachnospiraceae > Acetatifactor. The sequence continues at coordinate 156,979 of CAJUAH010000002.1, forward strand.
ATGCCGTACACCAGCATCAGAAAGCCCATAATAATTCCGATAAGAGAAGCTATATCCACAACGATCACCTAACTTTTTTTGCGTAAACTTATGTACCTGCAAAAATATCCTTTCTATATGATTTTACTAGATTTTTTATCTCTTGTCTACTTTCTTTTACAATTATTTTTTTTCCAGTTGTTAGGGTAACTACCGTATCCGGCGTTTCTTCCACTATTTCCAGCAAATCCGGGTTAACAAGAATTTTCTGCCCGCTTAATTTTGTCACCTCGATCATGTCCTGTATGCTCCCTTTATGACACAATTCAAAGGGGCGTGTGTCATTTTCGGCACACGACCCCTTTCAATTATTTATTCGGTTCTATCCCGGCCGGAAGATTATCTCTTCAGATTGGTGAGCTCTTCCAGCAGCGTATCGGATACGGTAATGATACGGCTGTTTGCCTGGAAACCTCTCTGCGTGGTGATCATCTCCGTAAACTCGGAGGACAGATCCACATTACTCATCTCCAACTGCCCGGTGGTCATATAGCCGCCGTCCGCGGTGATATCCACGCCGATGCCGTCAAACTCACCGGAGTTCAGGGTGGCGGAGTACAGGTTGTCGCCGTTCTTTTCCAGACCGGAGGCGTTGGCGAACAGCGCCGTCGCGATCTGGCCCAGCAGCTTGGTCATACCGCTGTCATAAGTGGCGTAGATCATGCCGTTGTCCTGGACGGTCAGGCCGATCATCTCGCCCAGCCTGCGGCCGCTTCCCAGCTTGTTGGGGGAGAGATCGCCCTTGTCGGCGCCTATTGTGGAAGTCCCCTTCTTGTCGTAGTTGGAACTCTGGGCCATATCCACCTTGATATCGGAGAAGTTGCCGCCCAGCGCGCTGAAGTTCAGCATAAAGGTATTTGCCGCGGGATTCTCCACATTGATGCCGTTGAATTTACCGGTGTCCGCGTTGTAATTGACGATGATACCGTCAAAGACGCGTCCGTCCATCTCCACGCTGTTGTTGGTGGTATCCATCAGAGGGAACGCCGGCGTACCGCCGGTGGCGGCATTGTGCAGCAGCTGTGACATCTTCACATACTGTCCCGCGTTAGCCGGATCTTCCATGGCCAGCTTGAGGAACTCGTCCGTGGAGCCTTCAAAGCCATGAGCCTTGGCTATATTGTCGATCGCCTCGCCCACAGTGACGTTCACGCCGTTCTCCGTGAAACATGTGGTATTCAGGTCAACCAGTTCACCGTTTGCGTCAAACATGGTCGTCAGGTCTGCCAGCGTGGTGGCCGGAGTGGTTGCGGTCTTGAGCTGATTGCCGTCCCACGCGTAAGCCGTGGTATCCAGACCCACCGTGGTCTTCTTGGCCATGCTTCTGGGAACATCAGACAGTTTGACCAGGGACTTGACGTCTATGGTCGCGCCTGTGTTATCCCGGATTTCCTTGCCCGTGGAATCCAGGATCCGATCCAGCTCCAGACTGAACACATGAGGATTGTCGGACTGTTTCATAACCAGCTTGGCCGTATAGCTGTAACCCAGCGCGTCAAAGAAGTTCAGGTTCATGGACTTGCCGTTGACACCGGTGACATCCGTGTCATTGCTGTCGATAACGCCGCTGATATGGGCCTGTGAAGTAGCCTCCGGAGGATAGGTCATATTGGCGTCGTTCATGATGCGCAGCGCCGTAACCGTGTCCTTCTTGATATTGCCGGTCTCCTCATCCACCTGCCAGCCCATGACATTGTAACCGGTGCTGGTCATGGCCAGATTACCGCCGCCGTCCACATAGAAGGATCCGTCTCTGGTAAAATAGTTGGATACGCCGTTGTTTACAACGAAGAAAGCGTCTCCGGTGATCATGATATCAAAGGGATTGCCGGTGGACTGGCTGGAGCCCTGCCCGGAAATATTGGTGTTGATAGCGCCGCTCTTTACGCCCAGACCGATCTGTCTGGCGTTGGTGCCGCCCACGCCGGTCAGCGCGTTGGGGCCGCTGGCTCTTTTGGTGGTCTGGCTCATCAGAGCATTGAACGTGATAGAACTGGACTTATATGCCGTAGTATTTACATTGGCAATATTGTTACCGATTACGTCCATCTTGACCTGGTGTGTCTTCAGACCGGACACTCCAGAATAAAGTGATCTCATCATAGTTGAAATGACCTCCTGTTTTTTGGTTGACTTTGCCCTCTCCCTCTGTCATTCGGGAGATATTCGCCTCCGTTAAGGTCCGGCTACATAATCACGGCTCCGTCAATATTAGTAAATATGTTCTCGACTGCATCCTTGCTGTCCATGGCAGTGACTACGGTGCTGTTGGGAATATTGACGATAAACGCCAGTTCATCCACAATCACCAGGGAGTCTCTGATTCCCTTTTGTCCCGCCTTTCTGGTTCCATCCATCAGTCTTTCCATCTGCCCGTCGGTAAGGTCGATCCCCCGCTGTCTGAGTCTTGCGCTGGCATGTTTGGAAAATCTCAGGTTTTCGTCGGCCAGAACCTTTTTCTGTAATACTTCCTGAAAGGAAAATGCCTCTCCCGTCAGGTTCTGCCTGGGAGCGATCCTCTCCCTCTGGCTCTTTGCCGACTCTTGCAATTGCAGTGCAGTCAGGAATTCAGAATCCTGTATTCTCATATCATCTTTTCCTTATCCTTTCCGCCTGTATGGCACTGCCTGCTTTACTGCTCGGTGGCCTGCGCGCCGTCGGTCTCATCCGTGCCCTCCGACCCTTCAACCTTATCGCCGTTCTCTGTGCCTTCGGTCTTATCGCCGTTCTCTTCTTTCTCCAGTTCCTCGGCGATCTTGCGCACCTCGGCAAGTCTCTCCACATAGGCGTTCAGATCTTTCACCTTCTCGCTGGCAATAAAGGACTTCTGATAATCGTTCATCTTGTCATAGGCCGCCTTCAGTGCGTCGATATCCTCCGCGTCATCCAGAGAGATATTGGCAACGCTGGGCAGTTTATTTAATGCTATGATCCATTCGCTTGCCATCTCGTAAGCTTCAAGATATTCTTTGTCCGCCACGGTGTCCAGATCGTCAATGGAATACAGATTGCCCTGAATGGACACAAATGCCTTGCCATTCTCATAGGCCACATAATCGACCTTGCCTTCCACATAATTGGTGTCTCCGCTGGTGTTGGTGGTCTTCACCCTTACCATCTGGCCCACCAGTGAGCCGGCTCTCTGCAGATCCATGCTGCCCGCCATATTCTGTAACTGTTCCACCTGTGAAAACTGGGCGTACTGGGATACAAACTCCGTATTGGACGTGGGTTCCAGCGGATCCTGATACTTCATCTGCGCTACCAAAAGCTGTAAAAACGCGTCTTTGTCCATACCGCTCTCGGAGCTTTTTTTTGCTTTTTTCATGGAGCTCTCGGAGGCTGTCTCCACGATCTTACCGTCTTCTACCGGTGCTACTAAACTCATATTCTCACTCCTTTCCCTGTTCTTCCTGTGTCGCTCAGACCAGATAATCCACCGAGCTGCCGTTTGCGGCCATCATCTCCGCAACGATCTGATCCGACTCCGTCAACTCTTCTCCGGATTCCAGACCGCTCATATCCAGCCGCCTTCTCCTGGGTCTTCTGCCCTGTTCTTCCTCGCCTCTGTTTCTGCCCTGTTCCAGATTGCTCTCGAACTGATGCGTCTCTACAGTGACCTCGATGGCATCGACTTTGATGTCCTGCTGTTCAAAGTTCTCCCGCAGCACTGCCATCTGGTTCTCCAGCACAGTCTTGACCGCCTCGGATGTGGCAGTGAAATGCGCCGTCATAACGCCTTCTCTGGCCGAAATCTGGATATGCAGTGTTCCCAGATTCTCCGGATGCAGCTGCATATTCAGCACCGTATCCTCCGGTCTCATGGACACTTTCATATAGTCCAGGATCTGGTTCATGACCTGCTGGGTCTCCGGCGTCTGGGTATATACCGCTCCCGAAGTAAACGCTGTCGCTCCTGCCTGCCCTGCCGCTGCCTGACTCTGAGCCTGAGATGTGTAATTCTGATAGAGAACCTGCCCCAGGGGATTCTGCTCCTGATTCCGGCTCTGCCCGCTCTCATGCTCTCTGCCCTGATCCGACCGTCCCCGGTCTTCCTGCCGGAGATTTTCCGCCGTCAGGTCCGGCTGCTCTGCCACCGGACTCTTCACATGGCTCTCCTGGCCCTCCAGCGTCTTTTGCAGTCCGCCTTCTTCCTTCAGCTCCGTCTCCAGTTTCCGGGTAATCTCCTGAAATCCCTGGGCAATCGTCTGCTGGCTCTGATACAGTTCTTCATTCATCACCAGCGCCATGGAATCCTGCTCGCCCGTGGCGTCCAGAATCAACTGATCCACTGTCTCCGGCTGCAGGAGCTGTACATCCGTAAAGCCTTCCTGCCGCATCAACTGTTCCAGTTCCTGCGGGCTTATGTCCAGCTGCTGCATAAGCAGTTCCCGGATCTGCAGGATCGCGCCCTGCAATATCTCCATCGCCTGCTCCAGTCCCTCTTCGGGCAGATCAGTCTCCCCCGCCATATCCGCCCTCATGTCCGTCTCCGGCTGGGGCGTTCCGGCGTTCTCCGACTGCTGTTGCCGCGCGGCATCCGTTTCCCCGGTAACAGTTTCCCCGCCCTCCGTCTGCACGGCCTCCATGGCCTCTGCCTCCTGGGGCGTCTCCTTCTGTCCCTGGGTCTTCACCGCCTCGTCTGTGGAACCTTTCGCCTGTGTCGGGGCTTTTGCACCGCTGTCCCCGGATGTACCTGTCTTTTGCCTGTCAAGCACTTTGCTGAAATTCTCCTTGGATTCCGCAGTCTTGACTTTGGGCTGTCCGGTTCGGTTTCCCGCCGGAAAGTTCTGCACATTCGCAGGTATACTTGTCATCCGCTCTACCTCCTTTCTGCAATTATCAAAGTTCTTTTATGTTTTCACGAACCGCGATTCACGAAAGCCGCGCTTCATGTAAAACCATACTTAATATCGGCATATTCTCCTGTGTACTTAAGATTCGGGCTCCAATATTTTGGTGAGCCGCGCTGCCACCTCCGGATCCATCACGCCCAGAATAGCCCCCTTGCTCTCCACATCCATGATCCGCAGGATCCTGGCCACCACCTCCAGATCGTCCGTCATCTTCTCAAAGATCGACGCCGCCTGCTTGGGTTTCATCTGGGAGTAGGCCGCCGCCCAGTTCTGTATCTCCTGTGTCTCCGCCTGCTGCGTAATCACCTGCCGGTACATCAGTTCCGCCGTAGAGGGATCCATCGCCTCATAGTACTTGCGGTACTCTTCCGGTCCCGGCCCGTTCTCCGCATAGACCACTTCTTCCATAAACTCGTTCTTGATCCGCTGGAACTCCAGCTGTTTCTGTTCAAACTCCTGCAAACGTATCACATTGGCTTTCAGCTCCGCGATCTCGTCGTCCTTCTCGCTGATGCTGGTCTGCGCTCTCTCCAGTTCCAGTTCCAACTGTTTGATGTAGTCCACCGCATCCACCAGGCTGGTGTAGCCCCCGTAGCTCTCCGGATCGTTGGTCTCCAGCACATGATTCCCCGGCAATATCCGGTTCAGCACCGGTACGTCCTGGAGGATCGGCGTCAGCACCTTGCTGCCGAAACCGCCCACGTCCAGCTTGATGATGACCACGATCACCGCCAGCCAGACCATCACGATCATGATCGTGGCGATCAGGGTGCCAAATCCGCCTCCCTCGTCGTCATCCGCCAGCTCATCCTCCCGTTTTGCGATCTCTTTGGCACGGCGTCTGGCTTCCTTTTTCTGCTCTTTCTGCTCGTTTTTCAGCTGTTTTTTCTCGTTCTTTATCTGGTTCTTCTCAGCTTTCACCGCCTCCTGACGGGGATCTTCCTGTTTTGCCATAGTTTCCCAGCTCCATTTCCTCTATAAAATCATGTCTCCACAGCGAGCTTTTCCTTCTGCCGTCGGCCGTAGGTGTAGCTCGTCAGTTCGTCCACTTCCTTACTCTCCTGCTTTTTCTCATCCATCAGAAACTGTTCAAAGGCCTTTTCTTTCAGCGTTTCATGGGATTTGCGCTCCTTCATGACCTCTGCCAGCCTCTCCCTCGCCAGTTCCACTTTTTTCTCCGCCTCCCGCACACTCAGCCGCTGCAACGCGATATATTCGTCCATGCGCAGGATGGCCTCTTTATTCTCCGCCATCTCCCGGCAGTTTAACTCTCCCAGCAGGTGTTCCCTGGCCTGGCGTTCATAACCGGCCTTGCGGTCCTTAAGCGCCGCCAGCCGCTCCTCCTCCTCGCTCAAACGCATCTGGGCCGCCGCAAACTCCTGCTTGGCCTGAGTCTCCATCTTCAGTTTGATATCCAGGATGCTCTGCATCCGGTACCGGAATCTGGCCATGCTTTACTTCTGTTCCTCCCCGAACATCTTCTCCAGTCCCTCGACGCTCTCCTCAAAACTGACTTTCTCGTCCACTTCCTGCTGCAGGAACGCGTTGACCTGTTGGATCATCGTGATGGCGTAGTCGATCTCGGGATTGCTGCCGCTCTTGTAGGCGCCGATATTGATCAGATCCTCCGCCTCGTTATAGGTCGCCAGCACATTTTTCAGTTTGCCTGCCAGGCGCTTGTGCTCCCTGGTAGCGATCTGGCTCATGCATCTGGAGATGCTCTGCAATACGTCTATCGCCGGATAGTGGTTCTTGTGTACCAGCTTACGGTTCAACATGATATGCCCGTCCAGTATACTGCGGGCCGTGTCCGTGATGGGCTCGTTAAAATCGTCCCCGTCCACCAGCACAGTGTACAGTCCCGTGATGGAACCTTTGCTGGATCGCCCTGCCCGCTCCAGCAGCCGGGGCATCTCGGAGTACACGCTGGGGGGATAACCCCTGGACACCGGCGGTTCCCCGCTGGCCAGGCCGATCTCCCGCTGCGCCATGGAAAATCGCGTCAGGGAGTCCATCATCAGCAGCACATCCCTGCCCTGATCCCGAAAATATTCCGCGATGGCTGTGGCGGTCAGCGCCGCTTTCTTGCGCTCCAGCGCCGGACGGTCAGAGGTGGCTACCACCACCACGGAGCGCCGCATGCCCTCCTCGCCCAGATCCCGCTCGATAAATTCCCGCACCTCTCTGCCGCGCTCGCCAATCAGCGCGATCACATTGATATCCGCTTTGGTGTTGCGGGCAAACATACCCATCAGTGTGGATTTTCCCACGCCGGAACCGGCAAATATTCCGATTCTCTGCCCCTTCCCCACCGTCATGATGCCGTCCACCGCCCGCACGCCCAGCGGCAGCACGGTGTCGATAATCTCCCGCCGCAGGGGATCGGGAGGCGGCGCCCCCACGGAATAACTGCCGCCCTTTATGCGGGTACCGTCCACCGGCAGACCCAGTCCGTTCACCGTCTTGCCCAGCAGTTCCTCGCTCACTGTGACGGTCAGCGGATATCCGGTATTTTCCACCGAACACCCCAGCCGGATCCCCTCTACCTGATCCAGAGGCATCAGCAGCGTCCGGTTTTCCCGAAACCCCACCACCTCGGCCAGAACAGGCTCCGCCTCCTCCGTGTCCGGTACGATGCGGCATACGTCCCCCAGCCGCGCGTCCGGTCCCACGGACTCGATGGTCAGTCCTACCACATTGACCACCTTGCCCAGTTTGCGGAAAAAAGTCTGCTCCGCCACCGCTCTGTATTTATCTAAGTCCAGTTTTTTCGTCGTCAAAAGTCACCACTCTCATTCCTGTCCTCTGCCGCGTCCGCCTAACCGTTGTAAGCCAGAAGGCACAGGCGCTGTCGCAGCTGGGCGAGCTGCGTACCCAGCCCGCAGTCGAATATACCGCCCTCGGTCTCGATCATACACTCGTCCCTGGCAACGGTCGCATCCTCTATAATCTCCAGAGACACTCCGTTTCCGCCCAGTCCGGCCAGCAGCTGTTTCTTCTGCATACTCACATAGGAATAATCCTCTCTGGACACATGCACCAGAAATACCTTGCTGCCCTCTGCCCTGTGCAGAGTGGACACGATCAGATGCATCAGAATATCACGGTAAGAATGCAGCTCCACCTGGAAAATATGCTCATAAATCCCCGTTATAGCCTCCACCAGCTGGGATTCCATCTGGTCAAACGCGCTCTGATATGCGGCCTCCATCTCCGCCTCTTTGGCCTTGATCTGTCTCCGCAGCCCCTCGGCCTCGGCTCCCGCTTTGTCCTTGCCCTCCCGATAGCCTGTCATGCGGCCCTCCTCGATGGCGGTCTTCTTCATATCCTCCGCCTGCTCCTGGGCGTCTTGCAACACCTGTTGCGCATGAATCCGGGCGTCCTCCAGAATACTCTCGGCCTGGGCGTTGGCGCTCTGGAGCAGCGCCGCGCTGTCTGCCGCAGCGTCCGCTTTCAGTACCGTACCGCTCCCGTCCGACGCATCCAGCAGGCCGGACAAATCCGTCGCTTCGATTCCCTGTACAAAACCTCCCTGTACAAAGCCATCGTCGGACTCCACGTCCTGCGCCCTGCCCTGCATCTCCCGCAGCTCCTCCAGACGCCTGGCCGCCAGTTCATTGGTGTCTATCACTCTTTTTTCCTCGGTTCCATTCAGGAAAAAACCGTATCCCTGCTTATATAAATTACTATACAACGATCTCGTCACCTCCACCTCTGGAAATAATGATCTCGCCGGAATCCTCCAGTTTGCGGATAATATTGACGATCTTCTGCTGTGCTTCCTCCACGTCCTTCATACGCACGGGACCCATAAATTCCATGTCCTCTTTTATCATCACAGCCAGACGTTTGGACATATTGTCAAAGATCGCGGTCTGCACCTGCTCGTTGGCATTTTTAAGCGCAATCGCCAGGTCGTTGTTATCCACGTTACGCAGCACCTGCTGTATGGCTCTGTCGTCCAGCAGCAGAATATCCTCGAAGACAAACATCTTTTTGCGGATCTCGTCTGCCAGCTCCGGCTCCTCGATCTCCAGAGTCTCCATAATATGTTTCTCTGTGCCGCGATCCACGGTGTTCAGGATCTCCACCACAGCGTCCACGCCGCCGATGATGGTGTAGTCCTGGTTGACCAGATTGGACAGCTTGGATTCCAACACCTTTTCCACCTCTTTTATCACATCCGGGCTGGTGCGGTCCATCACCGCGATACGCCTCGCCACGTCCGCCTGTTTCTCCGGCGGCAACGCGGAAATAATCATCGCGGACTGTCCCGCCGACAGATAGGACAGAATCAGGGCGATCGTCTGGGGATGCTCATCCTGAATAAAGTTCAGCAGCTGGGACGCGTCCGTCTTGCGCACAAACTCGAAAGGCTTGACCTGCAGGGACGCGGTCAGCTTGCCAATCACATCCATGGCCTTCTCGTTGCCCAATGCCTTTTCCAGCAGCTCCTTGGCGTAGGTGATACCGCCCTCGGCGATATACTGCTGTGCCAGACAGACCTCGTAAAACTCGTTCAATATATCCTCTTTTACCTGGGGCGTCACGCTCCGGGTATTGGCGATCTCCAACGTGAGTTCCTCGATCTCCTCTTCCTTCAAATGCTTGAATATATTGGCCGAACGCTCCGGCCCAAGTACGATCAAAAGGATCGCGGCCTTCTGCAGGCCGGATATACCGTCATCCTTAGCCATATCCTTACCCCCAATCTTCGTTTAACCAGTTGCGCAGCAGATTTGCCACCGCCTCCGGATTCTCGTCCACAAATCTCTCGATCAGCTTGCGGGTCTCGGATTTGCTCTCTACCTCTATATCCTCCAGCTCGCTCTCAGGCGTGGACTGCAGCAGATTCTCCACCGACAGCTCCTCCTCCTGATCCGAATCCTTTCTGGCCGCCATACTGCGCAGGATCACAAACGCCAGCAGCGCCAGTATGATCACGATCATGGCGATACTCAGCACGTCCGTCCAGTTGACGTTCATGCGTTCTTTGTCGTAAAACACGTTCTCCCTGTAGGCGATGATGGAGATCTTATCTCTGGAGATACCGGTAGCCGCGGCCACCGCGTCATAAAAATCATCATCCACTTCCATCCTGGTGGAACCGCTGTTATTGGCCTTGTACTCCTCCCAGGTCATAACGTCCAGCAGCCCCTGGCGCTCGATCACTTCCTCATATACCACGTCAAAGCTGCGGGCCGTCACCATCAGGGAGGAATTGTCGTAATCTATGATCCCCGCCGGGGTCATGGATTTCAATATGCTCTCATCCAGCACATAGTCCGTATCCCGGGTGCTGGAACTGGAAGAGGTGTTTCCCTCCGTGTCCAGATAGTAGTTGTCCTCATCATTGGAGTCCGTGCCGGGTATGCCGCTGTTGGTGCCGCTGCTCTCGCTCTCGGAAGTGGACTCATGCCCTTTCAGTCCCTCTTCCCTGCCGGCCTGCGCATTGTATGTATGGTCTGTCTGCTCATACTCGGAGTAGTCGAACATCAAAAACGGCGCCGCGTCCACCATGTCAAAGAGACCCGTGCCGATCAGGGCTGATTTTACCTTGGAGCGGATATAGCTCTCCGCCGCGTTCTGAGCCTCGATCTTGCTGACGGCGGAGCCTGTCAGCGTATAATCCTCGTCTCCTGAGAACAGGGTATTGCCTGCCGTATCGCTGATAAAAATGTTGGCGGTAGTGGGATTGCCCACCGCTGCCGCCGCGGCTTTGGCCATGGTGGCGGCATTATCCGAAGTGAACGTGCCGTTCAGATTCAAACTGATATAGACAAAAGATTCCTGGTTTCGAGCGGCCAGGGTTCCGTCCTGCTCCGTCAGGTGCAGCACTACCTTACAGTCCTTGACCGCGTCATACTCCTTGAAATTGGCCTCCAGTTCCTTCTGTTTATAGTCCGCGAACGCCCTCTCCTTATCCCGCTCCGTGGCTGACATGCCCATATTCGTCACACTCGAGATATTCGGCTCTGTGGACGTCAGCCCCGCGGCGCCCAGCGCCCGGACGGCTTCCGCCTGCTGTTTCGCGTTTACGTCAATATGTAAGCCATCGTTGGTCAGCCTGCACTCGATGCCCGCCGCCTCCAGCGTCTCCATGGCCGTGGACGCCTCCGTGGCCGTCTCATAGTTCAGCAGCCGGACGTACTTCGGTATGGAAAACACATATATCAGGATTGCGAAAGCAAAGACCACGATAGCTACGATGGCAATGATGATCGTTTTTTGCTTGGATGTAAACTTATTCCACCATTCAAGCACTTTGGCCTGAATTTCTTTTAGCCTGTCTAACATAAGTTTCTCCTCTGTGACTGCAAAGTATAGTAATTAAAAACAAAGAGCTTAGATCTGCATCTGCATGATCTGATTGTAAGCCTCCAGAAACTTATCGCGAAAGGCAACTGTGTACTGCAAAGCGTCAGACGCCTTCTGCATGGCTATGGCCAGGTCGTGCGCATTCTCCGTCTCGCCCAGCGCAAACCGGATCTTCTCATTCTCCGATTCAGACAGATAACTGTTGGTAGTTTTGAGATGGTCTATCGCAGAATTCAGAAATGCATCAAACATGGTTCCATCTACGTTATTGTCCTCCCTGGTAAGGGAACCTGTCAGAGTATTCAGTCTTGTCCCCGCCACCTGGTCAAGTCCCAGGGACGACATGCCGTTAACAGCCGATATATAATCCATTATGTATTACCCCTTTCAAAAGCCTATCTTATGTTGCGTCTGGCCTGAATATTCCTGTTATGAAAACGCTCTCCCGGCCGGTCTTAAGACTGGCCCAGCTGCAGTCCCTGCTGTACCATGGACTTGCTGGCGTTAAACGCCGTAGCGTTGGCCTCATAGGCGCGGCTGGCGTCGATCATATTGGTCATCTCCGTTATGATATTGACATTGGGAAACAGCACATATCCGTCCTCGTCCGCATCCGGGTGGGAAGGATCGTATACCTTTTTCATCTCCGTCTTATAGTCCTTGTATACGCCCGTAATCTTCACGCCGCTGCCGGAAAAGCCCGCGCCGTGATAATCGATGGCGCTGTTGAGCGCATGGACAAAGGAACCCTTGCCGCCTTTTTCGGCAAAAGCCACCACCTTGCGCCTGTAAGGGGTACCGTCCTCGGTACGGGTGCTCTGGGCGTTGGCAACATTCTCCGATATGATATCCATACGGTACCTCTGGGCGGTCATACCGGACGCGTTTACATTAAAGGCAGAAAATATATTCATAATAATACCTCACTTTTTTATTTTAGTACAGCCTGCAAATTCTGGAATTCATTGTTGATCGCCGCCATCAGCCCCTGATATTTCATCTGATTCTCCGCCAGCATCACCGGCTCTGCGTCCGGATCCACATTGTTGCCGTCCAGCCTGTAGGACAGACTGGAATAATCTGTATAGGCCACCGGCTTTACAGTGGTGCGTCTGACCCTGGACACTTTGGCGTCCATGGACTCATGTCTGCAATTCCCCAGAGCCTTGCGAAACTCTGATTCAAAGGCCACATCCTGCCGTTTGTATCCCGGCGTTGTAATGTTGGCATTATTGTTGGACAGAGCGATGTGACGCATCCATGTGGCGTCGGCCGCCTGGTCCAAAACGCTTATGTAGTCAAATACATTAGAATTAATCATAAATCCCTCCAAATTCCATACAACTTGTATCTTTGTCCATATGAAACCCAATATATTCTATTATATGTTTTTTTTCCAAAAACTCAATAGGTTTTATGAAAAAAATCAAAAAAGGATTTATCGCGCTGGCAATAGATCCCTTTATCCTTTACCCGGCGGCATTTCCCTATGCCGCTTATCATCTCTGGTTCTGTCTCTTCAATTCCTCGATCTCGTCAAACACCACGTCGTTGAGCACCTTGATATAGGTTCCCTTCATGCCCGAAGAGCGGGATTCTATGACCCCCGCGCTCTCAAATTTGCGCAGGGCATTGACGATCACGGATCTGGTAATTCCCACCCGGTCGGCAATCTTGCTGGCCACCAGAATACCCTCCATACCGTTTAACTCGTCGAAAATATGGGTGATCGCCTCCATCTCGGAGAAAGACAGTGTGCTGATGGCCGACTTGACCACCGCTATCTTGCGGCTCTCCTCGGCGCTCTCCTCGCTGACAGCCCGCAGCATCTCCAGCCCCACCACCGTGGTGCCGTACTCGCACAAGATAATATCGTCTATATCATACTGCTCGTTGCACTTGTAGATAAACAGCGTACCCAGCCGCTCCCCCGCTATCTCGATGGGGGAGATGATAGCCTGAAACCTGCGGATGTCCTCTCCCTCAAAACCCAGCGTCTCCAGATTCACATTTTCCTTGGTGGAAAGCACTCCCAACAGTCTCTCATTCAGCATACTGTCCACAAAACCGCCCACGCTCTCCTCCACCAGCTCGTGCAGGGAATCCACGCTGTCACATTTTCCCACGCCCAGCACTTTGCCCTTGCGGCTAATCACCAGCACATTGGAATTCAGAATATCCCGCATCACGCGGCAGATATCGCTGAACACTACTTTGCTGGAGTTGTTATTGTGCAATAGTTTGCCGATCTTCCGAGTCTTATCCAATAACTGTACACTGCTCATCCCTGTTCCTCCATCCAAAAATACCCTGTTCTCTTGGAGTATTTTAGCACAGATGAAGTCAGATTACAATGCATATTTTTATTATTTTAGAGAATATTCTGACATTATGCAGTTTTATTCTCCATTTGCAGCCAGCACCTGCCCGCAATCTTCATTGGCGCACACCAGCTTATTGCCCTTTTCCAGCATGACGTAACCGCACTTGGGGCATTTCTGCAAAGAGGGTTTCTGCCATACCATGAAATCGCAGTCCGGATACCCGATACATCCGAAATATCTTCTGCCCTTCTGGGTCTTCTTCATCACGATATCCCTGCCGCACTTGGGACACATCACGCCGGTCTTCTCAAAATAGGGTTTGGTGTTGCGGCACTCCGGGAATCCGGGGCAGGCCAGAAATCTGCCGTGGGGGCCGTACTTGATCACCATCTGCCTGCCGCACAGCTCGCAGACCTCGTCCGACACCTCGTCGGCTATGGTGACCTTCTCCAGGTCTTTCTCGGCGTTCCGCACCGCCTCTTCCAGATCGGGGTAGAAGTTGGCGATGACCGTCTTCCACTTTACGGTGCCCATCTCCACGCCGTCCAGCAGAGCCTCCATGTTGGCGGTAAAATTCACATCCACGATGCCGGGAAAAGCCTCCACCATCATCTGATTGACCACCTCGCCCAGCTCCGTCACATAGAGATTCTTATTTTCCTTGGCCACATAGCGTCTTGCCAGAATCGTGGTAATGGTGGGCGCGTAGGTGCTGGGACGTCCTATGCCCAGTTCCTCCAGCGCCTTCACCAGAGAAGCCTCGGTATAGTGGGCCGGCGGCTGGGTAAAATGCTGTTTCGGCGTAAATTGCAGCAGAGACAGCACGCTGTCCGCCGACAGTTCACGGTTCATGCGGTTGTTCTCTTCCTGATCCTCCTCCTGGGTGTAGACGCTCATATAGCCGTCAAACACTCTGCTGGACGCAGCCATGGTAAATATATGCCCCGCAGCCTCGATCCTGGTGGTCATGGTCTCATAGACCGCCCCTGCCATACGGCTGGCCACAAAACGTTTCCATATCAGCTGGTACAACCGCAGCAGATCCCTGGGCAGCTGTTCTTTCACCGCCGCCGGGATCCGTTCGATATCCGTAGGACGGATGGCCTCATGGGCATCCTGTATCTTCTGCTCATTCTTTTTGGCCGCCACATGTTCCGCGGCATAGTCCTCTCCGTGGTGTTTTACAATATAATCCCGCGCCGCCTGCTGCGCCTCCTCGGATACCCGGGTGGAGTCGGTACGCAGATAAGTGATCAGGCCCACGGTACCCTCGCCTTTTAAGTCCACTCCCTCGTAGAGCTGCTGGGCCAGACGCATGGTCTTCTGGGTGGAAAAATTCAGCGCCTTGCTGGCCTCCTGCTGCAATGTGGAGGTGGTAAAAGGCAGGGGAGCTTTCTTGACTCTCTCGCCCTTTTTCACCTCGGTCACCTTGAAAGAGGCTCCCTCCAGACTTTTTAGCAGAGCGTCCATCTGCTCTTTGCTGCGTATCTCCGCCTTGTGACTGCCCTCTCCGTGGTACCTGGCCGTAACGGGCTTTTTTTCTCCTTCCACCGCAAGGTCAGCCTCCAGCGTCCAGTATTCCTCGGGAATAAAAGCGCCGATCTCCGCCTCCCGGTCACAGATGATGCGCAGCGCCACGGACTGTACTCTTCCCGCGCTCAGGCCCCTCTTGACTTTCGCCCAGAGCAAGGGAGAGATTCTGTATCCTACCATGCGGTCCAGCGCCCGGCGGGCCTGCTGGGCATCCACCAGGTCCATATTGATCTCTCTGGCGTTTTTCAGGGATTCCTTTACGGCGCTCTTGGTAATCTCGTTAAACGTGATCCGGTATATCTTTTTATCAGGCATCTCCTTCAGTTTCAGCGCATGGACCAGATGCCAGGAGATTGCCTCCCCCTCCCGGTCAGGGTCGGTAGCCAGATAGATCTTATCAGCCTTTTTCACTTCCCTGCGCAGGGCCGCCAGCACGTCTCCCTTGCCCCGGATGGTGATATACCTGGGTTCGTAATCGTGTTCCACATCGATCCCCAGGCTGCTCTTGGGCAGATCCCGCACATGGCCGCCGCTGGCCGCCACCTCATAATTCGCTCCCAATATCTTCTTCACTGTCTTCACCTTGGCAGGTGACTCCAGAATAACCAGATTTTTTGCCATATCCTCTTTTCCCGCTTTCCTGTGGTCTACTGCGTGTTTTTATCCAATCGTGAACCACTATACACCAATTTGCAGGTGGGCGCAAGTGCTAAATTTACAATCTTCCTATAAATAATCCGCCGCGGAAGCATCCGATGGCATGCGCCAGTCGCCTCGGGGAGACAGGCTCACCGAGCCCACTTTGGGGCCGTCGGGCATGCAGGAACGTTTGAACTGCTGGGAGAAAAAACGCCTGAAAAAAGTTTCCGCAGTCTTATCGATAACCGGGGGGCTGACCTGGGGAAAGGCGATCCGGGCCAGAGCCGCAATCTTGTCCCGCGCAAAGCCGTTGCGGATAAAATGGTACAGGATAAAGTCGTGCAGATCGTATTTTCCCAGCGTCTCCTCCGTGGACTGGCTGATCTGTCCGTCCGCCGACAGGGGCAAAAGCTCCGGGCTGATCACGGTCTCGCAGATGCTGTCCAGCACCGCCTCCAGCTCGGGATGCATCTCGCCGTAGGCGGACACCAGGTATTTGACCAGCGTCTTGGGAATGGAAATATTGACCCCGTACATACTCATATGGTCGCCGTTATAGGTACACCAGCCCAGGGCCGCCTCCGACAGATCCCCCGTGCCGATGACCAGACCGCCCTCCTGGTTGGCCACGTCCATCAGGATCTGGGTGCGCTCCCTGGCCTGGATATTCTCGTATGTCACGTCGTACACATCCTCCGGGTGGCCGATATCCCGCATATGCTGCCTGCACGCCTCCGTGATGGAAACGGTGCGGGCCGTCACGCCGCACAGTTCCATGAGCCGGTCGGAATTGGTCTTCGTGCGGGCGGACGTGCCAAAGCCCGGCATGGTGATGGCAATGATATCCTCCGCAGGCCGCCGCAGTTTCCGGTACGCCTCCAGCGTGACCAACAGCGCCAATGTGCTGTCCAGGCCCCCGGAGATACCGATCACGGTTTTTTTCAGACCTGTCTTTTTCAACCGTTCATACAGGCCGTCCGCCTGCAGCTCCATGATTTCCCGGCAGCGCTCCAGACGTTTATCCAATGCGGCGGGCACAAAGGGATAGGCGTCCACCTGCGCGGGCAGATGTCCGAAAGAATCCCGCTGCAGCTGCACCCGGACATAACCGCTCATATCCACGGCCTCATTCTCGCTGTTCATCTTCATCCTGTCATTCTGCAATTTCTGCACATCGATCAGAGCCGTGAGCAGCCCTTCCTTCTCCCGGTAGCTCTCCGCCTTGACGCTGCCGTTTTCGGCGATGATGCAGTGACCGGAAAATACCAGGTCCGTGGTGCTCTCCCCCTCCCCCGAGGAGGCGTAGATATAGCCGCACATGCACTTGGCGGACTGCATTTTCACCAGATCCTGCCGGTACGCCCTCTTCAACACGGTCTCGTTGGAGGCGGAGAGATTGACGATCAGATCCGCCCCGTTTAAGCAATGCCTTATGCTGGGGCTGTCGGATACCCACAGGTCTTCACAGATCTCCGCCGCTACGCGCACGTCGCTGCCCAGCTGCATCATCACATGGGTTCCAAAGGGCGCGCCCATCTCCTCCTCGGCCTGGATCTGCTTGCCCGAGGCAAACCACCTTTTCTCATAAAACTCTTTATAACCGGGGATATAGGATTTGGGTACGATCCCTCGAATCTCTCCATTCTGTAAAAAAACGGCGCAGTTATAAAGTCGCTGGTTATGGCAGAGGGGCGCGCCCACCGCCACCAGACAGTTGCTGCCCGCCGTACCCGCCGCCAGGCGTTTCACGCCCTCCAGCGCACGGTTCAAAAGCCTGCGGGTCAGAAACAGGTCCCCGCAGCTATAGCCCGTGACGCACAGCTCCGGGAAGACCAGCAGCTCCACCTGCTGCCGCCGGGCCTGTTCCATCAGGCGGAGCATATTCTCCACATTGGCGCTGACTCCGGCCACCTGTATGTCAAAGGAGGCTGTTGCCGTCTTGATGTATCCGTATTCCATAATAGTTCCTTTCTGTTTACCTTTAAATATACCGGTTACTTCGGTACTGGCAAAATCATCCCCTAATTGGAGCTTTCCCGGGAGTCGTTCAGCAGGGACATCTTGACCTCGTACATGGCGGGGGTCATATCCATATAATGGGTGTGGGGATTCTCGAAACGCTGCTCCTCCTCCCAGATCTCCTCCGTGAGCTGCCGTTTCACGTAGTCCGCGATCTGCGCCACATCCGGCATGTCGCAGACCAGCCTGCCATTCTGGAAGATCGGTATCTGCAGCTCCTTTACGGTGCAGTTTTCAAAGAAACGGTTCTTCCAGGGCTTTTTGGGATCCACATAACGATAGGGTGCCGCGAAGTCCACTTTTTCATTCGCCAGGGCGATCAGATCGGCGATGGCCTTATTATTTTCATCATATACGCGGTACACTTTTTTCAGCCCCGGATTGGTGATCTTCTCCTCGTTTTCCGATACCTTGATGCGGGGCACGAACTCCCCGTTCTCCTCCACCGCCGCGATCTTGTACACCGCGCCGAACACCGGGTCGGACTTGGATGTGATAAGGCGCTCGCCCACGCCAAAGCTGTCGATCCTGCCTCCCTGGGCCAATATGGAAGTAATGGTAAATTCATCCAGGCTGTTGGATACCACGATCTTGCAGTCCGTAAGACCCGCGCTGTCCAGGGCCCTGCGCACCTTTTTGGACAGATAGGCCAGGTCGCCGCTGTCGATACGGACGCCCTTTAAGCGCTTTCCCATGGGTTCCAGCACTTCCTTCGCCACGCGGATAGCGTTGGGGACGCCGCTTTTTAACACGTCGTAGGTGTCCACCAGCAGCACGGTGGAATCGGGGTAGTTTTCCGCGTATTTTTTAAAAGCGGTAAATTCGTCCTTATGGTACATCACCCAGCTGTGGGCCATGGTGCCGCTGATGGGGATATCAAACATTTTGCCTGCCAGCACGGTGGCCGTGCCCACGGCGCCGCCGATATAAGCGGCTCTGGCCCCGTATACCGCCGCGTCCATATTGTGGGCCCGGCGCGCGCCGAAGTCCGACACCGCCCTGCCGTCCGCCGCCCGGACGATCCGGCGGGTCTTGGTGGCGATCAGGGACTGATGGTTGACCTCCAGCAGTATGGCGGTCTCAATGAGCTGGGCGTCGATGAGGGGAGCGATCACCGTGAGAATCGGCTCGTTAGGATACATGATCGTCCCCTCCGGGAACGCGTACAGATCGCCCTTGAAGTGGAAATCCGCCAGATATTGCAGGAACTCTTCGCCAAACAGTCCCTGGCCGCGCAGGTATTCGATATCCTCTGTATCAAAATGCAGATTCTCGATGTACTCCACGATCTGCTCCAGGCCGCAGAAAATGGAAAATCCGCCGTTGTCGGGGTTCTTTCTATAGAATACGTCAAAAGCCACTTTCGTATCCTTATCCTGGTCTCTGAAGTATCCGTTGCTCATGGTCATCTCATAAAAGTCCATTACCATGGATAGATTTCTCTCGTTGAATTGTTTCATACTGTTTTTCCTTCCCTTCCTGATTTTTTCATCACCCTCACATAAGGATCTGGCAGGAGCGCATGGTGGCCAGCGCTGCTTCATGGGTCTGGGGCGTGACTCCGGCGCAGCAGGCCGGATCCACATGGATGGGGACCTCCGGCAGATGGGCCTTGATGGTCAGGGCGTTGCTCACCACGCAGATATCCGTACACACGCCGATGAGTTCAATGGACTCGATGGGGTTCTGCTCGTTTTCCCTGGCCAGGTCTCTGGCAAGCTGGGGGCAGCCAAAGGTTACCTTGTCGTATACGGGCAGGTTCTTCTCGGCCCGCAGAGACTCCAGTTCGTCCGCAAGCTGCCAGCCCTGGCTGCCCTGGATACAGTGGGGAACCGGCAGGTATTTCCCCTCCTGGGTGTCCATGTAGTCCTGCCGGTGAGTGTCCCGGGTAAAAATCACCCGACCCTCAAAGGCCTTGGCCTTCGCCGCCACCGCGGGCAGGATGTTTCGCGCCTCCTCGGTGCCCAGCACCCCCGTTACAAAATCATTCTGCATGTCTACTACGATCAGATATTTCATGTCTTGCTCCTTCCTTATATAAAATTTTATTTTGGGTTCTGTTTTTCATTATACTTTTGTCTGTAGTACCGGGCCGGTTTTCCCGCTCTCCGGGATCTGCATTTCTCGTCGGTCTGTTCCACCAGCTTTTGCATGTCCCGGCGGAAATTGGGGCCGTGGAGTTTCTCTCCCAGGATGGCCTCGTAGAGCCGCTGCAGCTCCGGGAATGTAAAGCGCTCCGGCAGGAGCTTAAAGGCGATATCCGTGTAAAACACCTTATTCTTCATGCGTTCCAACGCCAGCCCTATCATCCTGGCATGATCGAACGCCAGATCTTCCTCCGCCAGCTCCCGGCTCTCATTCCACAATCTAAAATGTCCCCCCTGTCTGCCGATGGAATACCAGGCCGCGTCCGCCGTGTCTCCGCCCGGAATGGGCCCCAGTTTCTCCTTGGGCGCCAGCGCCATGTAGGAGACGGAGATGATGCGGGTGCGGGGATCCCGCCCCACGTCTCCCCAGGTGTACAGCTGCTCCAGGTAAATGTCCCGGAGGCCCGTTTTCTCTTCCAGCTCCCGGACCGCCGCCTGATCCACCGATTCCTCCATCCCCACAAATCCGCCGGGAATCGCCCATTTGTGAATACAGGGATGATCCTTTCTCCGGATCAGCATGATCTGTAAATGATAATCTTCATCTCCCTTATCCACCGTAAAGATCAGCGTGTCCGCCGTCACCGACGGGCGCTCGTATTTTCCCGGATCATACTGACGCAGGAACTCCCGCTCCGTCAGTCCCCCGGCATTCCTCTCCTC
Source organism: uncultured Acetatifactor sp. (assembly GCA_910584375.1). Classification (GTDB taxonomy): domain Bacteria; phylum Bacillota; class Clostridia; order Lachnospirales; family Lachnospiraceae; genus Acetatifactor. The sequence goes on from CAJUAH010000002.1 coordinate 177,517, forward strand.
CATCTCTCTGCCCCTGCCTTTCCCACAGTAGAACTTTTCCCCAGGCAAAACCTTTGTCCTCTTTGTTGCGTTTATTATTCTCAATTTGAGTTTTATTCTGTTTGATCTTATTATACTCAATTTGAGAATAATTGCAAGCCCTTTTTTACAAAATAAATTATTTTGTATAAAAAACGAAAGGGTTGTCCTTTCCGAACCACCCTTTCGTTTTTTATATATTATACTTAGTTATCCCGTCTTTCCTCGAGATACAAACTGACTCTGCTCTGAATTGCCCCGGCGGCGTCCTCCGCATCCTTATCCCCGTTGAAATACGCCGCGGCGTCCTCCATGATAATTTTTTGTATTCCGGAGACCTCCCAGTTTCCGGGAACTCCCTTTTCCAGCAGTTCCACATATTCCCGTACCCAGGAGCTTCCGTCCGCTTTTCCCTCCAACTGGGCATATGCTTTTTCTCCAATCATAAATACCGGCGTTTCGCAGAACGACGGATGTTCCACGACATTCTCCGTCAGGACGTCCCTTCGGACACTGGAGATACCAAAGTTCTCCCTCTGCACCTCTTCGCTGAGCATCTCCTCTATAAAACCAACAGCAATGTCGTAATGCTCCGTTCCGGCGTTCACCGCCATAAACCGCGAACAGTTCACATAACTGCCGTTGCCGCTCTCCGTGGGATACCCCACACAGCGGTAGCCGTCTTCGCAGGAGGCCATAGCGCTGCTGAATCCTTTCAGATCCCCGTTGCATGGGAGGGCCAGCGCGCTGCCATTGCCGACTTCCGTCAGTCGCTGCGCCCAATCCATATACTCTCTGCTGCCGGAAACTTCCCCGTACTTCTTACAGTTTTCCAGCAGTCTGACAAACTCCGGCGTGTCAAAAAAGCATTTCCCCTGCTCCATATCCACCAGAGCAGAGACCCTCTCCTCTGTATTCTCTATCCCCTTGAGCCCCAGATCATAGAGCATCTGCTCCGCCGTCAGGCTATAGGATATACTGAGCCACCGGTCATAGGGATCTCCCTGCGCCTGGCGCTCGTCCAGAAGGGACAGCACATCCTCTACGCGCCAGGTATCCTCCTGCCACACGGTCTCGGGCACCAGCAGCGTATCCACCCGCGCCTCCCACGCGACTCCGTACAGTCCGTCCCCTATGCGGCCCTGTCGCAGCACGCTGTCAAAGATCTGCTCCGCAGTTTCCTCCGGCAGCGATCCGGACAGTTCGGCAAGCGCCCCATTGTCCTGAAAGATCTCCAGCGTCTTTCTGCTCAGAACCAGGATATCCGGCCCTCTGCCCTGAGATATGTCAGCCAGGAGGCGGTTTAACACCATATCCCGGTCCTCCCCCGGTGCGCTGGACTCGATCACAAACTCCAGCTCCGGATACTTTTCGCCGTATCTGAAGAGACAATCTTTAAATTGCGGATCGCCAAAATTCGGCTCACTCAGGGTAGAATAATAAAAAATGCGAATCTGGGAGGACGCAGAGGGAGATTCCGTCTCCGGCGCCCCCACGGTCTCCTGCGTCAGCTCCCCTGCCCCGCAGCCGCCCAGCGCTGTGGATAACGCCAGAAACAGAGCACAGAACAGGCAAAAACCAAATGTCTTATTTTTCTTCTCCATACCTCGTCATTCCCCTCTTTGCATACCTATTTTCTCTGTCTATTTACGCTGTCTATAGAAAACGCATCATTTCTTTTTTATCAACGATATAAATGCATTTGACAAATATATATTTTGTTATTAAATTTATAGTGGAGGATATATTATGATCTATTTTATCGCGGACACACATTTTGGAGACGAGCGGATCAGGCGCTACGAGAACCGCCCCTTTGCTGACGCCGGGGCCATGGATCGGGAGCTGATACGACGGTGGAACGAGACGGTATCCCCGGAGGATACCGTCTATGTGCTGGGAGACTGGGGCCGTATGGATCCCACTGCTCTCCACGGCAGGAAATACCTGGTCAGGGGCAATCATGACACGCTGGACAACCAGGCTTACCGGGAGATGGGATTTGCCGAAGTGTACGATCTGCCGGTGATCCTGGAGGGATTCTGGATATTGTCTCATGAACCCCTGTATGTCTGCGAGAACATGCCCTATGCCAATCTCTTCGGTCATGTGCATGCCTCGCCCCTGTATAAAACCTACAGCAACCAGCACTACTGCGTCTCCGCGGAGCGCACCGACTACGCCCCCGTCTCCTTCGACGAAATCAAGAGGCAGATCGGCGCCTAATAGGCTTTCATTTTTTTCACAAACCATCTGGCGATGCGGTACACCGGGTTCTCCAGCACTTTTCTCACGGCTTTCAGCTCCCGCCGGATGGGGATATGCTGGGGACAGTGCTGCTCACATTTCCCGCACTCCACACAGTTGGAGGCTCCGGTGGCCTCCTTTCTGATGGCCGTACACATAAAGTAGTCTTTCATGGCCGCCGACCAGCCCTCGCTGTAGCGCCGATTATAGGCGGCAAAGCACCCGGGGATATCCACACCCTTAGGGCAGGGCATACAGTAGCCGCAGCCTGTGCAGCCCACTTTCATCCGGGCGTTGACAGCCTGCACCACCTGCCGCAGCATGGCCTCATCCGCCTCCGTCAGCTCTCCCACTTCCGTGTGTTCCGCCGTATCCACATTATCCCGCACCATCTCCACAGAGTTCATCCCCGACAGTACGCAGGTCACTTCCGGCTGGTTCCACAGCCATTTCAGCGCCCATTGCACCGGCGTGTAGCTCACCGGATCCTGCTCCCGCGTATCGCCGGTCCCCTGACCGCGTCCCGCGCCCACCTTATGATTGGCAAAGATCCTGACGGCGGCCTCCGGCAGCCGGGTCGCCAGTTTCCCGCCCCGCAGAGGCTCCATAATGATCACCGGCAATCCCTTTTCATGGGCATATCGCAGTCCCCGCCGTCCCGCCTGGCTGTTCTCGTCCATATAGTTGTACTGGATCTGGCAGAAATCCCAGGTATGGGCGTCCGCCAACTGGCAGAACATATCCGCGTTGCCGTGATAGGAAAAACCCACCTGACGGATAGCGCCGCTCTCCTGTTTCTCCCGCAGCCACTCCAGAATCCCCAGGGCTTTCAGCCTTTCCCAGGTATGCACATCCGTCAGCATATGCATCAGGTAATAATCAATATGATCCGTGCGCAGTCTGCGCAGCTGTTCGTCAAAGTATTTATCCAGGCTGGCTCTGCTCTGGATCAGATAGTGGGGAAGTTTGGTGGCGATATACACCTTATCCCGTATCCCGTTCCGCTCCAGAATCTCTCCCAGCGCCGCCTCGCTGCCTCCGTATATATACGCCGTGTCATAGTAGTTCACGCCGCCCTCAAAGGCAGTCATGATCTCCTCTTCGGCCTTTTTCAGATCGATCCTGCCTGCCGTCTGGGTAAAGCGCATACAGCCATACCCCAGCACGGAGATCTCATTGCCATATTTATCCCTGCGATACTGCATTCTCACCTCATTCCCGCATATCCCGGATCCGGCCCGGGATATTGCCAGCTATGCCAGAAAACGGCGTATTTCCTCCAGTCTGCGCTCTGTATCCTTCCGCCCCAGCTTATACATTGCCCTGAGTTTCCAGGTATGCCGCTCCAGCTTGGAGACTTTGATATATCTGCTGGGGCGCAGTACCAGCGCCAGTCCTGCTCTCTCCAGCTCCGGCAATTGTTTAAGCGTCTGATTGTAGCGGATATGTCTGGTCTCTATGGCCGCCGTAAGCGCCGGATACCGCCGGATCCTGCGTCGAAAAAAGAACATCCCTCTGGGCGGCTTTTTCCGATATCCTTTCGGTCTGGTCAGTACCACCAGATTTTTATCATATCCTATACTGCGAAACCAGTTCAGCGGAATGGAATCCGAGATACCGCCGTCTAAGAGTTTTCTCCCGCCGATCTCCACGATCCGGGACACAAAGGGCATGGACGCGGACGCCTGCATCCAGCGCAGATCTTCCTTTTCCCCTGTGCATCTGTGGTATACGGCCCGTCCCGTATCCACATCCGTACAGGTCACATAGAACTCCACCGGACTGTTTTTATAGGTCTTCCAGTCAAAGGGATCCAGTTTCTCCGGCAATTCATGATAGCAGAATTTTTCCTCGTAGATGTCGCCGCTCCGGAGCAATGAACGAAAGTCCCCGTAGCGGGAGTCCCTGCAATATTTCGTATTGTACCGAATGGCTCTTCCGATCTGGTGAGATTTATAGTTGCAGCCAAATACGGCGCCTGCAGATACTCCCACTACACCGTCCACCTGTATCCCGTTCTCCATCAGCACATCCAGCACCCCGGCGGTATACACGCCCCGCATGGCGCCCCCCTCCAGCACAAGCCCTGTTTTCATGTACGCACCTTCTTCCTTGTAACAGTCTTACTCATTATTCCTTGATTTTGTGCGCTTTAGCGCACACTTTAATCCGTAGAGTTAAACGCGGAGCGTTTTACTCATTATTCCTTGATTTTGTGCGCTTCAGCGCACACTCTGTTCAGCAGAGTTAAATGCGGAGCATTTTACTCATTATAATCCCTTTGCGGCAATTGCGCAAGGCATACGCCAAATGTCCGCGCAGGCGCGGTACCCGGCTCATTACCCGCAGAAATAAAACAGAGGGCGCATGACGCTCCCCCTGACCGTACTGTCTTTATTGGCCGCCCGATTGCGCATTGGCGGCATTTTTATGGGGTGATTTGCCCACCACCTCAATCGCCTGACTCACAGCCACCGTCACCTCTATATCGCGCTGCACCTGCGTGGACGCAAAACGGTATAACACCTTGCCCTTTATGGACTGCACATACTGCGGCGGAAGACGGTTCAACGCATAGGCCGCCATATCCATCCGGCAGCTCTCGCATTTACAATAGCTCGTCGCTGGCAGCAGCTGATCGATCTTATTCAATACCGTTTCTTCCATCAAATTTATTAACCCCGTCATTTCACTACCTCACGAAAATCTTTCGTGTCCCCATACTCAAAACCGTTCAAAAAAAAGCCTTCTCTAAGTAGTATATCACTAATTTGCCCATATGAAAATATGTTTTATAAAAAAATTTGTAAAAAAATAACAAACAGTCGGCGTCTTTACTTAAATCTCTCTCTTAACCGATGCAGAAAAAGATATCGGAAAAACTGCACCGCCACAAAGCCCATGGTTCCGCCCACCAGCACGTCACTGAAAAAGTGTGCGCCCGCCGCCACCCGAAAGTATGCCACCGTCCCCGTGTATACTATGGGGATCACATAGGACAGCACTTTCCGCTTTGGGGTCCGCCAGCTCCCAAACAAGTCGGGAAACGGAATCATCAAGCAGGCCATGGAGCCGGAAAAAGTGTGCCCGGAGGGAAAGGACTTGAAGTAGTCCCGGTCAAATCCCAGACTGCCCAGCAGCCGCCTGGCATCGCTCACCCGGTACCAAGGCGTATAGTAAGAATAGTCCCCGATATAATGCATGGCCCGAAAGCGCATCCTGCCCACAGGATTTTTGATCAGTTCCACAAACAGGAAACAGCAGCAGGAACCCACGATCACCAGCGCAAAGGGCAGCAACACCCCCATATGAGCCTGGATCCGGCCTCCCGCCAGCGCCAGAACCAGTATCGTAACCAGCAGACCGAAAGCCGCCATCAGCGCATTGAACCAGATCTGTTCCATAACATCCTCTCTGTCCGTGATCTGTAACAGATATTTCATCATATCCCGCAGAAAGAAGGTTCCGGTAAACACGGACAGGCCAAAGAAAAAGACCTGCAGGCACCGTCCCGGCCCTGTTCTGTGATGGGCATAGACCGTCAGGATACAGGCCGCAAACGTGGCAAACCCCCATATGGGAGCCATAGCTGCCACCTCCACCAGATTACAGCAGAAATTGGTGGAAAAATACCTTCCCTCCACCAGATTGGGCGTCGCCAGCAGAAAACTCACCTGGAGATCAAAAATCGTAGCCAGTGCCAGCAGACCGCCAAATATCAGCATAAACGCTGCCGCCGCCATAATATGCTTTCTTCTTTTCCTCATCTGATCTGTCACAAGGAATCCTCCCTTCCGTATCCCTGACCATATTTACCGCTCCGGCACAGGAAATGCGCTGACCATTTTACTTATTATATATCAAAGCGGGCCGTTTGTATACCATTCATTGTAAACACTCTGCAAAACCTTCTTGCGGCCCCTCTCAAAACCTGTTATACTTCATAGCAGTCCAAAGGACAGAATATCGCGATGGGGGAGTCTTGAATCTATGGAAAATACAGTCACGGAAATCATTGCCCGCAGACAGTTTGTACCTCTGTATATCTGGCTGGATATATGCTTTCTGGTATTGCTGGCCGGACTGCTGCTCTGCCACAAAAAATATATGACGGTGCTGGTGGGCCTGTTCTTTGGCCTGGTGTATCTGCTGGTGGACTATGGCATTTTTCATCTGCTCTGCCACGCCCGCTCCATCTCCGAGGGGCACAGCCTGTTCTGGGTACTGCTATGGATGTCCATGAGTTACGGCTTTACCAATTTTGCCTGGATATGGCTCTGGATCTCCAGAGATAAGCATATCTTTGAGTGGTCTCTGCTGATCCTGCTGTGGTGGTTCTGCGCTCCCCTGCTGGCACAGACCTTCGGCGCGGGCCAGACTCCCATTGTCATTGAACGTACCACCGGATCCTATCACGGCTATATGGCCCTGCTGCTGTTCGCGGGCTACCTGATCCTGATCATCTACAATCTCAGGCAAAAAGAGCCCGGCAGACGCATACGCATCCCCTGGCTCCTGACTATGGGTATATTGGTGCAATTCGGCTGGGAGGCCGGACTTCTCATCGGCGGCATCCGCAGTGCGGGTTTTTCCTCTCCGGAGCAAAAACTCCTGACGCTGACCGTCAACTCCCTGCTGGAGACCAATCTGGGAATGCCCTATATCTATCTGCTGTATATCGCCTATTCCCGGCGTTTCACCGAGCAGCTTACCCGCCGCCCGCAGACTGTGAGCTTTACGGAACGCATACGGGAAAACAATACCCTGCAGAATGCCTGACGCAATTTGCTACCCGTTTTATTTGATCCTGCCAATCCCTGAGATATTGCAGGAAAAGATGTAATCCCCAACACAGTCGCTGATATCTCCCGTTACCAGATAACCGGATTACGGATGCCCGGAGCATGCTTAAAAATGCTCCGGGCACAGAACGGTAATCCTTACTCCTCCACCGTCAGATAGACCGAGGGAGCGGGGCCGTCATACCCCGGCAGAAACAGTCCGGCCTCCCTGGCCCGCTGGGCCAGCATCATGGAGATACAATTGACACACTCCTTATAGCAGTGCCACTTTGTCACGGATTTCAGATGGGGCGGCAGCTTTATGGGATACTGCATCAGAGTCATATATTCGTCATGGAATTTTTGTGCGATCAGTTTCCCGTATTCATCGCCCAATTTATTCATGCAGGTCTCATCCGCCTTGGAAATCACGGGCACCAGACATTCCAGGCGGCCGCTTTCACCGCGGGCCAGCAGATCCAGCTCCATGAGTACGTCCAGCTTTTCCAGGATCTGAGTGCCGATCAGCGCCAGCTCTTTCTCCCTGTCATGCGCCGCCAGATACAGGGTCTTATGCAACATATCTTCCGGAATCCCTCTGTCGGAGTAGACGAGATAAGTATGTCCCAGCAGACAGTCATAGAGGTGCAGGCCCACCGATCTGAGACCGTCATATTCTTTCAGGATCCTGTTGTTCTGCCCGTCTATCCAGTATCTGCGATATGCATGTTGCTCGCTGTCAGCGTCATAATGGGCCTCAAAATGCTGTCCCAGCGCAAACCATTTCCCGCCGTTTTTCCGATCTGGATAGGATGCAAAGGGCAATTCTCCGGCAATCTCCCGGAGCACGCTCCACACCACGCTCTGCAATACAGATATGACCACCCGGCTCTCCAGTTTCCGGCGGGCCTCTGTCCGTTGCTTTCGGTAAAAATCCTGCTCACGCAGTTTCGCCAGTCCCTGTTCCACGATCTCCCATATCTCCCGGTATCTTCTGTCAGCCAGTTCCTGCTGCGCTCCCACGGCGGCATGCCGGTCTTCCTCCCGGCAGATGATAAAATCCGTATAGACCCTGTCTCCCACACGTTTCATCAGCTCGCCGTCCACCAACCGGTTCACTTCCGGCTCGATATAGGCGGCGGCAATGCCCAGGGCCTCCGACAGCTCCCGCAGCGTTACCGGCTTGTCATAGGCCAGGATCAACAGATTCTGCATGATCATACTGTTATTCACTCCGAGGTTAAAAGGCTCCCCGTTTATCCCCAACTCTCCCGACATCCCCATATTCAGACTTTCCGGCTCATAGCTTTGTTTTTCATACTTTTCCATAGTGAAATCCTTTCTGATATGCTCTCTGCCTGCGTGCAGACGGGACTTCACGGTGTTGGCCGGGATCCCCAGCGCCCGGGCGATCTGTCCCACGCTCTCCCCCCGCATATAATAACGGACAAGCACTTCCCGGTAAATCCCGGCCAGACGGGCCAGTTCCCCTCTTATCTCCTCCGCCTCCTCGGTGCGCTCCAGACGCCGCAGCTGCTCATCCTCTTCCTGCATCTGCTCCCAGTGCTGCTCATACAGGGCGTCAAAGCTGACCGTGGGACGCCGGTATTTCTGCCGGAGAAAATCATAGTATTTCCTGTGCAGCACCCCTTTCAGCCAGGCTCCGGGATCCCAGATCTCTTTGCCCTGTTCTATGGCCAGCAGCGCCGCCAGCATGGTCTCCTGCACCAGATCCTCCGCGTCCGTCCCGCCCGCCTTATACATCGCCGTCCGCAGCAGGTCCTCCGCATATCTGCTCAAGTCTTCTTTGTTCATAGTTTCCGTTTCCTCTGTGCATGTAGCCGCAGGTTACCGTATCCCTGCTTTATGAAAGCTTTCACTATATAGTCGCATAAAAAATATGCCGGTTTGCCGTTTTCATATTATTTTTTTGTTTTTTCCATATCCCTATCCTCTCCTGTTGGAGCGCCTCCATATTTTCCTCTTCTGCGCCTCCTTGACCAGCATATCCCGGAAATCGGGATGGGCGATGGAGATCAGAGCCTCCGCACGCTCCCAGGTGGAACGCCCCTCCAGATTGATCACGCCGTATTCCGTGGCCAGAAAATATACCTGGCTGCGGGGAGAGGTGACGATATCCCCGTCAAACTGGGGCTTGATCCGGGAGTGCTTTACCCCATGGCGGTCCGTATGCACCGAGCTCATGCAGATAAATGCCTTGCCGCCACGGGAGGCGGAAGCGCCGATCAGAAAATCCAGCTGCCCTCCCGTGCCGCTGATCTGTCTGGCCCCGGCGCTCTCCGCCGCCACCTGCCCGTACAGATCCACCGCCACACAGCTGTTGATGGACACCATATTGTCGATCTGGGCGATGACACTGGGACGGTTCACATACTCCAGCGGATAGGCCGCCACGCCGTGGTTGTCGTCCAGCCATTCGTACAGCTCCAGACTGCCCAGGGCGCAGCCGAAGACGCCTTTTCCCCGGTCAATGCTCTTCCTGCGGTTGGTCAGCTTGCCCGCCCGGTACATACTCAGGTAGGCGTCGGAACACAGCTCCGTGTGCATCCCCAGATCCTTTATGTCCGACCGGGCGATCAGCTCTCCCAGCGCATTGGGCATACTGCCGATACCCAGCTGTAAGGTGGCTCCATCCACGATATAGGGGATGATATGCTCGGCGATCCGCCTGTCCACCTCCCGGGGCACAAAAGGTTTGCTGCTCTCAAAGGGGGCATGGCTCCCCTCCACGATATAGTCCACCTCAGAGATATGGATGCACTCATCATAGCCGCCGTGAATCTTGGGCATATGCTCGTTGACCTCCACGATCACAATATCCGCCATCCGGGCGATGGGCGCCGCCACCCCGGTGTTGACTGAAAAGTTGAAATATCCGTGCTTGTCCATTGGCGATACGCTGACCATGACCACATTCACATCCAGGAAAAATTCATAGTAGGCCGCATTGTTGTGGAAAACCATGGGAATGTAATAGCAAAGCCCCCGGTCACAGAGTTTCCGCTCATAGGAGGAGCAGTGCCAGCTATGATAGGTGAAATGCTCCTGGCTCTCGTCGCACTCCGCCACATGGATGGGGCCGTCGATCAGATTGCCCCGGATCTTCACGTCCCGCAGTTCGTCCCGGCGGGCCGCCAGAGCCTGATCCAGCAGCACCGGCTTGCCCAGACAACTGGTATAGTCCACCCAGTCCCCGCTCTTTACCACTGCCGCGGCCTCCTGGGGCGTGCGCAGCTTGCGTCGGTATTCCTTCATAAAATCCTGCACCATACCATCCTCCTTTTCCGCATTCCGGACTCTGCCCGTCGAAAGTCCTCTTTCCCACAGCCACTTCTTCCAGCAGCCTGTCTGTTATGTACTCAGTCATAGTCAACCTGCATCAGACACAGGCCCTGGGCCGGGGCCGTGGGGCCTGCCTTTTGGCGCTCCGAAGACGTAAGCGCCTCCCGCACCTGCTCCAGACCCATATGTCCCCATCCCACTTCCAGCAGTGTACCCACCAGAATCCGTACCATATTCTGTAAAAATCCCGTGCCATGGAAAGTAAAACGAATATAGTCTCCCTCCCGCTCTATATCGATCCGGTCCACCAGCCGCACCGTGGACTTTTTCATCCGGGGATTCACACAGAAGTTGCGAAAGTCATGCTCCCCCTTTAGAATCTCCGCCGCCTCCCGCATACTGTCCATATCCGGCGTCTCCTCCAGCACATACACATATTTGCGGTCAAAGACCGGCTTAACCGGACCGTCAAAACAGGTATAACGGTATGTTTTCCCCAACGCATTGTATCTTGCGTGAAATCTGGCCCCTGCCACCCTTACCTCTCTGACCCCTATATCCTCCGGAAGATAGCGGTTTAAATAATCCCGAATTTCTTCGGGGGTGAGCTCTGCGTCCAGTTCCGCATTGGCCACCATACCCCGGGCATGGACTCCGGCATCTGTGCGCCCTGCGCCGATGATCTCCACCGGCCGTCCGCACATCCGCTCCAGCACCGCCTCCAGCTTGCCCTGAACCGTGTCGTGATCCGGCTGCCTCTGCCAGCCGTAATATCTGCTGCCGTCATACATTATGATAAACCTGTAATTCTGTTTCATCCTTATACCCCTCGCATATCATATCGCAAGCCCGCGTATTATCTTACCTCTGACTCTCTCTGATAAACTGCCTTTTGACTTTTAACAGCTCCTCCATCTGCCTGAGAACATAATACAGTACTGCGCGCGCCTCAAATTCTTCCCTGCTCCGGGGCAGAGGCTGCGTCTGCATATCCGCAAACAGCTCTTCCATCTTTGCAAGCAGGCCCTCCACATTGTTGTAACGGTGATATTCCTGCCGAACCTGCTCGAGAAGCCCCGCCACCTGCCGGGCCTGACAGGGCAGATAAGAAAGCCCCCGGATATTTTCATGGATCGACCGCAGGATCACCGCCTGACGCTGACGCATACGCACATAATCCAATTCGTAGGTGTCCCGTGAAAACGGAGTGTTGCCGTAGTTTTCCACCGCACAGTCCTCCGCCTGGCGCAGCGCCTGCAGCAGTTCCTGTTCCTGAGTCTGCCACGGCTCCCGGCTCTGCAACTGGCCAGCTCCAGGCCCCTGCCACGGCTCCCGGCTCTGCAACCGGCCTGCTCCTGGATCCTGCCGCGGCTCCGCACTGCCGTCATTCTCCCTGTCCGAACCCGCCTCTCCCGCAAGCTGTCGGGCCATCTGCCCCAATATCTCCTTGATCAGCCCGTCCACCCGATCCGAGAACCGGGTAAACTGCTCCCCGCGGCTGCGCAGATGAAGATTAAACAGGATTCCGAAACCCGTTCCCACAATAAACAGTAACACTTCATTGCTCAGCAGGGGCCAAAAGCAACCCTGTATCAGAAAATGACTCACCAGCACGGAGTCCATGGCAATGGCCTCCTGCCACCTCACGGTCAGACACAGCAGGACAAACAAAAGCAGAAAAACTCCAAAGGCCCACACCGTATACCCCAGCGCCTCATAACAGACTCCCGCCAGCAAAAGAGCGCACAGAAATGCCAGCGCTCTTTTTCCTGCCGTTTTTAAAGTCTCCAGCTTGGTGCCCTGGATACTGAGGATCGTGATGATCCCCGCCGTAGTGGAATTCGCAAGCCCCAGAGCCTGCGCCAGGGCGATGGCCAGCACCGCCGCCAGCGCGATCTTCAGGCTCTTCGTCAGTTTTGCCAGCCAGCTAACTTTCATGTACCGTCCCCTTTTGCTTCTCCTGACAGCGTTTCCGGATCTCCAGTACCTTCCTCTGGGCCGCCAGTATCTCCTCCTCCGTTCCCTGCCAGTTGTCGATATCTTCCCCGATGAACGCCAACATCCGATCCGAGAGGTTGGAGAGGAAACGCATTGCCACCGCTCCCGAAACGCCGCGCATGGCTGCCGTAAATTCACGGATCTCCAGATTGCGCAAAATGGTCTGTATCTCAAAATCTCCCAGCCCCGCCAACGGTTCCAGCAGGCCGGTGTCTCCCGCATAAGGCTCTTTATACCGCGCCAGAATATCCTCTCTGGTGCGCTGCCTGTCCCTGTCCACCGCCATTTTTTCCCAATAATCCATGCCTATATAAGACGCGACGATCTCCTTTACCCTATCCAGAGGTTCCCCAGATACGATGGCCTCCAAAGCCGCCGTCACCATAGCCCCCTCCGCCTGCTCTGCAGGCAGCGTTTCCGCGTAATTGCGCAGCAGTTCCATGATTCTGCCCACCTCTGTATGTCTCTCAAACGCCTGCAAAATATAGCGTATGGCAAAAGGTAAAAATGCGCTGTCCCCCTGTAAATTATCCGTCTCTTCCTCCAGCGCCAGCAAACCCTTTTTTCTGCTGACCTCGCTGCACCGCAGCAGATCGTCGGCTATGGCGATCAGGCGTACCTTTTCCTCGTCATATATCCCCATCTGCCCCATCTGCTCCTGCCTGCGCCCCACCAATTCGTCGATGCTGCAGTCGAAATGATCGGCCAGCATCCACAGCAGTTCCACTCCGGGTACCGCGATATCCCTCTCCCACTTGGATACCGCCGCCGGGCTCACGCACAGCGCCTCCGCCAACTGCTCCTGGGTCAGTCCCTTGGCTCTCCTGAGCAGACTGATCCTTTTTCCCATAAAGATCCTGTGATATTCCATACCGAAACTCCTTTCCTTTTTCAGATTGTCCTTTCTGTTACTCAGCATAGCAGATACGCTTTTTCCGGTCAAAGGATAGGAAGTCGATTTTCCTCTACCGCAGGTTCTGCACCCGGATCTGTTCCTCCCGGATCACGGGATAGGAGATCAGCTCTGATGCGTCCAGATTTTCCAACCCCATGTCCACAGCCGTGATCTGATGGTTGTCATAAGTGGTATAGTAGTAAATACCCTTGTCCGCATTGCAGCAGCAGGTGTAGATCGTGATCTCATATTTTCTTCTTTCCCGCATATCGCCGAGTTTGTCGGCGGTATTGTCGCAATCGGTATTCGGATCGGAATCCTCAAACTTTCCCGTTCCCACCTCGCAGCACCCACGCTGCTGGTCAACGGCTCCCAGAATATGGAAAAACTGGCTGACGCTCTCCGGCTCGCTGTCTCCGGACAGGGAATTCATCTTCACAAAGGCGGCCCTGACAAAGCGGGACTGGGAGGACAGATCCCCCGGTAGTCCCAGCGCCCCCATGCCCCGGCCGTAGATCCGCAGATCCAGCCGGTCCGAAAAGAGGTTACTCGGGTCTTTCGGCGACAGATGCATATAATTGTTCAACTGGAAGAGCTGGCGGTCAAAGGGCGGATTGTTGGTCAGAACGCCCACCGGATTTTCATAGATCCGGAGCCCCTCCCGCACCGATTCCACGACGACGGCCCCGCTGCGGTCGGCGATCATCCAATGCAGCTGCGCCGGAGAGAGCTTTTCATCAAAAGGCGTGTCCGTCAGATTGATCCTCTCGAGCCGGGTCCTTGCCTCCTTAAGCGTGGCGCATTGCCCCAGTATCCAGGGAATGAACTCAAAAGTCGCCACATTGTCTCTGCCCGGCTGCTCTTTTCCGTATACCGCGTTTCCCACGAAATTCAGCCCCGCCATCCCCAGGCCCTTCTCGTTCACCGCCTCATAATACAGAGGGCAGTTCCCGGCAACATGCGCAATACCGATCATGGCATAGTGCCTGTCCATGGTATCCTGACGCCGGAAATCAAGCGGAAAGTTGCGGGGGGTTATGACTACCTCCTCGCCGTAGGAAAAATCGTAATCCAGAGTGCGTCCGAAGTAAAAGTCCTTTGTCTGATAGGTTGCCGCTGTGCACATTTCTCTAACCCTCCTGCATCCCATTGAAATAAGAATATCCATATATAAATAGTAACACAAATACAGGGAAAATAAACCAACTTTCTTTATTTCAGCCAATCATTTCAGCCGATTTACAGTAAATTTTCAACCAACTTTACGGTATAGCGCTCCATGATACAGAAAAACCGTCCAGTTTTTTCTATAAACCCGACGGTTTTTCTCATACAGTTCAAATTTTCTGCGCATATCTTTTATTTATCAGACGGCGGCTACTTCCTGTTTCAAATCAAAAAGAAAATTTTCATAGTCCTTTACATAGTACCGTACATTTTTGCGCCCTTTTTGAATAATGGTGTGTCCCTCTGCTTCTAATTTCTCTTTCTGTGTTTCAATACCATTTGGATATTTAGCATTCAGTTCTCCGTTCGCTTTTAAAGTTCTCCAATAAGGCGTTTCATCTTCGGAGCGCTGATAACTCGCCCATGCCACAATTGAAACAAAAATTCCTGCTGTAATCGGTTCTGTAAAATCTGCACCGCTCAACTCCGCAAAGTATTCTCGTATTTTCCCAACAGTAATCACTTTACCATAAGGGATTTTTTTCATTACCTTGTCATAGTCGATTGGCGGGGCAAAATACATTTTACTCCCACCATATTTTTCAATGCTTTTCCGATCTGTAATGATTTGAATTTTAGGCATGTCCTTGTTATCATGCAGCATCGCATTAAAATCTTTTTTATCTTCGTTTGCCATTTCTGTCACCTCCTGCTTTAAGCATAGTCTGTTTATCATTCCCATGCAATGAGACTGTTTAAAAAAACAGGCAAATCCCGATTTATTTTACTCCCCCTTCACGATCTTGTCGCGATACGCTTTCCAGCTCTCAAATGATGTGGGTTCGCCCGGAAGAAAAAATTCTCCCGTGCTGCAGTCTATGAGCCGGGTATTCAAATCGGCAACCAAAAGGGCAAATACCTCTTTGGGCTCTCCGCCCCTGATAAGCAGCATGACCGATTCCGCCTCTTCCTCTTTGCCCACACTGAACTCAACGGACCATTTATCGCTGTCCAACTCCTGCCAGGACAGATCCTCACAGTTGCAGACCGCACCCAGCCTTGCCGCTATTTTCCTGATCTCGTCAGCGATTTCCGTCTGCCTGAACGGAATGATATTTTCGCTCTTGATCTCGTCCAGCGCCTCTCTGTTGCTTTTCGTCCGGATCATCACCACATCCCAGCTCATAAGCCATTCCCTCCGACATGCCCTTTTCGGTTTCCAGAACAGTTCACTCCCCGCTCTCCGCGCCGCGGAATGTTACCCGGCGCAGATCCACGGTCAGCGCCGGACGCACGCCAAAGCCTTCCAGTCCCGCGTTTTCCTGCCGGATCACATTTTCCGTGTAGCCGTTGTCCACAAGATAACAGAGACTGGACGCCTCCGCCACCGGCTCCCGGAGCCACCAGCTGGAGCACTCTACCCCATAGGTATCCAGATCCAGGCTGTACCAATAACTTTGATCCTGCTCCACCGCCGCCTCCGTGGGCGTAGTGAATTTCCGTATGCCCACCTGGTCAAACCAGGCAAGCTCCTCCTGGGACAGCAACCACACCCTGTCATGGGTGATCACGCTGTCCGTCTCCGAGAGCGCGTTCCCCCTTGTCACCAGCTCCGTCTCCACGATGGCGTCCCGCTCCTCCTGGGTAAACCCCCAGAGGAATCCCGCCTCGTTCTGATAGCCGTTCTTTTTCTCCGCCATGGCGGACGCCACCGGCGGCTGGCCGGTGTAAGTGACCACTTCGGTATCTGCGTTCAGCCATGCCCGCAGATTGGAGGTACTCCAGTCGCTGTTGCCCCGCACTCTTATCTGGAGCTCCAGGTCGGCATCCACTTCTGACTTCCCTGTCCAATAATCTCTGTCCCCGTCATAGTTGTACCGTCCGCTCTCCGCCGCGTCATAGGCTTTCATGGTCAGTACATGGGCGGCGATCAGAACCGCCTGGGTCTCGTCCTCCGAGATATGCAGCACGCGCCACTGGATATCCTGATCCAGATAACTTCCAAACAAGACGGTATCCCCTGTCTGCACGGAAACCGGCTCTGCCGCGCTCTCCTGCGCGGCGGGTTTTCTCATGGCAAAACCTGCGATCACCGCAATCGCGAGGACTGCGGCAACGGCCGTCGCAAATATCCCGGCTCTCTGCCCGGCAGAAAACTTTTTATCCTTGCTGGCGGTATCGTCTCCGCTGTCTGCCGCCGTATTCCTCTCCCCGTTCTTCTCCTCTGCCAGATCCCGCGCAAACGCCACAATATCGGCATAATCCTCCCGTGACTTTGCGCTGACCCATTGATGGGTCATCAGAAAATATTCCATGGATTTGGAGAGGGAGACTTCCTCCATCTTATATACCAGGATCGGCGTGTTGCTGCTGACCGCATGTTCCACTTCCCGCAGTACGTGGGGAGAACTGTTCGCATTTTGGGACATCAGCAGGATCATCGCCGCCGACTCGTCTATGCCGTTGATGATCTCCTCCGCGTATTCCTTTCCCGGCCGGATATCCCTGGGGGCTATAAAGCACTGCATACCGTTTTTTTCAAGCTGCTCACAGATCTCTTCCGCAACAGCGGCGTCCCTGGAGGAATGTGATAAGAATACTCGCATGATAATACTCCCCTAACTGACGTTCTCTCTCGTTCATGTTCAGGCAGGCCGTTTGACAGGGCGAACCGTTATGTCGCTCCGGCTGCCGGCGTGCTTTATCGCCTGTCAGCAACGAACCCATTTGCCGAAAAAGTTCTTTTTATAATGGGCCAGCTCCGCTTTCGCCTCCTCATGGTCCCCCGCTTTTTTCAGATAGGCCACACCCCTGGAGATATCTTTAGGCCCTCCCAGGCCGTTGGCATAGATCATTCCCCGCAAATAATCGGCCTCCCAATACTCCCAGTTCATCTGCTCCAAAAGCTGGCGGGCCAGAGTATAGTCCTGTCCTGTCCCATAGCCGTAGAAAAAGCACTTTGCCAACAGAAACAGGCCCTTTTTACTGCCCTTATTGTACGCATGGTACAGGTAAGAATACGCTTTGGCATAATCCTGTGTGACGCCCCTCCCCTGAAAGTATGCCCTGCCCAGCAGATCGTAGGCCTCGACGATGCCAAAGGGAATATCTTTCTCAAAGCAGCCCACGGCATATCTCTCGTCCTTCTGTGTGGCGATACCGTCATAATAATAGCGCCCCACATCGCTCCAGGCTCCCGGATGCCCGCCCTCCGCGGCCTGTTTGTACCAATAGAGGGCGTCTTCTCTCATCCCGGCTTTTTCCAGATCGTCCGCATAGATGGCCTGATGGATGGGATAGCCGCACTCCGCGCCGATCTTCCATAGATCCCGGGCCTTATCCGGCTGGGGCGCAATGAATCCCTCGTCCCCCTGGGTATAATAGCGGTACAGATTGTTGGCGGCAAAATACATACCGCCCCTGAGCGCCTTCCAAAACCAGTCTTCACATCTGGAAATATTTTCTCTCATATATACCATGAACTGCGTCTGGTCGGAAAAAGAGTTCTTATCCCTGCCCTGTATACGCACAAAATCCCACCAGAAATATGTATTGCCCACCGTATACTGGCAAAAAGCCTCCCCGTCCTGCGCCATCTCCAGCACCCGGTCAAAAGCCTCCTGCAGACTGGAAAAAGGCATTTTGCTCTCCAGCTCCGGGCTCAGTTCGCCCATACGCATGGCCACCAGCACCCCCAGGGCGCTGCCCTGCTCCACGGACTTGTGCATCAGCCGGATCGCCCGGTCGTCGTCCTCCGGGAAACCGTGGCCTATCCACACATATTGGTGTCCGCAATAACACCTGGCCAGGAGACAGGAGACGTCCCCGTCTCCCGCCTCGGAGGCCTGCTCCAGCAGGGCAAAAGCCTCTTTTCCCCGCCCGGTGCGCACATTGTAATATATATCCTGCAATCCCTGTTTTACTTCCTGTGACAGCATTTTTGCCATATTCTCCTCCTTATCCGATCCACAAAGATCAGTTTATTCGTCATGTTCCGTCCATTAAGAGGAAATCAGCCAAATGCATGATCTTCACGCCGTTGACGTTTCCTCCCGCAAGTTCGTCGAGTGTTACGACAAACTTGGGATAGTGATCCCTTATGTCAAGCAAATTGGCGACTTCGCGGTCAGATTCTTCGGGCAGGTTCCTACAAACCTGCACATATATGCGCTCGTCACGCCGCACCGCCACAAAATCTATCTCCTTGGATTCCTCCTTACCGATGTATACTGCGTATCCACGCCGTAAAAGTTCAAAATATACGATATTTTCCAGCATAGCCGCAATGGATTTTGGATTAAAACCCATCACGCAGTATTTGAGCGATTGATCCGCAAGATAAAATTTCTCCTGGGTTTTCAGAACGGATTTTCCCTGGAGATCGTAACGCTGGCAGCGATAAATTATAAGCGCTTTCTCCAACCACTCAAGATAATTGTATACGGCCTCGACCGACAGCGAACACCCTTCATTTTTCAGGAATTTCACGATGGAGTTAGCCGAAAAAGTCTTACCCACATTCTCCACAACATACTTTATGACACGGTTAAACAAGTCATAATTCGTAACGCTGTGTCGCCTGGTAATGTCGTTGGTGATTACTGAACTGTATATTCCCTCAACGATCTGGTAGGCGGAGCGATCGTCGAAATTACCCAGTGCAACTATCGGGAAACCGCCTGTTCGGATATACTCATACAGCAATTCTCTGGGTGTGCGGCTGTCAGATTTTTTGAAGTCAAGATACTCGGCAAAGGACAGCGTAAACACGGGGATCAGAACATATCTTCCGCTGAGATAAGTCGATATTTCGCCTGCCGTCAGTTTGGAATTGGATCCCGTCACATAGATATCCGTGTTCGCATTTTCAAGCAGACTGTTTACAGCCTTTTCCCAGCCGACTATCTCCTGCACTTCGTCAAGCAGAATATAATAGCGCTCACTGTCAACTATTTTCTCCCTGACGGCATTGTACATATCCTTATCGGACATACCCTCGTCCATATCCTCCGAGGTATAGCGGACAAATATTATACGCTCTTTTGAAATGCCGCTGCTAATCAGGTCATCACGCAGCATCTCCAAAATCGTCGATTTTCCGCACCGCCGAACTCCCGCCAATATTTTTACCAACGGGACGTCGCGGTAGGTCTTCAGCATATCCAAATAGTGCGGTCTAACTATCATTTCTTTGCCTCCTCACAATATAGCATACCGAAAAACCTTCATAATATCAATAGTTTTTACTCGTATTACGTAAAAACTATTGATATTTGTTCATGGAATGTTTCAAATACATATACCCTGGAATAATACAGCATTTTCTATAGGGACCAGGGCGTTATATATTGTCCTCCAAATGTGTTAAAGGTAGGAGATTTACCCTAAAAAGAGCTTTTACCACCCTAATCCTATAAATTATAGGGCGTCACCTGATACACATAATAATTGAGCCAGTTGCTGTACAGATTGTTGCTGTGGGATCTCCACTGCAGCAGCGGTCTTTGCTCCGGATCGTCCTCCGGATAATAATTGTAGGGAACATGGATGGGCAGGCCCTTATCCAGATCCCGGTGATACTCATTGTTCAGCGTATAGCGGTCATACTCGGGATGTCCGTTGACAAAGATCTTTTTCCCGTTTTCGGCGATGGCCAGAAACACGCCCGCCTCCTGGCTCTCCGCCAGCACCGTCAGCTCCGGGCAGGCATGAATGGCATCCGCCGGGGTCTCCGTATGTCGGCTGTGAGGGGCCAGAAAAATATCGTCAAATCCTCTGACCAGCGGAATCTTCCGGTTGGACACCTTGTGGGCATACACCCCGAAAAGTTTCTCCGGGAGTTTGCGCTTATTGATCCCATAATAATGATAAAGCCCCGCCTGGGCCCCCCAGCAGATATGTAAGGTGGATGTCACATGGCTTTCCGCCCAGTCCATGATCTCACAGATCTCGTCCCAGTAATCCACCTCCTCAAAGGTGATATCCTCCACCGGTGCGCCGGTGATGATCAGGCCGTCAAACTTTTTATCCCGCACCTCGTCCAGAGACGTATAGAACTTATTCAAATGATTGGCCGGCGTATTGACGGAAATATGGCTTTTTACGTTCAAAAAAGTCACATCCACCTGCAGCGGCGTATTTGACAGCGCCCGCAGCAATTGTAGCTCCGTGTCCTGCTTTACCGGCATGATATTCAGTATCATGACCTCAAGGGGCCGGATATCCTGATGCATGGCTCTGTTCTCATCCATCACAAATATATTCTCGTTCTCCAGTATCTCCTTCGCCGGGAGATCGCTCTGTGTCTTAATAGGCATAATCATGTACTCCTTTCGTCATTGCTTTTTCAGCTCCCAATACAGATACAGCGGTATTTTTGCAGCCGCTCTATAGCCGTAGATATCTTTGCCTCTCTGCCAGCACCGCCAATACGCTCTCCGCGCCGGGCGCAATAAGCACTCTACATCAAAAACATTTCCGCCCTCAAATACACGGACAGCAACGCTGCCAACACAACAAGCGATATTGCCCCAAGTATCGCCGCCAGCCTGGTCGTCTGCATTTTTTTCAGCCGATTCCTCTCCAGCAGTAAGAAGAACACCACACCCACAAATAGCCAAGCTGCCAACGTTCTGATATCATTGATAACGAAATCCCGCAACACCCAATCTTTAAATGTCGAATAATTGGGGTCCGCCAAATCGTCATAGGCTATGTACGGTACAAACACATTATACTGCGCAAATAATGAATAACCTGCTGTAACAGGAATCACCCACCAATACCTAACGACTTTTCTTTTCCATATGCAGTAAATCAAAACCGCAATTCCCACAACTACGGAAAAAAGAAACACACCCAAATTAAAATAAATAACAACATTCGCATAAGTATCGATACTCATAGGATGATCCCCCTAAACCGCTGCCAGGGCGCTGGTCTTAGCCCAATCATACCCATCCCTACAAATATTTTGCCATAAAATCCTCTTCTGTCAAGATAGGAATCCCCAATTCCTTAGCCTTTTTATTCTTGGATGAATTGGACGTGCTATCATTGTTGATCAGGCACTCGGTCTTGGAAGTCACGCTGCCCGTGACCTTGCCGCCCCGCTGCTCTATCACATCTTTCAGCTCATTGCGGCTGCCATAATGTTCAAGACTGCCTGTAATACAGAATCCCTTGCCCGCCAGATTCTGCTCCGCAGACACCTGCACCGCCTGGACCTGCAGTTCTTTCATCAGATTCCTGATCCGGCGCACATTGTCCTCATCCCGTATATATTCCACGAAAGCGGTGGCGATCACCTCCCCCACCCCCTCTATGGCTCCAAGCTCTTCCACATCCGCCTGCAGCATCTGCTCCAGGTCATAGTCGAAATGCCTGCACAGCATCTTGGCGTTGGCCACGCCGATATTGGCGATACCGAGGGCATAGACTACCTGCGGCAGCGTGACCTCACGGGATTTCTCAATGCTGGCCTGAAGGTTATGATAAGATTTCTCCCCGAATCCCTCCATGGATACGATCTCGTCATGATAACGCTCCAGATGGTACAAATCCGCAAACTCATGCAGAAATCCGCGGCTTAAGAATTTCTCCAGCGTCGCCTCGGACAAACCGTCAATATTCAAGGCGTCCCTGCTGACAAACAGCGTAAACGCCTTGATCTTCTTGGCGTCGCAGTCCTCGTTGGTACAGTACAGACTCTGGGCGTCCGCCACCTGGCGGATCTCCGTTCTGCCGCCGCAGACCGGGCAGACATCCGGGATCGCCACATTGTCGCTGCCCGTGAGATTTTCCGCAATCTGGGGAATGATCATATTGGCTTTATACACGGTGATCCGGTCCCCGATCCCCAGCTTTAATCCCCGCAGGATACTGATATTGTGTACCGAGGCCCGGCTCACCGTAGTGCCCTCCAGTTCCACCGGTTCAAAGATCGCCACCGGATTGATCAGTCCGGTCCGGCTGGGACTCCACTCGATCTCCAGAAGGGTCGTCTCCCGCAGCTCATCCGCCCACTTAAAGGCGATGGAGTGCCGGGGGAATTTGGCCGTCCGCCCCAGAGACTGCCCGAAAGCGATATCCTCATAGGTCAGCACCAGACCGTCCGAGGGAATCTGGTAGCTCTCCACCCGCCGGGCATACTCCTCCACGGCCTCCAGAATCGTATCCTCCGTCACCATGACTCTCTGTACCACCTCAAAGCCCTGTTTTTCCAGAAACGCAAACTGCGCCTCCCGGGAATTGGCAAAATCTACCCCCTGGGCCCGCACCAGACTGAAAGCGATGAACCGCACGTTTCTCTGGGCGGTGATCTCGCTGTTTAGCTGGCGCACGGAACCGCTGCACAGGTTTCGGGGATTCTTGTATCGGGCGTCCACATCCTCGATCCGGCTGTTGATCCGCTCAAAATCAGAATAGCTGATCACTGCCTCTCCCCGCAGTACCAGCTCCCCCGTAAACCCTATATTTAGTGGCAGATTGATAAAAGTCCTGGCGTTGCCTGTGATAACCTCTCCCACTTCGCCGTTGCCCCGTGTCACCGCTTTTGCAAGTTTTCCGTCACGATAGGTCAGAACAATCGTCAATCCGTCCAGTTTCCAACTCAGGATTGCAGGCTGTCCCTGCAGCCAGGCCCGCAGTTCCTCCCGCTCCTTGGTCTTGTCCAGCGAAAGCATGGGAGATTCATGGGCCTCCTTGGGTAGTTCATCCACCGCCTCATACCCTACATGTTGTGTGGGACTGCCCGCCAGGACGATCCCCGTTTCCCGCTCCAATCCTTCCAGCTCATCATAGAGTCTGTCGTATTCATAATTGCTCATGATCTCCTGATCCTGGGCGTAATAAGCTCTGGACGCTCTGCTCAAAAGCTCCGTAAGTTCCTTGATCCGCTCTGCCTTTTCCACTGCCATATCCACTTTCCTCATTTCTCCACAACATTCAACTGCCGTCATATTTTTATATACTCTCTGCCATATCATTTTCTACGGCAAAGTGATAAGATATATTACAAGAACCGTTTCGCAAACCCTGTGATCAAATACGGCTCACAGGACGCGTCAGCCCCGCGTCCTGATATAGCCGCTTAAGCTCCTGCCCCTGTACCTCCCGATACTTTCCCGGCGTCAGTTTATCCAGTTCTATATTCATGACCCGGATGCGCTTTAGCTGCCGCACCTCATACCCGCAGGCCTGGCACATCCGCCGAATCTGCCGGTTAAGGCCCTGGGTCAATATGATCCGAAACGTGTACTTGCCGCTTTGCCTGATCTCACAGGGCCGGGTGGTCTGTTTCAGTTCCCGCAGATATATACCCGCCGCCATTTTTTCCAGAAACTGCGGTTCTATCTCTTTATCAACTTTTACCATATATTCTTTTTCATGTCTGTGGAGTCCCCGCATCACAGCCTCGATCAGCTCTCCGTCGTTGGTAAGCAGCAAAAGCCCCTCGGAATCCCTGTCCAGACGGCCCGCGTAAGTAACCCGCACAGGGTATTTTACATAATCGTTTATGATCTTCTCCGCATGTCTGTCCTGTTCCGTGCAGGTGACGCCCACCGGCTTGTAAAAGGCCAGCACCACCTTGGGGGGCCTGCCCTGCAACGGTTTTCCGTTCACAGTCACGCTGTCCCGCTCCGTAACCTTGCATCCCGCAGCGGCCGTCTGTCCGTTTACCGCAACGCGTCCCTGTTCTATCAGTCTGTCCGCCTCCCGCCTGGAGCATACGCCGTGATCCGCCAGAAACTTATTCAGCCTTATTCTGTCTTCCTCCAAGCTCTGTCCTCCTATATATGTTTCAGATTCATAGCAACTCACTCTGCCCAGGGTTCCATCTCCTCCATCAGCCACACATCCGGGATTTCGTCTCTCTCCGTCAATCCGTCTTTTGCCAGCCGGTCCGCCAGTTCGTTGTAATACACATGGGTATGGGCCGCCACCTTTGTAAAACGCATCTGTATACTGCCCATCCAGCGCCGCATGGCCGCCGCGTACTTTTGGGTGAGCTCCGTCTTGCTCTTCCAGACTCCGGTGACCCATTTTTCTATCCCCTCATAATCATACCGCAGTTCAATCCGGGGAAATCCGTTCTTAATAGCCCATCGCACGGCAAACATGGCTCCCAGCATTTCCCCCGATACGTTGCGCTGCTGCGCGGTGTCGGGATTGTCTCCGCTGCCGTTTTCCACATATACGGTATCGTCCGGCAGGATAAATACGCAGCCGAAGGCGTATCTTTTGAGGGAATGTTCGTAGCTGCCGTCCACATAGGCCACCAGGCCTCCCCCGGGATCGCCCATGCCTCTGGGACGCTCCGGATCGGCATGTCGCCGCGCGTTCTTTTTGCCTGCAACGACTATTCCTTTCTCGCTTCCCTGCATATAGGCCCGGGCCTCCTCCGCCGTCTTAAACCCTTTGTACTCTGCCCCCGGATATCCGTCTACGGCCTCCTTGCATGCCTCCCAACTGTCCAGTATCCCTATGACTTTTCCCCTGCGCACCGCATACACTTTCTTTGCCGCCATCCCCGCCTCCGCTCTGCCTGTCTGTAGCATAGAGCCACCGCCTTCACGGGCTGTGGCTCTGTAGAGTATATTAGCATATTTTTACCGGCAGGACAAGAAGATTTGCACTGCACACTATTTTCCTGTCTTTCATACAATATAGTAAGAAAAATGACAGGAAGTTCTCTATTATGTATTTTTTCATCGGTTTTCTACTGTTTCTGGTTCTGTTTACGGGATTGTTTATCTGGCGCAGAAGAAGGGCGCGTAAAAGAGTCTGTTGCATGTCCTGCCGTGAAAAGCAGGAACTGCTGGATACGATTCTGGAACCCTTCGGGTACTGTTACGTCTGCGATCAGGACCTGATCTCCACACGCAACGACGCCTGGCAGCGGCAGGCAGGCTATACGGCTCTCTTTGACAAGGCCGCGCTGCATCTTCACATGGTGTTTGACGCGCTGCCCGTGTACTTTGATTACTGCGGTCAAACCTGGCTCATAGAGCTGTGGAAAGGGCAGTACGGCATCAGCACAGGGGCGGAGGTGGGAATCTATCACGCCGACGGACTGCTCACAAAAGAGGAGTACAGCCGCGCCCATTTTCAGGCTGTCTCCGACAACGAAAGACTGCCCGTTTCTTTTTCCCTCTTTGACGGAGAAAAAAAGCTGGCCGATATGTCCCGCACTACCTGGTGGCTCACGGCGTTTCTGGTGGGCATGCTTACCAACCCCCGGCAGTTATCTATGGAAACGGTCATCGGGTTTCCCAATCAGGAGATGCAGCGGTGCTTTCTGGAGGCTCTTGACTGTCTGAAACAGGAAAATCAGTCTCTGCAGTTTTCCTGCTGCTGTCACGGTATGCATGTGCATATCCGCTACAGTTGCGGCTGCCCTCTCTCACCGATCTGCCCCGAGCGCATCTCCTGTTTCCGCAAACTGCGGATTCGCTGGGCACAGTTTTGCAACCGCTTTTTCTGCCGGATGTACTGTCGCATCACCCGGCCTTTCAAGTGTACGCTTGACCGGATACTCTATCTGTATGAGCTGCTGCCCTTTATTCTGCGCCGTATGCTGCGGCGGTTGAAAGGAGTTATCCGCGCATGAGTTACTCTTCCCGCCTTACCCGTGCTTTTCGCGGCGCCCCCGTCCTCCCTCTGGGCCCGTGCAGCCGCTATGTTCTCATCAGCGACTGCCACAGGGGGAACGGCACCTGGGGCGACAATTTTCTGAAGAATCAAAACCTCTATTTTACGGCTCTGAAACACTATTACAGCCAGGGGTTCACTTATATCGAACTGGGGGACGGGGATGAGTTGTGGGAGAACAGGCGCATGAGCCAGATCATTGAGATCCACAGCAATGTGTTCTGGCTCCTCTCCCTGTTTTATCGACAGGGACACCTGTATCTGCTGTATGGCAATCACGATATGGAGAAAAAAAGACCCGGTTATTCCGACCGGGTCTGCGGTTCTTACTTTTGTACGGATTCCCAATGCCATCAGCCTCTCTTTCCCGGACTGACGTTTTACGAGGGTATCATCCTGGAACAGTGCGGCCAGGGACAACGCCTGTACCTGACTCACGGGCATCAGGCGGACCCGCTCAATTCCACCTTCTGGAAACTGGCCCGCTTTCTGGTGCGGTATTTCTGGCAGCCTCTGGAACATTTCGGGGTTCTGGACCCCACCAGCGCCGCCAAGAACTATACCCATCAGGACCAGGTGGAGCGGCGTCTTACGGACTACGCCCAAAAGACCGGCCATATCCTGATCACCGGGCATACCCACCGCCCCAGGCTCAGCGCGGATACCCCCTATTTCAATACCGGCAGCTGCGTCCATCCCCGCTGCATCACCTGCCTGGAGATCGTGGGCGATAAGCTCACGCTGGTAAAATGGGCCTGTGATACCAGAAGGGATAACACTCTCTATGTAAACCGAGAGGTGTTGTCCCAGGTTATGCTGTGACCGCTGTTGAGCCTAAACGGTGGCGTCTACGCTGCCGCCTTCCGGCGTCACCGGAGCCTGGGCCGTCTCCACGGGCATCTCCATGCCGCCCAGCTCCAGCGACACGCCGCTGCCGTCATAACCTCCGCCGCTGGCGGAGAGACCGTTTCCGCCGCCGCTGCCCCCTCCAATGCCGGAACTGCCGCCCCCCTGCTGTTTTTCCTGGGCCAGCTTGTAAAAGAGCGCTTTCAGATAGGCCATATCCGCCTCCATGATATCCCGCTGTTCATCCAGACGGTGCTTTTTCTTCAGCTCGGTCAGATCCTCGGGGTCCATATCTCTGGCGCTGCCGCCTCCCAGCGCGTCGGCCAGTTCGTCCATTTCCGAAAGCTGCGCCATTTCCTGTTCAAATTCCCGCTGGGCCTGCTCCATCTCCCGCATCATCCGCTGCATTTCCCGCTGGATCTCCTGCTGACGCTTATCCAGCTCGGTCTCCTGCTGCCTGCGATCCTGTTCCAGTTCTTCCTCCTGCTCCGTCTCCTCCTGCCCGGAAGGCATATCCTCGCACTCTTCCTCCAATTCCCCAAAGCAGGGGCCGCCTCGCTTGGCCATTTCCTCCTCCTGTAAATGACGCATCCTTTTTCTGGCTATGCGCTCCATCTTCTCCGCATGGATGATGGCGCTCTCCAGCTCCTTGTCGTCATACTCCCCGCCTTTCAGCCGCTGGCGGAGCAGAGCTACCTTGCCCCTGGCCCGGGCCGCCGCCTGCCGGGCTCCGCCGGAGGTCTTGGTCTGCAGGATCATGGCTGATATCTCCTTGAAATTATAGTTCAGCTTTTTGGTCTTTTTCGGCGCGGATTTTGTCACCGACATAGTGCCCACATAGGTTCCGTCCATCCGCCGCAGGATGGTTCTCGTAATCACCTTATTGCCCTGCTTTATTACTTTTCGCTCCGTTTTGCAGGGAGAAAAGCCATTGTAATCCGATCCGATTCCGATTCCCATATTCCACCTCGAAAAATCTGCGCCTGTTTTCTTTCATCCGGCCGACTCTCTTTCAAAGTTTATATCGGATTACATGCGTAAATAATTTAGCTCCCACAGATCTTTTTATGCCGTCGTCTGTCCCTACCCCTCTATCTCCCCTGTGGAGTCCTCTATCCTGTAGTCCTGGTGGTATTTTCCGTCCCACACATAGCGGATCACATGGTAAAACTCCCCGCCGGAGCTTTTCAGGTCATAATAGAAAAAGTACGCGTCCCCGCCCTCATAATAATAATACGGCAGCTCCACCCCCTTGAGCAGTTCATAGTTCTCCTTCTGCCAGGGCGCGTAGGGCAGCTCTTCCCGCGTCCACTCCCCTTCCCGGGAATCCCTGAAACATTCCATCGCCGCCGTCCCGTCCATGCAAGTGGGCAGTTTATCGCGATGCACATAATATCTGTCCATCTCCGGCAATGCCTTATGGGCTGCCGGAGATATGCCGTTGGCCAGATCCACCCTGACCGTATGGCCGTTCTCTTCGTCCAGGGCAACGGCATACCTGACCCAGTTTCCCGGCTCCTGTTCATTATACACGCTCACCGTATCGCCGTCCCAGCCATCGTCCACCACTACGGTCCACACCGGCTCCAGTCCTCCCTGTCTATACCGGTAAATCTTCGTTGTGACGGCGCCCACGCCGCTGCCCGACTCCGACTGAGCGAGTACATATCCATTCCCCATCCATATCCCCCGGTAAGGATCCCCCCTCCCGCCGCCGGAGATCAGATCGCCCATACGGATGTCATGCTCCACTTCGCTAAAGGAGCCGTCCCGCTCCCGGAGCAGTATGAACAGACGCCGCTCATTGTTGTAGGAACAGACCTCTTCCTCCATAAAATCCCCGTTCACCACAAAGGCGGCGTCCGGCAATCCGTCCCCGTTTAGATCCGCTTCCTTGTAGTCAAAACACTCGTATTCCTCCAGATCCGGCCGATACCGCGCCATCCAGTCCGCCACCGTCTCCGCCTGCTCCTGCGCCTTTGGCATTTCCCTATATAAAAAACGCAGATAAGGCACTGTCAGAACCGGGCTGGGATCCCCACAGGGATTGCCGGAGACGGACAAATACAGCATGTCCGGCTTGTCCGACAAGGGCCAGAGATCCGTGACCTGATTGCCGGACAGACCCACCCAGTATAAATGCGTAAGATTTTGCAGAGCCGAAATATCGTCGATTCGGTTGTCGGTCAATTCAAGCCGCTCCAGCTTGGTCAGAGAGGTCAGAGAGGATATATCCGAGACGGAATTGCGGGCCAGATCCAGTTCCCGCAGTCCAGTCAGAGCGCTGAGAAAACTTATGTCCGCGACGCCGCAGTCCTGTAGTTTCAGCTCCTGTAGCTCCGTCAGCCTTCCGACGGTTTCAATATTCAGCATATGGGGGTTGCTGTCGCCGTAGATCTCCAGTTCCACCAGTCCCGTCATGTTCTCCAGCACCGCCAGATCCCCCACAGGAGTATAGCCCAGGGAGAGCCGCTTAAGCTGCGGCATGTCTTTCAAAAAGAGAGCGTCTCCCAGATCGCAGGCAAAGAGATCCAATTCCGTGACCGTACCCATACCGGCCAGAAAAGAAAGATCCACATCCTCCCCCGCAGGCCAGACAATCCGCAACTCTTCCAGGTGGGAAAGCTCCCCGATAGGGCTGTAGTCTTCTATCTGCGGGTATTCCCATGGGTCATAAGCAATATTTAACTCCCGCAGATTCGGCAATGCCTCCCCCAGACCCTCCAGGCTGTATACAGCGTCCTGGTTCAGCGTCAGGCTCTGGCATTGTTCCAGCTTTTGCGGCAGGGTATCCCCGGTATCGCTCTCCGCGATCCCGGCGGCAGCCGCCACCGCCCGGCATAGTTCCCCGTCCGGCATCCGTTGCTGCAGAGTTTCCAGCGCAATATCCCCTGTTTCACACTCTGCCCCGGTGCCGGATAGATCCGCCTGAATCCGCGTCTTTGCATCCCCCGGGATGCCCTGCCCTTCCTCCCCGCCGGGCAGGCCGCAACCGGTAAGCAACGATCCCCCTATCGCCAGCAGACACAATACATTACCCGTTATTCTCATATATTTATGAGTATTCACAGCATTCCCTCCCATCTCATTGATGCTGTCTGCCAGTCGAATAAATATTATAACCCCTGTTAATATATAAATTTAAATAACGTAGCTCCATGTGTAACACCGCTGACCAGCGACAATCCCACCTGATGAAGAAACGCATCCGCACCGTCTCTGGGCACCTCCACTCTATTGTGGCAGTCCTGTTCCTCAATGCGTTCTAACAGAGCAAAATTCGCAGAAAGATATAAATACGCCGTGGGAATCATGGAATCACCCTCGTAGATCAGGCAGTGGCATTCGCCCATGACTCCCGGTTTCATTTCCTCCACATAAAGCAACCGCTCGAGCCCGTCATAGACAAAGCGCTGGTTCCCGCCCACATCCTCATGCCGGAACGCCTCTTCATCAAACTGATAGATTTTTTCCTGTAATGTACCGTTCCCCCCATAAAGAAAAGAAACCGTAAAAAGCGCTTTCTCCTCGCGCTCTCCCTCCTCCGTTTTCAAACGGCCTGTCAAGTGGTAGGCGCAAAGTCTGTTTTCCGAATCATACATATATTTCTCTTCAAGCCCCGTGGTCGTCCTGTATAAGAATTCCGGAATCCTGTCTATCCGACGGGCCTCACCATATACGATCTGTGTTGAATAGGGATTGGGAAAATTCCAGTAGGTACTTTGCAGTTTACGCTCATAGCCCTCGATGGGAAATCCCAGCAGATCCACACCGTTTTCTGTTCTTACATACCGCAATCCACAGCCACAGCCCGTCTCCCGGTCATAATACAGTTCCAATTTGGGCATTCCCTCCGGATCATAATAACAGACAGGCGTTTCCGATCCTGCGCTATAGCTCTCCAGATACTCCTCTGCACTATCCCCATCCAACAATACATACATGGAACATCCGTATGGATTCTCCCCGGCAACGTCTTCCGATACAGGCGCTGTCTTCCTGCCGCATCCCGCAAGCCATAAGACGCACAAAAGGCCGTACAGACAGACTATTCTCTTCTTGGAGGCAACGACTTTTTTCACAATATATACACCCTTTCCCCAGAACTCAGCCCATGATTATTTCGGGATTTGTCCGATCTGCCGCAGATCGCTGCCGTCCACATTCATGCGGTAAACCGGATGAACGCTGTCTCCTACATACACCTCAATCACGATCTCTCCGCCGCTAAAATACGGTATCAGTCCCATATAGGGCGGCCTGCCCTCCAATATCTGCTGATCCGTGCCGGGGCACAGGTACTCAAATACGGTTTCCTTTCCGGTGCCATCCATATTGATACGGTTCAGCCGCACACCGATGACATCGTCCTCCTCTCTGACAATCTCCTCCCCGTTCTCCACGGCCTTGTAGGCGATATGCTTTACCACTTCCGTGCTGTAATAAATTCTGTTTTCATAGATTATCTCATCGTCAATATCGGTATCTTCCTCCGCCAGCACTGTCAGCGACTTATCCTGCCAACGGTACATAGCCAGATAATATCTCCAATCGTTCTCCTGCACTTGACGGGAAAAGTCATACACCACACAGTTCTCATCACAATAATCATAGAGATAGGCTGTCTCCGGCGTTCTTATCATCTCCTGCGAAAGTTCTATACCCTCCGCAAGCACGATCCTTTGCACCCCCCAGTCCGTCACCCGGTTCGGCGCAAGCCACCAGCGTTTCCCGGCCTGAAAGAGAGTTATCGGCTCGTCCAGTTTCATCTCGTACGCAAGATCATACTCCCCGTCATCCTCCATGCCCTCGTAATCTCCCCAGTGTTTTTCCATATCATTGAACTCACTGCTTCGCATCGTTCGGGTATAAACCCCACTATCCCAGTCGTTAATCACATAGTCGGTTATATATGGCCCATATCCATACGAATCTTCCGACCGGATCAGATACCATGTTCCGTCTCTGTAAGTATAGGTATACGCCTCAGACCACTTCCATGCGCTGCCGCCATAGGCATGGGTGGTAAAGGAAGTCCCTTTCGCAGTCAACGGCTCATAGGGGTCTCCAAATACGCCGCCCTCCTCTCTGGTACGAATCAGGTTTTCGTCCTGAAAATCCAGACGGTACTGTCCTGCGCCCTCGCTTACGACCCCAAACAGAATCCGCAGCCCGGCCCATTCACCGTCCGACGCCTCCTGCACCCCCACATAGTCCGTCACACCATCCTCATTGTAGTCCAGTTCCACGCTGTCTATAAGTTCCCAGCCCTCCGCCACAAAGTCCGGGAGCGTCCGCCCTGTGGCTGGCAGCGCAGGCACGCAGCGTATAATCTGTTCCTGAGATATATGTTCTGCCTCCGTCCCGTGCTGCCCGGCCTCGCTGCTCTCCGGCCGGTCGGGGGACGTTTCCGGCTGCCCGGCCCCGCTGCTCTCCAGCCGGTCGGGGGGCGTTTCCGGCTGCCCGGCCTCGCTGCTCTCCAGCCAGTCGAGGGACGTTTCCGGCTGCCCGGCCTCGCTGCTCTCCAGCCAGTCGAGGGACGTTTCCGGCTGCCCGGCCTCGCTGCTCTCCGGCCGGTCGAGGGACGCCTCCGGCTGCCCGGAGCGGACATCTCCGCACCCGGTGACAATGACCGCCCCTATAATGAATGCCGCTGATCGAATCCTGTTTCTTCTGCGATATATGCGCGTTTCCACCGCCGCCCTCCTTTTCTCAGTCCTCTGTTCCTTCCACATCCAACGGCTCAAAATATTCCGCGTCCACCTTTTTCGTGAGCCACACCCCGTTTTCAGACCGGTAAAACAGGACTCCGGCTCTGTGCATATCCCCGCTGTGAACCTTCAGCACCACCGGGCGGCCATGCCGTCTGCCCACTTTGCGGGCCGTCTCCAAGTCCTGCGACAGATGGACATAGAGACGGCTCATGGGCAATAACCCCTGCCGTAGAATGCTGTCCATATATCTGTCGGCTGTACCGTGGTACAGATATTCCGGCGGCTCCTGCTGTGCCAGTTCCACGTCCACCGGTATGCTGTGTCCCTGATTGGCCCGAATCAGCGTTCCCTCCCCGCCGAAGGAATATCTCTGCTTTTTGTCCGTCCTGACGATCTCCTCCAGCATCTGTCTGTCGATCGTCCACCCGGCAGCGTTGATTCCCGCCAAAAGCTCCTCCACATTGGCCCAGCCGTGCTCGTCCAGCTCTATGTTCACGTCCTGCGGCCTGTGGCGGAGTATCCGGCTGATAAAGATGCTCAATTGATCCATATTACTCATTTTCGTTCTCTCCCAACTACATGTCTTTCATGTCCTCTGTCCCACCGCAATACTCCCTACGCTCCCCATACCTTGGCAAACGCCCGGTAATTGCCGTCTTTTCCCTCCGGTATGGCAAAGATCACCCTCTCAAAACATTTATATTCGTTCTCCAGATATTCCTTGAATATCCCTGCCACTTCCCCGGCGTCCTGCCCGAAGACGCCGCATCCGTAGGCGCCCAGAATCAGCGTGCGCACCCGGTTTTCCGCCGCCATATCCAGCACAAACCGTATCCTGCCTTGCAGCGCTCTGCTGTTCTCCTCCTGGGAGACATTCTGATTCCTGTGGGCCGCCGAGAAATTGGGGGCGGCGCATGTAATCACATCGCACGCCGCACGCTTTCCGTCCCGGATAAAGACCACGCCCGGCGTGTACATGCCCCGATTAAGGTACAGCGTCCGGTTCGTGTTGCGGTTATTCCAGTCATAAAACTTTTCCGTCATCTGCGACAGCACATTGTACAAAAAAGATTCCTGGCACAGACATTCTTCCTGGGCCCTGCTGCCACCGATAAAGCCTCCGCCCGGATTCTTGAAGGAAGAAAAATTAAGCACCGCCATGGGTCTCTCGCAGCTTTCCGCTGCCTTCAGAATCGCGGATACGCTGTCCGACGCCTCCAGCGTAATCTCTCCCTCACAGATATGCGCGCCGCCGCCCACAAAATCCACATCATATATTTTGGTCTGCGCTATGGCGTCCTGTATCTCTCGCCCATAGACCCTTTCCATCTCCTCCGTATGACGCGCCGCCAGCGCGGCCCGGCTTTCCCTGTTACCCTGATATTCCTTTCCATATGCCATATGATATCCCTCCATATCCAAAAATTCCGCTCTCTCTCAGACAGCGCCATTCCCCGCCGTCCGAAGAATCGCTGTTTTGACTGGCTGCCCCGTCTCTGTCCTTTGGCTATGCTGTCCCGAGCTTAGTCGCGGCTCCCTTGCCGCACAGCCCATTTTGCGAACAGTATACCCACTTCCTCCTCCGTCATTTGCCTGTTTTGGTATGCGCCCTCTCCGTCCATCAGATCATACACCGATTCATCCAGAAAAATACAGACTTCCGTATCGCGGATATCCGTATATAAATACTCCTTTGGTATCCGCTCCCGCTTGATTTTCAGATATTCCTCCGGCTGTATCCTCGTCCACTCACCGTTTTCATACGACTCTGTGATAAGACATGGCGCAAGAACCTTGTCTGCTAAATATTCATCTTCGCAGGAATGCGCCTCGCTGTTTACCATTGTCTCATAATCGCAGTCGACGGTAAGGCGCAGCAGCTCCTCACAGCATAGAACGCCTTCTCTGTCCCCGACCTCGCAGACATACCCGTATGTCCCGTTCTCGTTCCCAATCAGCAGATACATCTCTTTCAGCAGATATATTTTTCTCCGGTCACTGTCGGCAAGTATCTGCGTGTAATTGGAAATCTGCCTGGGATCGCCTTTTTCATCCAACAGGGCGGGTACGATCTCTTGGCCGTCAAAACGGTAAAAAGTAAAATACCCTCCCATAGATCCCCCGGAATCATGGAGTACGCCCAGCTCCGGGACGCCGTCATAGTTCATATCAAGCAGATAATAACCCCGGACGGGAAAATCGCTCCCCTGATCGATATCCGTATACAGCAGGAAATCCCGATATGCCTGAAAATATGTTGTCTGTGCCTCGCCTGTTTCTGTCTGCGCCATGCCGCCGCACGCGGTCAGCAATATGAACGCTACCAAAAGATATACCGTCATACGCCCTCCCTCCCGGTTCATCCGCCCATTTTCTCCGCTATGACGTCAATGGATTATTCTCCATATACTTCTTCAAAAAACTCAACGCCTCCACGGTGCAGTCCACCACCCGGTTGTGGCTGTAGTGTCTGTTGCAGGAAAAATACCCGAAGTATCCCCATGGATCTTTGACCTGCGGGCCATAATCCCACAGTCCGTCCTCCCGGGCATTCTCCAGTAGCCATGTTACGGCGTTACTCAGATAGAGCGCGGAACCCCGGAACTGATTGATATAGTTGAAGGTATGGAACCAACGCCTGGTCTGCTTACCGACAAATGTTTCCGGCAGCCTGTCGGGCGTTTTTTCCCAGAAATACCCCTGCGCATTGGCCCGTCCCCCCAGGTGCCGGAGCATGGCGTCCTCCAGCGCGTCCGATATGTTCCTGCGCCTTCTCAGCAGCAGTTCGCTCTGCATGGGCACCAGCCGATCCTCCCTGGTCAAAAATATCTCATGCTGGGCCGCTTTATCCTTTTCATGGGAGTACTCCCCGTCCTCGTAGGCCCGGTTCGCTATATACAGCCACTGTTCATATGTCTCGTCGCACTGCGGATGATCCGCCGTTATGGCCTCCAGCAGATTGCAGGCTATGGCCTTCTGCCACGGGTTGGCCCGCTCGTTCTTCTCAAACACACCCTCCCGGCCCTCGCCCTGTATCAGCTCCTGCAGATACTCGCCGGCCATGAACAGGATATCCCGATCCTCCACGGTAAGCCCGATATACAGACAGCGCTCGATCCCCACGCCGGAGGTGGGAATCCGTGCCTTGGCGGAATAGTCCTTGGATCGCAGTTTCCCCCATCCCCCGTGGATATCCTGGGTCTGATACATCTCCTCCACGATGTCGCTCTTAAGGAAGTCCTTTCGCAGCGCCGTCAGTTCCCCGTCCTGATAAGGGACGTCCAGCAGGGAAAAAAGCACCTTGTAACGCACCGCCGGATATTGACAGAACTCCAAAAGCGCCTCCGCATGTTTTCTGAACTCCTTATGTGTAAGCATATTGCCCCCTCCTCTGGCGCCCCATTACGCCTACCACTGCGGCGTTGGATAATACCGATGTTCGTACCGCTCTTTTGCCTCGTAATATTCCTCCGCGGATACCCGTCTGCCATCCAGCAGATATTCCGTCAGATATTCGGCCTGTAAAATCGTTTCCTCCGTATAGGGACGGTCCTCTTCGTCATAAAATAAGCCTGCGTTTTCCAGACGGTCCTCCCTACCGTAATTGCCCGCCACCTGGAAAAAATACTTCAGGGAAATCTCCCGCACGGCCTGTCCGTTCTCCAGCCTGTATATCTCGCAGTGATCCGCATATCCCCCGAAACCGCCAAAAGTCCCGGAAACGCTCATTTTCCATACATCTTCCGCATTATCAAACCGGAAATAAACCCTGGCCTCTCTGTGGGAACCGCCAAACCGCTCTCCGCTCACCAGAGGTTCGATCTCACCGTCCCTGACAGAAAACACCCCGCTGTAATCCTCCCCCAGCGATTCCCATGTCCCGGTATCAAAATACAGTATCTTCTCATCCCCGATCCGGTACAATTTACAAAAGATCCGGCCACGCTGCC
Source organism: uncultured Acetatifactor sp. (assembly GCA_910584375.1). GTDB lineage: Bacteria > Bacillota > Clostridia > Lachnospirales > Lachnospiraceae > Acetatifactor. Next base: position 214,088 of record CAJUAH010000002.1, read on the forward strand.
GCAATTCCTCTATCCCCGCCGCATGTCCGTGGTCTCCACCATCCCCCAGCCATACGGAGCCCTGCCGAAAAAACGTATAAAAGGAGCCGGCCTCCGGGGTAATCCAATTGTTCAGGAAAAATCTCTCCTGGGCCTCCCCATCCTCTTCCCCGGTTCTCAGCAGCATATCGTTCCCCAGGAAATAGGTGTTCGCCGTTCCGTGCAGAAAATCGGCGCTGCTCACGCCGTAATCCTGCGCAATGAGATTCCCCTGCCTGTCCCAATAGCTGCTTTTTCCATCCCGTTTGGTCTCATAACCCTGGCCCAATTCCCGGACATGGTCATACGGCCCCGTGAGGAGCAGCTTGTCTTTCCTGTCTGTCAGCCGAACCTCCTCCCCTGTCCAGACAGCCATGGAGCCGTCGGAGAACAGGCATACTTTGTCATAGACAGCGGGCAGCTCCCAAGCGCCGTCCGACCGGATCACGCCCCATTTTCCGCCCAGTTCCACCGCCGCCCTGCCGCTGGCAAAAGCGCTCATATCGTCATAGATCATGGGAATCTTTACCGAGAGATCCTCTCCGCTCAGATACCCGACCTTCCACGAAGGATCCGCGTCTATAATACGCAGACCTTCCTCATCTGCGGCGATGCTGTGATGGATGAGCGGCACCCGTACCTGCCCCTCATAATCCAGCACTCCCGTTCCGCCCCCGTCCCGCGCTATGACCAACCGCCACTTCGGTATCAGCTCCACACTGTCATACTTCGGCTCCAGGACGACTTTTCCGCACCCGTCCGCCAGACCGTACCTATACCCATCCTCATACCGACGCAGCAGAAACATACCCTCCTCTTCCTTCATGCCGTCCCACAGGCCTGAAAAAAGCTCCCTGCCCTCTCTGTCAAAGCAGTAAGTCCTGTCTTCCCGCCGCGCGTAAATATAGTTTCCATCCAGAGCGACGTCACTGTACCGCGGTGAGAGCACCTCCCGGCCGTCCCGGGCGATCACTCCGCAGTAACCGCCCTTTCCCACTCTCGCCAGCCCCTCGTAAAAATACCCGGCATCGTCATAGACCGGTTCGATGGCCACCTGTCCGTCCTGATCCATATATCCGTACAAACCGTCCCGGCAAAAATACGCCAGCCCTTCCCGGAAAGCGCTGATGCTCTCGCAGCCCTCCAGCCGCAGCTCCCCATAGCTCTCCCGGTCAATCAGCCCATACTCTCCGTCTCGGGAAAAATACGCCGTTCCCTCCCAGAAAGGAGACGCCTGGTCATAGACAAACTCCAACACCGTCTCCCCGTCCTGTCCGATATAACCGTATTTTCCGTTCAGGCACACGCAGGCCAGTCCCTGAGAAAACGGCGACGCTTCGCTGTATATACAGGGGCTTATCTCACTGCCATCCTCCGCCACATACCCATAGAGACTGCCGTCGCTATAGCAATAGATCCCCTCCGAGTAGATTGCCCACTCTACCTTCTCTCCCTCCGGAGCAATCACAGTGACGGGAGATTGGCTTACACCGCAGCCGCCCAGAACCAGCGACGTCGCCACCGCAAGGACGCCCGCATAATAACGTTTTTCCACCTCTATACTTCCCCCTCTGTGTTTACCAGCTCAGCCCCAACGGCAGAAATTCCCGATACCGTTTTTCCCTGGCTCGGTATTCCTCCACCGTTACCCTTATGCCGTCAATGGAATACTCTGTCACATTGTCGGTATCCTCCAGCTCCAGAATCGTCTCCGCCGTATAGGGGTGATCCTCGTAGTCATAGAGCAGATGGGCATTTTCCAGCAGCTCCTCCTCCTCAAAATCATATCTGCCATGGTTGTAATAGCGAAACGAAACCTCCTGCGCCGCCTCCCCATTCTGCAGCGTATACACCTCCCAGCTGGTCAAAAAACCGCCAAAGCCGCCCATGCTGCCCCATACGCCCGGTTTCCACCGATCCTGTTCTCTGTCATACGCAAAACTTACATAGTCCCCTCTCATGGAACCGCCGCATTCATACCCGCCCAGCAACTGAACCACCTCTCCGTCCCTGACCGCGAACAGGCCGCTGAGGGACTCGGGAAAAATCGACCGTTCCCAAGGAGCGGCATGGAAGTACAGCACCTTTTCTTCCCCTATGCGGTACAACTTGTAAAAGACCCGTGCATAGTACTGCTCCACCCCTCCAAGCTCCGAAGTGTACACGGTGGGAGTCTCCAGACCCTGATAGAAAAGACTCCCCCTATGCAAATAGTCCGCAAACAGCCCTGCCTCCGGCGTAATCCGGTTGCGCAGAAATATCTCTTCCAGATCTGCCCCGCTCTCCTGCTCTGTTATGAGCAGCGTACTGTTTTCCAGAAGATATGAGTTCTTTGAACCGGGTACGGGATTCCTGACTCCATACATGTAATTGAAAACCACCAGCTGGCCCTGTCTGTCCCGATAGCTGTACTCCCGACCTTCCTTCTCCAATTCATACCCGTCTCCGACCTCACGGATATAAGCATATTCCCCCGCATGGAGCCGGTGGCCCTGCCTGTCCCTGAGTACCGCCGTATCCCCATTCCAGAGCGCTAGGGAGCCGTCGGAAAACAGAACGATCCTGTCATATGCAAGCGGATATTCCAATGTTCCGTCCGCTCTGAGAACGCCGTATTTTTCATCCTGAGAAACCACGGCCCTGCCCTGAACAGTCTCCCCTATATAGTCATAGACAGCCGGTATCTTTACTGCAAAACTGTCCCCGTCCAGATATCCCCCTTTTCCGGTTTCACTATCCGTATAATAAAGCCCTATTTCATCGACTTTGTGGCCGATATATTCGTACTGAAACGGAACGATAATCTGTCCCTCATAATCCACTATGCCGTACTGGCCCGCCTCATTGTATACCGCCAACAGTTCCCGCCCGGATATGGGATACAGGTTAGAACTGCCCATAACCTCATAGAGTATCTTTCCATTCGCATCCGCCAGAACACACTTGTCTTCTCTGCGGGCCTGAAGCATCCCCTCCTCTTCCCTGATGTAATTCCAGGTTCCGCTCAGGAGCTCTCTGCCCGTTCTGTCAAAGCAGTACATCAAGTCCTCCTGCTCGCCAAGGATATAGGTCTCCTCCAATGTAACGGCATCATACCGACAGGGCAATACCTCTTCGCCGTCTTTCCCGACCACGCCGCAGAGTCCGTTTTTTCTCACCACCGCCAGACCGTCGTAAAAATACCCGGCGTCGTCATAGACAGGCTCGATCACCGTCTGCCCGTCCAGATCCATATATCCGTACAGACCGTCCCGGCAAAAATACGCCCTCCCCTCCCGGAAAGCGCTGATGCTCTCATATCCCTCCAGCCGCTGCTCCTCAAGACTCTCCCGGCGGATCAGACCGTACGCCTCCCCCCGACAAAAATATGCCCTGCCCTCCTGAAAAGGGGATGCCTGGTCATAAACAAAAGGCAAAACCGTCTCCCCGTCTTTTCCTATATAGCCGTATTTCCCGTCCAGGCACACACAGGCCAGTCCTTCGGAAAAAGGTGTGACGGCGCTGTATACGCAGGGAGTTATCTCGCTGCCGTCCTCCGCCAGATATCCGTAGAGAGCACCCTGCCGATAAGAGTAGCGCCCCTCCGAATAGACGATCCCGCCGATCTGCTCCCCCGACAGCGAAACCGCTATCGGCAGTTTGCCCTCTTCCTCTGGCTGCTTTTGCGCGGCGGAATCTTCCCGGGAAGAAGTGCCCGCCCCTGCCGAAACGCTCCCCTCCGGCGGTACATCCGCTACCCCGCCGTTTCCTTTCGTCTGGGCGTCCATCACCCCGCCGCTTTCCTCCAGCCGGGCATCCATCGCCCCGCCGCTCTCTTCCTCTCGGGACGCGGCCTCCTCTGTCCTTTCCGTTGATTCCTCTAAGCTCCCCGGCGCGCCGCATCCTCCCAGGGCTACCGCCAGGATAACCGCTGCAAGCAAATAAATCCTATTTTTTCTTTTTCGCATATTGCCCGCTCCCTTCTCTCCGGTTCATGCGGCCAAGGCGGCGCACATGAGCCGATACGGCGTATCAGAGTCCGTGGCCCCGCAATTCTGTCCTATTTCCCGATCAGTTTATCCTCGTTCAGAATATGGTTTACCAGCCATTCGGTAACAAGGTGCAGCATCTCCTCGATGGCCTCATCCTGGTCCTCGTCGATGGCGTCCAGATCCCAGCCGCTGATGGTCTCCTTCAGCGCGTTATGCTGGCTCACCTGGGTAAACATCTTTTTGTAGCCGATGGAACGCATATACTCCTCTTCGTGCGCGAAATGGGTAAGGGTATAATCCCGAAGTTCCTCCAGAATATGCCGGATATTGTCATACTTATCGGGAATGAACTCTTCACATTTCAACTCATACAATTCGTTTGCAATCTCAAAGAGCCGCCTGTGCTCCCTGTCGATCATCTCGATCCCCGTCAAAAACTCCTCTTTAAATTCATACATATCTTGCTCCTCCTTTTTTGTGGCCCATCAGAGCCTTTTATTTTCTTTCCGCATTTCGCCCATTATTACAGGATTATAAAAAACAGCAATATTCTTTCTGCAAGAGATTGTCTGCCCAGTGTCATAACACCCCAATCCTCTGCCATTTTCCCAAATGCCTTCAGATTGCCGTTGGGCGTCATACGGCGGTAATCCCGCGTATACTCCCGCATATTGAGATCGACTGATGCCGCCATCCCTCTGGCCGCATCATCACAGTTGTATGTATAGAGCCGATACAGCGGCAGGCTTTCTTCCCGGCCAATCTGCTTAAGGGCCTGCTCATACTCCGCTTTCTTACCTTCATCCTGCTCGTATGCCCATCTCTCATACAGCTCCGCAAATTGCTCCTGTGCCTCCCAATAAGGAGCCGCCTGCTCCGCTATGATGCGGTACTCCTCCGAAGAGATCGGCCTGTACAGCGCCACGTCATAATTGCCGGTGAGCTGGTCGCCGTCCAGTTGCAGGTCTCCCGTCCGCAAAAAGACTTCCGTCTCCTGCGCCGTCATGACGCCGACGCTCATCTTCCCCACGCCGCTTAGTCCCAAAAGGCTCTCCCCCAGGGAACGCTGCATTCCGTTAAAGCTGTACACCGTCCCGCAGCCCTCCTGATCCACCAACAGCAGGATACTGTGACCCAGCCCCTTCATACCGTCCACATTCACGATATAATACAGCATACACTCCTCTGCCTCCAGCGCGGTATCCCGCACCGTGAGCCGTATGGAAACGCATAAACACAAATAGACTGCCAACAAAGCAGCCACACCGCACAGTATCCCTTTTTTCCATCTCTTTTTACAGCAGAAACATATTTTCATGGTATCTCGCTAAATGAATCGCAGAAGTATCAATAGCCATATTACTTTATTTATGCAATGTTTTCTATTCGTTCCTTGATTTTACGCAATTCATTTTCCAGAGAATTAACACGAATCAGCAACATTTCCTTTTGATTTTCTACTTTTAAAGCATCATCCAGCTTTCGGCTTTAGTCCAAATGCCCTTCTGCTATAATTTTTATATTGCGGTTCGTTTCATTTTCAAGGGTCAATTGAATGCTTTTTATGTCACGCCTGATCGGTTCCAGCATTGCCTCAATAGCCTTGAGGTCTTCAACAGATAATGCCATGTTGCCTCCCTCCTTATTGTATATATACTGAATTACCTATATTAACATTACTCCACGGGCTCATGCACCCTGGCATACCACCACACGGGAAAATTGCGGACCGTTTTATTCATAATATCATACGCCGGGCGCAAAGTCTATTCTTATCCAAAATATTCACCGCAGCATTCCGTATTCTCCCAGCTCCTGAAATCCGATCCGGTTGTATATCCTGCCCGCCACAGGATTGTCATAGAACAGGCAGAGATACTTTTTACCCCGCTCAAAGCAGTCTCTGCACAGGGCCGCCACCACTGCGGAGGCATAGCCTTTTCCCCTGTGCTCTTTGGCGGTGGCCACTCCCACGACCATGGCGCTCTCCGAATTTTCCGCGCTGGTGGAGGCGGTAGCGATCATGCGCCCGTTTAAAAAACCGCCCACCGCCGCCTTGCAGCCCTGAGCCATCTCCTCCTCCATGCGCCGGGTCTGCTCCGGGAGTTCGCTCTTTTTATAGGTCTTACTGAACTCCTGGATCTCCGACAGCAGCCCCATGGCCTCCGGTACATCTCTTAGTTCCAGCCGCCGGATCACCAGGCCCGCCGGGGTTTCAAAGCTGTCTGCCACACGGTTGCATCGGCTCATATAGGTAGACTGGATCTTCCACTGGGGGAAAGCCGGAGCAATCTTCTCAAGCAGCGAAGTCTTTCCGCTGATACAGTCCGGCCGCTGCCCTTTAAAGAACTCGACCGCCTCCCCGGCATTGTAATCCTCATACCGGCTGTACAGCAGAAAATACTGATGAAATCTCAAAATCAGGAAATCCCATCTGTCCCTCTCCTCATGGACATAAATATTGACTGTCTCGCTCTCCACTCCGAAAGTCTCTATGTCCCCGATAAAAAACAGGTTCATCTCCGGTTCTTCTCCCACATAACGCAGGATCTCTTCTCTGTCCTTTTCCTGTAATATACGCATATCTTCTCCTTCTGCCCATATTTACCAAAATCTTAATTCTTTAATGGCAAACCCTTTTTAGTATACGGAGGGGTATCTTTTCCATACCCCTCCGTCGGCTTAGACGCACCGATGCCTACCTGGCCATAACCGGCTCCAGAGCGCTCAAAGCCTCCTCCTCCAGTCCCCTGCACCTTTGCAGTATACCGATGTATGCCTGTCGCTGGGAAGTGGCCTCTTCCACAGTAGAGGGCGTCTTTGGCAGGATCTCATGCAGACACTTTTCACAGATGGCCAGCATTTCCTCATACTTGGATATGGCTGTCAAAAATGCTCTTTCCTCCACATTCTCCAGCGTATGCATACAGAGTTCAAGAAACTCTTTGATGCGGAGCTTGCCCTCATAATGTATGAAAATATGAGGAAACATACACTCAATGGTCGCAAGCTCCCGCCGGTTTTCCTCTCTGAGTTCCTCGCACCAATTATCATATATGACCAGGCCGTATCCCACAAGCGGCTCGTCAAACCGATGAACCGTATTGCTTAAAAGAGAATACCCTTTTTCCAGGGCCTCCCTGCATTTATCCGCCACAGAATCGATTTTCTGACCAGGCTTTATAAGCAGCAACTCCGCATTGCGCTCATACCACTGGGAAAAGCTTTGCAGCTGTCCAAAAGACATGACGGAGTTCTTGTCGTCATCACCGTCCAGAAAAGAAATGCCTTTCAGCACTTTTCCCCGGTGGGAAAATCCCGTCGCCAGTATCATATCGGCGTATTCTTCCGGAAGAACGACCACCGGATATCCGCTGGAGATATTGTCCACCGCCAGAGCAATATATTCTTCTTCCGAGCAGTCCCTCCTGCTGTGCGTCTCCCCGGTAAGTCCGTATACGCCGAGACAGTTTTGCCACGCCGCGTCAGTCTCTCCCCAGGAATACCCGAAACAGATACCGGAAAAAGCACCCTGGAGAATATATTCGGCGTCGTCGTTGATCTGCCGATTCATGGAATCCCTGCGCTTTTCAAGGCCCATAAACAGCTTGAGGGCCGAGAGAACGGCAGGTTTCCCCATACTGCGAGGCCATCTTCTGCCGGCAAAATCTCCGATAGGAGCATAGGGCAGCAGTATCTGTTCAAAATTGGCATTGGCTGCGGGCGGGACGTTGGGAAAGAGAATCCCGTCAACGGTGCAGTTAAACAGCTTTGCCAATTCCACCAGAACGGACAGTTCCGGCATCGTATGTCCATTCTCCCACTTGCTGACCGCCTGAGGGCTGATACACAGCCGCCCGGCCACATCTTCCTGGGTCAGTCCCCTGTTTTTTCTCAGTCGTGCAATCTGTTCTCCAGTTTTAACATTGTCTAACATATTCAGTCCTCCTTTTTTTGATACTACCATTGTACGTATGTAGAACTGACTAAACAATACCCCGGAAGTTTAACGGCAAAGCCCAGAACTCAACCTGCGGTTAAGTCGGTCACAAAATCTTCCAACACCCGCTCTCTGTTCCGAGCCGTCTCATAATATGGAATATCGCAGCCCTCGCATTGCTCCTTAAATATTTTGCTGATCTCCACTATTTCCTCGCAATCCTTATAGTTATCTTCCTCCGAGTGATAATATGTATAATCTCTGGGGGTATCATACCGTTTCAGAATCTCATATCTCTCCTGGGGGGTAATATCGGATGTGATAAAATAGTAAATATCGCAGATCCCGCTGTCTATATACTTCCTGTAATCCCGGGGCAATAGCTGGAATATGTCGATCACCATGCCATAATCGCATTCGTCGTATTCCCCGCTGTCCATCATGGCTCTGATAAACGGTGCCATCCTGGAGCTGATATATTCCAGATTGTCCCGGGTTTCTACCGCCGCCTCTGTGTCAATCCCTGTCTCCGGAAATGCTTTTTCAATCCCCGCGATAACACAGTCCATACTGATATGCTGATATCCGAACCGTTTCGCTATCATCTGCGAAACCGTGCTTTTTCCTGCCCGGGGTACCCCGGCTATGATTATGTGTTTTTTCATATTCTCCTCGATCCTTACTTACATATTGCTGCCCGGAAACTTGTCTCTCTGAATCCGCCGCTTGCCGTCTATTCCGTCCCTGCTGTCAATGAAACGCTCTGTTTGCGCATAAAAAATTTCCCCTGACATATACTGTCTTATGAAACACTGCTTTCAGTATACGTGGTATCGCGAAAATATGCGGTACATATGAGGAGTATCATGCAACCTATCAGGAAATATACGATCATCGGGACAATATGTGTTCTTCTGGCAGGAACACTGGCCCACTTTCTGTACGAATGGTCCGGCAGCAATTATATAGTGGGACTTTTCACACCGGTCAGCGAATCCGTCTGGGAACATATGAAACTGGTGTTTTTCCCCATGCTGCTGTACGGGCTGTTTATGATCTACCGATTCAAGGAAGACTGTCCCTGTATTACCTCTGCGCTCTGTATGGGGATACTGGCCGGCACATTGCTGATCCCGGTACTGTTCTATGTCTATACCGGGATACTGGGAAAAGATATTTTTATCCTGGATATTGGGATCTTTATTGTAAGTGTACTGACTGCCTTCCTGATTTTCTATAAGTTCACGGTATCCTGTAAACTGGAGTCGCATACTTTTTTGCTGTGCGTATTGGTATGCGTTCTGTTTGTCTGCTTTATGGCGTTCACCTATTACCCGCCGGATGCAGAACTCTTTGCAGTGCCTGACTAAGCGTTTCTCCGGTGAATAAAAGGTTCCTCTCTATATAGCGCGCCACACCGTCCTGATCGTTGCTGTCCGCCACGATATCCGCCGCGTCCAGAACCTCCCCTATGGCGTTGGAGACAGCCACGCCCAGGCCGCAGTTATTTATCGGCTCTATGTCATCGTTGTCGTCGCCAAAATAAACGGTTTCTCCGGGATCGACGCCCGCCCACCGAAGCATGGTTCTGATGCCGTTCCACTTTGTAGCGGCGGTGCTCATGATCTGAATCAGTTTTCCATCCGCCACCGTCATATAGGTATCCGGCCTCAACGCCCTTTCCACTTCCGGCTGTATCACACCCACCGTGCCCCCCTCCCTGCTCAGCAGGATCTTATAAATGACGCTTTGCGTGGGCAGGGCGGGAAAGCCCTCAAACACGACGGCATTCCATTCAGGAATGGGAACATTGGAAAAGATGCCCTCCCCCGTCTCCAGAGACAGCGTCACACGGGGCATAGCGGTCACTTCTCTCAAAATGGCCTCCGCGCTGCGAGGCGAAATGCCGTTTTCCTCCGCGCCGCCGGGTAAAAGGATCCTTGCGCCGTTCAAAGTCGTCACCGCGTCGAATCCGATCTGCCTCTGATATTCTGTGACGGCTCTCTCCGGGCGGGCTGTGGCCGCCATGAGGAATATACCCCTCTCCCGGCATCTCTTTAAGACCCCGCATGTGTATTCCGACACGGATTTGTCCGTGCGCAGCAGGGTTCTGTCCAAATCAGTGATAATCGCTTTCATGCCACAGTCTCCCATTTGTATACATAGTCGTCCATATGCAGATAGGGCAGAACGCATAAAACGCAAGAATCTGCTGCCCCTTATATCTTTTTATCAAACAAAGACACGTCGCTGCTGTCCGCCATATTTACAAAGGCGTACTTATCGTTATGGGGAAACAACATTTCCATATAGAGATTGCCCAGCAGGCTCTTTACCGTGTCCGTGTCGATATCCGCCACCGGAAATTCTTCGATTTCCAGACGTTTGAGATTCTCCAGGATCTTTTCGATGCTCTGCCACTCGTAAGACTCCTGTTCCGGAGCCGGGGCGTACTCCAAGATCTCCGAAGTATCCGGTTCCATAATGGACTTGATCTCAGGAATCTTATATACGATATTTTTGCAGGTCTTTTCAAAACACTCCGGGTCATACTTGGCCAGATAGCCCAGATCGTCCATAGTCAGCGTTCTCTTATTGTGTATCTTAAGATAAATATTGATCAGACGAGTATCCTTTGCCATAGTTTCCCTCCCTGACGCTGCCAGGCCATCCGGGCATGTTAGCGACGGTTCTGTCACAATAGATTTCGGCATAATATTTTGTTTTTTTATATGCGATCCTCCGGTTCATCTATATTTTGATGGGCATATCATATCTCCCATGGCGCGTCTTTACCGCTTACCCGAACTGTGGGCGCTACGTGACAGGTCCTGCCTGACCCGGGGCGCTCTCCAACCTCCGCCGCGCATCTGCGTCTGAAAATCATTCCGGTCTTTTGCGGAAAAACACCTGCAGAGCATGGTAGAGATCCAACTGCCAGGCTTTCATATCGTGAACTCCTCCGGGAATGGTATAAAAGTCGTAGTTTTTGCCGGGAATCAGCTGGGGACACCGGGGCAGCGCCCTGTCCATAATCTCCCGATGCTCCGCATAGGCGATGTCCTGATCGCCGTTACAGCAGAACAGATAATCCAGCTTAAGTCCCCTGCGCTCCCCTTCCGCCAGCGCGCTGACGATGCGCTCCACCTCCGCGTCCCGGTCGCCCTTGGGGCCGCAGCACCCGGAAAACGGGCCATACCAGGAGAACAGGTCAAAATTGTTGTACAGGGCGGCCCGGTAGGTGGTCATAGAGCCCAGGGACAGCCCCGCAAACGCCCTGTGCGAGCGCGTTCTGACCAGTCCCTCCTCGCTGACGTCTCCCCGGGCATGGGTGGCAAATGCCGATTCCACGGCGGGGATCAGATCCCGGCGCAGCTCATGGCAGAAGTGTTCGGTGATGTATTCGGCATTCCTGTCCTCATCCTCCCCCCGGTAATAGGTGGGGGTTACAATGATACAGGGGGGGCAGATCTGCCGCTCCATCATATTGTCCAGCATAAAGACCGTGTCGGGAAACGTCTTTAACCACCAGTCCTCGTTCACCCCGCCCCCATGGAGCAGATACAGGATATCGTACTGTTTCCCCTCATCGTATCCCCAGGGAAGATACACCCACGCGCCCTTGCGCAGCGGGCGGCTCTCCTTTTCACCGTAGGTCTGGGTATCGTACATAAACCGTCTCACTTCCCCGCGGCGATCGGTCTCCCGCATCATATCCTCCGGCATCTCATAAATATACTCCATGCTCTGCTCCTCCTTTTCCGATTCTTACTTTTAATCAGTCAATTGTGAAACTGTCTTCTGCCCGTCCTGTCAGATCGCCGTAAAAATATATTATGCCTTCACGGTAAAGATCGGCTCCATCCGAGCCACCGGCGCGGCCATTCCGTGGGCCGCGATCGCCCGGATCACTTCGTCGATATCCTTGTAGGCATAGGGCGCCTCCGCCCGGATCGACTCTTCCCATTTTTTCAATATGTCTTTTCTGCCCTTTAAGTCGTTGCGATCCGGGTCAATGGGCGTAATGATGTGAAAACGCTCCATAAACCGGCGAAACGCCTCGTCGTTGCCCCTGATCGCGTCCCCCCGGGATTTCTGCCGCCCGGCCCCATGGCTGGCGCTCCACAGGCAGTCGGGATTCCCCAGACCGCGGAGCAGATAGCTGGAACTGCCCATGGAACCGGGGATCATCACCGGTTCGCCGTAACAGGCAAACTCCGTGTCCGTCATCTCCTCGCAGCCCCCGGCGCAGCAGGCCCCTTTCCGGTGCAGATAATACTTTTCCGCGCCGATCTGTTTTTTCCAGATAAAATTATGGGGTGCGTCATAGAGCAACTCCATCCCGCACGCCCCCAGCACCCGGGTCATGGCGTCCTGGATCATAAAGCCCAAAAACAGACGGTTGGCAAAACCGAAATTGGCCGCATTCCCTGCGGCGGACCAGAAACGTTCCCAGGGGCCCCCGTCCCTCTCCAGTATGAGATAAATCTTATTCTCCGGATGGGCCAGCCCCCCCGGGTAGACCTCCTGACAGATCTTGCGGCCCAGCAGCCCGCTGTGATGTCCTATAGTCAGGGAACCCGAATGCAGCATCACCGCCACGGCTCCCTTTTTGATATTCCATGCGTTGGCAGTCTGCCCGTCATAGATCTCGGCGACCCGCTGCACCTCCAGAAAATGGTTGCCGCCTCCGACGGTTCCGATCTGGTCGTCATAGCTTAACTGTCCGTATTCGCCGATAAAATCCTCCAGCCCCTCCGCATCCGCGGTCTGCAGACTCCCTCTGAACACGGTGCGGCGCAGCCATTTTTCCTGCTCCTCGGACCGATAATACCGCCACAGACCGCTCTTTTGACTGTCCTGATATGTTTCCAGCAGCCCTTCCAGGCCATAGCGGAGCAAAGCCTCCCGCTGCCGCCCCGTCATAGGAATCTGCCTGCCGCCCTCAAAAAAGATATGACGGATCTCCCCGGTCAGTTCGGGCAGTCTGTCCAGCACACGCTCCTCTGACAGATCCGTAGTATAAAAGCGCATGCCGCAGTTGATATCATTTCCCATAGCCTGGGGAACCGCAAAACCCTTTGTGAGCATCACGGTTCCGATGGGGATGCCTGCGCCCTTGTGAAAATCCGGCGTTAGAATGATTTTCTCAATCCGGGGCTCTCCCCTCTGAAAAAAATCCGGCAGCGCCGCCAACTGCGCCACAGTCTCCTCCAATGCCGTCATCCGGTGCAGCTCCTCCACAGCGTTTTTATCCGGCAGGGAGCCCTCCGGCAGATAACAGGATATCCTGTTTTTCCTGTCTTTAAATTCTATCGTATGTAACATAGCACTCTTCCTTTCACTTTTCCCTGCGGAGCCACCACCCAGTACTCTTCTACCCCCACTTTTCATAGATATCTTTTTTCTCTGATCTATCTCTCCTGGCAGTAGACTGGCTCACTGTCTCGGCAATAAACTTGGGAACTCCGCTGTATGCGCCGCTTTTCAGATGTCTGCGGTCACAGACCACCATAATATCCGGACACAGATAATCGTCGTTCACGTCAGGCTGATACCTGTAATCCAGATTCTCCATAAATCCAAGGCCTAAACTGTTTTTCAACCCGGTTTTCCGGAAAATCCCCTTTTGCCCTCATGTCTTTTTCTATTATACACAACTGTCCGGTAAAATACAATAAGCGTAGAACCGCTGTCTGTACTGTTTCCTTCAGCGGTTCTACATGATATGTCATCCAAAATATATGTTTAAATGCGCCTGTAAAGATCCCCTATGGCAGCCTCCGATACTGCCACCCGGCAGCAGTTTTCCACCGCCTTGAGTACTTTGTCAAAAAAGCTGTCCATCTCCGTCATATTTTTACAAAACGGAATATGCACAAAAATCATCTTTGTCTCCAACGCCTGATCACGGATACAGGCAAGCGCGTTCCAATACAGCGCATTGCAAAACGAGGTTCCGGCGTTATCGGAAATCCGAACCTCTAAGTCTTCCGCCTTGAGAGCATCCTGCAATTTTCCGTATGCGAAATCCGTGCGGATCATGCCGTCTCTGTTTCTGGCGACAGTTTCAAGGTATACTTTATCCCGGATAACAGGTTTCTGCCCAAAGCTGAATACATACCTGTAGCTGCGCCGCCCGATCTCTGCAAAAAGGATCTGAGCGTCCAATACCTTGTCATTGGGCAGTATCAGCGACTTATAGACCGCTTTTTTTACAAGCAGTTCAGCGGATGTGCCCTCGAACCCGGTCAAGAGAATGTCCCCCTGCCAGTCCGCTGACCCCTGTACTTTTTTCACTGTATTACGGTCTGCCTCCCCGGACCCTGCAAGTAAAATGCCCATGATCGTTACTCCCTTTCCGCGGCGATTCCTTTGTATCGCTGACACGCATGAAAATATCAATGCTAACAATTCAGCAACCATACATCATGATAACATTTTCAAAGCACTCATTGAACCCGAGATTTTTATACAGTACAAGGGCCTCCTCGGCGCCACTCAGAGTGACGGCGCGCACACCGTCCGCAAAGAGTTCCTCCAGCGCCCGGGAGCTTACCGCGGCAGCCGCTCCCCTCCTGCGATACTCCTCCAACGTAGATACAAATTCCAGAGACGCCACATCTCCAGTACGGATCGTGGCCGCCGTGGAGACCGCTACGCCGTCCATCTCACACAGGTACAGCCTTATGTCCTCACGCTCCACCCACACATAATAATGCTCGGCGTCTATCATCTCCCAGCCATGCAGGGCAGTGTTCACCACATCCACCCAGATCTTCATCTCTTCTCTGGTTCGGACTCTCTTTATGCGCATAGTATCTCCCAAGGATAAGCAGGACCGGAACTCATGCTCATACAGTAACATCCCCGGCTCAGTCCCCCCTGCCGAAAGATTCTGAAATCCCACAGATTCCAGACGCTCAATGAGATCTCCGGGCAGGTCATCCGGTGTAACAATCCATCTCGACGGCACTCTGCCCGCCTTGATCCCCTCTATCAGAGCCGGCAGTTCCCTCTCCCATTCCTGTTCATCCAGATTGATATGAAACGCCAGAGACGGCCCCTTTTCTCCTTCCTTTGGCATGATCCACTCCACCGGCCCCTGGTGCCAGTCGACGATCCCTGAGAGGGAAAAGGCCCGGTAATAGCGAAAATAATTGGCGGCCACAATACTTTTCTCCCTGCTCCGCACATATTTTTCCATGATATCCTCCGGTATATCGATCTCATATTCACAGCGCAGATCACCGTTTAACACAGAGCGTATCGGCCTGCCCTCCAACTCCCTGTCGAAAAGAGCCTCCATGGAATTCATAACATGTCCCTGACTGCAATGGCATAAAAGTGGGGAAACCGTTGCATCTGACAGGATCGACTCCTTTGCAAAGGGACAATGACAGGCATGATAACGTTTCATGACCTCATCCTCCGCCTTTAAATATTCTGCCATATTATAGGGAAAGGCCATACAAAGCAGCTTGTTCCCTCTTCGGACAGGAGCCAGCATGGCCGGATTCTGTCTGATAAATTCCAGTACCTCATCTGTGATCTCCTGCCCGTAAAAATCTTTCTTTTCCTTATTCAGTTGGACGAAATACGCCATTGTATCCTCTTTGGATTTACAGAGAAAAGCGTCCAAGTCGCCTGTCGCCAGCAACTCCTCACGGACTTGGGACACCTGCGAAGGATGCAAGCCATGTCTCACCCTGCGTAGAATTTTTTCCGCCGTTTCTCCGGGAGCCATCTCTTTCAGTCTTTCCATAAACACATACATATTATGGCACTTACATTTACACTCTGTGTCCATATCCGGCAAAACAATATCTGCCGTCAGCGTCTCCCAAAACGCTTCTCCCAGCTCCGCGCATATTTCCTTTTTGAACGTGTGAAATCCGAATCCCAGTTCTTCATAGTTTATTGTGGTATCTCCCATGTTTTCTTCCTCCGTCGTTATTACGCATTCACTCTTTGCCGCCTATCCCCTGTTTTCCCGTTCTCTCTGACATACCGGACAGTAATATATATTTCCGCCCAAATAAGATTCACGTACCAGAGTACCTCCGCATCTTGTACAAGGGTGCTTTATGGTCTTTGCCGACAATATGGTGCGATATCCCCCGGGACGGTTAAACAGATCCTTCTCCGTGTCCCGGCCTCCGCAGTCTCTCATCTCTTTCAATGTTGCTTTGATACTCTGATACAGTCTCGCTTTTTCTTCCTCCCCAATAGACTGAAGTTTTCTCTTCGGATGAATCCCTGCCCGGAACAGGATATCCTGTAATACGCCGTTTCCAAGACCCGGAATCCGTTTTTGCGTGGCCAATAGACCCTTTATGCTAAGTGTAGGTTTTTCCCGGCTCCACATCATATCAAAATAAATTTCATTGAAACCATCCGTCAGCGGGTTAGGTCCCTGCTGCCGTCTCGGCAGATTGTCTGAATAGGGAACACAGAGCATGGATCCCCACATCTGCACCGTGCAACACATTCGGGAGCCGTCTTCAAATACAAGTAGTAGCTGATGAGATTTCGGCAATTTCTCCTCCGGCTCTAAATATTTCATGGGTGTACTGAGAGATAAGAGCATATCTCCGCAGATCACTTCCACATTACAGTCCCAGATATCCATGGTTCCTGTATCGGGACTGGCTCCCAAGATCTTTTTTCCTTCCAACAGTTCAGGATATCGGGATGGATCTCCTGAAAACTGTGCAAATCCGTGAGGAACCGCATTGGCAATCACGGTTTTCACCGTTTTCCCCACTATTGTCCTGTTTATCTGCTCTGCTAAAACATATACCTCCGGTAATTCAATCATGTAATGCCCCTGCCTTTCCGTGTATTCTCGTCTGTGGCCCGCTGTCATAGCTCCGCTAGGAATACGGCGATCCTCCCTGTCCGCTAAAAAGAGGGTGCCACATATGTAAGGTATTATTAGTTTAACACGATCCACATCAGGCAAATGAACCATTTATATCATAAATGTCGTATGGGCGTAAACCATTCCATTTGACAGTATGTCCCGTCATAATCCTCATCGCTTATACGTTCAAAATATAATTTCTGATTCTGCGTCTCATATTTCTTCCCCTGCCTGTTCGCAAAATCGCAGATCGCGTCATACATGCCTCTGGCCATATCCGCATTGATATCATAATAATGATGTTTTCCGATGTAGTGGAATCTGGCACACATGCCGGAGGGAAAACAGTCCGCCATCATGCCTTCCGGTACTTGGGAGATGTCATTTACTTTGACAGAGGGCAAATAGTGAGAGTAACCCTCCCTTATGTCAACGATGCGGGTTATCCCATAATAGACATTTTTTTCCGCAATATTATCAATCTTCAAACGGTCTTCCTCCCAAAATCTTTTCGCAAGCTTGGGCGGAAGTTCCACCGACTGGTCAAAGGGCACCTCAAAGCGCCTTCCTATCACCCGAAACTGTGGAACCATAACAATCTCCGGCCCAAACATCGCTCCGTTCGGCAATTTATTCTCGGGAAAAATCTGCAGCGGCGGAAATACTTTGATGATCGTTCCCGATCGTCGCAGTTCCCCGGGAGTGATCCGGTACTCTTTTTTAAAGGCGCGTATATATGCCTGTTCATGGGTGAATCCGTATTCATTCGCAATATCAATAATACGATAGTCCGTTTTCAACAGTTTTTCCACACTGGCGGCCAACTTTCTGGACCGAATATACCCGGCAAGAGGAGTCCCAAAAGCAAACTTAAAAAGGCGCTGTAAATGAATCTCCGAAATATAGAATCTTTTTGACAGGTCTGCTATCGTTACTGTCTCCGTAATGTGATCTTCTATGGCAGACAGCAATTGTTCCATCAGATCATATGGCTGTAGCATCGGTTCACCTCCCTTTTTCGTTCCAATAGCCGTTGTAAGGTCTATGGCTCCCCATAAATACTGAAATCCGTCGTAAGGCCGTTATTATACAACGTTCAACACCTGTCCCCGCTATTTCCCACTCGCTGTTTTCGTTGTATATAAGATCATCTATCTCCTCCCTGGAGAGCTCGTCGCTCCTGCCGATCACTTCACCCTCCACCGTCCATACCCATATGTCCCTGTCCACAAGAGTTTTCATATATACTTTTTCACCTGATTTAACGCATGCAGCTTTTCCGCATAACAGATAAGCCTGTCTTTTGCCGTTTCCTGCTGCCTGTAGCGCTCGATGACCAAACAGAATATATCGTCGTCTATCGTATCTTT
Organism: uncultured Acetatifactor sp.; assembly: GCA_910584375.1. GTDB lineage: Bacteria > Bacillota > Clostridia > Lachnospirales > Lachnospiraceae > Acetatifactor. Next base: position 232,253 of record CAJUAH010000002.1, read on the forward strand.
AAAACGGATACAATCGCAGACGCTCCTCTCTATATCGTAAACCGCATACTGTCCAAAATCTGTATTTACGGTTTTCTGATGTTCAGAAAAACCGTTCCCCGAATAATAGTGCCTCGTCACAGGAAAACTCATTGCGATCTTGCTCCTGTCGTCTCTTCGGGTAGCTACCGAGACAGCGGGAGGTTCCGTCTCAATGAGTCCCTGATAAAAACACGCGCTGTCCGCACAAATCACTGCCCTGGGGTTACTTCGGCATATCTCGATCGCCTTATAATCGCAGGGCTTGGAATAGTCGGCACAGCTAAACCAATAGATCCCATAACACACTTTTTCCAGCATACCACAGGAAACAAATTGCGCGATCTGTCTGTTGGTCAGCCCCTCTCTCAGCAACTCGGACGTACTGATATACCCGTTATATTTTTCACTCAACCGATAGCATTTTGCGTATGTTTCTTTGATCATATTTTCCACCGCGGTATTTTTGTTACACATATAGTAATATTTTTCATTACACACGTCAAGTATGAATACCAATAAAATACCCCATGAAAGCCCTGCTCTCTCATGGGGTATTTTATGATATTATCTGTTTTCGCCCAAAACCAATTACTCTGCTTCTTTTAAATATGTTCTTACCTGCTCTTCTGTCAGATCAAATTTCAACCGTAGCCTCGTTATAAGTTCTTCATCTGAAAGACCTAAGTCTTTTCCCATTGATATTGCTCCAAAGATCCTGCCGATCTCTTTTCCGATCTCTTTTCCTATTTCTTCGCCAATCTTCTGGTTTTCCCTGTCGCGCATCAACAACGTCATATACTCGTGCCTCCATTCCCGGTTTTTCTTCGCTTCCTTCACAGCAGAATCAAGTTTCCTTACAAATATGTCTTCCGACGACTTGCCTGCCACATAATCCAAAAATGCTTTCAGTTCCTTGCTTATCGCTCCCCTTTTTCCATCGGCATTCAGAAAAATCTTTTTTGCCCCATCATTTAGAATAACCGTAGAATCTTCTTTACAGGTATTTTCAAAAGTATACACATAAAGGTCTTTTCCAAACAGATCCGACAAACAGATAAAGATAATGTAACTATTGTTCAGTGTATCGTAATCCCGACCCTTATCCACCAGCTGCAAATCAATCATGCTTTGGTAGTATCTGGTTCTCCTTGGCAATAGATTGGAGGTAGCAGCCTGCATTTCGATATCGTATACAGTGCCTTCCCCGTCGTTTACATATGCATCCAGCCGCACGCCTTTTGCGTCAAAATCTTCCTTTATGGTCTTCTGCAGTTCCGGATATTCCACATGGTCGATATCCATATCCGGCAGAATCCTCTGTAACAGTTCCTTACAAAGCTCTGCGTCCTGCATGACTTTCCCAAACAGGAAATCATTGGATATGCCCAAATCTTCCCATTTAGTCTGTTTTTTTTCCACGTTTTCCATTCCTTTACCTGTCTTCTTTCCAAAAAATCTGCCGGAAAACGCTGTGTATTTTATTGCCGTTGCTATCTCTTACGTCTATTATACACAGTGTTCCGGCAAAATACAATAAGCTGTGAACTTATTTCGCTTTACCCTATTCCACTTTGCATCGTTCCTCGCTGTATACCTTGAGCATTTTCGCCTTTCCTTCCTCCCCATACAGTTTCAACATACACTCCTCACACAGATAGTCGGTCGCCGCTTCCGGGTGTTCCTTCTTTACTTGAAAATAAGGCGGATATAATATTTCTCCCTTTTTCAGCTTTTCCAAACAAATGCCACAGCGATCTGAAATGCACTCTATCGCCTCATATTCGTTTCCATCACACCAATGTACGCCTCGCTGTAGTCTTCGGAATATTTTCACCGCCGTTTCCTTTGAGATTTCTCCTGCATCAAACATTTCGCAGATCAACTCAGCAACAGAATTCAATCCATGTCCTATATCGTGACAACTCATAACCTGTACCTTCCTTTCACATGCTTCGGATTTAGCATTTCTTGTTACACAAGATAGCATTTTTTATTACACATGTCAAGGATGAAATTGTAAATAAATGTAAAAAATATCCCATGAAAGTCCTACGCTCTCATGGGATATATAAAAATTATCTGTTTTTCACTCACTTGTGATACGGCTCGCCGCAGATGATCCGATAGGCCCGGTAGATCTGTTCGCACAGAATCACCCGCATCAACTGGTGGGGAAAGGTCATATCCGAAAAGCTGATCGCCAGGTCAGCGCGTTTTCGTATCTTTTCGTGGAGTCCCAGAGAACCGCCGATCACAAAGACGATATGGCTCTGCCCGCCAAGTCCCGCCCTGTCTATGATCTGCGCAAACGTCTCGGAGGTATACCGCCTGCCCTGAATCTCCAGCGTACAGACATAAGCCCCCTCCTCCAGACGGGACAGCAGGCGTTCGGCCTCCCTCTCCATGATCTGCTCCCTGAGAGTTTCCGAGGCTTTGTCCGGCGTCCTCTCGTCCGCGACCTCCACAATCTCCAGCCTGCAGTATCTGCTCAGACGCTTGGCATATTCCCCTATAGCCTCCCGGTAAAAGCTCTCCTTGATCTTTCCCACGCACAAGATTGTAATCTTCATCGTCTACTCTGTCCCCAGTCTCTTTATTCCGGGCTGTCTATTTGGGAGATTTGGTCCCTTGCCGAAATACTGTCATCCCTCGGGGAAAATGGTATCGTACATATCGTCCACAAAATGATCCAGAAATTCCTGATCCAGGTTCACAAACTGGCGGTTCAGTACGGCCTTGAGCAAAGCGGTTCTCCGAAAATACCACTCCTCCTCGGGCACAGTGGACAACTGCAGCCCGGCGTCAATCTTTGCTCCCTCCAGATTCTCTTCACACCACTTCTCCATGGTGCCTTTAAGGGAGTTCTCGGAGTCCGCCTCCTTGGCGTACTGTTTTGAATTCTTCAGGGATACAAAGCCCATGACTATGAAGATCACAAACATGACCCCCATGATACCGCCGATCATAAATCGGTTGGTGCCCTGCAGCTGAATGGGCAGCACGCCCGTCAGCAGCAATACCAGCCCCACCATTCCCAGGCCGCCCACCACCAACAGCGTCCAGGCAGAGGACTTGTTCTCCGCGGCCTGTTCCGACTTGTTCTGATATCTCCCCGAGGAACGGCATACCACAGGCTGGGCATGGGCTCCCGCCTTTGTCTCAGATTCGCTCTCGCCCATGCCGAACCACTGGGGCTGCGGTTTTTCCGCCTCCTCCTGAGCCCTCTCCTGCTGTATTCTGGCGGCCTCCTCAGCCTGCCGCGCCTGCTCCTGCTGTATGAATACGGAGCCGACCTTGATGGCCTTCTGCTTATCCTTCTCATTGATCAGCAGTTCGTATACGACTTCCTTCTCATCATAGACGACCTCCATATCCTTAAATCCGTTATACTCCAGATACTCTTTCAGCCGGAGCATCTCCTGCTCTCCCCCGAAGATGAGCGGGATCCTGTTTACAAGCTCCTTCTCCGGCACCAGCTGACAGCCGCAGTCCGCGCATACGGTGATTCCGTCTCTGTACTCATTTCTGCACTTGGGACATATCAACATGCTAACCCCTCCTATAACCCCTGTATTCTCATTTGTCTCCACATCTGCCTGATCTGTTCCCACGTATCCGCGGGATCCGCCGCTCGCCTGTACTGTTTATGCGGCAATTTACAGCCTGTTTATTCCCGCGAGCAATGAGTCAAAGTCCGAAGGATCTCGACGAATGCCGCGAGGATCAAATACCCTGTCAGCTTGCTGCGGGGTATTTGATTTTTCCGGGCGTAAGACGCAGCCGTCAGCCCACACTGGAAAGGTATTCGTCAATCCCCTTTGCCGCCGCTTTTCCGGCCCCCATAGCCAGGATCACGGTGGCTGCTCCGGTCACGGCGTCGCCTCCGGCGTACACGCCCTCCTTGGTGGTCTTGCCGTTCTCCTCCTCGGCCACGATGCATTTCCATTTGTTGGTCTCCAGCCCTTCCGTGGTGGAGGAGATCAACGGATTCGGGGAAGTTCCCAGGGACATGATCACCGTGTCCACATCCAGCGTAAACTCGGAACCCGGCACCTCCACCGGCCTTCTCCTGCCGGACTCATCCGGCTCACCCAGCTCCATGCGGATACATGTCATACCGGTCACCCAGCCCTTCTCATCCGCCAGGATCTCGGTGGGATTGGTCAGCAGGTCAAAGATGATGCCCTCCTCCTTGGCATGGTGTACCTCCTCCACACGGGCAGGCAATTCCTCCTCGCTGCGGCGGTACACGATATGCACCTCCGCTCCCAGCCGCAGGGCCGTGCGGGCCGCGTCCATGGCCACGTTGCCGCCGCCCACCACGGCCACCTTTTTGCCTCGCATGATGGGTGTGTTGCTGTTTTCGTCAAAGGCCTTCATCAGATTGCTTCTGGTCAGATATTCGTTGGCGGAAAATACGCCGTTGCTGTTCTCTCCGGGGATGCCCATGAACTTGGGCAGGCCCGCGCCGGATCCGATAAACACGGCGGAAAATCCCTCCTCGGACAGCAGTTGGTCGATGGTCACGGATTTACCTACCACCACGTTGGTCTCGATCTTTACGCCCAGAGATTTTACATTCTCGATCTCCTTGGCCACCACCGCCTCCTTGGGCAGACGAAACTCGGGAATACCGTACACCAGCACGCCGCCCGGCTCATGCAATGCCTCAAAGATTGTGACCTCATAACCCATCTTCGCCAGATCTCCGGCACAGGTCAGGCCCGCGGGGCCGGAACCGATCACCGCCACTTTCTTACCCTTTTTCTCTTTGGCTCCCTCCGGTTTGATTCCCTGTTCCCGGGCATAATCCGCCACAAAGCGCTCCAGCTTGCCGATGGACACCGGCTCGCCCTTGATGCCCCGGATACACTTGCCCTCGCACTGGCTCTCCTGGGGACATACGCGCCCGCATACCGCAGGCAGGGCGCTGGCCTGGCTGATGGTCTGGTAAGCTCCCTCTATGTCTCCGTTTTTCACCTGCTCCACAAAGCCCGGGATATTGATTGCCACAGGGCAGCCCTTGATACACTGCGCGTTCTTGCAGTTGATACAGCGGCTGGCCTCCTCCATGGCCTCCTCCTTGTTATATCCCAGACATACTTCTTCAAAATTCTTTGCGCGTGCCTGCGCGTCCTGCTCTCTGACAGGTACCTTCTTTAAAATATCCATCTCGTTTCTCTCCTAATTATAAGTTCGCCAGAACTTTTATTCCGCTACAGATCAGTTACAGTTACCGCATCCGCCGTGGTGGGTCGCCCCCTCCTTCGCTTTCAGGAAGGCTCTTCCCTCCTCCGTCCTGTAGATCTGCTGACGGGTCATGGCCTCGTCAAAGTTCACCTGATGCCCGTCAAACTCCGGCCCGTCCACACAGGCAAACTTTACCTTGCCGCCCACGGTCACACGGCAGGCGCCGCACATTCCCGTGCCGTCCACCATGATGGGATTGAGGCTGACGATGGTGGGAATATGTAACTCTTTGGTCAGCAGACAGACAAATTTCATCATGATCATAGGGCCGATAGCCACGCACTGGTCATACTGCTTTCCCTCCGCCACCAGATCCTTGATGGTCTGGGTCACCATACCGCTGCGGCCATAGGAACCGTCGTCGGTGGTCACATAGAGATTCCCGGCCACAGCCTCCATCTCCTTTTCCAGAATCAACAGATCTTTGGTCTTGCTGCCCACGATCACATCCGCGGCGATCCCATGCTCATGGAGCCATTTCACCTGGGGATACACCGGCGCCGCGCCTACGCCGCCTGCCACAAACAGAATCTTCTTGTTTTTCAGGCTCTCCGGATCCTCGTTCACAAACTCGGACGCGCAGCCCAGCGGCCCCACAAAATCGTGGAAACTGTCGCCCTCGCCCAATCCGGCCATCATCTGCGTGGACGCGCCCACGATCTGGAACACGATGGTCACGGTTCCCTTCTCCCTGTCGTAATCACAGATCGTCAGCGGGATCCTCTCGCCCCCCGCGTCCGTCCTGACGATCACGAACTGGCCGGGCTGACAGTACTTCGCCACGCGCTCCGCCTCCACCTCCATCAGATAGATATTGGTGGTTAATTCCTCTGCTCTTAAAATCTTGTACATATTCTCCTCCTGCTCATTATCCCACAGACATCTCCGCAGTACTCGCAGCATCCCGTCCGGCAGGACAGTAAATCTACGCGCCGCTCCCATGTCCGCTGTTTATAGTTCCACAGACTCCCACAGTTTTATGGGATCTCGACTATGCTGTAATTATTATTCTCATCCGGCAGCAGTTTATAGCAAATCCCGGTATAGATATGCACCGCGTAATAGCTGCCCGTGCGGATACTGCCGCCGCTCTCGTCCACATGCTGCTCCGCAAAGATGTAATAATCCTCTTCCCCGACGGTCATCGGATACTGAAACTGGTACTGATAGATACCGTTCTCTCCCGCATATCCCTCCGGGCTCTGAATCCTGCCTGTCCGCAGCATCTCGCTGTACACCGCGACGATAGCCATATCCAGCGTGACATCCGTGCGCAGCTGCAGACTGTAACTGCGCTGTGTCACCTCGCCCACGATCCCGTCCTCCTCGATGACCGCAAAAGAATACTCGGAATCCCCCAGCGGCATGGGGATGGGTCCCGTATACCTGGAGGACTTATCTGTGGGAACCGTGCCGTCCACCGTATAATAGACGGTCTCGCCTTCCTCACAATTCACCTCTATCAGCGTGGGACTGCTGTACTCGCCACTGGCCGTTTCCACATCCGGGGCGGTGGGAATCTTCAACTCAATCTGATAATTTTTCGTCACCACATCGCTGACCAGCCCGTACTGATTCACAAACACCGCCTTGACGGTATATTCGCCGTTGTCCAAAAAGATCGGCGCAGTATAGACTGTACTGTTCTCGTCCGGTTCGGATCCGTCCAACGTATAATAGATGGTTCCCGCCGTGTTGGAACTGAGCTTAAGCGGGATGATCTCCTGATAATATCCCTCCTCAAATCCAAATTCCGGCGCCCTGGCCTGGAGATTTTGATAACTGCTCCTGATAGTTTCATTATCACAGTTATTCAACAGACTGTCAATCGTCTGGTAATCATTTCTAGTCCTGTAGGACTGGATCAGACCCGCGTAAGCCCTCTCCAGCTGTTTCTGATCCAGCGTTCCGCTGTCTATCAGCGCCAGCAGCTGCCCCTCATAACCGCTCACATTGTCCATGGCATAATAGCAGTCCGCCAGCGCAAAACCCGTCTCTGGACCCGTACTGCCAAGCTCCCGGGCACGCAGATAGTATTCCACCGCCTGCTCATACTCCTGCGTTTCGACGCATTGCGCCGCCCGGGACAACTGATACTCCACCGAATGCTCCATATGGTACCAGGCCCCTATGATCGCCCCGGCCAGAACAATGATAAACAGGAAAAAGATCCCTATGATCCATCCCATATAGCTTTTCTTTGGCCTGGGAGAATCCTTCCGGTCCCCGGTCTTTCCGGCGGTATCCTGCAGTTCTTCCGCGATCTGCTCCAGGGTGTCCTGCATACTCTGTTCCACTTCCGATTCAAAATCAGGAACAATATGGATATCCTCTCCACAGGCAGTACAATAGAGCGAGCCTTCTTCTATTTTTGTTCCACATTTCGGACAATTCATAAGAACTATTCCGCCCTTTCACCAAAAGAACCCTGCTGGATCTCCACGCTCTCCACACAGTTTTTCATCAGCATGGCGATGGTCATGGGACCTACGCCGCCTGGAACCGGCGTGATGGCGCTGCAGTGCGGAGCCACCCGCGCGTACTCCACATCTCCGCACAGTTTGTTCTCCGCGTCCCTGTGTATGCCCACGTCGATGACCACCGCTCCCTCTTTCACATATTCCTCCGTGATCATCTGCGGCCTGCCCACCGCCACCACGAGGATATCCGCCCGGCGGGTGACGGTTTTCAGATCTTCCGTGCGGCTGTGGGCTACCGTCACGGTGCCGTTCTCCCTGAGGAGGAGCAGCGCCATGGGCTTTCCCACGATATTGCTGCGGCCCACCACCACACACTCCCTGCCGCTTATGGAGATTCCGGAACGTTTCAACAGCTGTATCACCCCGGCGGGGGTGCAGGATACAAACCCCTTCTTTCCGATGCACAGCGCGCCCACATTCATGGGATGAAAACCGTCCACATCCTTCAACGGGCTGATGGCATTCAGCACCTTTTCCTCGTCTATCTGCTCCGGCAGAGGGAGCTGTACCAGAATGCCGTTTACATCCGCTCTCCCGTTCAACTGCTCCACCAGGGACAACAGTTCCTCCTCCGTGGTCCGGGCGGGCAATTCATAGGACAGGGACCGGATCCCGATATACTCGCACGCTTTTTTCTTGTTGCGCACATAGACGCTGGACGCAGGGTCGTCTCCCACCTGTATCACCGCCAGGCAGATTTCAATCCCCCGCTCCCTGTAGGCCGCCACCTGTTCCTTCAGCTCATCCTTGATTTCCGCGCTGATCTTTTTTCCGTCAATGATCTGTGTCATCGCTACCTCTTTCCCGCATACCGTCGGCATTGCCGCGGCGCTGCGCCAATTTAAAACAATCCGGTTATCATTCCCTCTTCATTTACATCGATGCCATAGGCCGCAGGATTTTTGGACAGCCCGGGCATGGTCACCACCGTCCCCGTCAGCACCACCACAAATCCGGCTCCGGCGGACACATATACCTCCCGGATGTTCATCTCAAAGTTCTCCGGCCTGCCCAGCAAAGCGGGGTCGTCGGACAACGAATACTGGGTCTTGGCCATACATACCGGCAGCTGCCCATATCCCAGCTCCTCCAGGCGCTTTAACTGTTTTAACGCGGCGGGGGCAAAATTCACTTTCCCGGCTCCGTAAATCTCCTTTGCCACACACAGGATCTTGTCCCGCAGCGGCAGACTGTCCTCGTAGAGCACATGAAAATGACTCTCTTTTTCCTCCAGCGTCTGCAAAACCTTTTCTGCCAGCTCCACGCCGCCCTTACCGCCCTGCTCCCACACCCGAGCCAGCGCAAATTCACAGTCCCGTTCCCGGCAGAAATGTTCCACATATTCAATCTCCGCCTCCGTGTCCGCCGTAAACGCGTTCAGCGCCACCACCACGGGCACTCCGTATTTCTGCAGATTCTCTATATGTTTCTCCAGATTGACGATCCCCTTTTCCAGCGCCTGCAGATTCTCCGCGGATAAGTCGCTCTTGGCCACGCCGCCGTTGTACTTCAAAGCCCTGACAGTGGCCACCAGCACCACCGCGTCCGGCGCCAGACCCGCCTTGCGGCACTTGATGTCAAAAAATTTCTCCGCGCCCAGATCCGCGCCGAACCCGGCCTCCGTAATACAGTAATCCGCCATCCTGAGCGCCGCTTTAGTGGCAATGATAGAGTTACATCCGTGAGCGATATTGGCAAAAGGGCCGCCGTGTACCAGGGCGGGCGTATGTTCCAGCGTCTGGATCAGATTGGGTTTCAGGGCGTCCTTAAGCAGCGCCGCCATGGCCCCCACGGCCCCCAACTGCTGAGCCGTCACCGGCGCTCCCTCGTAATCGTAGGCCACCACGATCCGGGCAAGCCGCGCTTTCAGATCTTCCATGTCCGCGGACAGACACAGAATCGCCATGATCTCCGAGGCCACCGTAATCACAAAATGATCTTCCCTGACCACACCGTCCGCTTTAGTTCCCATACCCACCACGATATTGCGCAGCACCCTGTCGTTCATATCCATACAGCGTTTCCAGACCACCTGCCGGGTATCGATCCGCAGCTCATTGCCCTGCTGGATATGGTTGTCCAACAGCGCCGCCAGCAGATTGTTGGCGCTGGTAACAGCGTGAAAATCCCCCGTAAAATGCAGATTCAGATCCTCCATGGGCACCACCTGGGCATAACCGCCGCCGGCGGCCCCGCCCTTTATACCAAAGCAGGGGCCAAGGGAAGGCTCCCGCAGAGCGATTACCGCCTTTTTTCCCAGCTGTCCGAAGGCCTCTCCCAGCCCTACCGTGACCGTGGTCTTGCCCTCTCCCGCAGGCGTGGGATTGATTGCCGTCACCAGGATCAGTTTGCCCTCGGGCCGTCCCTGGATCTGTTTCAGATATGTATCGGAGATTTTGGCCTTATATCTGCCGTACAACTCCAGCTCCTCCTGGGAAATGCCCATGCGCTCCGCCACCTGTGCGATGGGTTCCATCACCGCCTCCTGGGCAATCTGAATATCCGTCTTCATAGTCTGTCTCCTTCTGTTAACCCATATGTACTACTCTTCCAGCAGCTGCTCAAATTCCTCCGCGCTCATCAGGATCTTGCGGGGCTTGGTGCCCTCCTCCTCCCCCACCACGCCATAGTCGTGAAGCTGTTCCATGATCCGGGCCGCGCGGTTAAAGCCGATCTTAAAGGCCCTCTGCAGCATACCGATGGAGGCCTTGTCCTTGTCGATGATAAAGCGCCCCGCCTCCTCAAAATACTCGTCCCGCTCGTCGCCGCCGCCCATGGCCGCCCCCTGGGAGCCCATGGTCTTCAGCTTTTCTTCCACATCCGGCGCATAGGTATTGCCCAGAGCCTGATTTTTGAGAAAATCCACCACGTCCGACACTTCCTTGTCCGACACGAAAGCCCCCTGTATCCGGGCGGGCTTGGAATACCCCTGGGGATAAAAAAGCATATCTCCCTTACCCAGCAGTTTCTCCGCGCCGTTCATATCCAGGATCGTGCGGGAATCCACGCCGCTGGACACGGAGAATGCCACCCGGCTGGGCATATTGGCTTTGATCAGCCCTGTGATGACATCCACGCTGGGCCGCTGGGTGGCTATGATCAGATGGATGCCTGCCGCTCTGGCCAGCTGGGCCAGACGGCAGATGGACTCCTCCACCTCGCCGGGGGATACCATCATCAGATCCGCCAGCTCGTCCACGATGATAACGATCTGAGGCATCTTGGCAGGCGTCTCGCCATCGCCGCCTTCCCCCATGGACTCCACCTTTTTATTATATCCTTTCAGATCGCGCACATTATAGTCCGCAAACTTTTTATAGCGCTCCGTCATCTCCGCCACGCCCCACTGCAAAGCGGCGGATGCCTTTTTGGGATCCGTCACCACCGGAATCAGCAGATGGGGAATACCGTTGTACACGCTCAGCTCCACCACCTTGGGATCCACCATGATCAGTTTTACGTCGTCCGGGTGGGCCTTGTAGAGAATGCTCATAATCAGTGTATTGATACACACGGATTTACCGGAGCCGGTGGCTCCCGCGATGAGCATGTGAGGCATCTTGGCGATATCCGCAACCACCGTCTGGCCGCCGATATCCTTGCCCACGGCAAAGGCCAGATTGGAGGAAAAATCCTTGAACTCCCTGCTCTCTAACAGATCCCGCAGCGCCACCGCCATATTCTCCTTGTTGGGAACCTCTATCCCGATGGCCGCCTTGCCGGGGATCGGCGCCTCGATACGGATATCCGTAGCAGCCAGATTCAGCTTAATATCATCCGTGAGTCCCACGATCTTGCTGACCTTGACCCCCTGCTCCGGCTGCAGTTCATACCGGGTCACACTGGGTCCCTGACTGATATCGGTGATCGTGACCCGCACACCGAAATTCTCCAGCGTCTGCTGCAGACGCATGGCTGTCTCTTTCAGTTCCTGGGTGGAATCGCTGTTCCCGGCTTTTCCCTTTTGCAGCAAGGACAGGGAAGGGAAACGATATTTCTTCGGCGCTGCGGTCTGCAGTGGCCGCGCCGCCGTATCCCGGCTCTCCCCCTCTTCCCGCAGACGGGCCGTGGGTCTGTTTTTCTGCCCGGGCGGCTCAGGAATATCCTCCCTGTGTATCCTGATATCCTGCGTCTCCACCGGCGTTTCCTCCCTCACGGGACCGTCGGTTCCATGCAGATCCTCCCGCAGAGGATTTGCCGGTGTGACGGGCTCCGGCTCCAGGGTCGAATAGTACTGCTCCGGTTCCTCTTCCTCCGCAGCCTCGTCTATGGTCAGCTGGTGCATACTGCGAATGCGGATATTGTCAAAGTCAAAGACGCTGCCGGAAAGCTTTTGTCCCGGCTCCTCAAGGGACGCCTCCTCCGAAGGCGTCGTCCCTTCCTCCGGCTCCTCAAAGCCGTATTCCGGATCGTCCTCGTTCCACATGATCTCATGGATATCGTCACGCCTGCGCTCCTCGTTCTCTCGGGCGATCGCCGTGTCCAGGATTACGCCGGACACTTTTCTGTCCATGCGCAGGATCTTTTCTGTCTCCCTCTCCTCCCGGCGCTGCTGTCTGTCATTCTCCTTCTCCAGAGCCCTCTGCCGCCGCTCTTCCTCCCGCCGGAGTCTGGTCTCCTCCTGCTCCTGGCGGCGCAGCAATTCCGCCTCCCGCCGCTGCTGTCTGCGGCTTATATATTCCCCTTCCTCTTCCTCCCTGCGCTGTCTCGCGTACTCCCTCCTGCGCTGGCTGTCCTCCCTGGTGCGCTCCAGCATCCGGGAACCCCTGCTCCTGACGCCGCTGATCAGGGAGCGCTCCGTCATCAGGATAAAGCTGATCGTGCCGCAGAGCAACACCACCAGCACAGTGCCAATGGTCTCCAGATAATGATGCATCAGATAGGCCAGGCTGCCGCCGACGACGCCGCCGCCCTTATGGCCCTCCCGCGCCGTCTCAAATATCAGTTTCAGATCATACTTTTCCATCGTAAGAATATTTTTCGCAAAAAGCTCGCAGACCACGCCAATCATCAAAAACAGCGCGATCCCCGACAGCAGTTTACGCAGAGCGTTGGGATTGCCGGAATTGGCATACCAAAAGGACACCGCTACAAACAAAAGTACCGGCACCCCATAAGCCGTCACGCCAAAGAGACCAAACAAAAATCCGCTGACCGCGTTGCCCACCGGACCGATAATGCCAAAATTGCACAAAAACAAGATCACCATGGCGATGAAAAAAACGATCAGTCCTATCTCATGCAGCAGTTCGCTTTCCTTTTCATAATCATATGTAGCGGCATTCCCCTTTTTACGGCTGCCGGACGTCTTTTTCCCGCCGCGTCCGCCCGCCGTAGAGCCTGCCCTCCTGCCTGATGAATTTGCCATCTCATCATACTCCTTTTTCAGCCGGGGGTTTGGAGCCCCGTTCCCGGCCCCAAACGATCAAACAGTATTATAGCATTTTCTCCCCCGCTTGTCATCCTTTAATTTGTTTCTTCCGACTTTTCCCGCATCAGATCGTGCAGTTTGGCCACGGCCCTGTCTATGCCGCCCACCTCGTTGATGATCCCCATTTTGACGGCCTCGTCTCCCACCAGGATCGTTCCCACGTCCTTGGTCAGCATCCCCGTTTCCATCATCAGCTCCTCCAGGCGTTTCTTGCCGATCCCGCAATGGCTGCACACAAATCCGGTGATGCGGTCCTGAATCTGCTTGAAGTAGTCGAAGGTCTGGGGCACGCCGATCACGGTGCCGTTCATCCGCACCGGATGGATTACCATGGTCCCCGTGGGCACGATAAAAGAATACCGGGTGCTGACGGCGATGGGCACGCCGATGGAATGACTGCCTCCCAGCACCAGCGACACCGTGGGCTTGCTCAGTGAGGCCAGCATCTCCGCAATGGCCAGCCCCGCCTCCACGTCTCCGCCCATGGTATTCAGGATCACCAGCACGCCGTCTATCTCCCGGCTGTCTTCTATGGCCGCCAGCTGCGGCAGGATATGTTCATATTTCGTGGTCTTGGAGTTGCCGGACAGATTGTCGTGACCCTCGATCTCGCCGATGATGGACAGGAGATGTATACTTTTGTGCTCCTCGTTCTGATCCAAGGTCAACTGCCCTGTCTTTTCAATGCGCTCGTCGCGGTGCTCCTCTTCCTCGATGCGTTTGTTTTCGCCGCTCATATCGATCCCTCCGTCTCTGGATAACTGTTTTTGTAAAACATCAAGAAAAGAACCTGTAACGGTTCTTCTCTTAGCGTAACCAGATATACGGTTTTCATTCTTCCAAAGACGTCCGGCGCCCGTTAAAAATCAAAATTGTCCCCGGGATCCACTTCGATGTCATAGTGCATCAAAGAGGCCTCCGGCTGTATGGGATAATCCATGACCTTCTTCACATGCTTTTTGGGCAAAGGCAACGGATTCTCTATGAACTGTACCTGTTTTTGCGCATCTTCCTGCTTTTTCCCGGCCATATCCTCTTTCACCTCCGAGTCTCTGCCATCCGCCGCCGTCTCCTGCGACAGGGATTCCCATACCGGCACATCCGTTTCCATCTGCCGCTTTTGCTTTCTCGCATGTCTGCGACCGGCAGGCTTTTCAGGCTGCCGCTCTCGCTCGGTTTTCGCCGGGGCCGGGGCAGTATCTGCGGCGGGGGCTGCCCCGGCCGCAGGCTCCGGCGGCCACGCCTCTGCCGGCAGCCGGCGACGCCTTGCAGCTACAGGCTCTGCCGACATTTCGTCCAGGTCTTCCACCACCACCTCAGGTATGTCCGCCACGCCGCCGCCCTGAACAAACAGTTCACTGAGCGACACACCGGCCAGCCCCGCCATGGCAAAATACATCTGATAACTGCCGTTCATGTTGGGCGTCACGATCCCCAGTACCCGCAGCAATGTAACCGACAGCAGCGTAATCACCCAGGGAGAAAACATCTCTTCGCTCTTACGGCGCATAAAAGTAAATACACCCAGCGAAATCAGCACCAGCATGACGACCGTCTCATACCCCGCCTCCCGGAATATGAAATTATAATCCGCCCCTTTCAGGCGGTATGTATCGGCCCATGCGCCCAGCACCCGTCCGAAATCAGAGCCGCTCACAGCGCCGTCCAGCCAGGTGAGCAGGCAGAAAGTCCCCGCCAGAGCAATCAGAGCCAAAAAAAGCTGCGCCGCCCACAGCACCGTCCCCCTCTCCTCCCGTTTTAACGTGGGCAGGCCAAACAGCGGAATCGCAAGCGTAAAACCCACGATATCCGTGTATCCGGCAAAGCCCGCCAACGCGCCGCACAGTACCGCCAGGATCCAGGTCAGTACCCTGCCACCGGAGCGTGTGGTCCGGTACATATACCCCGCAATGATCAGAAGAATCAGCGCATACATACAAAAATACAGCATCTTGGGAGAATACGTCATCCCGGCCCTGACAGAGCCGGGCGCTACCGTCAGAAATACCAGCGCCACCAGCGCCGAACCTCTGCCGGACAGACGCCGCACCGCGAAATAAGAGATCCCGATCCCCAGCATCTGCAGCGCGATCTGCAGCACGATCCCCGCCATCCATTTATTACCCACCAGGCGAAAAAGTCCGTTCAAAAGACAGAGATAATAATAGATACTGCCCTGCACCAGCTGGACCTGCATCCCGTTCTCCGTCACCTTGGCCACCTCGTAATAGGCCGCCTCTTCCCCCGCTTCGCCGATCAGCAGAATCCGCAACGCGATCCCGGTCAGCAAAAGCACGGCCACCAGGATCGCCTCGACCAGAGCTGCCTTACCGGCAGCCATCTTTTTGATCTTCACGCTGTCCACGATCTTTTTTGACAGAAAATAGATCAGAGCCAGCGCTCCAAAGGCCAACGCCAGAAGGAGCAGGGCCATATAGGGAATACCGTTGCCCTGCCCTCCCACCGCCATGCCCAGGAAGGACAGCACGATGCCGACAACCGTCAAATACAGCGCCCATATTCCATAGCTTACCGCATTCTTTTTATAACTCATCCTACGTTCCCTCTGTCTATGCCTGTTCCTGTGATCGCTTTCATTCCAATATCTTCTCGATATTATATCTCGGACGCTGTTTCACTTCCATATATATCTTGCCGATATACTGCCCCACCATGCCTACGGCCATCAGCTGCAACCCGCCCAGGAACCAGATGGACAGGATCAGCGAGGTCCAACCCGGCACCACGCTGCCGGTAAAATAGGACACCAGCGCATACACGGCTGCCAGCGCGGAGCAAATGATAATAAACAGCCCCAGCCCCAGGATCATGCTGATGGGCTTGACGCTGAAAGACGAGATACCGTTGAAGGCCAGCGCCAGCATCTTTTTAAACGGATATTTGGATTCGCCCGCCACTCTTTCCTTTCTGTCATAGTAGACGCTGTCCGTCTGATAACCAATCAGCGGCATCATGCCCCGCAGGAAAAGATTGGTCTCCTTATACTGGGAAAAATGTTCCACCGCCCTTTTGGACATCAGCCTGAAATCCGCGTGATTGTAGACAGTCTTCACACCCATCAAAGCCATCAGCTTATAAAAAGCCTGCGCCGTGGTGCGCTTGAAAAAAGTGTCCGTCTTCCTCTCCCTGCGGACGCCGTAAACGATGTCATTGCCCGCGTGAAACTTATCGATCATCTCTTCGATCACATCCACGTCATCCTGCAGATCCGCGTCTATGGATACCGTCACGTCGCTGCGCTCCATGGCTGTCAAAAGTCCCGCTGTCAGCGCGAACTGATGGCCCACATTGCCTGCCAGTTTCACGCCCCGCACCTGATCGGGAAACAGACGGTGTTCCTCCTCGATCAGTTCCCAGGTTCTGTCTTTGCTGCCGTCATTGACAAACAGGATAAAGCTGTCCCGGGCGATCTTGTCCTTGGCAGCCAGATCGTCCAGCACTTTCCGCAGAGCCTCGGACGCGATCTTCAGCACTTCCTCCTCATTATAACAGGGCACTACGATTGCCAGTCTGTCCATCCCTTATCCTCCTATTTAAATCGCTGCGCGATGGCTCTGAAGGGTAAAGATCCTTCGGCGCTCCCGATGATTCGCTGCTTTACTCGTCCCAGTTGTGGTATACGTTCTGCACGTCGTCGTCGTCGTCCAGAATGTCCAGGATTCTGGTCAGGTTCTTGACAGCCGTCTCATCCGTCAGCGTCACATAGTTCTGGGGCAGCATCGTAACCTCCGCGCTGACCATGGGCACTCCGGCGGCCTCCAGTCCGCTGCGCACCGTCTCCAGGGCGTCCGGATCCGTGAGAACCTCAAAGCTGTCCTCCTCCTCGGAGATATCGTCGGCCCCCGCGTCCAGCGCCGCCATCATCAGATCGTCAAACTCCATATCGCACTCTTCTCTGTCGATGATGATCTGCCCCTTTTTATCAAACATAAAGGACACGCAGCCGGGGGTGCCGATATTGCCCTGCCCCTTGGTGAAAGCGCTCCGCACATTGGCGGCGGTACGGTTCTTGTTGTCCGTCAGCGTATCCACTATGATCGCCGTGCCTCCCGGCCCATAGCCTTCATATGTGATATATTCATAATTCACATTGCCCACATCGCCCGCGGCCTTCTTGATACCCCGCTCGATGGTGTCGTTGGGCATATTGTTGGCCTTGGCCTTGGCTATGACCGTAGCCAGCTTGAAATTGTTGTTGGGATCCGGTCCCCCCTCTTTTACCGCCACGGCGATCTCGCGCCCGATGATGGTAAAAATCTTGCCCTTCGCCGCGTCGTTCTTCTCCTTCTTATGCTTGATATTCGCAAATTTAGAATGTCCTGACATATCTTTTTTCCTCTCTTTCTTATCCTGCTGTCACTGCGCCTCCTCCCCGGAGGCCTCCTCTTCCTGCGCCGCCCCGGATTCCTGGGGCAGCCTGGTCACCAACACGCTGTGGATCATCTTATTCTCCACGGACAGGACCTTGAAATGATACCCGTCCACAGAGATCTCAAACTCCTCGTCCTCATCGGGGATCTTGTCCATCCTGGAGATCAGATAACCGTTGAGCGTCTCAAAATCCGTCTCCCCAAATGAAATATCAAACCGCTCCTCCAGATCCTCCAGCGGCGTCTTCCCCTCTATGACATATTCGTCATTTCCCGTCTCCTCGATGAAATCCTCCTCCTCGTCGTATTCATCCAGGATATTGCCCACGATCTCCTCCAGAATATCTTCCATGGTCACCAGCCCGGCGGTTTGCCCGTACTCGTCCACCACGATCACCATCTGCAGTTTGCGGGACTGCATCTGCCGGAACAGCTCGTCGATATTTCTGGTCTGAGGGATATAGACCGGCTCCCGCAGCAGATCATCCAGCTGCCCGATACTGCAATGCAGCTTATCCTCCGTATGATGGTACCGCAGGGCGTCCTTGAGATAGAGGATACCCACGATATGATCCACATTTTCCTCATACACCGGATAGCGGCTGTTTTTGCTCTCCGCCAGAAAATCCAGCGCGTCCTTGAGCAGCATGGAACCGTCCAGCGCCAGGATATTGTTCCGGTGAGTCATGATATCCTGGGCCTCCTTGTCTCCAAACTCAAAGATATTGGAGATCATCTCCGCCTCACTGGCCTGAATAATGCCCTGTTCGTGCCCCTCGTTGACCATGTTAATGATCTCTTCCTCGGTTACATCCGCCTCATCCCCCACGTTTTTGGCGCCGAAGAGCCTGAGGATCAGATTGGCGGACAGCGTCACCAGCCCGGTGAAAGGCGTAAGCAGTTTCATCACCGCGTACACGATATTAATGCTGGCATAAGCCCATCTCTCCGGCAGTCTTCTGGCTATCTTCTTGGGCAGCAGCACACCGAAAGTCAGCAGTATGTACAGCAGGAATATCATCGTGACTACCGCGGAAAATACGGCGATCACCGCCTGGGGAACCGTCACGATCCCGGCCAGGCTGCGCTGGGCGAAACCCGCCAGGAAATTTTTCACCGCCCTGAGCCAGATCCCCAGATAAACGCCACCCATGACCACATTGTTCAGCGTGATCACCAGCTGCATGGAGTTCACATATCTGGTGGGATCCTCCAGGATCTTTTGCAGCCGCTGGGAGCGGCGGTCCTTTTCCTCCCTGGCCTTTTTCTCCACATCCTTGGGATTAAGCTGCTCCACAGCCGCTCCGAACCCATGGAAAAACATATCGATCAATACAAGGATCACAAAAATTATACTGGCAGTGGGCCCACTGTCGTCCATGTTCCTATCACTCCTTTGTCCTGTTTAATATCAGATGTTGTTAATCATACCATCATTAGCTCTATTCGTCAAGGAACAGTCCGTTTTATGTATCCAGTTCCAGACTGATCATGAGCGCTCTGTTGACCTTTTGCATGATCTCCCCCTCCAGATGGCACACTTTGGTCTTCAATCTCTTTTTATCTATAGTGCGTAACTGTTCCAGCAGAATCACGGAATCTTTGTCCATGTCGTATTCCCGTGCGCTCAGCTCGATATGTGTGGGAAGTTTGGCCTTATTCATCTTGGAAGTGATGGCGGCACAGATCACAGTGGGACTGTGCCTGTTTCCCACGTCGTTCTGAATGATCAGTACCGGCCTGATCCCCCCCTGTTCCGAACCTATCACCGGACGCAGATCCGCGTAAAAAATGTCTCCTCTTTTCATTTTATGATACCTCTCGAATTAATCATTTACTCTGAGTATTTCCATTTCTTCTCAAGGTATACAAACGCGTAGAGAAGTTCTGCCGCTCCTCCTATACGGACATCAGGTCTCCGGCTCTGAGATAGATCCGGGGAACCCGGGGGCTTAAGTCGCACATCAACTCATAATTGAATCTCCCGGACAGCGCGCCCAGCTCCTGGGCCGTTATCTCCTCCGGCCCGTCCCGGCCCAGCAGCAGCACCGGTTCCCCCTCTCTGACCTGGGGCAGACCGGTGATATCCACCATAAACTGATCCATGCAAACCCTTCCCAGGATGGGCGCCCTCCTACCCCGGATCAAAACGCTGCCCTTTGAGGAAAGGCTCCTGGGATATCCGTCGCCGTAGCCCACGGGCACCGTTCCCACCCGCATGGGCTCCGTAGCCGTGAAAGTGCCGCCATAGCTGATGCTCTGCCCCGGCTCCACCGCCTTGACATAGACCAGATGGCTGTGCAGGGACAGCGCGGGCCGCAGCCAGTCCGCCTCCCCCGCCATTTCCTCAGAGGGGCAGAGGCCGTAGAGGATGATCCCTGCCCGCACCATATCAAACCGCGCCTGGGGCAGCCTGACGATTCCCGCGCTGTTGGAGACATGGAGACAGGGGATCCTCCTGCCCAAATCCGCCTGAACCATCTCTGCAAACTCCGTAAAACGCTCCGTCTGTTTCAGCGTGTAGGTCATATCCCTCTCATCCGCTTTGGCAAAATGCGTGAAGATCCCCTCCAACTCCAGATATTCGGATCCGGCAATCCGCCGCAGGAAGGCAAGGCTCTCCTCACAGGGTCTGATCCCGATCCTGCCCATCCCTGTGTCCACCTTCACATGCACATATGCCTTTTTGCCCACTCGCCGCGCCGTCTCCTCCAGAATCTCCAGCGTATCCTCCCGAAATACCGTCATCCGCACATCCCGGCGTATCAATTCCTCATAGGCGTAGGGAAATGTGTATCCCAGGATCAGTATGGGTTTCCCGATCCCCGCGCCCCGCAGCTCTAACGCCTCCTCCGCGGTGGCCGTAGCAAAGCCCCCCACTGTGTCCATATCCTCTATGGCCCTGGCAATGGGCACGCTGCCGTGTCCGTATCCGTCGCATTTCACCACCGCCAACACCTTCGTTCGCTCCGTCCGTCTGCCGATCTGTTCCAGATTGGCCCTGACCGCGTCCAGATCTATCTGCGCGTACACCCTGCTGTATTCCCATTCTCTGCTATCCATAACAACCTCATTCCTCTATTTTTGCATCCATTCCGGGCCGCCCAGAACCGACGGTATGGCCTGGGCCAGATCGCCCGCCGCCATGCCGTAACTGCTGCGCCGGTCCGCCGCCAGTTCCCCGGCCAGGCCATGCAGATACACCCCCACGCTGGCCGCTGTGAAGGCATCCGCCCCCTGGGCCAGCAGAGCGGCTATGATACCGCTGAGCACATCGCCGCTGCCGGCGGTTCCCATGCCGCTGTCCCCCCGCAGGTTGACACAGCAGGCTCCCTGCTCCCGACAGATCAGCGTCCGGGCGCCCTTGCATACCAGGACGCAGTGCAGATC
Organism: uncultured Acetatifactor sp.; assembly: GCA_910584375.1. GTDB lineage: Bacteria > Bacillota > Clostridia > Lachnospirales > Lachnospiraceae > Acetatifactor. The sequence goes on from CAJUAH010000002.1 coordinate 253,216, forward strand.
CCGCGCAAGGGTCCGGGCGGCATGCTCCCTGTCCTCCCGTATCTGGGCCACACTCCCGCCGCTGAGACGGGCCATCTCCCCTTCATGGGGCGTCAGGATCAGATCTCTTCCGCTCTTTCCCTGTTCGGCAACCAAAAGCTGCAGACCCATGTCCCCGGCTATCAGATTCAGCGCGTCCGCGTCCAGCACCAGCGGCAGACGGCTCTCCCGCAGAATACCCTCCAATATCTCTCTGGCACGGCGGCCCCTGCCCAGCCCCGGACCCACCGCCGCCACATCCGCCCACTCGCATCCCTGCCGCCAGCTCTCCGGCTCCGTCCACAGGGCCTCCGGAGCCGCCGCCTGTACGATCCCCCTGTTTTCCTCCGGACAGGCAACCTTCACCATGCCCGCCCCGGTGCGGTAGGCTGCCTGGGCGGCCAGCACCGCCGCGCCCGGCATCTGTTCAAAACCGGCGACCAGCAGTACTTTCCCAAAGTCTCCTTTGTGCCCGTCCGCTCTGCGGGGCGGTAACAGCCGTGTCACAGGCTCGTCGTAATAGAACATCCCCGGCGTCTCTCCCGCCGCCTCGAAACAGGTGTGGTTGATGCCGATCTCCCGGACTGTCACCTCCCCGGCATACTCTGCGCCGGGATAGTAGAGCAGACCTTTTTTCGCCCAGCCGAAGGTTACGGTCTTATCCGCTTTCACGGCCTCCCCCAGAATCTTTCCCGTCTGTGCCTCCACGCCGCTGGGTACGTCCACGGCCAGTTTATACCCGCCCCTGCGGTTAAACTCCTGCACGATCCCCGCGTACTCGCCCTGGATCTGCCGGGACAGCCCGATGCCGAACAGGGCATCCACCATTACAGTATATTCCTCCGGGGGCCAGTTGCTGACCATCCGCACCGGATAATATCCGATAATTTTATACTGCCTCTCCCACTCCCGGGTACTGTGGCCGGTCAGTCCCGCCTGATACACCGTCGCCTTCCAGCCCGCCAGAGACAGTATCCTGGCCAGCGCCAGGCCGTCCGCCCCGTTGTTGCCGCAGCCCGCCACCACTAAAACCCTCTTCTCCGCCTCCCGCAGATCCTCTCCCTCGGCCCACTGCCGGATCTCGTCGGCCACCGCCATGGCCGCCCGTTCCTGGAGTACCAAAGACGGCATCCCCACGGTGTCCATAACCGCCTCCTCATAGCGTCTCATCTCCTGGGCATCCACAGCATATCTCATACAAACCTCCCTGCTCTCTCCCCAAAAAGAGGACCGTCACAGTATGGCAGTCCTTTCCCTGAGAATTCTATTTCTTGCCTGTCTCCGCTTTCTTATCTCCATTTTTGGGATCCCCGTTTTTTTGATCCCCGGCCTTATCCCCCTCGTTTTTTTTGTTCCCGGCGCTGCTCTGCTGGGAAACGGCCAGGGGATCATACTTCATATCAAACAGGTCTATAACGTCCGCCCCGAACAAATCGTGCATATATGTATAAATCTGGCGGTTCTGATATTCCATCTCCTGCTTGCGCACTAGATTCTTTTTGAGTTCTATACGGATATATTTGACCCATTGGGCAATCTCTGTGATTTGCTGCGTATTCTCCCGCATACTCTCGTAACAGTAATCCATCGTCGCCAGCATAAGGGCATGGTTGACCTGTTCGATCTGTCTGGGAAGATCCAGCAGTTCGTCCTGGTATACCTCCAGTTTCTCGTTGCACTCCTGAATCAACCGCTTATGCTCGTCCAGTTTTTTCTCCAGAGACTTATTCCGCCCCTGCTCCAGCTCGTTGGCCATGGACACAATCTCATCCATCAGCTTTTTTTTCAGCTTTCTGATATTTTTGGAGTCCACATTCAACTGGCCCTGCCGCTGTACCAGTTCATTGAGCCTTTTCTCCTGCTCCTGTATCCTGGGCAGCTCCGCCAGATTCCGAAACAGCTTATACCATTTGTTATCCAGCGTCAGCACGGGCACCTTTTTCCCGGCCAGCGCCTGTTCATACAGTTCCGACTTGTCTCCCACTACGCATCCGTCCTTTCACTTGCGCTGTCAATGTCCGTTCTCCTGAAGATACCTGTTGATATTGTAGGACAGTTTCATCAGACTGTCCGACAGGTGTACGTTCTCCACCAGAACCCCCTCCGGCACGTTCAGATCCACATGGGCGAAATTCCAAATAGCCCTGATACCGTTGCGAACCAGGCATTCCGCCACTTCCACCGCGCTGGACTTGGGGATTGCCAGCACCGCTATGTCTATATCGTTGTCCCTGATAAACTGCTCCATCTCCACCATGGGCTGCACCCGGATCCCCCGGACCTCCCTGCCCGCCAGCGCCGGATTCTTGTCAAATATCCCGCTGAATATAAATCCACGGCGTTCAAAGTTCAGGTATCCCCCCAGCGCCTGCCCCAGATTGCCGGCGCCGACGATAATAAAGCGGTGTTTCTGATCCAGCCCCAGGATCCTGCTGATTTCCCTGTACAGATACTCCACATTGTATCCGTATCCCTGCTGTCCAAAGCCGCCGAAATTATTGAGATCCTGACGGATCTGTGAGGCTGTCACCTTCATCCTCTCGCTGAGTTCCTGGGAGGAAACCCTCTCCATGCCCTCGTCCCGCAGATCCCCCAGATACCTGAGATATCTGGGCAGCCTGCCGATCACTGCCTGGGAAATCTCCTTCTCTTCCATCCTATCCTCCAAATCCGAAAACCGACGCGGAGATCTATTATAGAACTCCAGTTAGATTCATTATAGCTGAACGTTAAAAATATGTCAATGAAAACAAGGCCCCAGACAGGCATATGCTCCCCTCTGAGACCTTTGATGAGTTTCTCTTCTACAGCAGACTTTCCAGCGTCTCCCGGATAGCCCTGATAAAGTCCAGGCTGCTTAACACCACCGGGTTCTCGCAGGTGGAGATGGAGGCCAGGGATCTCGTCATCTTACCGTCCTCCACAGTCTTGATACAGGCCCGCTCCAGCTTTTCGCCGAAGGCGGTGAGCTCCGGTATATTGTCCAGCTCCCCTCTCTTTTTCAGCGCGCCGGTCCATGCAAAAATCGTGGCGATACCGTTGGTGGAAGTCTCCTCTCCCTTCAGATACTTGTAATAGTGCCGCTGCACCGTGCCGTGGGCCGCCTCATACTCGTATACGCCGTCGGGGGACACCAGCACCGAGGTCATCATGGACAGATCCCCGTAGGCCGTGGCCACCATATCAGACATGACGTCTCCGTCATAATTCTTACATGCCCAGATAAAGCCGCCCTCGGAGCGTATCACCCTGGCCACGGCGTCGTCGATCAGGGTATAGAAATATTCGATCCCCAACTCCTGAAAACGCTCCCTGTACTCGCTGTCATAGATCTCCTGAAAGATATCCTTAAACGTGTGGTCATACTTTTTGGATATGGTATCCTTGGTGGCGAACCACAGATCCTGCCGGGTATCCAGCGCATAGTTAAAGCAGGCGCGGGCAAAACTGGAGATGGATTTCTCCGTGTTGTGAATGCCCTGGAGGATGCCGGGGCCGGTAAACTCGTGAATGGTCTCCCGGATCACGGCGCCGTCCTGCGCCGTGAACACCAGCTCCGCTTTGCCGGGGCCGGGCACTTTGATCTCGGTGTTTTTATACACATCTCCGTAAGCGTGTCTGGCGATGGTGATGGGCTTGTCCCATTTGTTCACATAGGGGACGATGCCCTTTATCAGGATCGGCGCGCGAAACACAGTGCCGTCCAGTATGGCCCGGATCGTCCCGTTGGGGCTCTTCCACATCTCCTTTAAGTTATATTCCGTCATTCTCGCCGCGTTGGGGGTGATAGTGGCGCATTTTACCGCCACGCCATATTTCTGTGTAGCCCTGGCAGAGTCCACCGTCACCTGGTCATCCGTCTCGTTGCGATGCTCCAGGCCCAGGTCATAATATTCGGTTTTCAGATCCACATAGGGCAGAATCAGTTCCTCCTTGATCATCCGCCACAGGATCCGGGTCATCTCGTCTCCGTCCATCTCCACCAGCGGGGTTGTCATCTTGATCTTTTCCATTTTGTCTCCTCCATTAGAGTTCCGCATGTTTTCAGTTCCGCATGTTTATTTGTTCTCAGCCATGTTTTTCTCATGATACGCCTCATGCAGGCCGTTCTTCACCATATTATCATAGGCATTGATCATATGCCGGTTGGCCAGCTGCTCCGCCCGCTCCCCGTCGCCCGCCTTGATAGCCTGCAGGATCTCCTCGTGCTCCTCGTTGGACTTGGGGCCCCGGTTCTTGCTGGCCAGGGTCTTTCTGCGCACCCGCAATACATACTGGTGAAAATCCTTCAGCTGATGCTCCAGAATCTTGCTGTCGCAGGCCTCGTACATGATATCGTGAAAACGGTTATCCAGCTCCGCCAGCTGCTCCAGATGCCCCTTCTGGGCATGAAACTTGGACAGGTAGATATTCTCCTCCATCTCCGCCAGCTGCTCCTGGGTGATATGCTCCGTGGCCCAGCGGGCACAGAGTCCCTCCAACAGAGAACGGATCATATAGATATCCTTCACATCCTTCTCCGTGATCCCCGTCACATAGGCGCCCTTGTTGGGAATAATCTGTATCAGCCCTTCCAGCTCCAACTGCCGAAAAGCCTCCCGCACCGGCGTGCGGCTGACGCCTAATTCCTCGCCGATGGCTACCTCCTTGAGTTCCTCGTTCTCCTCGTATTTTCCGCTCAGAATATCCTCCCTGAGCTTGTGAAAAACCCTTCCCCGCAGAGAGTACTTGTCCGTGACCTCCTGCTTTACATCATAATTACTGCTCATCTCCGCCTCCGATGGTATATCCCTTTTCCTCACAGATCCGCTCCAGACAGGCGACGATCTCCTCGTCCGTCAGCACCGTCACACGGCCCCCGGCGTACTCCTCGTCCACCCAGGCTTTGATCTCCCTGACCAGCGGGGAAGTCTTCTCCACCTGCCGCCCGTCCTTCAGCCTGTAGTACGTGTTGATCCAGTGAGCGATACCGGCCAGACCCGAAGTATTGGATATGGCGCACAGCACGGGACGGTTCAGGAACTTTTCCGTGTCAAAGATATTGTAAATCTCCTCGTTTTTCAGCAGCCCGTCCGCATGGATGCCTGCCCGGGTCACGTTGAAATTCTTACCCACAAAGGGAGTTCTGGGAGGGATCTGATAGCCGATCTCCTTCTCATAATACTCCGCAAGCTCCGTGATCACCGTAGTATCCATGCCGTTTAGATCCCCCTTCAGCTGGGCATACTCAAACACCATGGCCTCCAGCGGAGTGTTGCCCGTCCGCTCGCCGATGCCAAAGAGCGACGTATTGATGCCGGAACATCCGTAGAGCCACGCTGTGGTGGAGTTGGATACCGCCTTGTAAAAATCATTATGGCCGTGCCACTCGATCAGTTCGTGAGGCACACCCGCATGGGTATGTATGGCATAGATGATCCCCTGCACACTTCTGGGGATCACGGCGCCGGGATAATTGACGCCGTAGCCCATGGTATCGCAGGCCCGCACCTTGATGGGAATCTGGTACTCCTTCATCAGTTTCATCAGTTCCAGACAGAAAGGCACTACATAGCCATATATATCCGCCCTGGTGATATCCTCCAGATGACACCTGGGGCTGATTCCCTCCTCCAGGCAATCCCGGATCACACTGAGATAATGATCCATCGCCTGCCTTCTGGTCATCTTCAATTTCAAAAAAATATGATAGTCCGAGCAGGATACCAGTATGCCGGTCTCCTTCATACCGATCTCTTTGACCAGTTTGAAATCCTCCCTGCTGGCCCGGATCCAGCTGGTCACTTCCGGAAACTGATACCCTCTCTCCATACATTTGTAAACGGCGTCCCTGTCCTTTTTGCTGTACAGGAAAAATTCGCTGGCCCTGACCATACCGTTGGGGCCGCCCAGCCGGTGCAGATAATCGTAGATCGTCATAATCTGCTCCGTGGTGTAGGGCGCTCTGGACTGCTGTCCGTCCCGGAAAGTGGTGTCCGTGATCCAGATCTCTCTGGGCATATTGTGAGGCACGATCCTGTCATTGAACGGTATCTTGGGAATCTCCGAATAAGGAAACATATTGCGGAAGACATTGGGCTTGGACACATCGTCCAATATATACATATGCTCCTCGATCTCCAGCAGATTGTTGTGCTGGTTCATCGTCACCGGACGGTTCTGGAAGGCTTCATTATCTCTCATGATTTCTCCTCCTGGTATAGGCTCTTCCCGTTTACCTGCCGGGAGCAGCCCCCTCAATCTATTATCTGTATAAGTGTATACAATTATACCGGATATGTCAATAGATTTCTTCCCTGAAATTTACGCCTGAATCCTTGATCTGCATCTTATAAAAGATTACGCAGATTCACCATTCCCCATCCCTGCTGATTCCACGCTTCTCCCAGATCCCGTGCCGAGTAGATCAGTCTCTCCCGCACCTGGTCGTTGGACAGATAGGGTTCCTTTTGAAGCAGCAGCGCGGCGCAACCCGATACGATGGGCGTCGCCATGGATGTGCCGCTCTTGGCCACATAATATCTCCACTGTCCCTTTTCCCGGTAAAACGCGTTACAGGATATGATATCCGTTCCCGGCGCCACCAGATCCGGCTTACGAATGCGCCCGCCCTCCTGTCCCCTCCCGGAGTACAGGCTGCAGCTGCCCGGTTCCCCCCGGCGGTAGTTTCCGTCGTGGCATCCCACCATGATCACCTTCTCCCCGTTTCCCACGGCGGAGATCGTATTCTCTCCCGGTCCCTTATTGCCCGCCGCGCATACCACTACCAGCCCCAGTTTCCACAGCCGCTGTATGGCTCCGGCCAGTTCCGCAACCTTCCTGCCGTCTTTAAGCTGGCCTATTCCCACAGAGATATTCACGATACGTATGTCATACGATTTGTAATTCCTCTCCACAAACAGAATCCCCTGCAGCATATGCTCCATACTGCCGTCTCCGCGGTAGTCCAGCACCTTGCAGACCACCAAACGGCTGTCAGGCGCAATCCCTCTGTATCTGCCGTCTGACATACGGCCGCTGCCGCACAGAATACCGCACACATGCGTGCCATGTCCGTTATCGTCATAGCAGGCCGTCTCTCTGCCGTCCGCCTGCACAAAATCAAAAAAGGCGTCTACGCGCCCCGCCAGATCAGGATGCTGCGCCATACCCGTATCCAGAACCGCTATCGTTATGCCGTGCCTCTGCCAGGATCTTAAATCTATGCGCTCCGCCCCGATCTCCTTTCTGACCCGCTGCATTTTAAAATCTTCCCCCGATTCCGTCACTCTGCCAGGCGCTGCGGGATATCCGGGATACCTCTCCGCGATCCTCCCCACAGTCGCCCATTTACTTATAAGATATGACACTCGAGGGTAATCTGCCATATCAAAGCACAGGCCAAACGCTCCCCGGGGCAGGGCAGAATGCACACCGCAAAAAAACCGTATATCCTGCAATGCGGCCTTATAACGGCAAAAAAGAAAAGGCCGGTCAGACCAGCCCTTTCTTTTTTCTCTGTAATAACAATATGGTCAGGCCCGCAGCCATAAGCCCCACGCCCAATATCCATTTGGGATGAATGAAATCTCCCGTATCCGGTGAAGTATCCCGGGTGCCGTAGCCGGTAATCACCACCTGGCCGTCCACCACATCGCCCTGGGCAAAGAACGTTCCGCTCCCGTAGATGCCGTAGACCGACAGATAATCCGTGGAAAAACGAATCTGCTGGCCGTCCGTCGCAGCAGGCAGATATTCCAGCTGTCCGTTGCGGTCCAGCGTCACCACCCGCAGCTCCTGTCCCTGCATCTGCGCAGGTACCGGCAGTGTCACCTCCAGCGCCTGTTTACCCAGACGGCTGACGGCAGCGCCACTCTCCCCCTCCCGCAGGGAAAGGGCATAGTATACAGTATTCATGGGCAGCTCCTGCTGATAAATCCTCCGAAACGCCTCATGCAGCGGCGCCGTCTCCTCCGGACTGTCCAGCCGCTGTACCTGTAGCAGGTCGCCGGATCCCTGGGGCTGTAAACTGGCCTGGAACTGCGTATCTCCTGTAACGGTCAGCCCTTCGCTCTGAGGAACCTGCCACTTGGGAGCAAGATACTGCGCGTTTCCTCTTCTCTCGTAGCTCTTCTCACCGATCCGGATCTGCTGGCTCCAACCCCTGCCCTGCAGCTCTTCCTCCGTCAGATACGTGTAGCTACAGGTAAAAGTCGAGGTTTCCAGATGTCCTATAATGCCGTCATACACGGTCTGGTCACTGTCCAGCACCGTTCCCTCCAGCTCCTGCGCGGTATTTATAACATGGGAGATCAGCACATATTCCACGCCCGCAAAGGCGTTGATACGATAGCCCTCATTGGAACGCCTGTCTGCGGACGTCTCCTGCCCTCTGGCAGGAATCTGCCCCCGCAGCAACACTACGCCGCCCACGCTCTCCCGGGCAAAAGCGCCCAGTCCCACGCTCTCCACCGTCTCCGGCAATACCACCCCGTCCAGCGGACAGTGGTAAAAAGCTCTGTCCCGGATGATCCGCACCCCGGACATGCCCTCGATCTCCGTCAGGCCGACGCAATCCGCAAAGGCCGCCTCTCCAATGATCTCCAGCGAGTCCGGTATGGACACGGATGTGATCTCCCCATGCCCCTGAAATACCTCTGGGCCGATCTGGCGGATTCCCTCCGGAATGACCACATGGGCGGCGTTCCCCTTATAAGCGATCAGTATACCGTCCCCTGCCACCAGGTAATCCGAATCACCCGACGCGTAAAACTCCTCTACCCAACCGGTATGAGAAAAAGCCTTGGGCGCGATATGGGTAATCGTGCCCGGCAGCTGCACCCCGGTCAGACGGTCACAGTGATAGAAAGCCCCGTAGCCGATGCTGGTCACTCCCTCGGGGATGCTCACCTCCTGCAGGCTGCTGCGTGCAAAAGAAAACTCACCGATCTCCTCAATGCCCTGAGGCAGCTCCAGGCTCCCCAGATTCTGATACGCATAGTAGGCGCGATCCGCCAGCACTCTGCCGTCGATCAGCGTGTACTTCACGGTGCCCTTCCCCTTTTCGGTTGTGTATTCCTGTATGGCCTGACTCGTCTGCGGATCCACTACGCTATAGCTCCCGTTGTTTCCCGCATTCACATTGGGCTGGGTATTGTCCATGAACACCACTGCCATATTGCCCACCACGGTGGAAGAACCCAGTTCTTTCCCCATGGGAACCGGAACAGGCGTGGGGGTGGCGGGAGCCGGAGCGGGCGTAGCCACCGTTTCCTCATACTCGCCGATATCTTCATACTCCGGCATCTCTTTCTTTTTCTCCGCGAAATACAGAGCGAAACGCTCCCCCTCCGTGCCGCTCTCATAGGCTATCTCCAGGCGGTAACAACCGTCAAAAGCGGTATCATGCACGGAACGCACGGTATATGGGATCGTGATATTCCGCAGGGAGACGTCGTCGGCAAAAGCCCTGATCCCAATGCGGGTGATATTGCCGGGAAAATAGATGGTTTCCAGCCCGGGGCAGTTGGCAAAGGCATAGTCTCCCACCTCGTTCAACCCGTCCCCCAGGCTCACCTGTTTTAAATTGTCACATCCCCAGAACGCATACAATTCTATGGTTTCCACGCTCTTAGGTATACTCACTCTGGTCACTGCGGTGTTGTTCTGAAAAGCGCCTTCCCCGATGGTTTTCACGGTAGACGGAATAGACACGTCTTCTGCCGTGCCCGTGTAGCTGACCAGCGTATCTCCGTCCATTTTAAAATCGGAAGCGGATGACGCTGCATCCGCCTCCGGTACGGGAATCTGCATGATCAGGACTGCCGTTATGATGAGCATTATCCCTATCACATTCCATTTGATTCTCATAGTAATCCCCATGTATACAGTCTGACTCCGGTCAGCTTATTTTGCCGCCCTTACTTTCACAGGCACGGGCCTTTTTTCTTTCTTAATGAACAGTATAAAGGAGATGCAGGCCAGGCCTATAGCCAGGAACCACTTGGGATGGATCCCGTCGCCTGTCTTGGGCGTACTGTCCGGATTATACCCTTCGGACAGATCTGTGGTGTCCACATAGATCACATAGGGCGAAAAATGTGTCGCCGTAAAGCTGATGCAGGGAACACCGGATATTGTCTTGAACGTGGGAGACAGTCTATCCAGTCTGCCATCCACCACGCCCGCAACCTTGTTGTTGCCGGCATAAGGTATCAGCGAATCCGGGATTGGCAGCGTGATATTCACTGCCAGACCGGTGGTATCCGTGATCTTGTTCGTTCCCGTGGAATCGTAGAGACTGATATCCATAGGGAAATAGGAAATCTTGGACATATCGCTGTACTCGCCCATCAACGCCTTCAGTGCCGCCTCCGTAGCATTGCTGTCCTCTGAGATCTTAACCACAAAATTGTCGGAGGAACCGTTTACCGTCACGGAAACCACACCCGTGTTGGAAAGACCGTTCTTGTTGATCACTACGGTAGTGCCGCCTGTGTTGCCTCCGGTAGAGGTATTGCCGTTCCCGGTACTGCCGGTGTTTCCGCCCGGCCGCACGGTATTGCCTGTGTTGCCTGTATTGGACTTCGGCTTATAGTTGGCCGTCATCACCACATTGGATGCGGGCATAATCAGCACGGTTCCCATGGCATCCTTGCTGGCCACCACCGCTGTAGCGGGTTCCACCGTCCAGTTGCTGAACTCCGAATTGCTGTCCGGATTGTCCGCGATTACGATGACCTGCGCTCCCACGATATAGCTGCCGGAACCGGAACCGTTGCGCACCGTCAGAGTATAGATACCCGGCACAGGGCTGGGTGACGGCGTAGGCGTAGCGTTGGGATTGGCCGTGGGCGCCGGTGTGCCGTTGGGATTCGGCGTAGGCGTAGGCGCTCCCGGTACGGGCGTAGGCGTCGCGTTGGGATCCGTCGTGGGCCCCGGTGTCGCGTTGGGATCCGGCGTAGGCGTAGGCGCTCCCGGCCCCGCATAGTCATACTGGGCGTAAGTCTTCACATCCCCGGTGATATTGGAGACATCCGGCAGCCATCCGGTAAAGCGATAGCCGGGTCTGTCTTCCATCTTCGGCTCAGTGATCTTTTCACCGGGCGCGATGCGCTGGGTGGAGATCAGCTTGTCGTTTCTGCCGGTCTCCGTATTCCAGGCATAAAATTCCACTGTGTATTTATTCTCGTCGGAATCTATCTTCTCATATCTGGCAAGCACCGTAGTGTCTTTCTCGATATTGGTACACGGCGGCGCCCAGCCGATAAAGCGGTATCCTTCTTTCTCCGGCACTGCGGGAGCCTTGGCGTCCTCCCCCTTGAACACCCTGTCCGTTCCCAGCACCGTGACGCCGTCCTCGTCCATAAAGGTAACTGTCAGCTTGGAGTCCTCCGGGTTGTTGGCCTTGTAACGGGCCTCAATGACCATATCAGCCGCAATACCCTTGTAGTCAGGCACCCACCCCATAAAGGTATATCCCTCAAATACGGGGATCTTATCCGTGGGTGGAACCGCGTCCTGCCCTCCAATCACCGTTTGTACGTCCAGAGTTCGCGTATCGTTGACCGGATCGTCCGGGTTGACCGCTACAAACGTAACCTTAAATTCTCGCACAATCGGCTTATCGCTGATATTGATATTCTTGTGATTGTTTGCAAAGATGCTGGCGGCGCTGTTCTCTTCACAGTAAAACTCTATGGTGTGAAAATTCTCGCGCGCAATCCCGTCATCCTCCTCATCCGCCCCTTTGGGACTGTTCTTATCCGTGTTAAACGCATCCACATCTATATAGCTGACACTGCCGGGGATCTCTATCGTGCTGAGCGCGCTGTTCTTAAACGCGTTCTTCTGAATCTGCTGGCAGGTCTTGGGCAGATACACGGCAAACATCTTATTATCGTTCAGGCTGTCAGCCGCAAAGGCATATTCGGGAACGCTGGTGATAGCGGAATCCTTCAGATCCACAATACCCACGCCGGAATTGTAGAACGCCTCTTTCGCAATTCCTGTAACTCCGGCCAGTTCTTCCGGTTTCACCGTGGTGGAACCGCTGACCCGGCCTCTGGTTTCCAGACATTCCACAACCGTATTTTTACTGCCTCCGTTTAATCCATAGATGATCGAGTCATCACAGACAAAGTTCGGCCCGCCCTGGAAACTCACATAGCTGACCTTGGGGCAACCTGCGAAAGGCCTTACGCCCATATCCTGCACATTGGAAGATATCTCCACGGTCTCCAGTTTTTCACAGTCCTTAAAGGCATAGTCGCCGATCGAAGAAGTAGCGCCCCAGATATACAGTTCCTTCAGGTTCTTGCACCCCTCAAAGGTTCTGGCAGGAATCTCCGCAATACCCTCGGTGGTGATTATTTTATCTACCGCATCCTCGTTCTCTTCCTTGACCGCAAACAGGCTCTTCCCGATCTGATCATTAGCATCCGCATAAACTCTTGCCACAGCCTCGATCCCCTGGGGCAGCTTGATATTAAGAGCCGCATTGATAATCTCTCTCTCATAATCCGTGGTGCCGGGAGCAAACTGCCCGCCGCTGTATTTCGTCACGGCCTCCGCCGCCGCCTTCTCAAACTCCGCCGTTATGTAGGGATAATTGGCTTCCGTATATTTGTTTCCGGCCTTCAGTTCGGCAAAGGTAGGATAATCTATCAACTCGTTCTTCTGCGTGTCCGGATTGTACTGCACGGTCAGGTTGGTGGGCCAGCCGCTGTAAAACTTGATATAGGCGCGCTGCTGGCTGCCCGCGTTGATATTGTTGCCTTCATTCATGGCATAGTCAAAGGGTCCGCTGGCCGGAGAAATATCTCCGGTAAAGGTAAGCGTCGGGTTATCGCCCAAAGTCTTATTCGGGCAGGACGCGTGATGCGTCGTGACCTCCTGGGTCTTAAACGCGTTGGCGCCGATACTGCCCGCCCCCAGACTGCTGGGAGATTCAAAGATAACGTCCTTTAACTGATGGCAGCCCCGGAACGCATCCGACTCGATCCTCTCCACGGACGAAGGAATCGTCACCTTCTCCAGATAGCAGTTCCCGCTAAAGCTGGTACCGCTGATCGTCCGGATACGGGCAGGCCCCACAGCGGGAGGGATGACCACATTCTTCATGCCCGCCTCGATGCTGCAATAAATCAGTTCGTCGTTGGAGGCAACCCGGTAAATCGCCTTTTTATCAGAACCGGGTGCGGTATCTTTGATAACAATCTCATAGATATCGTACTGCCCGGCATGTTTCTCATGCAGGAATTTAAAGGCAATGCCGTTGTCATTGGCGGTGGCATGAAGGGTACCCGGCCTCACATTGCCGTCCACCCGACTGTTCACGCCCTCAAAGTAGAAAGTATCTTTCATCGGAGCCTGCAGCGCCGCCTTAAACTGCTCAAAGGTAAAATCACTGCTGGAACCGCTGCCGATGGAACTCTCCTTGAAATTCGCGTCCGGATTGACCAGCGTCACGGACTGCAGGGAAGTACATCCCTCGATCATATTCAGCTGCAGGGTATCTCCCCGTCCGGGTCCGTCCGCGGCATAGCGCGAATTGTCTTTCACGCCCTCCGGAATCACCAGATGCTGCAGGGAACGGCAACCCTTGAACGCATGGTCTCCGATGGTGTTCAGCACCAGCGCGTTGTCCAGATTCACTTCCGTCATGGCATAACAGTTCTCAAAAGCGCCGTCTCCGATGGACTGCACAGAAGTCGGCATATTGAACGAAAGGAGATTCTGGCACATATAAAAAGCATGGTCTCCGATCGTGGTCAGACGGCAGGCATCCGGTATATTGATATTGGTAATTCTTGCACAGTTATCAAAAGCATGGTTACCGATGACCTGCAAACCGTCGCCCAACGTAATCTCCTGCAAGGCGGTGCAGTAATTAAAGGCATAATCTCCGATACCCATCAGTTTGGAAGACACCACCAGTTTCTTGATATTTCCGTTGTCGGCAAAGATACCTTTGGCAGTTCCGTTATCCACCATCTGCGCCGTGATCCAATCGGCGGCATATAAATCGCCGTTTGCATTCTCTTTCAGAGTCTGGTTACCGATATAGGCCACGTCTACATCCGTGATCCACTGCTTATCGGGATTGGTGGTCTGCTCGTAGAGTCCTCCCGGAGGAGGCGCGACATTGCCTGAACCGTCGTCATAGTTTCCCAGGCGGTCATAGGGATACTGCTCACCGGGTTTATTGGGATTGTCCCTCAATATATAGAGCTGATCCTTACCCAGTTTCAGCCAGCCTCCGTCCCCGTCCTTGGTACTGTTATAGCAGGGGTAATACTCCGGGTGCGTTTTGGGTCTGCTCTGGTCGTCCACCTGTATGGTTCTGGTTTCCGTCTCCCACAAGGGGTTGCCGCTGGTATCCTTATCCTGCACTTTTTCGTTAGTGACCGGATCTGTTATATAGTCTCCATTAGCGTCTTTTTTCCATACCGGGATTCTGACGCCGTCCGCGTCGCTCTTCCACTCATTGACAGGCACTAAACTACTTCCGTCGCCCACCTTGTAATAAGTCACCTGCTGATCCATCTGCTCAAACAGAGGTCTGCCGTACGCATCCGTATCCTGCACATCCTGTTTCCAGAACAGGAACTTCAGGTCCTTGTTCAGAGCCACATAACCGCCCGCAGTACCGGCGCTGGCCGTGTACTTGCCGTACACATCCACAGTCTCCGGTATCGTCAGCACACCTTCCGATCCCAGCGATCCGCCGTTATAGCGCAGAATCACAGCCACTCTGTTGGACTGGGAAGTGCTGCCCTTCGGCGGCACATAGGCAAAAGTATAATCGCCGTCCGCGTAGATCGGCTCCGAGGCATCCACAAACGGGATCTGGCTTGCGTCCTGGGTCAGCGTCACACCCATCTTATAATTTGCCGGTGTGTCGGCCTGCAGATCGTCCACCGGGATCGCCGCCACCGCGATAGCGGACGCTAAAAACAGCGCCCCCAGAGTCTTTCTCACTCTTCTCTTCATTCTTCTGCTCTTCATCATCTTTGCCATCTTAACAACCATTTCCTTTCCAATGACTGTCTATTTCTAGTTTTTCCGCTTTGCCACCACCACGAAACGCCCGTCGTCCACATAGTAATCGCAGGTGGACAGCGTCAGCAGACGGTCTCCATAGCTGGCCGTCACCCCGGTATCATACAGGGACATGGCCGCCATCTCCTGCATGTTGGAGTCAAACTCCTGCTGACTCATGGCGTCTATAAACTGATAGTACTTGAAAACTACGTCTTCCTCATTATATATCCTTGACCGAAATACATACATGACCTCATAAGTACCCTTTTCATAGATCGAATCAAACTGTATCTCCGGATGTTCTTTATAATACTCCTCCGAGCTGTATTTGTCCAGAGTACCGAACATATTCCCGCTGCGCATATGATGTCCGTAGACAATCAGATTGGTGCTGGGGGCCAACACATCACAGTCTTTATCCAGAAAAAGAGCCCCGTTGCGGTCTTTCTGCTGGTTGATATTGTGCGTCAGAAAGTACTCGTTATCCGTAGTCTGCATTACAGGGTAATCTATATTTGTATCGTCAATTTTCAGCCATCCGATAAGTCTTTTATTGCTGTTGTATAAATTTTTGTACTCGTCCAGGATCTCGGGAATTACCCGTTCACCCTCCTGGGTATAATGAATTACGGGGCCTGTGACCACCTCCGGATATGGCAATTCCTCCGCCCGCTCCCGAAAAGCTGCCATGCGGGCAAACTCCTGCTGGGTTCTGACCGCCTGATATGTATATATGCCAAAATACCCCAGGCAGCCCACAGCAACCACACCGCACAGCAGGGCCAGCCGTTTCCGTATCTTTTCCCGGCGTTTCAGCTCCTCCTGCACGTACTTATCCATCTGCTCGCTCCCCACGGATCCTGAGGCCGGAGCAGCGGATGCCGCTTTTTTCCCGGAGAGACTCTTTCCGGCCGTCCTGTCGGCGTTCTGTCCTTTCCGTCTCCTGCCCGCAGAAGGCGGGGATTTGCTGAGCCGCTGCAGGGTGTCCTCCGTTTCCTCCAGAAAATCCTGCCCCAGCAGAGTGAGAAAAGGGTATTTTTTTTGCTGCAACGTTTTGACCAGCTGTGCGAGTTGACGGCGATCCTGAAAGTCTATCTGCTCCCGCAGCCGGTCTATGATCTGTTTGTCCCGGAGGGCTTTCCGGTACTCTGCCTCTGTACGGAACTTCCTTCCTTCCACAATATATACTTTCTGTGCCATAACCTCTGCCTGCTCTGCTCCTGTGCTTTCCAGAAACATATGTATTCACATCTGCGTCGTCTTACTCTCTATTTTACTATATGTTCAGATTTATGCAAGTGTTTTTCGCAACATCTTGTTACGAATTGTCATATATTTCCCATATACAGGAAAAAGTCACGAGACATGCCGCCTCATGACTTAAAAGTTCCTATTGCTCTGCGGCTTTCTGCACACGGCTGATCGCTGATTTCTCCATGGGAATCCGGCAGTTTCTGTTGCTGCCAAACTCCACGATCACGGTAGTGTCATCCGGGATATCAATCACCACGCCGTAAAACCCTGACGTGGTCAGCACACTGTCGCCTATCTCCAACGCGGACAGCATGGCCTGCACCTTCTTCTGCTCCTTTTTCTGCGGTCTGAACAGAACAAACCAGATAACCAAAAAGAACAGGCCATAGATAATGACCATGGACAGCAGGCTTCCCATAGTACCGCCAGCCTGCGCCGCCTCTTCTCCAGTTAATAAAATGCCCATGTTTACTCCTTTCCTGTATCGCACAGGTTTTCCCTGCGTTTACGCTCATTGTATTACTATACACAATATCCCAGTCCGGGACAAGTGCTTTCTGCGAAAATTAAGAAAAAGTTTATACCCCCGGCGCAGACATCCTTTCCAGCTTTTCCCGCTTATAAGCCGCGAACCGGCCCGCGTCCAGCGCCTCCCGTATCTCGGTCATCATCGTGTTATAAAAATACAGATTATGCAGCACGCAGAGCCGCATTCCCAGCATCTCCTTCGCCTTGAGCAGATGGCGGATATAGGCTCTGGAATACCGCCTGCAGGCCGGGCAGCCGCAGCCCTCCTCAATGGGCCTGCCGTCCGTCTCATATCTGGCGTTGAACAGATTGATCTTGCCGCGGTTGGTGTACAGATGTCCATGTCTGCCGTTTCTGCTGGGATAAACGCAGTCAAAAAAGTCCACGCCCCTCTCCACGCCCTCCAGAATATTGGCCGGGGTTCCCACCCCCATCAGATATGTGGGCTTGTCCGTTGGCAGGTAAGGCACTACTTCCTCCAGGATGTGATACATCTCCTCATGGCTCTCCCCCACGGCCAGCCCCCCCACGGCATAGCCGTCCAGCCCCATCTCCCGGATCCTTTTGGCATGCTCTATGCGGATATCCTCATAGACCGCTCCCTGGTTGATTCCAAAGAGCAGCTGCTCCTTGTTGATGGTGTCTTCCTGTCGGTTCAGCTGTTCCATTTTCCGTTTGCAGCGCTCCAGCCACCGGGTGGTACGCTCCACGGACGCCTGCACATAGGCGCGGTCCGCTTTGCTGGGCGCGCATTCGTCAAAAGCCATGGCAATGGTGGATGCCAGATTGGACTGGATCTGCATACTCTCCTCCGGGCCCATAAAGATCCTGCGCCCGTCGATATGGGAGTGAAAATACACGCCTTCCTCTTTGATCCGGCGCAGCCCTGCCAGTGAAAACACCTGAAAGCCGCCGGAATCCGTGAGAATGGGCCGGTTCCACGACATGAACCGGTGCAGACCTCCCATCTGTTTGACCACGCCGTCTCCCGGCCGCACATGCAGATGATAGGTGTTGGACAGCTCCACCTGGGTGCCGATACCCTCCAGATCTTCCGTGGATACGGCCCCCTTGATAGCGGCCACCGTTCCCACATTCATAAAGACAGGCGTCTCGATCGCTCCGTGTACTGTGTTCATCCGCCCCCGCTTGGCCCTGCCCTCCATTTTCAGTATCTGATACATACTCTATGTTTTCCTCAATTCTATGATTATCAGTCTAAACGATCCAGAAATTCTTCCAGCGTAAGCTCCTGCTCCGTGATGATCGTGGCAGCCTCCACGCCCACATAGCGGAAATGCCAGGGCTCGTATTCCACGCTGGTGATATACTCCTTACCCTTGGGATAGCGCACGATAAAGCCGTACTCTGCGCAGTGCTGCGCCATCCAGATCCCCGCCTCCGTGTCTCCAAACCCCTGAGTCAGCGAATCGCCATGGGTCAGCGAGTCGTAATAGTCGCTCACGATATCCAGTGACAGCCCGATCTGATGCTCGCTGGAATCCGGCACCATCACGATCTGGCTGGACAACTTGAACGCGTCCATATAGGACATGCCTCTGCCCATATACTTGCGGATTTTTCTGTCAAACAGCATCTCCTGTCTGGCATCGCTGCGGTAGGGGGACTTGATAACCAGATTAAAGCCCGCCTCTTTGGCCGCCTGCATCATGGCCAGCAGATCGTCAATAATCCTCTCGTCGCACTTCTGACTGCCCTTGATCGTGGCCAGCGTAAAATCATAATCCTCCGGTATGGGATGCTGTTTATTCACCAGGATCAGCCGCCAGTCATCCGCGGAAAAGGCCGACATCTCCTCCTCTGTATTCGGGGGCATGTCCGGCGTCTCCTGCTCCTGCGTCTCCTGTTCCCGGCGATAGCTCAGGATATCCTCCAGTACGATCTGATCCTCCTCATCCTCCTGGGAAAGCTGCGCATCGTCCTCATCCAACAGCAGCTCCTCGTCCCAGTCCTCCCAATCCTGCGGGGCGATCTCCTCCTCCCGCGCCAGAGATACGGAATCGTCGCTGATCATCGCCGCCAGACGCTCGTCCATCTTGTGCTCCTCGCTGCCCGTAAAGATCGGGAAGGAAAAGCTGGCATAGGCGGTGAACAACACCACGGACATCATCACCATGGCAAGACGCTTTTTATTGTTCCACAGATATTGCAGACAGTGAAATACGGGGACGCAGGCACACATACAGGCGACGGCGATCGCCCTGCGTATCGGCCCCTTTTTACTCAGCCTGCGCAATCTGTATCTGATCATTTCCTCAAAAGTTGTTTTCATGGCTACCTCGGTATAAACACCCTTATACATACTATCTCAAGGATATCTTAACACAATTTTTTTTAAACTGCATCATTTTTTTGCGAAAAGTTGATAAATTTTTCAAAATTCGTTATAATCAGTTTAAAATGTTATGAGAAGAAGGAGAAAACGATATGGCTGGATCGACTTTTGGCAATCTGTTTCGCGTCACCACATGGGGAGAATCCCACGGCCCGGCTCTGGGTGTTGTAGTAGACGGCTGTCCGGCCGGACTTATGTTAAAAGAAGAGGATATCCAGGATTATCTGGATCGGCGCAAACCCGGTCAGAGCCCCATCGCCACTGCCCGCAGCGAGGCGGACCGGGTGGAAATCCTCTCCGGGGTCTTTGAGGGCCGCGCCACCGGCAGTCCCATATCCCTGCTGATACGCAATACATCGCAGATTTCCCGGGACTATGGCGATATCGCCTCCTGCTATCGTCCCGGGCACGCGGACTATACTTTTGACCGGAAATACGGCTTTCGGGATTACCGGGGAGGCGGACGCTCCTCCGGGCGGGAGACCGCCGGACGGGTGGCAGCGGGAGCTATCGCCTGCAAGATCCTGCGGCAGCTGGGAATAGAGGTTTGCGCCTATACCCTCTCCATCGGCCCGGTGACTGTCGATCCCGGACGCTTTGACGCCCGGGCTGTCCGGGAAACCCGCACCGCCATGCCCGACCGGGAGGCGGATGAAAGGGCCGTAGCCTATATGGAAGACGCCATAAAACGGCTGGACTCCGTGGGCGGAGTCATGGAATGCCGGGTCAGCGGAGTTCCCGCCGGGATCGGTGATCCCGTCTTTTGCAAGCTGGACGCGCTGCTGGCTCAGGCCGCCCTGTCCATCGGCGCGGTCAAGGCCGTGGAGATCGGCGACGGTACAGCCGTGTCCTCCCGGTATGGCAGCGAGAACAACGACGCTTTCCGCATACAAGACGGGCATGTGGTGAAAGCCACCAACCACGCCGGGGGAATCCTGGGCGGCATCAGCGACGGCAGCGATATCCTGCTGCGCGCCCATGTGAAACCCACCCCCTCCATATATGCCCCGCAGCAGACGGTGGACGCCTCGGGCCATGAGATCGAGATCCGAATCAAGGGCCGTCACGATCCCGTCATTGTTCCCAGAGCCGTGGTGGTTCTGGAATGCATGACCGCCATCACCCTTCTGGACGCCATGATGGCCAACATGTGCTGCCGCATGGACAGCCTGGAACGTTTCTATAAAAAACGGGATTAAAAACATATCGGGCCGGTCCTCTCCTCTCCCGGAGAGAACCGGCCCATATTTAACGATGAATTTGCATCGTTTCATATGCCTGCCTTACGACAGCTTGTGAAATATGATACAGTTGGGAGCCGTCAGCTGCATGGGCGCGCCGTTCATGGTCATAAATCCGTTCTTCAGATCGATCTTAAAGAAAGTCATGGTGTTGGACTCATGGTTCAGCGACACCAGAAATTTATTGTTGGGAAAGATCTCCGCATCCTTGGGGAACTCGCCGCTGATCGGCAGGCAGAAATTCTTGGTCAGCAGGCCGTCTTCTTTGTTTACATTGTACAGAATCACGGAGTTGTCCCCCGCGTTGGAGCTGAGCAGATAATTGTAATCTGACGAAAAGCTCAGCGCGCTGGCCGCGCTGTTCTGGGTGGCGCCCTCGTTTACCGTGGCAATGCTCTGTATCTTGCTGAAATAGGGTATCCCCTCTCTGTTCTCATAGGAGTATACGTCCACACAGCATTTCCACTCATGCACGATATAGATAAAGCGGCCGTCCTGGGATATCTTGATATGTCTGGGCGCCGCCTCCATCTCGCTGCGGATCACATCGGCGAGACGCAGCTTACCGTTTTCCAGATTGAGGCTGTATACGTTTACATGATCCATGCCCTGATCCGCCACCAGCAAAAACTGATTGTCGTGAGTCATGCGGGCGCAGTTGATATGGGGGCGGAAGTTTCTCTCCGACAGGCTGCCCAGCCCCTTGTGATAGATCTCGTCGGTGATGCCACCGACGGAACCGTCCTCTTCCACTCTGAGCACCGTCAGCTTGCCGTCGTGATACCCGGCCACAAAGAGGTAATTGTCTGTGTAGTCCGTGGACAGATAGCATCCCCGCATCCCGTTGATCGGGGCAAAATTGAGCAATTCCAAGCTGCCGTCCTTCATAATGTTATATGACTCTACTCCAAAATCGGTGATGGAATACAGGCATTTGCCATTGTGGGAGACGGTCACGTAGGAGGAGTTGGTAATCTCCACCTTGTCCTTCTCCAGAAAACGCCCCTTCTCCATATCCACATCATACACTCTGATACCATGGCTGTCCCCTATCGTATAGGTAGATACATACGCAACATATTTCTCCTTCGCCATAGCCGCATACCTCCTCCGTTTCGCCTCTTGCAACACTTTTATCCGAATTATAGCACAATCACCCGAAAATGACAAGGCTAAAGGGACTGCAGCAGCAATCCCTTCTCCTTATATCCGCTATACCTTTAGTCCCCGTCACAGCCGCAGGTCTCGCCGCTGGAAATGCTGGGAAAATTGTTCCATGCGGCAGGGCCGCCCTGCCTGCCGTCGTGATCGTGATGATCGTGACAGTCATGGTCATGATGGTCATGATGATCGCGGCAGTCGCAGTCATTGCGGTCACGGTCATTGCGGTCGCAGCAATCGCGGTCGCCGGGAATCTGCGGGCATCTCACAGGCCCACGCCCCTCCGCGCAGGGACAGTCGTCTTCGCAGCCTCCGCGCCCCGTGCAGCACATATTTCCGCAGCCACACCCAAAACCGCCGCCGCAGGCCAACAGCAACAGGATAATCAGACAGTTCATACGCCATATTTCCTATCTGTTTTATTACTTTATCCTATGCTGCAGTTCCGTTAGTGTTCCTGTTTTTCACTGCAATACAGCGCAATACTTCTGGGTTCCATCCGCGCCGCCTGTCTCTCCGCGGCGGCGTCCGGCCCATCTGCCCGGGTGGTAAATTCACTGCGCCAGACCTGTCCCTTAGGGAGCCTGGGCAATGCGAAATCATGGCTCTCCCAATGCATATTAATGGCGATATACCAGTATTTCTCCCGCTCTTCCCCACCGTATGCCCCGCTCAACAGAATGCCGATATGTCGGTTATAAGGCTCCCAGCCCGGCCGCCATGCCTCTGAGCCGTGGTAAGACATATCCGGGCTGCCAAAGGAACGGTAATCCATCAGCCTGCACTCCTGCTCCAGATGGAAGATCCGGTTGTCTCTGCGCAGCCGGATAAGCTCCCGCACACAGGTATACAGCTCTCTGTTTTTTCCCAGATCCCCCCAGTTTACCCATGTCACTCCATTGTCCTGGCAGTAGGGATTGTTATTGCCCTTCTGGGTTCTGCCAAATTCATCCCCCATGAAAAAGTAAGGGGTTCCCTGGGACAGGAGCAGCAGGGTAAATGCATTGCGAAACTGTTTTCTCCGCAGAGCCAGGATCTGCTTTTTGCGGGTAGCGCCTTCCACACCGCAGTTCCAGCTGAAATTGTGATCGTTTCCATCCCGATTGTTCTCGCCGTTGTCCTCATTGTGCTTTCTGTCGTAGGAAACCATATCCATCATCGTGAATCCCGCATAATCCGTCAGATAATTGATCACGCCCTTCTGCCGGGGATTGCAGCGCATTCTCTGCATAGCCGCCTGTAAAAGCCCTTCGTCCCCTTTTAAAAACCGTCTCATCTCCTGCTGATAGCCGTCATTGTAGGCGGCCAGATTTCGGTAGGCCGGCGTCTTGTCATAGCCGTATATCTGCTCCGTGGGGAAATCATAATACCAGAGCTTTCGGTCGCTGAGAGCCGGATCCGCTGCGATAGAGCGGATCTGCAGCGAGCCTCCCATCAGGTGAAATCCGTCCACATGATAAGCCCAGCTCCAGTACCGCAGCACGTTCAGAATCTCATCCGTAGACACATGGTCCGGGAAATAAAACTGTAAGATGATCTCCATTTTCCGGGAGTGCAGCGTTTTTATCAGATCCCGCAGCTCCGTGGCGGCATCCCCGCCCGCCGCGTAACTCTTTTTGGGCGCGTAATAATAGCCCTCCTGATACCCCCAGTAATTCAGCCTCGGCTCTCTGGGCTGTCTGTACTCCCGCTGATCCTCCTGCAGTGTTTCCCTGCTCTCCATCTCGATTCGCTCGTAGACAGGCTGCAGTTCTATCGTAGTAACGCCCAACTGCTGCAGATAATCCAGTTTTTCTACGATTCCCGCAAAAGTCCCCCTGTTTTTGACACCGGAAGAGCTGTGCATGGTAAATCCCCTGACATGCAGGCCATAGCAGATCGCGTCCTCGTAAGGAATCCTGGGGCATGCATCCTCTCCCCAGTCATAGGATATACGATCCGGCAGCGCCCGATAATCGCATGGATCGTGCGGCGTGCCGTATTTTCCTCTGATCTCGTAGGCCCGCGCCCAGCGGTCGGGAAAGACTCTGTCCCCGCTGTAGAACAGGTAACTGATCTGTTCCGCCTTATAGCCTGTGATCACGCCGTATCTGATACTGCCCAGCCTGTCCTGGGGCCGGAACGCATGCCTGTGGAGCAGTCTGCCGCCGCCCCTTCGATAAATCAGTACACCGCAATCCTCCTCCTCGGAAGGGAAAGATACTCTGATGCCGTCTGTTTCCTGCCCGAACAGATATGCCCCATAAGGAAAAGGATAATCCATATATGTCATATACCCACGCCTTCCTTTCCTGCGATCTCCCGCGTTTTCCAAGCCGTTTTATTACCATTCCATCAATATTATATCCTTTTTTCATTCATCTGTAAATCTTATTGCAATAAAAAATGCAATATTGTACAATGAAAGAGTAATCTATTTTGGGAAACGGAGGATTTTCTTATGGCAAAATACGAAGAACCCACGGAGGAGATGACTGTGGAGCTGTCTCTGGACAACGGAAAAGATGTGACCTGCGCCGTCATTACGATCCTGGAAGTGGAAAAACAGGACTATATCGTGCTGCTGCCTCTGGATGAAAAGGGAGAGAATCAGGACGGTGAAGTATGGTTTTACCGCTACAGCGAGAACCCGGATGACCCGAGCGAAGAGCCGGAACTGGGTTACATCGACAGCGATGAAGAATATGACCGGGTGGCCGATGCTTTTGATGAATTCCTGGACGATCAGGAATTTGACGAGATCCTGTCAGACTAGCGCTCACCGGGCGCTGTCTCCAAGCAGCGGCTGCAAAAAAGTCGAGGGCAGTCTGGGGCGCTCCGTGGTTCCTTTCTGGTACAGCAGTTCCAGACTGTCCCTGGCTCGGGTCATCGCCACATAGAGCAGACGCCGCTCCTCCTCGATATAGGCCGGTGTCGGCTCCTCGCCCTGTCTCAGTCTTGGGATATTCCCCTCATTGACATCCATCAGAAATACCCGGTCGTACTCCAGTCCCTTGGCGGCATGCATGGTCAATATATGGATGCCCTGAGAGGGGTCTTTTTTATGGCCCGTCCGATCTGCCGCTGTCCGGTCGGCCGCACTCCCCTGCCGCCGCTCCCACTCCTGCAGGGAATCGCAGTCACCGCACTCCTCCTCCAGCCAGTCAAGTACCTCCAGCCAGTTTGCCAGCAGTTCCCGGTTGTCTCCGGCCCTGCAGCGCAGATACTCCTCATATCCGAAACCTCTGCGGATAAAACGAACACCCAGCTCCAGCGGAAATTTCCGCAACTGCTCGAGTTTTCTTTCAAACTGCTCCACGTCCCTGACCGCCGCCGGATCCTGATAGGGCGCGCGGCTGTAAAACTGCCGCACCCGCTCGAGATCCACCTGCGGTTCATACAACGCCTCTCTCCCTATATGAAGCCTGGGGCGGTTCCATATGCGCAGAAAAATCTGTCTCTGCCTGCTGCCATGGGCTGCCCGAAAATAATCCGTCACATCCCGCACTATAAAATGTTCATAGATACTGCCCGGCTTTTCCCCGGTTACATAGGGGATGCCGGCCCTGACCAGCTCTGCGCCAAAGATTCCCAGCAGACTGTTGGTGCGAAACAGAACCGCCCAGCGATTCAGTTCTCCGCAGGTCCTGCCCGCGCACTGGGCCAGCACATAACGCCTCTCCTCCCCGGCCTCCGCAAAGCCCATGATCCGCACGCTGCCTGCACAGTCCCTGGCGGAGACCAGTTGTTTCGGCTCTCTCTGCCGGTTGCAGGCAATCACAGCCGCCGACGCTTTTACGATCTCCGGCGCGCAGCGATAGTTCCGCCCCAGCACCACATGGGGAACCGCCCCCTTTCCCCCCGCGCCGCCAGGCGCTCCGTGCTCCTCCCGAAACCGTCCCATGATCCCCGGATCCGCTCCCCGAAAACCGTAGATGGCCTGGTCGTCGTCTCCCACCGCAAAGAGATCGCCTCCCTGGGAACACAGCTTTTTAACGATCTCATACTGCACCTGGTTACAGTCCTGAAATTCATCCACCAATATATGGCTGTACCGGCGCTGCCAATATCTCAACAGATCCCCGTCCCGCTCCAGTTCCCGGTACGCCTGTGTCAGCAAGTCGTCCAGTTCCAACTGTCTGCGCTGCGATTTCAGCCTTTCATAACGCCGGGATATCTCGTAAAAATGCTCTTTCCACGGCTCCGGCAGTTTCTCTCCCGCCTCCCGGCTGCGACCGGTATTTTTGCCGTAGCTGATGGCGGCCAGAACGCGCCTGACCTCCTCCTGGCTCACAGGGTCAAAATAGGGTGACGTTTCCCCCTGCCTGCCTCTGCACTCACACAGCAGCGGGTAGAGAATCTTCTGTCTGTCCGAGTCTCCTATTATGCGATAATGGGAATACCTCTCTGCGCTTCTGAGAATCTGATAAAAAAACGAATGAAATGTTGCAAAGGTGACCTGCCCGGAGCGGGCGCAGTCCGAAACGGGATATCCTGCCGTCATCCGGCAGTACCGGCGGCGCATGGCCCCCGCCGCCTCTCTGGTGAAGGTGATCACCAGAATCCTGTCTGGCGGTACCTGCCGTTCCTGTATCAGATACAGGATACGGCTGGTCAGCACATGGGTCTTGCCGGAACCGGGCCCCGCTGTCACCAGCAGGGAGCCCTCCCCGTGCGTCACGGCTATGCGCTGGGGCGCGCTGAGCCGGTCATAAATTTCCGGGTAATGTGTTTTGTCTGCCATCGGTTTCTATCTGTCGTCCCTTTTATGGCTACGCATTCCGCAGCAGTTCAATACCCTTACGGATGCGCCGCAAAGACTCCTCCTTGCCCAGAATCTCCATGATCTCCGTAGCTCCGGCGGGGGTCATCTGTTTGCCGGATACGGCAGTACGGACAGGCCACATCACATAGCCGTTCTTACAGCCTTTCCGTTCCACATAGGAACTCAGCGCCTGATACAGCGCATCATTGCTGTAATCCTCCTGGTCTTCCAGTATGGGCAATACCTCTTTCAATACCTCCAGCGAAGAGGCGGCATCCGTCTTCATCTTTTTATGCGTGTACATGGCCGCGTCATACTCCGGCAGCTCCCGGAAAAAGTCTACCATCTCCGGGATATCCGGAAATACCTCGATGCGGGTCTTGACCATGGCCGCGATCTTTTTCAGGTCAAACTCCCCGGGAAGAGCCGCTTGCAGACAGGGCTCCGCCATCTCAAAGAAGGCGTCAAAGTCCATGGCCTTGATATATTCGCCGTTCATCCAGCGCAGTTTCACGATGTCAAACACTGCGGGAGATTTGCTGATCCGTCGGTAATCAAATTCCTCGATCAGTTCCTGCAGGCTGAAAATCTCCCTGTTATCCTCCGGGCTCCAGCCCAGCAGCGCGATATAATTTATGATCGCCTCCGTCACGAATCCCTGCTCCAACAGGTCTTCAAAGGAAGCATGTCCGCTTCTCTTGGCCAGCTTTTTGTGATTCTCATCGGTAATCAGGGGCAGGTGGATATATACCGGCACCTGCCAGCCGAAAGCGTCATACAGGCGCACGTATTTGGGCGAGGACGACAGATACTCGTTACCCCGCACCACGTGGGTGATATTCATGGTATGGTCGTCCACCACATTGGCGAAATTGTACGTGGGAAAACCGTCGGATTTGATCAGGATCATATCGTCCAGCTCGCTGTTATCCACGGTGATATCGCCGTAAAGTTCATCGTGGAAAGTGGTCTTTCCCTCGTTCGGGATGTTCTGGCGGATCACAAAGGGTTTACCTGCCTCCAGATTGGCCTGTATCTCCTCCTGAGACAGACCCAGACAGTGTTTGTCATAAATGCTGATCTCCTTGCCTTCCACTACCTCGGTCTTCAGAGATGCCAGACGCTCTTTGTCGCAAAAGCAATAGTAGGCTTCTCCCTTGTCGATCAGTTCCCTGGCGTATTTCATATATATGCCCGTCTTCATCCGCTCGCTCTGCACATAAGGACCGTAACCGCCATCCTTATCCGGGCCTTCGTCATGAATCAGTCCCGTCTTCTCCATGGTACGGTAGATGATATCGATGGCGCCGTCCACAAAGCGCTCCTGATCCGTGTCTTCTATGCGGAGCATAAAGTCGCCTCCCGCATGTTTCGCGATCAAAAACTCATACAGCGCAGAGCGCAGATTGCCCACATGCATTTTCCCCGTGGGACTGGGGGCGTATCTTGTCCTGATTTTTTCCATTATATATACTTCCCTTCTGCTATAAATATTTTATACATAATATATACTGCTTAACGATTTCACCTGCCGTGAAACCGGACTGCATAACGCTGCCTGGTTCAATCGCAGGATTGCATCAGGCAGTATTTTATGCAGTATAAATGCCTGCAGGCGTTTGTATATCCCCGTTGCCATGCGGGTAGCTGTTTCACGCTTATACATGGCCTACTGGGGCGGGATCTTGTGGGGAGCGGACTCTTTGAACCTGCTCAGTTCTTTGGCCGCCTGGTTCAGCGCGATGTTGGTGCCTGCTCCGGCGATACAGCCGCCGGGACAGGCCATGCCCTCGATCAGGCAGCCGTTCATCCTGCCCGCCTTGGCCAGCAGCAATACCTTTTTGCATTCAGCCAGACTTTCGGCATGTTCAATATGCACCGCTGTACCGGGATAGTAGGCGTTGATACACTCCTCAATGGCGGAGGCTACGCCTCCCGCCACGCCGTAACCGCGTCCGGCAGCCGTGGCGTCCTCCATATGATCCAACGCCTGAATCTCCTCCATTAAAATACCTCTGGCCTCAAACATTCCTGTCAATTCTTCAAATGTAATCACAAAATCCACGTCAGAGCGCACCGAAGTGCGCATGGCCTCCAGCTTTTTGGAGGCGCAGGGGCCGATAAACACTACCAGCGCGTCCGGGTATTCCTCTTTGATCTTTCGGGCCGTGGCCACCATGGGCGTCAGTTCCGGGCTGATTTTATCTATGGTCTCCGGGAACAGATGCTTTGCCATCATGATCCAGGAAGGACAGCAGGATGTCAGACTGAACGCCTGTTTTCCCGTGGCCACTTCCTTTACATAGTGTTCCGCCTCAGCCATGCAGCCCATATCCGCGCCGATGGCCGTCTCGTATACATCCGCAAATCCCAGCTCCTTCAGCGCCGTCTTAAACATATCCGGCGATACCCGGGGGCCAAACTGTCCCACAAAGGCCGGAGCTACCTGGGCAATCACTTTTTTTCCCGACTGCATGGCACGGATCAGCTGAAATATCTGGGATTTATCCGCCACTGCGCCAAAGGGGCAACTGACCATGCACTGTCCGCAGGACACGCACATATCGTTGTCGATCACCGCCCTGCCGTGGTTGTCGCTCTTGATCGCCCCCAGGCCGCAGGCGGCTTTGCAGGGACGCTCTCTGTGAATGATCGCGTCGTAGGGGCAGATCTCCTTGCATTTTCCACACTTGATGCATTTATCCTGATCGATGACGGACTTACCCTTCTCAAAATGGATGGCTCCCTTGGGGCACACCAACTGGCAGGGGTGGGCCACGCAGCCCATACATGTATTCGTCACTTCGTACATATTTTCCGGGCAGGCGTTACAGGCCGACGGGATCACCTGCATCAGAGGCGGTTCGTAATATTTCTCGGCGATATTGCTCTCCTCCACGCCCTCCGTCAGATGGCCGGGGCGGCTGCGGTTCTCCGGGCGCAGACTCATACCCATGGCCAGCCGTATCCGCTCCCGGATGATGGCACGGTCCCGGTATACGCTCTCCCAGTACTGCGATTCCTCATAATCCACCAGTTTATAGGGCAGAGCTTCCATATCGTCTTTCAGATTTGTGGAAGTATAAGCCAGATTGGCCACCTCCCGAAATACCATGCGCCGACGCTGCCGGATCGGCGTGTCTATCCCTCTCATACTGCTCATAGGCGATTCTCCTGCTCTTTAATATCAGGCTATCTGCTCAAGCCTTTCTTTGACCTTCCTCAGTTCTGACTCCAGGACACCAACTCGTATAGATATCATTTCCTTTTCGGCATCCATCTTAGTAGCCTCTTTGAAATTCCGGTACAAATCCTGATGTCCCTCCGCAACACGCATAATGTTTGTACGAATCTCATTTTCAAGGATTAATTTTATGCCTGCTGCATCCTGCTCCAGTCTGGCTGTCCTGTCTTCCAGCCTGACTACGCATTCCCTCAGTTCAACCGCGCTTTCTTCCAATCTTGCTACCACTTCATCCAGACTCGCTACACTTTCTTCCAGTATACACATTTTTTCCCTGAGTACCGCAAACTCTATTTCCAGTGAGTCAATCTTGCTCTCCAGTGCGCCTACTCTGGTATCCAGTGCGTCGATTTTGCTCTCCAGCGTGTCCA
>CAJUAH010000002.1:283256-297114 GCA_910584375.1 uncultured Acetatifactor sp.
TCCAGTGCGCCTACTCTGGTATCCAGTGCGTCGATTTTGCTCTCCAGCGTGTCCATCTTCTCCAGTTTCACAAGGATCAGATCCAGTTTTTCACTCTCAGTCATAATGTTTCCTCCCATTCATCGTCCCGCAGTTATCCTGCTCGTTGCGCAGAAAATACCAAATACATTCCAGATGCTGTACCCGGAAAATCTCCTGCCAGTGTTCAGTTACCTTCTTTTTGAATTCCAAGCATAGATTTTCCGATATTCTGAAAAGAGAAATTGCTCTAACAAAATGAATAGAATATATGCTCTGAAAGTATACTAGCATATGCAAAAAGGAATTGCAAGTAAATTTTTACAGCAATTTCTGATATATATTTTGTCCGTGAACCTGGAAAATCACTTTGTAACCGCACCGTTCGTAGAAAGCGTCTTCTTTTGACCCCAGAGTGATATATTTATAAGCTTTTTGACGGGCAATATTTTCAAAATATTCCATAAGCGCCGAAGTAATCCCCTGTCTGCGGTATTCTTCCGCACAGACAACAAATCCGATCACAAGGCTTTCTCCGCTTTCTTCCCGTCCCAAAACCGCCGACACGACTCTGCCGTCTTTCTTCCCGTAGACCAGCGGCTCCCCGTTGGCGAGACGTCTGCGCCATGCGTCATACCCATATGTCTCCGAATTATCCTCACCCAAAATACGGTAACACAATTCCAACACCGCATGCAATTCCTGCTCAGTCTGTATCTCTCTTATCTCCAATCCATCCACGATCCTTCTTTACCCTCCCCCTATATCGCAAGCTGTATCCGACATGAATAAGCACCGCTACGCAGTGAAATTTTACCCCGTTTGTCTCGCGGTCAATGCAGAAACAGACTTCCCACCTGGTACACCAGCGTGGTCACAACCCAGGCCAGCACAAGCTCAAAGACAATCATTTTCAGCGTAAAACCCCAGGAACCGCTCTCCTTTTTCACGGTGGCCACCGTGGCCACGCAGGGTACATACAGCAGGCAGAAAAGCATTAAGCAGTAAGCGTTCAGCGGGCCAAAACCCGGATAGGCCGCCTGCACATTGGCCACGATGGTCTCCATGCCCGCCGCCGAGTTGGCGTTGGACACCCCAAACAGCACCGCAAAGCTGGACACCACCACCTCTTTCGCGGAAATGCCGGACAAAAGCGCCACGCCGATCTGCCACATACCAAGGCCCGCCGGGGCCAGCACTGGCACCAGCAGCCGCCCGATCACGGCCCCGAAACTGTCCGCCGGATCCTCCACCATGCCGCCCATGCCGAAATTCAGCACAAACCAGATCACAATGGAGGCCAGAAAAATGGTGGTGCCCGCTTTGGACAGATAATCCTTTATCTTGTTCAGCACATAGATGCGGATGGTCCGGGCGTTGGGTCTCTTGTACTCCGGCAGCTCGATCAGCAGGGAATCGTTGGTCTTGCCCTTTTCCAGCCTGTTGATCACCATGGCGGATAAAATGGCGATGGCCATACCCGCCACATACAGGGAGAATGCCGTCAGCCCGGCGCATTCCGGGAAAAACATGCCGGAAAACAGCACGTAGATGGGCAGTCTGGCGGAACAGGACATAAAGGGCGTGACCAGCATGGTCTTACGCCTGTCGTGTTCCGTCTCCAGCGCGCGGGTGGCCATGATGGCGGGCACGGTACACCCAAAGCCCAGAATCATGGGCAGGAACGCCTTGCCGGACAGCCCCACTTTTCCCATGACGGAATCCATCACATAGGCCACCCGGGACATATAACCGCTGTCTTCCAACACCGCCAGCGCCAGGAACAGGATAAAGATATTGGGCAGAAAAGTCAGGATACCGCCCACACCGGCGATGATGCCGTCCACCACCAGGGATTTGAGCCACCCCGCTGCCTGCACTGCCTCCAGCAGGCTGCTCACAGATCCCGAAAAAATCTCCAGTCCCTGCTCGAACACGCCTTTTAACAGATCCCCCACTGTGAAAGTCAGAAAGAAAACCAGGCACATGATCAGCAGAAAAACGGGAATCCCCAGCACCGGATGTGTCAGGATACGATCCGCCTTATCTGTGGTGGCCGCCTTTTTTTCCTTATGAAACAGAGTCTCCGCCACCACATGCTCAATATAGGCATATTTACACTGAATAATCTCTTTCTCATAGCTGCGATCCACCACGTCGGTGGTACGGATGGGATGCTCCTCCCTGACCTCCTCATCGTCCTCCAGAAGTTTGATCGCATGCCACCGGACGGAAGAATGGGTGGGATAATGGGCCTGCATCATCACCGACAGCTTGGCAATCCTGTCCTCGATCTCCTGGGGATAGTCCAGAATATACTCCTCCGCCCCCTCCTCATAGTGATGAACCACCGCGTGGAGCAGGATGTCCAGCCCCGTGCGCCTGGCGGCGGACACGGGCACCACCGGGATGCCGCCCAACATCTCCGGCAGGCGGTGTAAGTCGATCTCCATGCCCCGCTCTTTTACGATATCCATCATGTTCAGGGCCAGCACCACCGGCTTGCCCAACTCCAGCAGCTGCAAAGTCAGGTACAGATTGCGCTCCAGGGAGGAGGCGTCCACAATATTGACGATCACATCGATGTCGTCGTCCATCACGCAGCCGCGGGTAACCTTTTCCTCTATGGTATAGCAGGTCAGGGAATAGATGCCCGGCGTATCCACCAGCCTGATCCCCATGCCCTCATACTCCGTCTCGCCCTCCACCTTCTCCACCGTGACACCGGGCCAGTTGGCCACCTTCAGCTTAGAGCCCGTCAGGGCATTGAACAGCGTGGTCTTGCCGCAGTTGGGATTGCCCACGCAGGCCACATGGATATATGGTTTTTCGGGTGTATGCTGTTTCTCCATAATGTCCTCTTTTCCAACGTCAGAAAATCTATTGTGTACATTCACTGACTTCAATATTAGCAGACAGATGCCTGCCCAGAGCCAGCCGGGTCCCACGCACCTGGATGATCAGCGCTCCCCGTCTCTTGCGGTTTAACACCCGGATTCTGGTGCCGTCATTGAGCCCCAGCGCCTGGAGGCGCCTGGTCACGGCCTCCTCTACATACAGACCCTCCACCATATATTCCCGGTCTTTCTGTGTCTCATACAAAGTCATATATTTCCCTCTTTCCGTAACCTCCGACGATCTGCGGCAACCGGCCATTTCCGAAAGATTCCGGATACTTGCCGGAGTATTTGACCGACATGCTAATTATAGTCCTCTGTGTCTGACCCGTCAACAAAAAAGCGCACAAAAAAAGATGCCTTTCAGCACCTTTAATATATGCCGCTGCTCCTCAGCGCCTGTTTGATCTCCTCAATCATGTGGGCCACTTCATTCAGCGTTTTGACAATATCGTTCATGCGTATCTTTTCCTCCTCGTCAATGACGCCGTCCCGCATGATATTGACCAGGTCTTTGGATATTCCCTCCATATCCTGAGCATAACCCAGAAAGCGCAGCACCAGACGGTCCATCCTGACTTCTTCCTGCGAAACGCTCTGATCCTTCAGTAAATAATCCGTAGTCACATGAAACATACTGCTTATGGCCAGCAATTTCTCAATCTCCGGATAGGATGTACCCAATTCCCATTTTGACACAGTCTGTCTGCTGACCTGCAATTTCTCTGCGAATGCCGCCTGGGACATACCCGTCTGGGTACGAAGCGTATAGATTTTTTCCGAAAAACCCATTGTGTCCTTATCCTCCTGTATTGATATGAAATATGATGATGTTGGGGTCAAAACCATAAATAAATTTGCCCCTATTCCTATAGTACCTTGAAAAATTCATATTTTGTGGTATATCGCCGAACTTTTGGGCATATATGCCGGGTATTCGCTGCCTTGTTTTATGCAAGTACTGGATTTTGGGCATAATGTCCTAAGCCCTTCACATAATTGAAGAGTTTTCGGAAATTCAACGCTGCTATTTTGGATCCAAAAAAGAACTTGCCACGCTGTTTCCCACGGGGAATCTTTTCCAAATGGTAATTCTTACGGATATTTGACGGAACAGTTTCCACTCCATTTCGGAGTCTTGCGTAATTTTTGAATTCTTCGCTGTCCATGTTCCGCTGGATTTTCGCACGTTCATGTGCTGCTTTGGATGTTACTATTTTTGCAACCTTCTTAAATATTTTTGGCTTGCATTGATCCTGATACGGACAGCCGGCACACTGTTCATGCAGAAAGGAAACGGCACACTGATTGCTTTGTTTCATATAAGAACAGCTTTTGGGCGCATGGCCGGCTGGACATCGGAGGACTTTTGTTCCTTCTTCGTTGAATGCAAAATCAGCAAGGATATCCGGAGCCGGTTTCCCTGTCAGGCTTGTGGTAATCAGTTCTACGTTTTTATCATCTGCAAGCTGCGTGTTTCCTGTTCCGCTGTATGCTCCATCCGCAACGATAACAGTCCGTTCTTCTTGTTTATCCATCTGCTCAAGATGCTCCTGGATAAACTGGCTGTCACCATGGTTGTTTTGCTCATACTGGTATTCTGTTACAACCGAACCATTGGCTCCAACGGATTCTTCAAGATTGGCAGCATATCCCCGGTGCTCTTTTCCTGCTTTGCTCCGAAAAGTCGCTTCGGGATCGGAGGGATTCTGCATCATGGATGATTTCATGCCGCCGTCTTCTTTTGTGCGGAGTCTGCGGTTTCCATTTTCAACAATGGTCTGCTCTGACAGGCATCTGACAAACAGATCATACTCTGTTGAATCATTGTAACCAGACTCACACAAGGCAACAAGTTTATCTGCATCCGTTAAGAGTTGCTTCATGCGCTCATCTGCATCGGTACTGCGCTGATGATAAATCACTCTGTTAAAATCGTTAGGATTGATATAGTGTTTTAAATCGTCAGACAGAGCAGAATCATTGATTTTATCCACATACACCGCCAGCTTTGCGATGCAGGTGTATATCAGTTCCATCCGGCTGAGTTTGCGGATGTTGGATTCGATCATCATGGAATCCATACGTCTGACTTTACCGCTGATCCCCATCAGTTTTGCAATGGAAGCGCTTAAATCTTTCACACAATCGTGGTAGAGATCCTTGTTGTGTAGTGTTTCATAATCATAACACCGCTTACGGAAACGGCTTAAGGTCTTGTCACTCAAAGGCTGTTCTTCAAAACTTGTTGTATGCAGTGCGTACTGAATCCGAAAATCCAGCATAAGATTTTCAACCATTTCATCATCAGAATAATCAAAAAGTTCTTTGATAATGAGTGCACCAACAATCACATTAACCGGAGAATTCGGTCTGGATGCCTTATCACTGTATAAGACAGAAAAACGCTTTTCATCAATGGCAGGAAATATTTCATCGGCAAATACTTTTGCCCATGATTTTTCCAGTACTTCTTGTTCTCTGGTGGTTAATCCAGAAAAGCTATCTGTAAATGACATTTGCTGGTAAGAGTTTTCTTTGAATGACATAGAGATTACCTTCTTTCCCAAGCTACACTGTAGCTTTGATACCTCTATTATACAGCAAATAAACTATTTAGGCTTGTATTTACTACAAAATATATGAACTTTTCAAGGTACTATAGCGGGGCTTTTGACCCCAACATCTTTTATAATAATTTAAGCTATTTAGATAATGTCTCTCATATGTTTGAAACATTTTCCATACTGCTTCCTTCTTCTTATAAGCAATTACTCCCGAGTTTGGCTCAGCAAATGAATTTGGCAAATCAACTAATTCATCCTCTTCTATTGGTGCATGAGGAGCAGCTATATCAAATCTATCCAGCAACGTAAACAAAGCACTAAGATCTTTTAATACAAAAACATCCGTATCTAAAAAAATAGTTTTAGAAAAAGGGGTTTTGGTAAAATTACATACTTTATCAGCAAAATTATATAAAGGTTGTTCCAACGGAATGATATAATCAATATCTGCTACTGATAGCTGATCAGTACATAATGCAATTGCTACTTTTGGCATAACTTCTTTTATTTGTTTTATTGCATTACAAGCCTCCAAAGTATATTTTGAACCGCTTGCAACCAAATATATTCCTTGCATTTCCATTCTCATGATAATTATCCATTTAATTATCATTATCCTCACAATGTTTTAATAAATCTCTATTAACATTACACTAAATTAGTAATGCCTTTCGTACTATAAACACAGAAGCTTTTTTTCCATTTACCAGTGTATCAATCTGCTTCTCTATGATTAATCCAGACTTAGAACATGCAGAGATAAATTCTTGTTTTCTTGCAGATAAGACTACCATTGTTGTATTTTCTTTTGAAATTCGTTTAAATTCCACTATCATATTTTGATAAAACTGTTCTATATCTTCTATTTCCTCATAATACCCCCATGGCGGATCCGTTACTATCTTGTCAACAGATTCATTTTCCACGCAACTGAGATTGAAAATATTTGAACTATAACACATAATCTCCGTTTTTCTACTATGCATTTTTTTCTTTAAAGTTATTATTTTTTTCTCATCTAAATCCGTTGCAATGACTTTTTTAGGTGAAAACATCTTAACCAATTGTTGTGGAATTGAACCATACCCACAAAAAGGGTCACATACAACATCCATCTTTGCAATGTTGCCGCATAAACACATTAAATAGGCAAATTCCGGTCGTAATTCACCCTTATTTAAGTCTTTTTCTGTCATCTTACGTTTAAATAGTAATTGACCATAAAAACCAACCCTTTCTGTTCGAATAATATACCATATTTCTGTGGAAGGATTTACTCTATTAATTTTCAAATTAGATTCTTTCAGAATATGGTTTTCAGCTTTTATAGTTATGCTTTTATCAACTTTTGTGAATTGATTTTCTCTAGAAAACCTAATACGAAAAGACCCTTTTGTGACAAGTAAAGATTCCTTTTTTTTGCATACAACATTTGTCATTTGTTCAAAAGATATATTTTTCCCACGAAAGGTTTTTAAAACATAAAAAATATTATTTAAATATATCAGCTTGATCAACTTTGAATAATCACCATTATATTTAAAGTGAATCAATCCATCATATAAACCTACAACTTTTATTCCTGCCATATCCTTAGCAATCTGTTTCTGTATATATTCTCCAAAACCGGTTGTAAACGTTGCTATAAATTCCGGCATTTTATTAACACTCCTTCATACAGTTTCTAAAAAACAATACCCCGTAAGATTATCATATATAAGACCAGGCAAACCATTTTTTAGTGTATAGAAAATCAATTTTTCCGTTTACTCTCGTTCTGTCACAACAGCATATTTACTTCCTATAACAAGCCTTTTCCCATTGTCAAATATAAAGCTTTGTTCATATTCAATCTTCATTATATCGGCAACTTGTAGCATCTCATCGTAACTTAGCGTACCTCGTTTCAATTTTTTGTTGAAGTTTTGCGGGGTTTGTCCCAAACGACGTGCCAACTCAGCTATGCTAATATGTTGTTCCTTGCAAATAGCTTTAACCATATCTGATGAATTCATGATAACCTCCTAGCAAATTGTAAACCAAACGGTTGTTAATGTCAATATTTTTCTTATTTTATTTGTATAAGCTTTACGAAACTTTATCCAACATTTTCTAAATTTTCAGCAAAATCACTCTGCCCCACTTTCCACATTCTCTTCAATATAAAAATTTTTCTTATACATAAGAAAATCCTGTAGTTTCCGAACCTATGTTGTGTCACCAATACCCAAAGTGACCACGGGTGTTCATTTTTTGACCACAGGGTTCAAAATGACCATGGGGTGTTCATTTTCTCTGACCACGGGTGTTCAAATACCCTTTGGGTAGGGCTCAAAAGTGACCCTACCCTCTATCAGCTACCACAAATTTTCAAATCGACCAACAAACCAACAAGGACTTCCGCACACATTTAATATGCCGGAAGTCCTTGTTTTCAGCGGTTTTCGCAATATTCTGTTCAGTCCCTTTGTATCAAATAAGCGGTTTACATTTCAATATACTCGTCTATGACGGTCAGACCATGCTCGGCGGCGTACTGCCGGAGCATCATGCGCTGTGTCTGAATACTGCCGCTCTCGCCTTGCAGTTCATCATCACGGCTCAATCTCAAATAAAGCGCTGTGTTGTAAATCGTAGTATTGTAAGGTTGTTTCACCGTAAAAAATCCTCCTTTTCAAAAGAAACAACCCACGCTTACAATACTTTTGCTCTATGGCAATTATATCATAAGCGTGGGCTGTAAATCAATGCTGTGTATCAGGCAGAAGCGCCATTTTCGGCGGTATGCTGGATTACATCTACAATCAGTTCGCCAAGAGGTCTGCCCTTTGCGGCGAAGTGTTCGGAGATTTTAATACGGTTGTTCCCACATACAAAATACTGTGTGCCGTTTT
This sequence comes from uncultured Acetatifactor sp., assembly GCA_910584375.1. Taxonomy (GTDB): domain Bacteria; phylum Bacillota; class Clostridia; order Lachnospirales; family Lachnospiraceae; genus Acetatifactor. The sequence continues at coordinate 291,633 of CAJUAH010000002.1, forward strand.
CCATCGTAACAAGCTGCCCGGTTGGTTGTATCAAAATATCGCTCTTGCTTTTTGCCATTCAGTATCCTCCATATTCAGTTGTCAAGGTACAATGCCGCCATGCTGCGGCGTAAAAATCTGCTTATAATTGATCACCTTTCCTTTGTGTGTCGCTGTTCCTGCTTTAGCTGTGCCAGCACTTCCGGCGGGATGCGGTCAACAAACCGCTGAATGTTGTATAGCTCGCTTTCCAGCTTTGCCCGCTCCATTTTGTCTTTCATCTTGCCGCTTTCGCTGGCTTTTGCCCGTTCCTCCAGCTTCTTGTTTTCTTCCAACAGGTCATGGATCGTGACCTTGTATTTTTTAAGCTGCCCTGAGAAGTCCTCCATCTTCGGAAACCACTTTTTCAGCATGGAGATAACTTCCTCTTTCTTCTTTCCAGCGTTGAACGGGGTAATATCGTCCAGCGCAGCTTCAATCGCCCTTGCCTGTTTGGAGAGGGAAACCGCCTGCTTGAACAGCCGGGTGGGGATATGCTTCCGGCCTGTCTTGCTGGCGCTCTCTCCACGCTCCAAATCCGGGTATTTCTCTACCATGTAGGCGTGGAAATCGTCCTGCCACTTCGTCAGGTTTGCCCGGTTGCCTAAGATCTCTTTGGCGCACAGGCGGTTGTCCTGCGTCATCGGAACAAAGGTCAAATGCAGGTGGGGCGTTTTCTCGTCCATGTGTACCACCGCCGACACGATATTTTCCCGGCCTACCCGGTCAATGAGGAAATCCGCCGCCCGCTGGAAAAACGCCTGTATCTCCTTTGGGTGTTTGCCCTTGAAAAACTCCGGGCTGGCGGTGATCAGCGTATCGACAAACCGGGTGCTGTCCTTGCGGGTGCGGCAGCCAGCCTGTTCAATACGGTTTTGAATGAAGTGGTAATATCTACCCTCCGGTTTAACGATGTGGAAATTGTACTTGCTCCGGCTGGTGTCAATGTCGGGATTGCTGGCGTATTGTTCTTTCTGTCTTTCGTGGTGGGCTTCCAGCGGCCTTGCCGGATTGCCCTTGTGCTTCTCAAATCGCAAAATTGCGTGTTGTGCCATTGAACTCCTTTCCCCATTCCTTTCCTATCCTATCCGGGGTTTTCCACAGGGAAAATCCCGCCGAAAAAGCTTAGATAGGATTGGAATGGATAAGATATAAATAAATCGTTTTAATCTTTGTATTTCTATATACCGTCCGATTTCGGTACTCCAAGAGGGCTGATTTTCGTACCCCATGAGTACGGTTTTCAGCCCTCCGGCGTACCATAACGGGATTTCAAGAAGTCAGGGATTAGAACTGCCCTCATAGGATTTTGGGTATATGCGGTTGGGTTTTCCACAGCCCTGTTTCTTAATGTCGATCAGCTCGGCGTACTGCAATTCCCGCAAAGTGTTTACCGCCTTTTGCCGCCCGCAATGGAGCAGCCCGACCACCTCACAGATGGGATAGTACAGGTAAATGCGCCCGTACTCGTCAGCCCAGCCGTTCTTACGGGATAGGTCTGTCCGGCGCAGGATAAAGGCATACAGCAGCTTTGCTTCATTGGACAGCGGCTGATAGGTAGGTGCTTCAAACAGGAAATTAGGGAGCTGGGTAAAGCTCTGCGCTTTCTCCTGCTGATAGCGATAGATGAATTTCGTCATGGTATCTTTTGTGGACGGTTAGAAGCCCTGTTTTGGGCAGGGATGATAAAGAATACCACCCCTCCCGCTTTCGTGTCTGCGAAGCCCTGTAAATACAGTCCTTTTTGACCTCTAATTGTCCACGCTTGCCCTCCGTTTCCGTTCACTTTCTGCTTTCTGCCGCCTGTGAACTCTGGCGGCGCAATCCGGGCAATACTTTGCCCGGTTGGAGCCGGGAACAAAAGCCCTCCCGCAGACAAAACAGCATTTGGTGTCCTTATCCCGGAATATCTCTGCTTCCAGCGTCCGATCCAGCGGCAGGACAGCAAAACGGAAATGCGTGCAGCAGATCGAGAAAGAGATCGTCTGCGGACAGATACAGGTATCGCCATCGTCCAAAACAAGACAGTTGCCGCCATCACAGTTGCAGCACTCCCGCCGAATGAGGGCGCTGGCCTGTTTCCTCTGTGCCGGGGTCATGCGGTACAGGGAGCCGTCCGGCTTACGCTCTAACGGCGGCAGCTTTTGGTTGTTGCTGTTTTTCATGTGCGTCCTCCGCTTTCATTGTCCGATTGCCGTTCTCCCCGAAAAGGCTTCCTGCCCCATTCCTGCGGCGTATTTCTCCGTTGGTACGCAAATGCGATACTTCGCCGGGAGAATGTATTCCTTTTCGGACGGTCATTCTGTTTTCAAGGTGCAGCCCATCGATGAACTGCTTTAAGTCTACACGAAAAAAATGCAATTCCCGGATTCTTGCGAGAATTGCATTTCTTTGAAGTTTGCACTTTGGAAATTGCATTTTTGCAATTTTGTGGTATAATAAAAATATGCGGAGGAGGTGCGCACGATGGCTTTATTACCCGGAACACCCGGACAGCGAATTTCTGATCTATGCAACGGCAACCATATCACACAAAAGGAGCTTGCGGAGAGGATACATGTTTCTGCTTCCCAGTTGAGCCGCATTGTCAGCGGGGAAACAAAGACGGTCAGCAGCGATATTCTCATGGGCGTTGCCGATGTGTTCAAGGTATCCACCGACTACATACTGGGCTTGTCCAACATAAGCGTCCGCAAAAGCTATGACATATCCGAGCTGGGCTTGTCCGAGGGCGCTGTGAAAGGGCTTGTGACGGGTGCGGTAGATGTGGAAATCCTCAACCGCCTGATGGAGCATAAGAGCTTTCCTCGGCTGATAAGCCTGATACGGATTTACTTCCAAGACACCGTGGCAATGGGGATTATGACCCGAAATCAGATAATCGACATGGCAACCACGTCTTTGTCCGATTTGATGAAAGAAAACCCGGAACACCGGGCGGAAGCAAGACAGGATTTGCAGTTTTTGAACGCCCAAAAGCTGGGCGACCACGAAGCGGAAATCGAGAAAATCAAGAGCGTGTTCCTTTCTATCCTGCGGGATATAAAGAAAGACTTAGACAGTGGAGAGCAGCCGGGAGAAACAGCTACCGCCGCCATGCTTCAGACCATGCAGGAAGCGGTAAAAGACCATGCGCAGGAGCCGCTTTCAATAGACGACGTAACGGATATGCTTGCCGGACAGATCGGGCAGGTTGCGCCGATGGACGAAGAATCCGCTGAACTGTTCCGGCAGTTGATGAAGAAGATGATGGAACAGACGGGCAAGGAAGCTGATTGACAAATAGTCTCCAGTTGACGTAACTGGACAAACTGGATTTTTGCAGAGGGGGGCGACAGCATGAAGATACGTTGCGTATGGGAACACAATGGAGAGGACAGTATCGTATATTCGGACAATTATATCGGCGCATTCACAAGAGGGCGAACAAAGGATATTGCGCTGGGGAAGATGGTCGATGAGGTCAGAAGCTATCTGCTTTGGAGAAATGGATCGATGCTGGAAAGTCTTGAGACAGAAATTGTTCAAGAGAAAACCTCTGAATTGAATATTGCCGATGCTGATTCTGATGTGCTCTTTGAAGCTGAAAAAGGAATACTCAGCCTTGTTGAATATGAAGAATTGAAGGCTCTTGCGTTGCGCTCTGCCGAGGACTTTCTGACGTTATACGAATCTATCCCAGATAAAAACATGAGTTGCTTGCCCAAGAGACAAACTTTTTATGGTCAGGCACCCCGCACGGCATTTGAAATGTATGAGCACACAAAAAGTGTGAACGAGTATTATTTCGGTGAAATTGGTGTTGATGTGTATAATGAAGGCACTATTTTGAGTTGCAGAATGAAAGGATTTGAATTGTTGGAGACACAACCTGACTTTCTAAACAACGAGGTTATCGAGGGAAGCTACGGAGAAGAATGGTCTCTTAGGAAAGTGCTGCGGCGTTTTATTTGGCATGACAGGATCCACGCAAAAGCCATGTATCGAATGGCGGTTAAAACTTTCGGTGTTGATGTTATCCCCAATATATTTCACTTTAATATATAAATTCCCGTTTCACGGACAAATAGCAAAACTGAGCGGAGCAGTCAACGGTCAAGATGAACGGCGCTTACAGCGCCGCCGTTGACAGCTTCGCCCGGTTTTGCTGATGGGTAATCAAGGCGGGAAAGCCCTAAAATGGCTTCCCGCCCATTTCAATTTTTGGAAAAGTGCGGCCACAAGTTCGGGATAAATTGTCCCTAAGTCCGGCGTGGGACGAAGGACGGAGGCTTTCATATACGCCCTGTCTGCTGAGGGTTTGTCAAGTAAAGTGTGTAAATTAATTTGATTTTTTTCGGCGGTCTTAATTGACCGCCGTATTTATTGTATGAAACTCAGTCAAATGGCAGTTCCTCACCATTACGGTAAGCCTCATATAAAAGCAGCATATTGTGCTCTTTCAGGTATTGATAGCAGGTAAGGAGTTCATTCATAAGTGTTATTCGTGAAGTGCGTTGATAATGCAGTTCTTCTGCCAGTGTCTTAAATTTAAGGTCTGTCCGCATGGCTTCTGCAATGAATTCATCAATAGTCACCTCTTCTGAAGTATGTTCCTGCTTCTGAAAATAATCGTAGTATCTGCTCATGTACAAGTGCCTCCCACTTTTTAGAAATTTTCGTATCTCAGTATGCGTTTCTGGATCTTATCATCCATCGAAAGCTGATTTCTAACCAGTGCCCAGTTTGACACCGGACGGCCGTTCCATTTCTTATACAGTTCTGTGATCCTCAGATATAAGGCTTTCAGGACAGCGTCTTCGCTGGGAAAAGAGCCTTTCTTTGTCACCTTCCTGAAACTGGAATTGACTGATTCTATGGCGTTTGTGGTATACATTACTTTTCGTATGGCACTCCCGTAATTATACAGCTGTTCCACATGCGTCCAGTTGCGGTTCCATACATCTACTGCACCCGGATACTGGCTCCATGCCTGTCTGAACCGTTCAAACTCCGCCTCTGCCGCTTTCAGGCTGGCCGCTCCGTACACCTTCTTGAGCTGGGCGGTAAATGCCTTGTAGTCTTTGGAGGGTATGTATCTGACAGAATTCCGGATCAGGTGCACGATGCACCTCTGTACAGCCACATCCTTAAAAATGGATCTTGCCCCTTCCTCCAGTCCCGACACGCCATCCATGCTGATAAAAAGGATGTCTTCCACACCACGGTTTTTGATCTCGTCAAATATCTGCATCCAGTAATGCTTTCCCTCTGCCTCCCCGATCCAGATGCCAAGGATATCCTTGACCCCATTTATATCATATCCTAAGACCACATATACCGCACAGCTTTTTGTTTCCATATCTTTTCGTATGTTTACATACAGGCAGTCCACAAAGAGGAATGCATAAAACTTCTTAAGGGGACGGTTGATATTGTCAATATTGGTTGACACTTTTTTTACAAGGATATTCATGCCTAAGCT
>CAJUAH010000003.1 GCA_910584375.1 uncultured Acetatifactor sp.
ACCACTATAGCAGATACACATTATTTACACAAGAACTTTCAATACGCTATACTAGTAGTACCTCCATAGGGTAGACGCCCTTTCCCGTGAGTTTCTCCCTAAAGCAAAAAGAGAAAACACCGATCCGGCATCCATGGATGCGAATCAACTGTTTTCTCTATCCGTTGTAACTACAGTGTAAGCTATCTGTAAAAATCTGTCAAGTGCTAAATTTACTTTTGCCGGTATTTTTTTCCGGTATTTTCTTGCCGATATCCCTATATGAGCTATATGTGAGAATATACCATATACACAAACCGCTCCCGCCGCCCGTTCTGTTCCATCTCCACCAGCCAGGAGCCCTGCCCCGCTCCGCTTTGTTTCTCCCCGGCGGCCACGACGGGCGGCGGCTGCTCCCGAAATCCCAGTTTCCGGCACAGGCGCAGAGACACGCTGTTCTCTTCATGCACCAGCGCCTGTATCCGCTCAAATCCCAGCCGCTCCCGGGCATGTTCCAGGATCCCTCTGCACACCTCTTCGGCCAGCCCCCGTCCCTGCCATCTGCGGCCGATGACAAATCCCAGCTCCGGCAGATCATAGCCCTCCCGCGCGCTAAGACCTGCCCGTCCTATCACGGCTCCGCTATGACGATCCAGCACCGTCCATATACCATACTCATAAAATGCGTACACCAACCTGCGATAGTCCCTGACATAGCGTCGCTCCGCTTCCGGAGTGGGATAGAGCCGCTCCGTGTACCGGGTGAGCTCCGGAGCCTGATACATCTCCCAGAAACTGTCCACATCCTCCTCCACCGTCTCCCGCAGCCAGCAGCGCTCTGTGACAAGGATCTCCCATGGCAGATTATGGCACCGCCTGTAGACCCGCTCCAGATATTCGCTTTCCGTCTCTTCCGGATCCTCCAGCGCATAGCGCGCGCTGCCAAAGTCCTGATCTCTGTTATCGGGATGAAGGTATATCAGCACCGGCGGTTCCCCACCGCCATCTCCCGCCAGAGCGGCATATACTTTGAAATCGTCCGTCAGATACAGCATTCCCTCCTCCACTTCTGGCGGAAGGGACAGTTCCTCGGAAAGCATGGCCCTGCAGGTAATTCCCTCTTTTATCAGCCTCCCGCAAAGCGGCGTCAGCGATTCCAGCCTCTCTGCCCACCGCAGCACTATCACACACTTTTTCAGATAATTGACTCCCTGCGCGATCGTTTGTCCCATCACCATACCCCTCATATCACGGGTTCTGTCCGCGATACTGCTCCTTCCGTCCCTCAGACCGCAGACCGTCCCGATTAAGTGCATTGTTCAAACAGCGACTGCTGTTTTGCCCGATCAGCCCCTATATCTGCAAAAAAGCTTTACGTCCGGGAATTTTTAGGTTATCATGGACATTATAACAAAATTTCATACAGAAAGGTAGAAAAATTGTGGCACAGAATCCTATTGTTACGATCACCATGGAAGACGGCGGCATGATCAAGGCCGAACTGTACCCTGAGATCGCACCCAACACCGTAAACAACTTTATCAGTCTGGTTCAGAAGAAATACTATGACGGTCTGATCTTTCACCGAGTCATCAAGGGCTTTATGATCCAGGGAGGATGTCCCGAAGGCAGCGGTATGGGCGGTCCCGGTTACAGCATCAAGGGCGAGTTCGCGCAGAACGGTTTTTCCAACGACTTAAAGCATACGCCGGGCGTACTGTCCATGGCCAGGAGCATGATGCCCGATTCCGCAGGCTCCCAGTTTTTTATCATGCATAAGAACGCTCCCCACTTAGACGGCGCTTATGCGGCTTTTGGAAAAGTGACCGAAGGCATGGACGTGGTAAACCGCATTGCGGAAACTTCCACCGACAGCGCCTCCGACAGGCCCTATGAAAATCAGGTGATGAAGAGCGTGACCGTGGATACTTTCGGCGTGGAGTATCCGGAACCGGAAAAACTGTAAATACCGGCAGTTGTTCATATTTTGTTCACAAAACCTTTAATTTTTTTTCAAATCCTCATAATGATTTGGACATTTCTATCCCATATACTAGAATCAAACAAAGGAAGAACAACGCTAAATACAGTTATCTGTTCATTAATAAAACTTTTTCATAATAATGCCAAGGGAAGCAATTCCCTTGGCATCCTCCCTTTTCAGGGGTTTTTACCGATTTTCATCCATATACACCTGCACCCGGCTGTTGATGATCCGCGCCGTCTCCAGGGCGGGCTTATCACCCTCTATATAAGCCTGCGCTTCCTCCCAGATTATATTCAGCAGTTGAAAATCCGGGGCGGGGGCGGGAGCGCAGCTCTCCAGGAATCGCTTGCAATCATGCAGCACCGTGGTTCCGTCCTCCCTCACCTGCAAAGGATACCCATGCCAGAGAGCGTCCACATCCTCCCCGTACGTCTCTTCGTAGATCTCCTTTTCCTGGGGCGTCAGGTACTGTATATCTTCCAAACACACTTTCCGCCCCGAAAGCCTTTCCTCAAATTTCCCCTGAACATTCTGCATTTTCTCACTTAGAAGGCATTCCATATAAATTCGCGCCGTCTCCGGGTCGGCGCTGCGGCTTACCACCACCGCGCCGTCACACTGCAGATAGTTGCCGTTTCCGGTCTCCGTAGGATAGCCCACATAGTGTACATCCTCTCCATACATGTCATAGTTGCTGAGCATTTTTTCCATAGAGTGCCATGAACCGTCCGTGGTTGCCAGACCGCCGCCGACTCCCAGGCCCATCTCACCGTCCCCGTCTTTTCTTCCGTATAATTTCGCGTATTCCAGGATCTTGAGGAAACGCTCATCCTCAAAATGGCATGTACCGGTGTCTCCATCCACCAGAAAGGAATCCTCCAAATTGTATTCTATCATGATATTTATGGTCGCCTGTGGGTAATAGGCGGAAAATACCTGTATAAACATGCCGGTATAATCCCCCGTCTCCATCAGTCCCAATACGTCGTCCACCGTCCAGGTATCTCCCGGCCATACGCTGTCTTTGACCATCATACTGTTCACATCGATCTCCGGCGGAATGCCCACCAGGGTATCGGAGACTGTACCCATTTCCAGTACGCCGGGCATTACCTGGTCCAAAAGCTCCTGCGGCAACAGTGTCCGCAGATCCATGAGCGCGTCGTTCTGCGCCAGGAGTTTCATATCTTCCAGAGTTACATACAGGATATCCGGACCGTTTCCCGTCATAATCTGGGTCATAATCTGGGTACGGTATTCTCCCGCGTCCCTGTTTCCCCGGTTTTCATAGGCAAAATGGCATCCCGGATTTTTTCTCGCCACACGGGCTGCCGTTGCCCGCACCCTGCCCGCCGCCTCCTGGGCCAGGCTGACGATGCGCACCGCCTCCTCCGTCTCCTGCTGCTCCCATGTCAGCAGCAGCGCCCAGTCCTCATCCTCCTCGTCGATATTCCCCCACATGCGCAGCACGGGCGCGCCGTCCTCCCGAAAAGTCATATCGGTATCCAGTACTTTATCCACACCGTTTTCCCGCAGCATAAATACGTTTTTTCGCTCACCGGAGACTACATCCCATCTCACTATACTGTCGGGAAGGCCATAATATAAGTCGTTCCCCCGCATGCCGTAGAGCCGGAATATCTCTCCTCCTTTCAGTTCCGCCAGAGTCACAGCCTTTTTTTCCACCGAATCAAACCACAGGATACGACTGCTTTCACGGCTGCTGACGGGAAAGAGCAGTTCACCCTCTTCCGTCCGTATGGGAATACCGAACTGCTCCTTCTCCCCCAGGGTCTCTTCCATCAGCAGTTCGCCCTCCCGGTTCAGAATACACAGAGATTGGTAGGGCCATTCTCCCGACGCTCTCCGGGCATACAGATTACCGGCTCCGTCGCAGATACAGTCGCCCGTCACCACACTGCTGCCCCCTTCCGTCAGCAGCTCCCTCTCCCGATAGACCGGCAGTACGTCCACGATCTCTGGCGCTTCCCCGTCTAATTTCGTATAGATCATTTCATTTCTGTCAAAATACAGACCGCCCCCCTTTTCCTCATCAAACCGAAAAGATACCCTCTGCAATACCAGCGTACCGTCCGCCATGACGCAGCCGTTCCACAGATAAGATTCTTCCATGTCCTCCAGCCCCAGCGTCTCCGGCGTCAGACAAGTCAGACTGCTCTCCCCGGTCCCCAGATCACAGCTCTCCAGATACCACAGCGAAGTATCGCCTGCGTCGCTCAGAAAACTGTGGAGCCTGTAAGCGCACATATCGTATATACCCAGCTCCTTGGGGCGCCCGTTTGCTCTGTTATCTACTGGGATCTCCCCATGCGTCACCGGTATATATTCCTCCACCCACAGTCCCTGTTCCTCCTCCACCTGTCCGCTCACTGCAAATCGGGCGGTTTCCTGCCAGGGCGCTCTTTCGGCGGTTTCCGGTTCCGATGCGCCGCAGGCCGCCAGCCCCAGCACTCCCGCTAAAATGAGGGAGGCAACTGCGTATCTCCGCTTTGCGTATACATCCGATCGTACCATATCCAAACCTCCTTGCGTCATATGCTGTTCCCCGGACAATTCCGGGACAGCCTTTCGCCATCTTATTCACCGCTGCGGTAAAAACGGAGCAGTGGCGTACCTGCGGCATCTGCCGGGCGGAGGCTCGCAGTGTCAGATGCAGCGAAAAAAATACAGGTGAGACGTATTCCGCTCACCTGCGTTCAATATAACATATTAAAAACTCTCTCACAATCGCTTTAAACAAACCTTAAAAACAGTTAAACAAATCTTAATAAATCAGTTCCCTTTCACCCGCATGGTGATGGCTTTGTGGCGGTTACGGATGACCGCTTTTTCATGGCTGCCCCCGTATTCCCCGTCCAGAGTCCAGGCGACGGGCTCTCTGCTCTCCACCGTCAGGCAGCCTGTACGGAAGTAGAGCATGCAGTCTGCGTTAATATCCCTGTTCAGCAGAGCCGCGATCAGCGCATTTAGCTCCATGGGGTTCCCCGGCCTGCGGATCAGCGTCACCTCAAAGACACCGTCATCCAGCTCCACGTTCTTGCCGGTAATCTGCTTAAATCCCCCCACCGACACCGAGTTGGTGATCATTCCGAATATAAACTCGTCCTCCACCACCCGGCCCTCATAGCTTACTTTCAAGGGAAAGCTGCGGATCGATGACAGGCGCTTGACCCCCTCCAGCAAATAGGCCATATGCCCCAGCACGTTTTTAACATTCTGATCCGTCTCGTAGGACACCTCGGTAAAAAGGCCGAAAGCCGCGATATACACAAATATATCCTCGTTAAACGCGCCTATGTCACAGGGAAAATCCCGTCCGGTCAGGACGATCTCCGCCGCCCGCAGCATATTTTTGGGCAGGCGCAGACTGATACCGAAGTCATTGGTACTGCCTGCCGGGATATAACCGATGGGAATGTTTTTTCCGCTGGCGAGCATACCGGTGACCACCTCGTCCAGCGTGCCGTCCCCGCCGCTGCATACCACCAGCTCCGCCTCCGGGGAACAATTCTTTACATAGTCGCAGGCGTCCCCTCTTTTGGTGGTGGGACGCACCACGGTCTCATAGCCCCCCAACTCCAACCTCTCCAGTATATCGGACAGCCTGCTGCGGATCATGGCCTTGCCCGCTCTGGGATTATAGATAAACAAAGCCTTTTTTGTCATAATACTACTCCGCGCCGTTCAGATACTTTTCAATGGCGTCCACGGCTTCGTCCTCATCCGTACCCTCCGCCGTGACAATCACCTGATCGCCGTTTACCAAACCCAGGCTCATCATGCCCATGATGCTCTTGGCATTGACCTTCTTACCTGTGGATTCCAGATAGATCCGGCTCTCATACTTACTGGCCACCTGCACCAACATCGCCACAGGCCGGGCCTCCAACCCATTTTGCAGTTTGATTTCCACTGTTGATTTTTTCATACTCTCCTCCTTAATGCCTCTGTTTCTTTATCCCCGCTCTTTCTCCGCCAATTCGCTGAGTTTGCGGAGTCTGTGATTTACTCCTGACTTTCCCACCGGCGGATCCAGCCGCTCTCCCAGCTCTTTCAGGGGCGCGTCCGGATATTCCAACCTTGCCTGAGCCATATCCCGCAGAGGCGGCGGCAGCTTTTGCAGCCCATAATAATCCCGCAGAAACAGAATGTCCTCAATCTGTCTGCTGGCGGCATTTACCGTCTTGGTAATATTAGCCGTCTCGCAGTTGACCCTTCTGTTGATGGAGTTGCGCACTTCTTTCAGTATACGCAGGTTCTCCAGATCCATCAGCGCTACATGGGCCCCCATCACGTTCAGCAGGTCCACGATCCCTGCCCCCTCCTTGAGATAAACCACATGATATTTCTTACGAAGTACAATCTTTGCCTCTATGTCAAATCCCTGGATCACCTGTTGCAGTTGTCTGGCTCTGTCCTCCGTCTCACAGACAAATTCCAGATGATATCCCTTTTTCGGATCGCTGATGGAACCGGCGCACAGAAAAGCTCCCCGCAGAAAAGCCCTGCGGCAGCAGGATCTCTTCAGAAACCTCGGGTCCACGGTTTCACGTAAATCCCCAAAATCCCGATAAAAAGCCTGCATTTCCTCCTCTGTGATCCCCACATTCTTTTCTATATTATATGTTTTTTCCAATAATGTAAAGCCTTTTCTTAATACAACTTCATTTTCTATCTGAAAGCCTACGGTATACAGGCCCTGGGCATCCCTGCCATAATGTCCCGCGAAACTCATCATGGCAGCCAGTTCAGCCCTGCGGCAATGCCTGGCGGCACTGATATGCTCCGCCAGCTCCCCCTTCACTTCCCTTGAGAAAGACATACCCTTATTCATTTTTCACATCCCGATGATGCAGCGTCACACCGTAGCCGCCCTGTTCTCTCAGGCGTTCAAAAAGACGGTTGGCCAGCGTCACGCTGCGATGCTTTCCGCCGGTACAGCCGATGGCGATCACCAACCTGTATTTTCCTTCTTTCACATAATTGGGGATCAAAAACCGCACCATATCCTCCAACTTGTCCATAAATACATGGGACTCCTCAAAGCCCATCACATATTCCTGCACCTCCCGGTCATTGCCGGTCTTATGTTTTAACTCGTCGATATAAAAGGGATTGGGTAAAAACCGCACGTCAAATACCAGATCCGCATCCGACGGTATACCGTTCTTAAAACCGAATGACATCACTGTCACCATCAGGCTGTTGTACTCCTCGTTATTGACAAAAATACGGTCCAGCTCCTCTTTCAGTTCTCTGGTCAGCAGACTGGTGGTGTCGATCACATAATCCGCCTGTGTGCGGATCTTTTCCAACACTTTGCGCTCCCGCCGCACTCCGTCCAGAGTGCGCCCCTCCACTGCCAGCGGATGGAGACGCCTGCTCTCCTTGTAACGCTTGATCAGCACGTCGTCTCCGGCCTCCATAAACAGGATCTCCACGTTGTATTTGCGGTTTTTCAGTTCCTGCAGCACCTTGGTGGCGTCCTCAAAGTTCTGATCTGCCCGCACGTCCAGTCCCAGCGCTACCTTGGTAATCTCGCTGCCGGGCATGGTGATCAGTTCCGCAAACTTGCGCACCAGTGTCACAGGCAGATTGTCCACACAGTAATAACCCGCGTCCTCCAGCATTTTCAGCGCGGTGCGCTTACCGCCGCCGCTCATCCCCGTCACTACCACAAAGCGCATCTTTTGTCCGCTCCTTCCCTGCCTCCCGCACCGCAGTTCACAATCCCCGCATCCCGGCGCGACGCTATTCCACATATATGACTTCTGTCTCCAGATTCACGCCAAAGCAGTCCTTCACTCTCTCCTGCACATGGGCGATCAGATCCCTTACATCCTCGCAGGTTGCTTTTCCTGTATTGACAATAAACCCGCAGTGTTTATCCGACACTCTCGCACCGCCGATCTGGTAACCCCGAAGACCCGATTTCATAATCAGTTCTCCGGCATAATACCCTTCCGGCCGCTTAAAGATACTGCCTGCGCTGGGATATTCCAGGGGCTGCTTTTCCCGCCTTTTTGCAGCCAGCTCGCGCATCTTCTCCGCGATGGCCTCCCGCTCTCCCCGAGCCAGCCCGAACGTCACTTCCACCACCGTAAAGGGCTGTCCCTTGATGGCGCTGGTTCGATAGCCGAACTCCATCGTGGCATTGTCCAGTTCCAGCACATTGCCCTGACGATCCACCACCTTGACAGACTCCGCCACATGGGAGATCTCACCGCCGTAAGCTCCCGCATTCATGACCACGCCGCCGCCCACGGTCCCGGGGATACCGGATGCAAACTCCAGACCGGTCAGGCCGTATTCGCAGGCCGTCTGGGCTGCCTGGGACATCAGAGCCCCTGCCTGAACGATCATGCGCTCCCCCTGTACCTGAATCTGCTGCATCCGGGATCCCACATGGAGCACCACCCCGGCATAGCCTCTGTCACTTACCAGCAGATTGCTGCCGTTGCCCAATACCAGACAGGGCTGCTCCACCATCTGTAGATACCGTTTGAGATGTGTGAGCTGCTCCGCACTCTCAATCTCTACAAAACAATCCGCCTCTCCCCCGATCCGAAAAGTGGTGTGCCTGCTCATGGGCTCTCCCAAAAAAATGTTTTCCCGGGGGACATAGCTCTCCAGGGTCCGCAACACTGTATCACTTATCATTCCGACTCCTATCCGTCCGCCATGGCGGTATTATTCATTCAAAATCAATCCGGCGGCGCCGTAGATACCGGCGTCATTGCCCAGCGTAGCCAGAGCAAACTCCGCGCCGCGGCAGCCGTGAAAAGCATATTTTTCAAAGGCGGGACGAATATAGTCGAACAGAACGGTTCCCGCCTTGGACACGCCGCCGCCAATGACAAATACCTCGGGATTGGCCACGGCTGCTACAGCTGCCAGCCCTTTTCCCAGATAATCTCCAAAACGCTCCGCAATCTGTATAGCCACCTCATCCCCAGCTTTCACCGCGTCCCACACGACTTTGGCGGACAGTTCACCGCTCCGAAGTACGCTGGTCTCCTGATCCTGCGCAAGGCGTCGTCTGGCCAGACGCACCACCCCTGTGGCGGAGGCATATTGTTCCAGGCAGCCGTGATTGCCACAGCCGCAGGCCTCGGGCTCATCATCCGCGATATGGATATGCCCGATCTCCCCGCCTGCGCCGGTGGCCCCGGTCAGGATGCTGCCATTTACGATGATACCCCCGCCCACGCCGGTGCCCAGCGTCACGGCTACGATATTGTCATGGCCTTTTCCGCCCCCCTGCCACATCTCTCCAAAAGCGGCTACATTGGCGTCGTTGGCGGCTTTCACCGGAAGATCCAGACAGGAACCCAGCGTTTGAGAAATGTTGAACACATCCCATCCCAGATTCACGGCCCTGTAAACGGTTCCTTCACTGTCCACAGGGCCGGGAGCGCCCACGCCCACCCCCAGGATATCGGAACTGTCAATGCCTGCGGACACCGTTTTGTCCCGTATGCTGGCGGCGATATCCGGCAGGATATGACGCCCCTGCTCCCGCTTCACTGTGGGGATCTCCCACTTATCCAATACCGCGCCCTCCCGGTCAAACAGTCCCAACTTGACTGTAGTACCTCCTATATCCACGCCGACAGCATATTTTTTCATTTTGTTCCTCCCTATTTCAATATACGTTATCCGTTTTATTTTATGCATGAACGCAATCAGTCATCATCCTCTTCACGCCTTTTAGCCAGTGAATTCTGTACCCGAGTGTACAGCTCCTGAGCCGCATTGTAGCCCATCTTTTTCTGGCGGTGATTGACGGCTGCGGTCTCGCAGATAACCGCCAGGTTCCGCCCCGGACGGATAGGGATATTGTGGCACACGATCTTGTTGCCCAGATATTCGGTGTAGTTCTCCTCCAGCCCCAGACGGTCATACTCCTTGTCCTTGTCCCAGTCCTCCAGCCGGATCACCAGATCTATAGACTGAGTCTCCCGCACGGAGGAGGCTCCGAACATGGCCTTGATATCCACGATCCCGATACCCCGCAGTTCAATAAAGTGTTTTGTGATATCCGGCGCGCTGCCGATCAGCGTATCGTCGCTGACCTTGCGAAGCTCCACCACGTCGTCCGTCACCAGACGATGCCCTCTCTTCACCAGCTCCAGAGCTGCCTCCGACTTTCCGATGCCGCTCTCTCCGGTAATCAGCACGCCCTCTCCGTAGACATCCACCAGTACCCCATGCACGGAAATACAGGGAGCCAGTTTGACATTGAGCCAGCGTATGGACTCCGCCATAAAGGAGGATGTAGACTTTTTGGTGGACAGAATGGGGATATCATGTTCCAGCGCCCCCTGCATGAACAGCGGATCCGGCCGCAGCTCCCGGCAAAATACTATGGCCGGAATCTCATAGGAAAACAGCTGATTGTAGACCTCCTGCTTGCGCGTCTCCTCCAACCCTTCCAGGTAGGTGTACTCCACAAATCCTACGATCTGTAGTCTGGAAGCGTCAAAATGTTCAAAATATCCTGCCAGCTGCAATGCGGGACGGTTGATATCGGGCTGGATGAGTTTCTTTTTGTCCAGGTCCAGCTCCGGCGTCAGATTCTCCAGTTTCATTTTCTCGATCAAACGATTCAGACTTACACTTGCCATAGTAATCCTTTCCGCGGACACCGCCGTCTCATAAATTCAATAACACTATAGCACATCCTCCGTTTTTATTCAACGGCAGAATCCCGGCTGATTCCTCTACTTTGCATAATGGAATGTCACCGCCAGCGTCTCCACGTCTCCCAGCGTGTCCGCATCCAGAACGCAGGCCGTCAGCTCCAGGCCGTTGTCCTCCCGGACGCGCACGCCCGGATTCGTCCGCTGGACCTGGCCCACCCACGCGTTATACAGATTGACGCGGGTGGTTTTCCCGTCGTCGCTGCTGGTATAGGGCTGTCCCTTCGGTTCATAGGGTTCCCCGTTGATCAGGATCTCCTGTATCTCCATACAGTAGCCCGGAAAAAGTTGCTCCCCGCCGGCTATGGCCAGGGCGCTGAACCCCACGCCCTGAGCATGCCCGCCGCTGACGCCGGTGAAGTCAAGAGCTACCGTATACGTTCCTTCCCCTGTGACTTCCACATCCGTTGCCACGATACCGGCAGTGGAAGAAAACGGAGCGTATGTATCTCCCACGCTGTATTGCACACTCCAATCCTCACTGCCATACATGATCCATGCCAGAGCGGTGCCGTCTTCCACTCCGGCTCCCTCTCCCGCATTGCCATAGTCCTCGTCCATCTCCTTCCGAGCCTGAGCTGTCACATCTTCCCTGGCTCTCTCCGCCTCCGCCGCCCGGCTGTGTTCGGTATACAGGGCCGCGATCTCCGGGGAGACGATCTCACAGTCGCCTCGGCTGTACAGGTTGCTGCAATCCCAGAGCACGGGGCAGTAGCCGTACAGGTCGCAATTGTTTAAAAGATTGCGCACGTAGTCGCCGGTGTTATCCTTTGGCTGCGCGGCGTCGTCTTTCATTCGCACGCCGTACTCCCCGACGATCACGCCGTAGCCCCTGTCCGTAAAACTTTTCATCATAGCCAGGGTATCGTTCATGGTCTCATATTCCTGCCTGGTCCCCCATGCGCCGATGCTGGAATTGATACAGTAGCCGCTGGGCTCGTAATAATGCACGGAGATCAGCAGCTTATCCTCCGCCGTATCGGCGGGCATTTTATATCTGCTGTCACAGGTTCCCCTGATATCCGTATTGAATCCCGCGATCAGCAGAAAGCGCCGGGAATTGTTGCCGCCCAGCCCCCGTATCGTGTCCACAAACGCCTGGTTGATCTCATTGGCCACAGTATAACATTGGGTATCCGACAGCGTCCCCGAATCCGGAGCTATATCCGTATCGTTCAGTCTGTGTCCCAGCTCTTCATTGCCGGACTCAAAGATCACATAATCGGAGTACTCCCCAAAGCGTTCTCCGATCTGAGTCCACATCGCCCTGTACAGCTCCATGGCGCTGTCCCTGGTCTCCTGGCTGGCCGATCCGAACATCCCCCACCATCCGCCGTCCCAGTGATCGTTAATGATCACATACATACCGGCATTGCGGGCGTATCCCACGATCTCTTCCACACGATCCAGATAAGCCCCGTCTATGGTGTAATCCCCTGTTTCAAAATTCATGGCGTTGGTCCATGCCACCGGAAGGCGCAGTGTGTCAAAGCCCGCCGCTTTCATACCGTCCAGCATCTCCTGGGTGGTCACAGGCTGCCCCCAACAGGTCTCATACTCTGTAGGCTGCGCGCAGGCGCCCAGCCATGTCCTGCCGTATGCCTCCATGGTATTGCCAAGGTTGATGCCATTGCCCATGAGCTCTGTCACCTCCAGAGCGGTCAGGCCCTCCCGCATACTGCCGTCGTCAGCGTTTGTGCCTGTGCCGTCCCCGCCCGGAGAACCTTCTCCCATGCCGCCTTCCTCCGTTATTGCTGACTCTGCCACAGAGGCTGATTCTGCTGCCGATTCCTCTGTCGCCGCCGATTCTTCCGATATAGTCGGTTTCTCTGACGCTGTCGATTGCGTCGCAGCGGTCTGCGCCGCCCCCTGGGAAGACGCGTCTCCCCCGCTGCCGCAGGCGGCAAAGCTCAGCGCCATCGCCAGCAAAACCGCCACCCTGCTTGCTCTTTTCCCTCTGCCCATTCTGTTCATGATTATACTCTCCCCCATCCCTTCTCTATTCTCCGTTTTGGCTATGCGCCCCCGTTCTCCTTCTCGATCAGCAGGAATATCCGCTTGCTGCAGGATGCCACCGTATAGATCATAAATCCGGGACCCAGCAATATTCCGAAAAAGAGCATTGTAGTGTTAAACTGGAACAAAATGTATTCCGCAGCCAGGATCACGGACAGCAGAAGCGTCCTGCCCACATATTTTCGGGTTATGTCGATGGAATTGTTGATCGTCCGAAACAGGGTGTTCTCATATCTGGCGACCAGCGGGTAAGAGTACAGCAGAGCGGAAACCGCCAGAACCGACGAGGCTATGCCCACGATCAAAAACAGGATCGGGTTGCCCTCCAACGCCTCAAAAAACTGAAAATCCAGATAGATCGCATAGAGCGCCGCCGCCGTGATCCCCCACAGGGCCGTCCCCTGTTTCCAGTTGGCCTTAAATGCCTTGATAAAATCCCGCCCTATATACCCTTCCTCGTCATCCGCCATCTTCAGCGCCACCGACATGGCGGCCACCGTGGACGCGCCTACCGTGAGCAGCGGTATACTGAACAGGATCCACAGAAAATTCAACTTGATCACGTCCAAAAGCTTAGACAGGAACCGATACAGCGGACTGTCTACACTGAAAAATTTCATAATCGTTTCATACCTTTCACTTTTTCCACATTATATACCCGATCCTGAGAAAATAAAAGGGGCTGTCCGTCAGACAACCCCCTGTTATTCATAACAATGGTAATTCTGTTTACTGCGCGCTCATAGCAGCGTTCTCCGCCGCAGCTCTCAGCTTGGCCTCGTTCTCCTGAAACTCCACGCACTGATCGTAGCCGTACTCGTTGGCCTGCGCAATCATATCGGCGACAAC
The DNA here is from genome assembly GCA_910584375.1 of uncultured Acetatifactor sp. Taxonomy (GTDB): domain Bacteria; phylum Bacillota; class Clostridia; order Lachnospirales; family Lachnospiraceae; genus Acetatifactor. The sequence continues at coordinate 13,555 of CAJUAH010000003.1, forward strand.
CTGGTCAAAGGTCGCATCGTCCTTGGCATAAATCGCCTCCCAGGAACCGTTCTTGATACAGGTAGCTACCTGCTGCCAGATCAGATCCAGCTCTTCACTTCTGGGCGTAGCAGAATACATGGTGCCGGGCGCAAGTCTGTAGTTCCAGTCGTCAAACATGCTGTCAAAAGTGGTGGTTCCGTTATGCTCTCTCCAATCCGCCTCGATCTCAGAACTTGCCTCGGCGGCGTTGCACTCCCACTTCTTATAGTTGAAGGTGTCTCCGTTAGAATCCAGGTTCTCGGCGTCAATACCCCATGTGGTATTGTTCATCTTGAAGTTACCGTCCTCAAAGGTTCCGGAGTAACCGTCAGTCATCTGGGTCTTGCCGTCCAGCTTGGCGGTTCTGCCCAGATCGGTGAACTGGGTCTTGCCGTTCTCATCATAGTACCAGCACACATCCTTGGGGCCATACTCAGCAGTCATGCGTCCCTCGGGAGTGGACAGCCAGTTGATGATGGCCATGCACAGCTCGGGATAATCAGTCTTGGAGCCAATGGTCCAGGGTCTGTTGCCGCCGTAGATATTCTGGCCATAGCAGATCGGGGTTGCCTCCTTGGGCGGGCAGGGAGCCATCATCTTGCCTTCCGCGGCGTGAGCCTCGGAATTGTACATTGCGGAACCCAGGAAATTGAATACGTTCAGGAACGCTGTACCGTTCTGATAGTCTTCCACCATACCGTCATATTTCTGAGTCTGGGAATCGGGATCCAGCAAACCTTTCTGATACAGGGTATTGTAGAATTTCAGGCAGGTCAGGTACGGGCCGTTCTCCTCCAGGCAGGGATGATAAGTCTGATCCGTAGGATTGTACAGACCGAATCCAAACTCGTCGTAGCCATAGTAGGCGCTGGCGGTGGACTTGACAAACATCACCATATCGCCGTCCCAGTCGTTGAACAGGGATACGCCGTAAGTGGTCTTGCCGTTGTCGTCCTCAGGGCAGATCTCTTTCATCTGTCCCAGTACTTCCACCATGTCGTCCAGATTGTTGATCTCAGGATAGCCTAACTGTTTGTACAGATCCCAGCGCAGATCCCACTCATACATCATCTCCTGACGCTCCTGCGCGTTCAGAGCCACGTCAAAGCCGTATCCGTAGAGAGTACCGCCGGATATCTGCTGATTCTTGTCCAGAGCAGCTGTAAAATGCTCCTTGATATAAGGGCCGTACTCGTCCAGCAGATCGTCCTCGTTCCAGTCGTACAGCATACCTTTCTCGATAGCCTGCAAATACTGGTCGGAATCGTTGCCCCAGATCACCAGGTCGCCCAGATTACCGGACTCCATACGGGTCTGGAAAGTACCTTCCGCCTCGGGGATAATGTTCAGCTTTACATTGAACTTCTCCAGCATCACCTGACCGAACCAGCCGATCTGCTCACCGGAATAATTGGCCAGCTGGTCGTATACGTCCAGGGTGACGGTCTCCGTGGGAATAATGTCGGACAGATCCACACCCACCACAGGCTCCGCAACATCTCCGCCTGTCTCACTGCCGGTGTCTCCACCTGCCTCGCTGCTGGTGTCTCCGCCGCCACTTGTGTCAGCGGGAGTGCTCTGGGTGCTGCCCTCAGGCTCCGTGGAGCCGTTGTCAGCCGGGGTGCTGCCACATGCCGCCAATGACAGGGTCATCGCAGCCGCCATGCACAGCGCCACAATCTTCTTTGCTTTCATAATATTTCATCCTCCTTATTTATTGCATAAACCGTCGCGTTATCGCAACAGATTTTGCCGTTTTCGTACCGCCGCCGGAAGTTTTACCCCTTAACGGCTCCCAACATGATGCCTTTCTCAAAATACCGCTGCATAAAAGGATATACCAGCAGGATCGGAATCACTGTCACCATGGATATGGTATACTTGATGACTTTTCCGCTCATGGCCGACTTGATCGCCGCCTCGCTGACTGCGCCGCCGGACTGCATCAGAGCGCTTAGATTGGACGCCTGATTCAGATAGATATACAGCCTGTGCTGCAGAGTGTACAGTTTCGGAGCCGACTGCATATAAATCAGGGAGTCCGTCAGGGAATTCCAGTTCCCTACGGCGCCAAAGATCGCTATGGTGGCCAGAATCGGCTTGCTGAGCGGCCAGATAATCTTGCGGAATACCGTCATATAGGAGGCTCCGTCCATGGACGCGCTCTCCTCCAGTTCCGCCGGGATCGATTCTATATAGGTCTTGACCAGAATGATGTTATAGGGTGCTACGATCCCCGGAATAATATACACCCAGAAATTATTGGTCAGGCCCAGCATCTGGATATTCAAAAATACCGGGATCAGTCCCGCGTTAAAGTACATGGTAATAATCAGAAAACGATACCAGAATTTTCTGCCCCACATCTCCTCCTTGGTGACCAGATACCCCACCAGAGCGGAGGCCGCCACCATCAGCGCCGTTCCCAGGAGCGTCCTGCCCACGGAAACCATAAAAGCGGAGGACAGATCGCCCACATTTAACAGGGAAGTATAGTTGCCCAGATGCAGGCCCCTCGGGATAAAGTTAATCTGTCCCTTAAGCACCAGATCGTTGTCACTGATCGTATTGATGAACAGGTAGTAAAACGGGAAAATACATGCCAGTGTGAACAGTCCGAACACCAGGTAATTTAATATGTTGAAAATAACGTCCCCCGCCTTGATCCTGTACTTATGCTTATGAAGTTTCTCGTATTTCTTTTCAGCTTTCAGATCCGCTTTTTCCTGCGCTGTCTTTGCCATCTTCCTCACCCCCTCTATATGATGCTCTCGCCGCGGATCAGCTTGGATATGCCATTGGCGCCGAACAGCAGCGCCACGCTGATCACCGATTTCAGCATGCCCACCACGGTAGTCAGCGGGATGGAACCCTTGCCGATACCCAGCTTATATACATACAGATCCAACACCATGATCGAAGAGGTATTGGTGGCGTTTTCAAATACCAGATACTGCTCCATGCCGTTGCTCAGGATATTGGCCACGGACATCAGTAACAGTACGAAGAAAGTAGGAATCAACCCGGGAACCGTAATGTGCCACATACGCTGGAACCTGCCGGCCCCGTCCACCGTAGCCGCCTCATACAGCTGTTGGTCGATGCCGGATATGGCCGCTATGTAAATGATGGCGCTCCAGCCGATGCCCTTCCAGGTACCCCATGCCCACATCTTAATCCACATATGGTCGCCGTTCATCAGGAGATTCTTTCCCTCCGCCCAAACACCCGTGTTGACCATCATGCTGCTCAGGAAACCATCTGTGGAAAAGATACAAAAAGCGATGGCGTATACCAGCACCCAGCTGATAAAGTTGGGAACCGTGGTAAAGGTCTGCACAAAACGCCGGAACTTCAGATTCTTCATCTCACAGAGGAAGATCGCGAACGCCATGGGCATCCAGCTCGTCAATATACCGATGCCGCTCATGGCCAGCGTATTCTTCATCGTATTGACGATATCCTTAACCGTCGCCTTATTCTTAACCAGTTCCCTGAACCATTTAAATCCCACAAATTTATCCATGGACAGCGTATCGCCGGCCTTGTAATCAAAGAATGCATACCGCCAGCCCGCCAGCGGCAGATAAGCGAAGACCGCGATCAGCGCGATAAACGGCAGGAACATCAAAAACAGCTTGTATTTGGACTCCATCTCAAACTTTTCTTCCGACCGCACTCTGGCCAGCAATATGATCTGCACGACAGCCAGCAACAGTACCAGAGCAAAGGCTGCAAACGCAGGCCAGTAACCCGAGGAGAACATGGGTTCTACCCTGTCGGGCTTACTGGTCTGGGACAACTGCGTATAAGATACATAGATACCGATCATCCCGCCCAGTTCCACGCAGCATCCGATCACAGCCACCAGATTGCCCAGCTTTTTCAGCTTGTGATTGCCCAGAGACATACATCCGCTGGCCGCATTGGCGGCAATGCCGACACAGACCGCCAGCGCGCTGCTGTAGAGGAGCCGCAGAGAAGACTCCATGACCCATTCCTTTTTGATCGCGCGTCCGAACTCGGCCGTCAGGGACGAATAGGAGATACCGGCTGTGAACAGGGATAGATTCTTGTTGATCATGCCGCTGATACGCACCGGGTTCAGCGCCGGAATAAACAGAAAAACTACAGATACTAAAATAGCGATCCGGAATAGATAATAGAGTTTGTCTGAAATATTTTCCCGCTTTGTCATGACTTTGTTCATCTTAAATTCGTCCTTTCTTACGGATGCTTATATATCTATATATAAACCGTTTCCTTAAAAATGTCAAGAAAGAAGTCTGGGAAATTATGCAAATTGTTTAATCGAAAACGATTGAGAGTAAATTTTTATATGGGAATTGCGCATATGAAGGAAAATGCCTCGACATTTTATACGTCAGAAAGCGTAAAAAAGACATTGCTCTATACAAAATTGTTGTGCGGCAATGTCCCTTTCACGAATCGTTAAGAATTTAATTTCCCTTAAAAAATCGGCAGATCTCCTCGGCCACGCTGCGCGGGATCTCCGGCACCTGCATCAGATCCTCCACCCGGGCGGCCCTGATCTCCTCCAGCGATCTGAAATGGCGCATCAGCGCCTTGCGCCTTGCGGGTCCCACGCCGGGTATATCGTCCAGCTGGGATCTGACCTGGGCTTTACTGCGCAGGGAGCGGTGGTACTCTATGGCAAAGCGGTGGGCCTCGTCCTGTATCCGGGTAATCAGCTTAAAACCCTCGCTACGGGTATCGATGGGAATCTCCACATTGTTGTAGTACAAGCCTCTGGTGCGGTGGTTGTCATCCTTGACCATGCCGCAGACCGGGATATGGATACCCAACTCCTCCAGCACGGACAACGCGATATTAACCTGCCCTCTGCCGCCGTCCATCAACAGCAGATCCGGAAATTTGGTGAAACTGCCGTACTCCTGATCCATATCCCGCTCCGCCAACTCCCTGCTCTCCTCCAGACCGTGTACCAACCGCCGGGTCAACACTTCCTTCATGCAGGCGTAATCATCCGGCCCCGCCACAGTCTTGATGCGAAACTTGCGGTAGTCGCTGCGTTTGGGCTTGCCTTTCTCATATACCACCATGGAACCCACATTCTCAAAACCGCTGATATTGGATATGTCAAAGGCTTCCATGCGATCCGCGCAGGACAGGCCAAGCCAGTCGGCGATCTCCCTTACCGCGCCAATGGTACGTCCCTCTTCCCGTTTGAGTTTTTCCTTGTCCTGACTCAGGATCAGTTTGGCATTCTGAGCCGCCAGCTCCACCATTTTTTCCTTGCTGCCGATCTTGGGCACCCGGATCCGCACCCTGGAACCCCTGCGTTCCGACAGCCATTTTTCCACCAGTTCGCTGTCCGCGATCTCATACTGCAGCATCAGCTCTCGGGGAATAAAAGGCGTTCCCGCATAAAACTGCTTTACAAACCCCTCCAGAATCTCCTCTTTTTCTATCCCCGACACATGTGTCATATAATAATGTTCCCGCCCGATCAGCTTGCCGTCGCGCACAAAAAAGACTTGTACCACCGCGTCCGTCTCATCCCGATGCAACGCAATGATATCTCTGTCATCCAGGGCGCTGTCCGTAATCTTCTGTTTTTGGGACACGGATTTCACACTGGTATACAGATCCCTGTAGCGCGCTGCCTCCTCAAAATTCAGCTCCTCGGCCGCCGTCTTCATTTTCTCTTCCAGCTCCCGGAGAATCTTGTTGTAGTTGCCGTTCAAAAACTCCAGTGCCTGCCCCAACTGCTGTCTGTACTGCTCTTTGTCTATATATCCCTGGCAGGGGGCCATACACTGTTTGATATGATAGTTCAGGCAGGGACGCTCATTGCCGATATCCCTGGGCAGGCTGCGGTTACAGGTCCGCAGGCAAAACAGCTTGTTCAGCAGTTCAATCGTATCTTTTACCGCCGCAGCGCTGGTATAGGGTCCATAATAGCGTGATTTATCCTTTTTCATCTGTCTGGAAAACAGGATGCGGGGGTACTCTTCCCCCATGGTCACTTTGATATAAGGATAGGTCTTATCGTCCTTCAGCAGCGTATTATACTTGGGAGAATGCTCCTTGATCAGATTGTTCTCCAGAACCAGCGCCTCCAGCTCCGAGTCCGTGACAATATACTCAAAACGGGCGATCAACGTCACCATCTTGTCGATCATGGGGCCCCTGCCGATATTTTCCCGAAAATAGGAACGCACGCGGTTGTGCAGGTTCACCGCCTTGCCCACATACAGGATCGTGTCCGCGGCGTCCCTCATAATATAAACTCCCGGTTTGCCCGGGAGTTTTTTCAGTTCTTCCTCAAAATCAAAAGTCATGGAATACAGACCTCATTCTCTGCTTTCTTACAGGCTGCCGCCGGAAAAGCGCCCTGTAGGACCCATGGGAGGCGTATCCTGCCGCTCACCGGACGGTTCCGCTTTCGGTTCCTGTGATGGCTCCCCGGTTGACTCCGCCTCAGGTCTCTGCCGCTCTCCGCACTGTTCCGTCCCCGGGTCCTGCTGCTCTCCCGGAATTACGGGCGCCTGGGGCAGCGTGACTTCCGGCAGGGAGCTCCCCGACTGCTGATCCTCCGGTTTGCTGTCCGAACTGTGGGAAGTCTCATCTGTGACAGTTATGTCAACAGACACATGAGCGGCATCTTCTGCCTTCTCCTCCTTGGGATCCGGCAGTCCTTTCTCCCGGCGAAAGATCTCCATAAATTCCTTGCCGGTGATGGTCTCCTTCTCGATCAGGTACTCGGCCAGCTTATCCATCAGCTCCCGGTTATCCTTAAGAAGTTCCAGAGCTTTCTCATAGCTCTCCTTCAGGATCGCCACCACTTCGGCGTCGATCTCCGCGGCGGTGGTGTCACTACAGTTCAATGTAGCGGCGCCGTCCAGATATTTGTTCTGCACCGAGGCCAGGCCGATCAAGCCAAACTTTTTGCTCATGCCGTACTCCGTCACCATGGACTTGGCGATATTGGTGGCCTTCTCGATATCGTTGGCCGCCCCGGTGGTCACTGTGTCAAACACGATCTCCTCAGCGGCCCGGCCGCCCACCAGGCTCACCAGCATATCCCGCAGCTCCGCCTCGGTGTTCAGATATTTTTCCTCCTCAGGCACATGCATCACATAGCCCAGTGCACCCATGGTGCGGGGCACAATGGTAATCTTCTGCACCGGCTCGGAATTTTTTTGCAGAGCACTGATCAGCGCGTGTCCCACCTCATGGTAGGATACGATGCGCCGTTCCTCCTTGCTCATGATGCGGTCCTTTTTCTCCTTGCCCACCAGCACCTGCTCCACAGCGTTGAACAGATCCTTCTGGCACACATACTCCCGGTTCTCCTTAACCGCGTTGATGGCGGCCTCGTTGATCATATTAGCCAGATCCGAACCCACGGCGCCGCTGGTGGCCAGGGCTATGGCGTCCAGATCCACGGTCTCGTCCATCTTCACATCCTTGGAATGCACTTTCAGGATATCCACCCGGCCCTTCAGATCCGGTTTGTCCACGATGATACGACGGTCAAAACGCCCGGGGCGCAGCAACGCCTTATCCAATATCTCCGGCCTGTTGGTGGCTGCCAATATCAGGATGCCCTTGGAACTGTCAAAACCGTCCATCTCCGACAGCAGCTGGTTCAGCGTCTGCTCCCGCTCCTCATTGCCGCCGTACTTGGAATCGCGGCTGCGTCCGATGGCATCAATCTCGTCTATGAAAACAATACAGGGCGCGTTCTTGGTGGCCTCTTTAAACAGGTCACGCACACGGCTGGCGCCCACGCCCACATACAATTCTATAAAGTCGGAACCGGTCAGGGAGAAAAACGGCACATGGGCCTCTCCGGCCACAGCCTTGGCCAACAGGGTCTTACCCGTTCCGGGAGGGCCCACCAGCAGAGCGCCCTTGGGCAGTCTGGCCCCGATCTTGGCATATCTGCCGGGATTGTGTAGGAAGTCCACCACCTCCACCAGGGACTCCTTTGCCTCGTCCTCCCCCGCCACATCGGCGAAAGTCACGCCGGTCTCCTTCTGCACATACACCTTGGCGTTGCTCTTGCCCACGCCCATGGGGCCGCCGCTGCCGCCCATTCTCCGAAACAGAAAGCCCAGCAGTATCCACATCAGTATAAGGGGCAGCACCAGCGTCACCAGGATCTGCATAATCCACTCACCCACGCTGGTGGACACGCCGTACACCTCCACACCATGCTCCAACGCCCTCTGGGTCACCGTCTCCGTGTTCTCGATCTGCAGGGTCTGGTATTCCACCTTCACCGGCTGCATACTGTAGAGATCGAACAGTCTGGGCGTATTATCCTCCACGCCGTCCTTGAGCGTAAAGCTCACGGTCTCCCCGCTGAGTTTCACGGATTCGATCTGGTCGGCCTCCATACGCTCCACAAAAGTGGAATAGGGCACTTCCTCCACATTACCGCCCTTTCCAAAAAAAATAGCCCAGAGCATACTGACGAACAGCAGGCTCATCAGTACAAACACCAGAACCATCATTATACTGGGACGGGGAGGTTTCTGATTGTTGCCGCCGTTTCCTCCCGGCCCCGTGCCGCCCGGGCCGCCGTTGTTATAATTATCCATCTGATTACCTGTAATTCCCTTTCTAAAAATAGTTAGGTTCCACTCATGTTAGTTCACATGTCTACTATTATAGAGATTCCCAAAACATAAATCAATAGTCGAACTCTAAAAGATTTATAAAGATTTCCAATAAAAATAAGGGCGGCAAAGCCTTACGCCCCGCTGCCCTTATTTTTCATCCAGGTATACCTGTACCCGGCTGTTGATGATCCGGGCCGTCTCCCTCACGTCTTTATCCCCCGCGAAATAGGCGGCGGCCTCCTCCCGGATGATGGTCATGACCGGTTCCTGATATCCGGGTACGTGTCCGGCCCGGAAGATCAAATCTTTCAACTGCTCTATCTCCTCCGGCAGCGGCACATAGTCTTCGATCACAAGATCGGAGCCAGGGAAAGAATTTGTCATAAGAACCCTTCTCACCGGATTCCCCGCCCGATCCGTCACGGTCTCTCCCTCTGCGTCCCGTTCATAGGGTTCCTGCATGGCGGCGGTCAGATTCTGCTCCAGCCTGTCCTCCAGTATGGAAAAATAGTCTCCCCTTTCCGCCTCTTCCAAGATCAGATATTCCAGATAATCCCAAGCCTGCTCTCGGTGGGCGCTGCCGGACAGGATCGCGTAGGCGTTCCCGGCTGAGGTCTCCAGCAGGATACCCGGCTGACCGTCCGGCGTGGGATACCCCACATAGCTGACCGCCTCCCCGTCAAACCACTGGGGCATCTCGGAGATATAGTCCGGGAGTACGCACCAATTCAGCTTAAGCATCCGCTCTTCCCCCCGGTAAATATTTCCCCACCCGTAGGGGCTGCTCTTCCCGGTAAAACGTCCGGCAAACTCCAGTATCCGGTAAAATTCCTCTTGCTCAAACGCGCAGGTACTGCTCTCTTCCTCGATAAAACAGGGCAGATAGAACTTCAGGCATATCTCCAGCATATCTTCCGGACTGATATCATGCAGCATCTGTTCGTCCTGATATCGGTCAAAAATGCCGATCATATCTGAAAGGCTCCAACTGTCTCTATCCCCCACCAGGGACTGCCTGCCTGATATCACTTCCAGGCGAAACCAGGTGGGCAGCGCCACCAGCTTGCCATCCAGCGTATAGGTATCGGCCACCGGTTTCAGCACATCCTCCCGTTTCAGACGGGCGCTGCTCTCCAGCAGGGGAAACATATCTTCCAGCAGGCCCTTGGAGGCATATTTATCCAGATCCGCATATCGCACGGCGATGATATCCATACTTCTGCCCGCCACCATATCCCGGTCCAGAGCCGCCGCAGCCTCCTCGTAGGTATCGTACCCGTTCAGCCCCATATATTCTTTTATGCTTATCCTGTACTCCGGGTGCTCCTGATTATAACGAATGGTTGCCTCCCGCATGCTATCCGTAAGGTGCATCACGCCCACAGTTACGGTTTCCCAGTCAGCGTTTCCATTCTCGACTTTCTCCAGATAAATCAGTTCCGGCGGCTGTCCGTCTCCCGGCTCAAGCTCCTTTTGCCAATTTGCGCTCTTATCATATAAAAGCAACAGGAGCCGCCCGTCTGAAAGCACAGTCATGTCCTCCAGATAAGTAGAGTCAACATCCGCATCTATCCAGTTTATGATCTGTTCAGGAACCTGCCCCTCCTCCCGCTGCCAATAGATACCGTTTGTACCAAATATCCAAAGCTGGGAATCCTCCCCCACGATCCCGCCTGTTCCTGTGGGACAGTCTGAAATGACCGTCTCGCTTTTCATGGTTTTCAGATCTATGACTTTTATCTGATATTGACCCAGCCCGGCTGCGCAACAATATCCTACCCTGCCGTCCGCCATTTGAGCGGCAAACAGTATGTTCGATTCAGAGAATGAACACCTATATGTGCCCTCGGAATCCATCACCAGCAGAAAGTCATGCCACACTGCATAGATATTCTGCTGACTGTCCAAAACCAAACGTCGACCGTTGATGCCCTCCGCTGTTTTGGGCATATATTCGCCGATTCCCTGCGCATGGAGCACATTACCATTTGCATCATATATACCAATAAAATAGTCGGAATAGTTAGCACTTTTATCTGTCGTGACCGCAAAATTGTCATCTTGCGCCAATATGTAATAATTTCCGTTATCACCCCTGACAATACCTGAGACTCTCGTCCATTCACCCGGAAATTGAAAGTATATCTGCCTGCTCCCATTTTTTTCGCCCAAAAGCGGCAAAACATAATACTCTTTTCTTGCTGAGAGGATTCCATTTTCTTCTATCTCTTCAAAATATACCTCATACACCAATTCCTCGCCGCAAAGATAAGCGCCTTGCACCAATCCACCCTGCGCATCTATTTGCCGCAGGGTGGGGGCATAGTCGGATGAAATGTTTTCACCGCCCCGATGACTGGTACATGCCATCAAGCTAACGGTGAGGCCACATAACGCTACCAATGATAATGCGCTAATTATCAGTTTCTTCAAGGAATCTTCTCCTAACAGCTATCAATATCCGAGTACTTGTAGGCGCATCGTTACTATTGTGGATTGCTGTGTGCTGTATAGAACTGATCATAATGTGCCCAACTCCTACTAACACGTCCGCATTCGGTACACCTGAGTTCCAACTCATGTAACGTATAACTATACTGTGTTTCACAAAATGCATGTATACTGCAATGTTGCGGTTTTTCATATATTCTTTCGGTCTTTATTTCCTGCTCGATCACCCTTCCCGGACAATTAGGATCCGCACATGCAAGATACCGAGCTTCTACCGCATTAGCTGTAATCCCGCTACCTATACAGAGTGCAATGCACAGCGCTGTGACAATCGCTTTTTCATTTCAAAGTCCCCCTTTAAACTGGTAGTATGTGTAAAATTGTTTTGTATGAATTCTATATTATATATAGTAAAAGAATATTATATATCTGTCAATAGCATTTTACATTTATATGGGATTTGAATAGTAAATTCAGCATTTTTTGACTTTCAATAGACTATCCAAAAGATCATCAAAATTTCAGCCCATATATCTTGATTTTGCCACTTTTTTTTTGTAAAATGTAAGAAGTTTGGTGTCACACGCAAGGGGAGGTACAGGGAACAAATGAACAAGATCGGTTTTGACCATGACAAATATCTGAAAATGCAGTCGGAGAAAATAAAGGAGCGGATCGCCGCATTCGGCGGCAAGCTCTATTTGGAGTTCGGCGGCAAGCTTTTTGACGACTTCCACGCCTCCCGGGTGCTGCCCGGCTTTAAGCCCGACAGCAAGATCAATATGCTGGCCCAGCTGCGGGATCACGCCGAGATCGTCATCGTCATCAACGCCGCGGACATCGAGAAAAACAAGACGCGTTCCGATCTGGGCATCACCTATGACGTGGACGTGCTGCGCCTGATCGACGCCTTCCGGGGCTACGGCCTGTATGTGGGCAGCGTGTGCCTGACCCGTTTCGCCGAGCAGCCCAGCGCGATAGCCTACCAGAAAAAGCTGGAATCCCTGGGCATGAAAGTATACCGCCACTACCCCATCCCCGGCTATCCCTCCAATATCCCCCTGATTGTCAGCGACGAGGGATACGGACGCAACGAATATATCGAGACTTCCCGGGAACTGGTGGTGATCACCGCCCCCGGACCGGGCAGCGGCAAGATGGCGGTCTGCCTGTCCCAGCTGTACCATGAGTACAGGCGGGGCATCAAGGCCGGGTACGCCAAGTACGAGACCTTTCCGATCTGGAACCTGTCTCTCAAGCACCCGGTCAATCTGGCCTACGAGGCGGCGACGGCGGATCTGAACGACGTGAACATGATCGATCCCTTCCATCTGGAAGCCTACAGCGAGACTACGATCAACTACAACCGGGACGTGGAGATCTTTCCGGTGCTCAGCGCCATGTTTGAGAAGATCATGGGGGAATCCCCCTACAAATCTCCCACCGACATGGGCGTCAATATGGCCGGGCTGTGTATCATGGACGACGAGGTTTGCCGGGAGGCGTCCCGGCAGGAGATCATTCGCAGATACTATAATACCCTGTGCGAAAAACGCCAGGGCAACGCGGATGACGATCAGATATTAAAGATAGAATTACTGATGAAACAAGCGGGCGTGACGGCGGATGACCGGCCCGTGGTCAGCGCCGCGAAAGTCAAGGCCGCCGCCACGGGCAAGCCCGCCACAGCCATCCAGCTCCCGGACGGAAGGATCATCACCGGCAAGACCAGCGAACTATTGGGGGCCTCCTCCGCCATGCTTTTAAACGCTTTGAAAGTACTGGCGAATATCCCCGACGAGGTACAGCTGATCTCCCCCAGCACCATCGGCCCCATCCAGGAACTGAAAACGGAGCATCTGGGCAACCGCAATCCCCGTCTGCACACAGACGAGATTCTCATCGCCCTGTCCATCTGCGCCGCCACGGACAAAACCGCGGGACAGGCCATCCGGCAGCTCCAGAATCTGCGGGGATCCGAAGTGCATTCCAGCGTGATTCTGTCCCAGGTGGACAAAAATGTACTGCGCAAACTGGGTGTGAACCTGACCTGTGAACCGGAGTACGAGTCAGGCGGACTGTACCACAACTGACGTCTCTACAACTTTTTCAGATAGTTGCCTTCCACATGCACCCCCTCGTTTACCACGATAAACGCCTGGGGGTCATATTTATGGACGATATTTCTCAGTTGATGTACCTCGTATTTGGACATCATGATGTAAAGGATATGAGATTCCTCATGGGTGTACGCTCCCATGGTCTTCCATTTGGTGATGCCCCGGCCCAGCTCCGAGAATATCTCCCTCTCCAGCTCCTGGGAGCTGATCTTTGTGATCACATTCACTTCCACATTGATGTTCTGCGCGTGCAGTCTGTCTATGGCCACGGAATACACCGCCGCGTTGATTACGGAATACAGCGCCGTCTCCACGTCAAAGAGGAACAGGCAGGCGCTGTACAAAGCCAGATTCATAAACAGATTGACTTTGCCCACGCTGAAATCCTGTTTCCACTTCACCAGGATCACACCCACGATATCCATACCGCCGCCGGAGGCGCCCATGCGCAGCAGGATACCCACTCCCGCGCCGCAGAGGATACCGCCGATCACGCAGGCCAGCATAGTATCCTCCACAATCTGGGTAACCGGTATGACAGCCATGCCGCCTGACATTACTGTCACACAAATCAGTGTCTTAAACAGAAATTTCTTTCCCATCTTCCGGTATCCCACGATAAAAATGGGGATATTGATAATATAGTAAATCATACCGGCGATATCCACATTGCCGAAAGGCAGATGCAGACATTCCACCAGCAGCGTGCGCAGCACCTGGCACAGGCCCATAACGCCGCTGCTGTACAGACCGGACGGCACGATAAATAAATTGGTACCGGCGGCATAGACCGCCGCTCCCAGCATCGCTACCAAAGTGCGTCTGCCCTCATAGAGCAGCAGACGCTTATCCTTAAGCACTCTCATCTTCCCTTACCCCTGCGCGTCATGATCTTTCCCGGGACAGCGCGTTCATCCGTACCCGGAGCCGTTCGCGCTGCGAACCGGCTTAGATATAGGCCTTGATCTTCTCTTCCAGATCCGCCGCGGACATGCCGCCTATATGGGTTTCCACAGCTCTCCCGTTCTGAAAGAAAATGAAGGTGGGGATATTTCGCACCTGGTATCTGTCCGATATCTCCATAGCCTCCTCCACGTTCAGCTTGCCGATCTTGATCTTGCCCGCATATTTCTCTGCCATGCGCTCCACCAAAGGGGCCATCATTTTACAGGGACCGCACCAGTCCGCGTAAAAGTCCACCAGCACCGTCCCCTGTGCCTGCAATACCTCTGTGTCAAAATTTTCCGCTGTAAACTTCATGTTTTTTCCTCCTCGCCTTTGTTTTTGCCTGTCACGGCAATATGGCTTATCGATTTATTTTTCCCTGTAAATAATATATTTATAAATGGGATTCCCCATTGCAGAGAACTTCTCCTCATACTCTGTCATCACATTGCCCTCCATCAGCCCGGCATCCCCATGAAGATCGTAAGTGATACTCCTGATCTCCCAACCGGCAGGGGCAAGCTCCTCCACCGCAAAGTCAAACAATCCTCTGTTGTCTGTCTTGAACTCCAGTTGTCCCCGGGGACTCAGAATCCTGTCGTATTTTTCCAGGAACTGTCTGGACGGCAGCCTGCGGTGGGCGTGCCGATCCTTGGGCCACGGATCGGAAAAGTTCAGATAGATACGCTCCACCTCGCCCGGCGCAAACACATGCAGAATCTCCTCCGCCTCCATGCGGATGAATCTCAGATTGGGCAGCTCCTCCTCTTCCATCTTCTGTACGGCTCTCAGCAACACGCTGGAATATTTTTCAATCCCTATATAATTGTTCTCTGGGTGCTGCCGGGCCATGGTATGGATAAACTTCCCCTTGCCCATCCCGATCTCTATATGAATGGGGCGTCCGTTTCCAAAGACCTCCTGCCATTTTCCCCGGCAGTTCTGCTCCTCATGCACCACATACCGGCTGGCGGCGATCATTTCCCGCGATCCGGTTATATTTCGCAAACGCATATTTATTTACTCCCGTATATCCCAATCCTCATCAATGATGCTGCGCGTACTGATGTTTATCTGTCCAGGCCTGTCCCTTCGCCGTCCCCGGCGCGACTCCTTCGCCTGCTGTCTGCGCACCTGACGAAAGCTCGGTTCCTCGCTCTCCCTGTACTCCCGGCGCGACTGACGGCGGCGGGCCTCCATGACCTCCTGCCTGTGCAGCCGACGGAATCCCGGCGCGGCATTCTCCTCATTCTCCCGGCGCTGCTGGCGACGGCGGGCCTCTTTGACCTCCTGTCTGTGCAAACGGCGGAAATTCAGTTCCACGACCTCCTCGTCTTCCCGGCGCTGCTGACGGCGGCGGGCCTCTTTTACCTCCTGCCTGTGCAGCCGGATAACCCCAGGCTCCGCATCCTCCTCGTCCTCCCGGCGCAGTCCGCGGCGACGGGCCTCCCTGATCTGCTGTCGGCGCAGTTTTTCCGCGCTCATCTCCGGGCTGTCCTCATATTCTCTGGGGCGGTGTCTGCGACGGTCGCGCTCCCAGCTGCGGCGTGTGTTGGTGCGGCGCGCGGGAAGATGATATTCCTTCAGAACATGGCGCAGAGCCAGCAGCGCCAACACCGCCGCCACCCCGATCCCCGCCCACAGGGACAGCTTTTTCACATCCACAAACACAAACGCCGGCGCTTTGCCGCCGTCCTCATTCTCCGTTTCCCCTATCATGCCCTCGGCAAAATCATACCGCTTTTCGTCGGATTCTGCCAGGTCTATCGACGCGCTGCCGAGATTCACGCCCTGATAGCTGTACTGTATGACCGCAGCCTGTCCCTCCTCGGTCGTATCATAACTGATCACGGACGTGATCTCGGAAAAGTCCACCGCTCTGGGCAGAACGATGCAATCCTCCTGATTTAAAGCCAGCAGCGGCCTGGAACTGCCAAATATATCATGCTCCCCATAAAACAGACCCGTATCGTCAATGTTATATTTTGTCTCCACCTGAGAAACATTGACCTTTGCAAAATTGCTGAATCCATAGTTAAACAGAGCTATGGTGTCCTCATAATGATAGGGCGACTCGTCCCGCAGTACCACGCAGATCAGTTTCAGTCCGTCTCTCTCCGCGCAGGATACCACGCTGTAGCGGGCCGCGTTGGTGTAACCTGTCTTCACGCCCACCAGATCGTCATAGCCGTAGGTCTTTCCCGGCAACAGCTCTATCTTGGAATTTTCCAGCTTTTCATAGGGCATATGGTCGTTGGGCAGGATATGCAGCCGCGGGGTGAGACTGATCCGGCACAGCATCTCATTGGCAAAAAAAGCCTTGCCGATCATCGCCAGATCGTAGGCGGAGGTATAGTGTTCCTCATCCGGCAGGCCGTTGGGATTGACAAAATGAGAGTCCACACATCCCAGCTCCTGAGCTCTCCGATTCATGATGTCCGCGAAGTCATGCCAGCTGGTGCCGGTGATATGCTCCGCCACCGCAAAGGACACTTCGTTGGCGGAACGAATCAGTATGGCATTCAGACAGTCCTCCATCGTAAGCTGCTGCCCCACATCCATCGCGATATGATTGCTGTCCGGGGGCGTGTCATAGACCGCCTCCCGGGAGAAAGTGACCCATTCGTCCATGGAGCACCGCTCCGCCGCGATCAGCGTGGTCAGGATCTTGGTAGTACTGGCCGGATACTGCCGGGCGTGTATATTTTTGGCGTACAGCACCGTGCCCGTCTCCGCCTCAATCAAAATGGCTGAGTCCGCCGTGACCACGGGGCCTGTGGGCCAGCCCGGTATCTCGTTGCTCTCCACCGTAGCCTCCCGCTGCGACTGGATCCGTTCTTCGACAGTCTCCGCCCACACCGGCAGGGACATACACAACAAAAACAGGCCCGTAACGCAGGCGCAGACGCGGCGCGCCCAGGCGGTCATGAACCGTTTCCTTTCCGAATGCCTGTCCTGCTGCCCGACACCTGCTCGGATATTCCCCGGGAACGGCTGTGCATCTTGCGGGCATGGTCGCGGCGTTCGGTGAGTTTTTCCACATCCTCCGGGGTGATAAAACGGCTGGTCTTCACCACATAGACCTGCCCGTCCTCGGACTTGCGGATACGTATCTTGCATTTTAAAAAACCGTGTTTCTCGCAGAACGCCACACAGTAATAATGGCGCCCGTTGGGAGAAAACCATTTTACTTTCTTGCGCAGGTTCCGGCGGCACAGGTAACATTTGCTGGAACTGACTTCCCGATCGGCCAACGCCGCGGCCTTGTTCGAAAAAACGCGGGAAATATATTTATAATAGGTGTCGAACTGTACCTTGATCTCCTCCTCCCGGCAGGAAGGGGGATTGAATACATCGTAAGATACATTCTTCAGCACTTCCTCATCCCGGATCGCCGCCAATACCTTGGCCGTGTAGTAAGCGTCGCTGAAAGCCCGATGAAAAGGGATGTCCTTCTCAATCTCCAGATAGTCCACCGCCCACTCCAGCGCCCGCCTGCTCTTGCGATCCTCATAGGCAATGCTGAACAGTTTCTGCACGTCCAGAAAGGCTATGGGACCTTTCGCCAGAGGCTCCATGCCATAATAGCGCAGATTGCGCTGCAATTCCGTCAGATCCAGCGGACCCCAGGTGCAGAAGATGTAATCTTCCCCACACCAACGCAGAAAATCCTCTACCACCTGGGTAAAGGGTTTTCCTCTCTCAAGCTCTTCCATGCGCATATGAATGAGCCTGCTGGTAATCCTGTGCATCTGATGATACACAGTGGGCCTGATCAACTGGCTGAACTCGCTGACCATGATCCGATCCTGATTCAGTTTTATTGCGCCGATCTCAATGATCTCAAA
Source organism: uncultured Acetatifactor sp. (assembly GCA_910584375.1). Classification (GTDB taxonomy): domain Bacteria; phylum Bacillota; class Clostridia; order Lachnospirales; family Lachnospiraceae; genus Acetatifactor. Next base: position 31,555 of record CAJUAH010000003.1, read on the forward strand.
GGGCATCAGAGCCGTTTCCGGCTCCTGCCCGGTGCTGCTTTGATTCCACTCCAAATCCAGAATAATATAGTTCACTGTGTTCTCCCGTAATCTACAGCCGGTGGGGTCTGATCCTGCCCTTTGCGGAGCATTTTACTCATTATACCACACCCGGAGCGATTGGGGAAGAGTCAGTTATTTTACTTCGATATCTCCGCTGCCGGTGGTAAGGTTCACCGTGCAGGCGCCGTTTCCATAGGAAGTGTTGTAATTGCGGCAGCCGGATATCTGCTGTCCCCTGATCCGCATATCGCCGCTGCCGGTACGGGCTGTGATGGATGCTCCCTCTATCTGTTTCATGTCCAGACCGATCTCGCCGCTGCCGGTGATCATGCGGATTCTGTCCGCCCCGGAACCGACCTCCAGGTCGATGTCCCCGGAACCCGTTTTAATATCCAGCTCACCCATATCCGCGCTCAGTTCCACTTCTCCGCTGGCGGTTGCCACGGACAGTTCCCCGCCTCTGACAGATTTGACGCTCACATCGCCGCTGGCCGTGCGCAAAGTTCCGCTGGCGCACTCCACTTCATCCAGTTCCATATCGCCGCTGGCCGTCTGTACTTTCAGCAGATTCGCTCTCAGATCATCCCCGCTCATATCGCCGCTGGCCGTCTGCAGGCGAACCTTCACGGCCGACACCTTCCTGACCTCCATATCGCCGCTGCCGGAGGTACATTCGATCTCCGTCATATCATCCAAAGCCATCTCGACGTGGGATATCTCCTGATCGCCGCTCTGGGTTTTGGCATACAACTCCTTGCATTCGGCATCCTCGATCCGCAGATCGCCGCTGGTGCATTGCGTCTCCAGTTTATGGGTGCATATGCCCTTTATCTGCAAGTCACCGCTGGTATTGCAGAATTTTACCGCCGGGATTCCCGCAGGGATCTGCACACGCAGACGGATATCTCCGGAGGACGACCAGCCCCTGAGATTGGAAAACATGGATAAAATACCCTGCACGGATGCCTCCAGATCGTCCGCCCAGTCGGTATTAAAGTCCACGCGCCCCCCTTTGGCGGCCTTGTCCCTGCGCTCCTTTACTCCTGCGTAAAATACTCCGTCTTTATCATATTGATAAAAACAGTATCGCAGTTTCTGACTCTTGCTGCCATTGTTTTCATAGTCTATCTTGAGCTGACCGTCCGCCGAGGCGGATACTTCCACGTCCGCCACCAGACCCTCGATCACCACCGCCCGGTAGAGCTGCTCATAGCTGTTGCTCTGACTGGCCTCGCTCTCTACGATCTCCAGCTCCTGTTTCAGATCCTCCTGAGAAAACTCCTGGAGCATATCCTCGATATTGCCCAACTCCTCGATGATCTCCTCCTCTGAGCGCCCCTCCGCCAGGCCTTCCGCGAAATGCTGCTCATAGTCCTCCAGAATCTCCGTCTCCAGCGCTCTGTTATAATGCTGTAATTTTTCCCGCAATACGTCCATATATTCTGATTTCGTCATGATTACTCCTTTCCTTTCCTGTCCTATCCCGATCCCACTTAATCTCATCCTGCTCATAACGCTTTATGTCGGTTATCTCACCAGGCGGTTAACCGCTGTTTGAAACTGCTCCCACTCCTGCAGCATGGCCTGCTGGTACTCTTTGCCCTTTTCTGTCAACTGGTAATATTTCCGGGCCGGTCCCGATTCCGATTCCACCAGATAAGTGGTCACATAGGCGTCCTCCTTGAGCCTGCGCAAAATCGGATACAGCGTGCCGCTGGCGATGGACATTTCCTCGGAGATACGCTCCGTCAGTTCGTAGCCGTACTTGTCGCCACTCACCAGCTGAGACAGTACGCACAATTCCAACGCGCCCTTTTTCAACTGTGTATTCATGCGATTCCTCCCTTCCTGCTACAGTTTGAATCTCTCCATTATTTTGTAACATATTTCATTTAGTTGATTGTATCACACACTATTATTTAATGCAATATACATGGGTAAAAAAATTTCTCCTTTCTGCCAGCCGTTGGCGTATCGGATCATTTCCGTGGACTGCATACTGTACTTCTCCCACACATGCCGTCTTTTGCAGTTATCCTTGCCCTTTAAGATCGCCTGTTTTTCCATTTTGTTTCCTCCTTGTCTTTGACGACTCTCTCTTTATGTAGATGAGTATATCACAAGCTATTATATATTGCAAGATACTAAATGAAAAAATTTTGTAAAACTTATAAGCGGGATTTCTTATCCGGAAATCCCGCCTAAAATATCCCCTCCAGCCAGGTATGGGCCAGTTCGATCCATCCGGCGCATTGGGGCTGAACGCAACGCCCGTCGCCGGTCTGCGTGAGGGCTGTGGCCAGGGCCAGGCCGTGACCCCCTTTGGGATACATATGAAATTCCGTGGAGATACCTGTCCGGCGCAGAGCGTTGACCAGCAACAATGAATTCTCCACAGGCACCGCCTGATCTTCATAAGTATGCCAGATAAAAGTGGGAGGCGCCTCGACGTTTACCTGGTGTTCCAGAGAGAGCTCCGCCGTCAGCCGCTCCTGATCCGGCAGCCCTTCCGTGAGGTTCTCAAAAGAACCTCTGTGAGCAAACTCTCCCGAGGTGATCACAGGATAGCACAGCATAAGTCCGTTCGGACGCAGCAGTGCGTGATCCGGATCCCGATCGGCCACACCCGCTCTCTCCCGCAGCCACGGCCGGTTCCAGAACATGGCGTAGCAGGCCGCCAGATGTCCCCCTGCGGAACAACCCTGTATCACCAGCCCGTCCTGTTTTATATGCCACTGCCGGGCATGCTCCCGAATCAGCAGTACGCTCTGCGCCAGCTCCAGCAGTGCCGTGGGATACCTGGCGGGAGCGCAGGAATACCGCAGTACCGCCGCGTGATATCCCATAGCCAGAAATTGCAGGGCTATGGGTTCCGCCTCCCGATCCGATGTCCGTCCGTAGCCGCCGCCGGGACAGAGCAGCACCAGGGGGCGCTCCGCCACGGCCATGGCGTCGGAATACTCCTGAATATATGTTACCAACCGGGCGTCCGGCTGAGAACCTTCCGCCCGCAGTTTAAAAGTTTCATGCAACATCTTTATACCATCCTAATTACAGTGTATCCCGCCTGGCATACTGACCTCATGATATCCGTCATAAATACGCCCGTATATGACACAGGCCGTACGTCAATATGCCTTGCCCCAATATACCATCTTCTTCGCGGGCTTGCCGCAGCAGACGCAGGTATCCGCCAGATGTTCCTGCGCAAATGGCATACAGCGGCTGGTTACGCTCATCTTCTCCTTGATCAGATCTTCGCAGGCCTGATCGCCGCACCACATAGCCTTGACAAATCCTGCCTTCTCCGCGAATATCCGCTGAAACTGCTCAAAATCCCGGGCCTCGTAAGTGTGAGCATCCCGATGGGCACGGGCTCTCTCCAGCATCTCCCTCTGTATGGTATCCAGCAGCTCTCCCACTTTTTCCTCTATATGATCCAGCTCCACCTCTGTCTTTTCTCTGGTATCCCGGCGGCAGATCACGCATCTGCCCGCCTCCATATCCTTGGGGCCAATCTCCACACGGATGGGATAGCCGCGCATCTCCGCCTCGGCAAACTTGTAGCCGGGAGTCTTGTCGGTGTCGTCTACTTTTACGCGGAAATCGCCTGCCAGACGGTCCCGTAGCTCATAGGCTTTATCCAGCACCCCTTCCTTTTTCTGTTGAATGGGCACGATGCAGACCTGGATGGGCGCCACCCGGGGAGGCATCACCAGGCCTTCGTTATCCCCATGCACCATGATGATTGCGCCGATCAGGCGGGTGGTCATGCCCCAGGAAGTCTGATGCACATATTTCAGCGTGTTGTCCTTATCCGCGAACTGGATCTCAAAGGCCCGGGCAAAGCCGTCTCCAAAATTGTGGCTGGTGCCGGATTGCAGCGCCTTGCCGTCGTGCATCAGAGCCTCTATCGTATAGGTATCCACCGCTCCGGCGAATTTTTCCTTTTCCGTCTTCTGTCCCCTGATTACCGGAATCGCCAGCACTTCCTCGCAGAAGTCCGCGTAAACGTTCAGCATCTGGATCGTCCTCTCCTGGGCCTCCTGCGCTGTGGCATGAGCCGTGTGCCCTTCCTGCCAGAGAAACTCCCGGGAGCGAAGGAAAGGCCGGGTCTCCTTCTCCCAGCGCACCACAGAACACCACTGGTTATATACTCTGGGCAGATCCCGATAGGAATGGATATCATTTTTATAGAAATCGCAGAACAGTGTCTCTGAGGTGGGACGTACGCACAGCCGCTCCTGCAGAGGCTGCAGTCCGCCATGGGTCACCCAGGCCACTTCCGGCGCAAAACCTTCCACATGATCCTTCTCCTTCTGGAGCAGAGATTCGGGAATGAACATGGGCAGATATACATTCTGCACCCCCGTCTCCTTGAACCGGGCGTCCAACTGCTGCTGGATCAGCTCCCAGATCGCGTAACCCGCGGGTTTAATGACCATACAGCCTTTTACACTGGTATAATCGATCAGCTCCGCCTTTTTGACCACGTCCGTGTACCACTGCGCGAAATCCTCTTCCATGGAGGTTATCGCTTCCACCATCTTTTTGTCTGCCATAATCATGTCTCCTTTTCCGCGGCATGCGATAACAAAAGGGCGGTACGCCGCAGATTCCGTCCCCTGTCAGGGACCGAATACTCGGCGGTACCACCCTTATTAATGCACTGTCCTGACCGGGCGTACCCGCAGGACCTGACATTCCTCTTCTCCTACCGTTAACGCCGGTGCTACGCTGTATTTCCCCGCTGCAACCCACCCTCTGAAAGTTCCGGCCGATCCGCAGGCTCATACAGGACTCCGAGGCAGGTTCCGGCCGATCTGCATAAGAGCCTCTCACCAACGGCCCTCTCTCTGGGATGCTCCCCGCGCCATACTAATCCTCTTCCTGGTCGATATCCTATTCATCTTACTTTTACAAGATTGTAGTGCATATGAATATGTTTGTCAAGCCTAAAAAATCATGGTGTTTCCGCCTCTCCAGATCTCTCCCGGCAAAATCGTCTGTGTGTGGGGCCGCTCGGACAGTTCTCCTTCATATCCCGCATAGTCGCAGATGCCATACCAGGGTTCCAGACAGACATACCCCGCACCGCTGTCCGGGTGACTCCAGATTCCCCATACGGGAGCGTCACATTCCACCCGCACATACTCCCGGCCCTCCGTGTCGCACAGAGCCGCCGCTGTGATTCCGGCCCGGTCAAAGATCAACGCATCCCTGTCAAACAGGCCCTCCGTAATCTCAAAGCAACCCTCATGGAGCTTTACCAGCCCATATTCCTGTGTTATGACACCTTTATCATTCAGGCGCAGCGTTTGCAGTTCCGTCTTGTTACCCACTCCGTATAAACGTATTTTCTGGCCTGTCCTGCTGCCCTTACCGCCTTCCTTCACCGGCGGGCAGGCAAACGCCGCGTGACCGCCCACGGAGAAATACATGGGCTTTTCTCCTGTATTCTTTATATGCCAGTCCTCCCGGATGCCGTCTTCCCGCAGCGAGTAAAATATCTCCAGTTCAAACCGGAACGGATACTTTTCCCTGGTAACATCCGTATCCTGTATCCGAAAGCAGGCGCTGTCCGGCGTTTGCTTTGTCAGCTCATACTCCACCCTCTGTCCAAATCCATGCTTATCTGCGGGATATACTTTTCCCTCATATATAAACCGCTCTTGTTCCAGCTTTCCGATAAAGGGGAACAGAAACGGCGCTGTCTTCCCCCAATAAGCAGGATCTGCGCTCCACATATGCTCCAGCTCCAACTGTTTATCCCATACGGATTTGATCTCCGCCCCCATGCTGTCCAGGGTCACCCTGAATCTGTCATTTTCCATTATGTACTGCATATCTGCCTCCCTGTATCGGCCATTATCAGGCCCTGATTCACTATATATCAGTTTTCGTCCGCCTTGAATCCGTCCTTCATCATCGCCATCATGATCTCCGCGAACCGCACGTCAAACTGGGTTCCCCTTCCCTTTTCCAGCTCATGATAGATCACTTCAGGATCCATGGATTTCTGATAGACACGGGTGGAATCCATGGCGTCATAGGCATCCGCCACCGCAATGATCCGGGCGTACAGCGGGATCTCCTCACCCTGCAGCCCCTTGTTGTAACCCTTGCCGTCATAGCGCTCATGGTGATACAGCGCGCCTACCGCCGCCTCCGGGACCAGCGTAAATTCCTTCAGGATATCGCCGCCGATGGTAGGATGCTGCTTGATGACGGCATACTCCTCGTCTGTCAGCTGAAAATGCTTGTTCAGAATCTGGTCGGGAATACCGATCTTGCCGATGTCATGCAGCAGAGCCGCATAGCGCAACTGTTCCAGCTGCTCCCCGCTCAGCCCGAACCGTCTGCCGATCTCCACCGCGTATGCCGCCACTCGGTGGGAATGACCGCTGGTATATTTGTCTCTGGCGTCAATGGTCTTGGCTATAATGCGGATGATCTGATCCGCCGTGTCCCTGTATTCTTTCTGCCTCTGCAAGATCCGTTTTCGGTTCAGGTACTGTATGACCACCAGCGCCGCGATCAACAACAGCAAGCCGCCGATGATCAGCCACAGCAAAATGTACTGACGCTCAAACAGGCTCTTTTCTTTTACGATCCGGAAAGTCAGATCTTCGCTCTCCGCGCCGTCCGCGTTATATCCTTTCAGATGGAATATATATTCCCCTCCCGGCAGATTGGTATAGTTGATTCGCCCGTTGCTGCCGGAGATCCGGATGGGATATTTGTCAAAGCCTTCCAGATAGTACTCCAGAATACCGTCCCCCGTTCCAAAACTCAACAGATCCAACTGCATGGTGATACGCTGGGTATCCGCCCGCAATTCCATATCCTGGGGTTTGTAATAGATCACCGTATCCGTGGACATACGCCCCACGGATACCCTGGGCGAAACGGTATTCCGGTATATGTCCTTCAAATCAATATAATATACTCCGTTTCCGGTACACAGATACAGCACGCTGTCCTCGTCCATGTGGTTCCAGGAATTGGCCGTGATACTGCTGGTCAGCCCGTCCTTGCGGGTCAGAGTCTCGTATTCCTGCGTTCCTTCTATCAGGGATTCCCGGCTGATCCTGATCAGTCCAAAGGACTTCATCAGCCAGATATGGCTTTCCGTCACCTTTATATCAAAGATACTGCCGGTGCCTGCGTTCACATTGGCAATCTGCCGAATCTTCCGGCCGTCCCACAGGGCCAGCTGAGAGCCGTTGCTGATCCAGATTCCATGCTCCCCGTCGGCCGCCATCCGCAGGATCACGCCGGACTGTAACCCATCCTCCGTGGTCAGATTGCGCACCTGCCCGCTCTCTCTGTCGATCTCATAGATTCCGTTGCCGTCGCTGCCTGCCAGCAGCTTATAATCCGCGCTCTCCTCCAGACAGAGAATCCACTGATTCAGGATCCCGTTCTCCTGGTCATAGACCTCCGTGACCTGCCCGTCCCGCAGCACCGCCACACCGCCGTTGGTAGCCGCCGCGATGCTGCCGTCGGACAACTGCATGACCATGCGTACCTGCTCATGGGGCATACCCTGCTCCGGGGTATAACATGTGATCTCTCCAGTGGCGGGATCGTAATGCACCAGCCCATATGTCCTGTAAGTGGATATCCACAGCGTATCGTCCCTGTCCCGGAACAGGCCTCTGACGCGAACACCCTCCAGCATGGCAGTCAGCTCGTTCTCCACTTTCTCCCTGGCGCCGTCCAGGATAGCCAGGCCGAAGTCGCCGCCAATGTACATACACCGATCCAGTATCATGGTGGCATTTACCGTCTGGTTCGTGATATCCGCCTCGTAAGCCATGTTCTTGAATTTGATGCGGGTCAGCTTAAGGCAGCCCTTTCTGGAGGCGGCAAACCACAGATTTCCCTCGTAATCCTCGCACATCTGGCTCATGATGGAATTGTTGTTCAGACTGTTTACTTTATAAAAATTGTCCCTGTCGTCAAAATACCCGGGGCCGTTGTCCGTACAAACCCACAGCCGACGCTGGCTGTCCCGCATGATATAGTTGACCTCGTCGGCGCCGCCGGTGGTCAAAGCGTCCCAGGTAAAATGCTGCTCTGACCAGATATTTCCTGTCTGACGCAGCCGTATCACGCAGCCGTCGGCGGTTCCCAGATAAACTCCGCCGTCGTCCTCCACACACAGACCGTAGGACAGGCTTTTTCCAAAAAAATCCTCCCCCAGCGTCAGAATCGGCTCTCCGCCCTGCAGGACAAAGAGCTCGCTGGCTGAAGTGGTACCCCAGACGCGTCCCTGCCCGTCGCAGGCCAGCGATTCCACGGCCGCCTCGCTGAGCCGACTGCCCCCGGCCCTTTCCAGTCTCAGGGACGTATCCACCCGCCACAGACCGCTGGCGGTGCCCAGATAGATCCCTCCGTCCGTATCCTCGGCCAGACTGCGGACGGACAGCGCGGCAACCGTCTGCGCCAGCTCCTGCCCGGATTCATCGCCCGTAACATGCGTCTGTACAATATGTATAAAACCCATATCATCATACAGATACAGCCCCGCGTCATTGGTGCCGATCCAGATCCTGCCCTGGCTGTCCTCCAGCATGCAACGCACCCCGCTGGCCGGAGCGCCCGACCGGCTCCTGCTGATATCCTCAAACTCCACGCCGTTGAAACGGCTCAGTCCGCCGTAACTGCCCACCCAGATGTAGCCCACACTGTCCTGCATAACCACATTGGCCTCGCTGGTCATCATGCCGTTACTCTCGTCGTACACCGTCTCTACATAGTCCTGCAATCCGATCTGATGTACCGGATTGGCAGCCTGCTGCGCCCCGTCGCAGCGCAGCACCGGCAACCACAGGCACAGCGCCGTCAGGCATGCGCCCACACACACTCTGCAAAATCCCCTCATACTTTTCCCATCCCGTTTATTCCACCAGTTCCTGCAGCTGCCTCTTGACCTCCGCAGAGGACTCCAGGATCTTCTCGTTGGACGATGTGATCTGGGCGGATACCGCCGCCAGCTCATCCGTTTTGTTGTTGATATCCGTGACCACCTGCGCCAGATGCCGTGCCTGATCCTGTACCTGAGATATGGCTTCCAGGATTTTGGTTTGGGTATCGCTGCTGCGGGAGGCAGTTTCCTTGGAGTCGGACGCAAGCTTATTGATCTCGCCGGCCACCACCGCAAATCCCTTGCCGGCCTCACCCGCTCTGGCCGCCTCGATAGAGGCGTTCAACGCCAGCAGATTGGTCTGGGGCGCCACAGCCACCACTTCGCTGTTATTGGCGGACAACTCCTGGATCAGCGCATTGATACTGAGCATGGAATCGTTCAGGCCGCTGCAGAAGTTCGCCACTTCCAGCACTCTGCCGGAGATCACCTGACATTCGCCGGCATTGGTCTCATTGCCCTGCGCCATCTCGTCCACCGCCTGATATACCGTGTCAAAACGGGCATTGATCTGATCGATAGTCTCCACGATCTTCTGATGCTGTCTGGCGATCCTCTCCTTTTCCTCCTCCACCTGATCCGCAAGCTGCACCGCGTTGTTCTTCTCGCTCTCCACCTGGTCTTTCAGATAATGGATACAGTTGTCCTTATAGTTGAATCCGTTGAAAATGGCGCAGGCCATCTCCTCGCAGGTCCGATAGCCGCAGCAGGAACAGTTGATCCTGCGGGACTCCTGGCTCTCCTTACCCATCTCGCGATAGATGCGATCCAGATCGGCGCCGGTGGGGATCCTGGGCAGGCGTCAGTCTGCGGGACCAGGTACTCCTGAAATCATTGTTCTTGCTGGCCGCCTTGATGCGCATCATTTCCATCAGCACGTCGTCCGTAGCATTATTGGCGTCCTCCGTACCGGTGCCGTACAGGCAGCCCTGGGCACAGTTCAGCGCGTCGATGAACAGATAGGAAGTACTGCCCTCCGCGATACGTTTCCTGTTTTTCTCCAGATAATGGTACATATGGCTCTCACCCTCGCACTGACGGATGTAAGCGTCCTCTCCCAGAAACCAGTATATGTTCTCTTTGAGACCGCCGGGCGTGGGATAGATGGAACCCAGGCCGTACTCGATCTCATCCTTGCAGGAGGGACCGGATATATTGTGTTCCCGCACATATTTCATCAGGTGATCAAAGGTCACATTGTAAGAGATCAGGCCTTTCCCCCTCTTGGACTCGATCTCGTCTTTTTTCGCGATACAGGGGCTGATGAACGCCAGCTTATCCTGTACATGCATCTCCTTGCGGACATATACGGCGGCGCACATCATGGGGCTTTGCACCGGCATCAGCTTAGGCAGCAGTTCCGGCACATAATGCTCGATATAGTTAACCACTGCCGGACAGGGCTGGGAGATCCCGCCCAGGAAATGATACCTGGTTATGTAATTCAGATAGGCCCAGGTAGTGATGTCGGCGCCGAAGGATACGCTGATCATGCGATTTACGCCTTTTGCCTTCAAACCGCCCAGCACACTCCCGTACTCCTGGGGATAATTGGCCAGGAAAGCCGGCGCAATCAGGACGGATATCTTCTCACCCCTCTCCAATGCCTGGAAAAAGGCCGCCGTGTCGTCCACATACTCTCTCGCTCCATGTTCGCAGGCGTCAAAGCATGCTCCGCAGGCCACGCATTTCGAGCCGTCCACCTCTATGACATTGCGCCCGTCCGGCTCCCGGTGCGCCACCATGGCCCCCATACAACTGCATGCGCCTATGCACTTATTACATCCCACGCAATTTTCGTTCGTCCTTACCAAACCTTCTTTTGTCATCGTCTCCCCCTTTATGCATATTGCCCATGGTGCAGCACTTACTTCCACATTCTTTCACAAATTTGGGGCGAAATATTTTGTATATTGTAACATAATTTCACAAAAAAGAAAAGAGGTGAAATTTTTTTGATTTTTTCTTATTTTTTCTATTGACCGTTACCCAGCGTTACCCTGTATGATGTATTTACGGATATCCGATCGACTCCCGCGGCAAGTCGCAAGCGTGGCGTTTGACGCCTTGCCCGCGGAAATAAAATAAGCGTCGTCCCGATCTGTCGGCAAACAGGCGGGGCAACGAAAAAGGAAAGAGGATACTATGGAAAAAAATTATTACACCGCCGGGGAAATAGCCCGGATTGCGGGGGTATCCCTGCGCACGATACGCTATTACGACGCCAAGGGGCTGCTGCCCCCGGTATCCCATATGGAGAACGGATACCGCTGCTATGACGAGGACTCCCTGGCTTTGCTCCAGCGGATCCTGATGCTGAAATATCTGGGATTTTCTCTGGAACAGGTCCAGCGGCTGATTGCCGCTCAGAGGGAGGATTCCCTGGATCAGCAGGCGATTCTGGCCCATCAGAGGAGTCTGCTGCTGGAGAAAAGGGCGCAGCTGGATCAGTTGATCTCCACCATTGAACTGGCCCAGCACTGTGCCACGGAAGATAAATGGCAGGTATTGGTTCGGTGCCTGAATCTGCTGACCAGCGAGGAAAAAGTTCTGGAACAGTATCAGGATCCCGGCAATCTCCAGTCCCGGATCAATATACACAGTTACTCCACCAGCGCCCAGAGCTGGTTTGACTGGATGTATGAACGGCTGGCGCTGCAGCCCGGCCAGACTGTGCTGGAACTGGGCTGCGGTACGGGACTGCTCTGGATGGAGCGCACCCATCTGCTGCCGGAAGGGCTGCGGCTCACTCTCACGGATCGCTCGGAGGAAATGCTGGGACAGACCCGTCAAAATCTGGCTCCCTATGAGGAAGAGCTGGCCGCCCGGGATATACAGATCACTTACCGGGTTCTGGACGCCAACGCGCTGGAGCTGCCCGCCGCCTCCTACGACCGGATCATCGCCAACCACATGCTGTACCATGTACAGCACAGGGACGCCTGCCTGGCCGCCGTCGCCCGGGCGCTTATGCCCGGCGGCGTCTTCTACTGCTCCACAGTGGGTGACACCCATATGCGGGAGTTGCATGAGCTGGTCACTGCTTTCGACCCCCGCATCGATATGCCCTTTCAGAGCCTGACAGGGGGATTCCACCTGGAGAACGCCGAGCCCCAATTGCTTAAGCATTTCGCCCATGTGGAGCGGCAGGATCAGGACAACGACCTGATCGTGGACAACGCCCAGGCCATCTACGACTATATACGCTCCTTCCCCGGCAACGCCTCCCTGATCCTGGAACAGCGGGGACGCGAACTGCTGGAGCTGATCAAAGACAAGCTGGAGCGGGAAGGAGCCATGTTCATCCACAAGTCCGCCGGGATATTTATCTGTAAAAAACAGGGCAACCTGTAACCACCCTTTCGGGCGGCATCCGCCGCCCGAAAAACGCTGCAACATAAAAACACTTTCTGCCCCCAAAAGACAGAAAGTGTTTTTATGTCCGTCCCGCGCCGCCTTTACTGTGCCAGATCCAGATGCTGCACGGTACCCACGTTGCCGTTCTCGTAAAGAAATATACCTGTATTGCGGATATAGCCGTTGTCTTTGTTTTCATTGCCCTTCAGAGCAAAGTCGGTGGCCGCATTCTGCAGGCAGATGGCTCCCACGCCCTTTTCTGCCAGAGAGTACAGACTGTCCGTACCGTCCGGGTTCTTACACCAGATCTTCAGCTTGGACCAGATGCTGTCGCCCTCGTCAATCCAGCCGTTGCCGTCCTCGTCGTAGGCGGCCAGATCCTGAAAACCATTGCCGCTCTCGGGGCCGAACAGCTCGCTGCCGTCGTTAATGACGCCGTCCCCGTTCTTATCCAGCGCCAGATAGCCGCTGCCCGCTCCCAACATGGAGATACTGTCTTTCTCGCCGTCCGCGTCCACGTCAAACAGAAACTTTTGATCGCTCAAGGTAGCGGCAGCGGCGTCAAAATTGATGACCAGAGGATCGCAGGTCTGCTGCAGAGCCGCAAGATTCATCTCCTGCTGGTACGCCTGGGTAAAACTTCTGCTCATGGCCAGATCCACATTGAAATTAATCTCCCTGCCATCCGCCGTCCGCACCGTTCCCACGGTGGAAAACAGCGTGTTCTCCTGCTCGGTGTAATACTCCGCCGCGTTAAAGGACAGGACTTTCATATTGAAAGGCTGCAACTGCAAAGTAGCGTTGCCGGTCTGCCCGCCTTCCTCCACGGGTACGACATTCTCATCCTCTCCCCATATATCGCGGGTTCTGCTGTCTCCAAAGAGCAGCATGAAGATATACCGCATGGTATAATTGCGCATGGTTCCCACAGTGCTGTCGGCCCCACCGCGCAGCCGCGTCCTGCCGACCCTCATGCTCTCCACCCGCTCTCTCAGATCGGAGACGGCGTCTCTGGTCAACATGCGGTTCTCCTTGCCGTTATCCTGCTCTTTACCCTGTTCCTGGGCGGTTTCCTTTTTCATAGTTCCCGTTCCCAGCTGCTGTCCGGTCACTCCCGCGCCGGTGTTCGTCCCGCCCTGCACATAATCCTTTAGCGCAAAACGGTTATAAGTCATTCTCGAAGCCTTATAGCTTCTGGCGGAATCCATTCCTATCGCACTTGATTCAATTCGCAAACGCCCCTCGTTTCCAGTTCACTTCTTTGCCCGCACTTCCCTGATTTCCGACCGGCATGCGCTTGCCGGCGACGCGCCTGGGGATATCCTTTCCCACGGACGGCCTACACCGGCCGCGAGACAGTTTCCCGCGCATAAGCAAAAAAAGACGGCACAACATGGGGGATCTCCATATCCCTGTTATCGTACCATCCGTGGTGACTATATGTTAGTTTTACAAACGCTTTGGCCAAAGGCATTTGTAATATTCTTATCGTCAAGGCCTATAAATACTTTACCTTTTGCCTGGAATTTCGGCTATGACTGCACGAAACGACTATTGGGACTCCGAAAAGCAGGTCCCCCTATTCCCTGTTTTGCGATCCCCCGACCGTCGATAACCGCGAAATGATCTTCTCAGACAATATCCTGAGTTCCCAGTTTCTGCGGGACTACGCGGACATGGATATCCTGCGCCATATCCAGCCCGAGGATATCGAGGACGTCTCGGAGCGTTTTGTCCCCCTCTACAGCACGGATCGGGAAAACGATGAGGATTGAATGGAAAATTGGGAATTGAGCGCATAAAAAGAGCGCGAGACGGGAATCGAACCCGCGACCCCCTCCTTGGCAAGGAGGTGCTCCACCGCTGAGCCACTCGCGCATATCCTATATAGTATTCAATTGTAAAGCGGGTGATGGGAATCGAACCCACGTATCCAGCTTGGAAGGCTGGTGTTCTACCATTGAACTACACCCGCGGACAGATGCCGCGACGATATTCTGTCACAACATTGGTTATTTTACATGCCACGCTCGAAATTGTCAATACCTTTTCTTATTTTTTTATACTATTATACAAATCAGCCCGTTTTTAGCTCCATATCCGACACAACCCTGTTTTTGCCGTTACGCTTCCCGTAATACAGATTATTGTCCGCATGGGTGATTGTATGATCTATCCTGTCGCCTTCCTGATGCATTGCCACTCCGATTGTGATGGAGCAATGTATGCTTTGTCCCCCCAGACAAAACCCAAAGCCGTTTACCTCACGGCGTATATTCTCCGCAATGCGGCGAGCCTGCTCCAGATCACCGTAAATAAGCAGCAGCATCTCCTCACCGCCCCAACGGCAGGCACGGCCATACTTCTCAACCTGACTCTGTACTATATGGGCAATCTCCCGCAGCACATTATCTCCCGTATCATGACCATAGGTATCATTGATCCCTTTAAAATCGTCAATGTCGCACATAATCAGACAAAACGGCTCATTTTCCCGCGCATCCTGCACCTCATTCAAAAACGCATGCATGCTGCGGCGGTTATACAACTCCGTCAGCGGGTCAATATGCGCCATTGTATCCAATATTTCATTCTGTTTCTGCAGCTGATTGGTAGCCGTCTGCATTTCCACCAAAAATATGACCGTGACGATAAACAGAAATCCGAAGTTACATAACGTATTAAAAATATAGATTCCCAGCACCATGCCCTCGGATACTTCCGGGTGGTACAACGGGCCGAAAAACATGGATAATATCCTGCAGCTGACAAAAGAAACCAGCGCTGCCGCCCCCAGCACCGTGGCAATCACATATTTACGTCTGTTACCGATCAGGGTATGGCACATATAATAGCCAAAAGGAACCAACGCAATCACGTATTGCGGGAAACCGAAACGCCAGCCGATGCACAGCGTAGCGGCAAAAGACTGTACAATGATCTCCAGATAGGTGGCGTAAAACACCCTCCGCTGATCCCTGTCATGGCGGATTGCCCAAAGGCAGGTCAGATACAGCAGCACACTCCCTATATTCAGCAAAGTCATCGGAACGATACCCATGATGGCAAACAGCGCTACAAGGCATACATGCACCATGGCGATCATGCCAATAATCATGCTGAACTTATATTTCGCGGATTGAGCACCGCGTTTCAATATATTTTTTATTGAGTCAACTATGATCATACCAACACGCTTTCCAATATCCGCCTGCCCCGGCATACGCTCAGCCTTTTTCAGGCCGTAAAATACAGAAAAATTATAAAGCATATTACAGGATTTGTAAATCAAAAAGTTTAGACGGTTCCCGAGTTAAAGAGTTAAATGCGGAGCATTTTACTCATTGTACCATGCCAGCAGCAATTGTACCACCCGATTATAGCTGAGTACCCCGTCGCTGACGCCGAACGCTTTAAGGCTGGTGTCCCGCAGCACATCCGACACCTGATCCACGGTCTCCGTGTCAATGAGCGCTTTGCCGTTAATCCTCTCCCACTCCTGCTCTGTCAAAAGTATATTGTCCGCCAGGACCTGAGCGGAAATCCGGGTTTGAGCCAGATAGGCCTCCCGGTTCTGTCCCACGGCTCTGTAAAAATCATTGTCCAGATAATTCAGCACGGACAGATAGCCGCTGTACTCAAAAAACGGACTGCCAGACTGCGTACAGGCCAGAAAACTGATAAAATTGGCCTCGTCCTCATAGATATATCCCCTCAGATGCGCCAGTTCATGGCAAAAGGTTTCCGGCTTATTCATGATATACATCACATCGTTATAATTTGCCTCCATGGAAAAGGGAAAATAATATCCCTGCATATGCTGCTGGCTGAAAAAATCCGAAGCGGCAAAGGGCTTGGGATGCGGATAATAGCCGTCCAGCTGATCATAGCTCCTGCCCAGACTCTGCATGGCCAAAATGGCCTCCTCCTGCATGTCCCGGGCGCTGCCGGGATACAGTACGTTTCCCTCCCCGTCCCGCTCCATCTCCAGCGCCAGGGCATTGCACCTCTCCACCACATGATTGCGCAGCCGTATGAGCTCCTCCAACGTATAGTCCTCTCTGGCATGGGGAAAATACTGCTCGGAAAAAGTTCCCGCATGGTACAGCAGGGAGCAGTTCAGCGTCATGACGCTGCATACGCCCAGCAGCGTCCACGCGAAAAATATATAGTAACGCCGGATCCACAACCGGCACCGTTTCCACCCGACCGCCCGGGCCAACCCCAGCAAAGGTCCCAGCAACACCGCTGCGCATACCAGCGCCACGCCTGTCGCCAACATCCACTCTCCCACGGAAAAGGGAAAGATATCCATGACTCTCCCGTATGTGTTCACCCATATGGGAAAAATATATCGGATATACCGATCGCTCAGCCCCGGAATCGCTGCCGCCGCCAGGTTCACAGCCACCACCAGCAACGCCCATATCCCATATGCTTTTAACGCCCTATGCCTCTTTTTCTCCCCGCTGTGTCTCACTCTCTCCGCTCTCCTCCGGTTTCAGCCTGATCTTTGCCTTTTTCCAGATGCCCAGGCGGTACAACAGATAGAGGATCACAGAGGAAATGCCGTTACTGATGACCACGGAATACCACACGCTGCGCACTCCCATTTGGAGCAGTTCTCCGCATACCCACAGGGTCAGAAAACGAAATACCCACAGTCTGCTGGCGTCCACGGCCATGGTGACCTCCGTGTGTCCCGTGCCCTGGAACAGACCTATGGTGCTGTTGTACACGCCGTTGGAAAAGCACCAGAATGCCATGATACTCAAGAAGTCCGCCGCCATGGCTATCACCTCGCCGTCATCGCTGAATATGCTTACAATGGCGGTGGAAATCGGCTTTCTGGATAATATCATACCACCTATGAACAAAAAAGCAACGCAAATTCGCATGGAAATCTTATATCCCTGCTCCGCCCTGTCCTGCTGCTGCGCACCGATATTCTGTCCCACGATCGTGGCAGTGGCAGAGCCTATACCATTGGAGGGCAATGTGATCAGGCTGTTCACCTTATTGCCGATCCCATATGCCGCCATGGCCTGGGTGCCATAGGCGTACACATTGCGGCTCATCAGCAAAAATCCCAGCTGCATGGTACTGCCTCCGATGGCGGAGGGCAGGCCGATCTTCAGAATCAGTTTCAGCTTTTCCCGCTCGAAACGCATATGTTTTCTGTCGATATGGATCTCCTTTTCGGGCCTGGTCAGCAGGAAAAAGGCGATCATGGCCGGAGCCATCTTGGCAAACAGCGTGGCGGCGGCAGCTCCCCCTGCTCCCAGCTCGAATCCCATGATGAACAGCGGATCCAGAAACAGATTCAGCACGATGCCGCCCAGATTCAGGAACATGGGACGCACCGTGTCCCCCTGGGCCTGGTGGATGGCGGAAAACAGGTTGACCATGTACAGAAAGGGCATATCCCATATCACGATACGCAGATAGAGCAGGCTGTGGCCGTAAGTCTCCGCATCCGCTCCCAGCCAGGTCACGATCCCAGGCGTGACAAGGAAACACGCCGTGGCGCATACCACAGAGAACAGCATGGCGGCGGCAAAGATCTGGTTCGCCATCCTGAGGGCGTCCTCCTTTTTCCCCGCTCCGATATACTGGGTCACCAGCACGGAACCGGCCACCGTGATACCGCTGCCAAAATTTATAATGATATTTTGAACCGGCGTCACCAGATTGATGGCCGCTAACTGCGCCGTACCGATCTTCCCCAGCCAATAGGTGTCCGTCAGATTGTACATGGTCTGCAAAAAGCTGTTGATGACCACCGGAATCGCCAGGGAGAGAATGGCGTGGATCATATTGCCGCGCAGGATCAGATCTTTATTTATTTTCTTGCCGCTTACTTTCATGCCAGGACTTCTTTCCGTAATATTAGTATGTTCCGTTTTATCTGTATTTTAACACAAAAAAACGCCTCCATCCGCTGAAAACTTACGGGATTGCGGCACAAAGCGCTTACTTTTTGTCATAAAAAGGGTTGCGGTAAATATGCCGCAACCCTGATATTTCATATGTCTGCTGTCGTTATTCCCAGCTTATGAACTCCTTGTAATCCGACCAGATATTGCATACCCAGGTCTTGCCCTGATTAAACACGATCTCGTTGCCGCTCTCGTCAAAATAGCGGGTGGGTTCATCCACATTTTCCCTGGACCAGGTGCCTTTGATCACCTTACCTGCCGTAAAGATATAGGCCTCGTTGGTGCCGTAGGTTTTAAAGAACATATAATCGTTGTTATCTCTTACCTGTCCTTCACAGATCTTGAATACCACATTGCTGACAGCTATCTGCTCGTTGTTCATCTCGTCGATCTGTTTTGCGTCATACTGATAGCGGTAGTACAGGCCGTCGTCCGCATTGTACTCAAACATGGGACGGGAACTGCCATAGCCGCCTCTGTTGCTGCTGTTGCCGCCGGGATATACCTTGACTGCGTCGGGTTTATCCGCATACTCTGCGGGATGTCCGTCGTTGGCAAACAGGAACGCGCCTCTGAATCCACTGTCATAAGTCTTGTCATAGCCATGGCGCTCCACAGCCTTGTTGTAGCCGTCGATGAACATATAACCGGTATACTCCTTGGAATAACCCGGTCTCTCGACCCTGTCAAAAGCCTCCGAGGAAGGGTTGTGTATACCCGCAAGCGCCTGACTCACATTGTCCACCAGATCGCTCTTAAGCAGCTCCTCCACATAGGGAATAGCCAGACCCCAGTTACAGTAGATGGCGTCCAGACCCATGGCCTCATATACATAGTAGTCACGGCTGCTGCGGATGGGCCCTAAATGATCCAGATTATCATAATCTTCAAAGAATGCCATTATACGGGTAATACGTCCCTCCACGGGCGCCTCGTAGATGATGCTGGCCTGGGAGATTCCGTACTGAGGCAAAGCCTTTTTGTCGTTGGGCATCATAACCGCCATGCTGCGGCGGCGTACAACGGATTCGTCCTTCCACTCACCCGTGAGGTAGCTCTGCATCTTGCCGTCCACAACGCTCCTGGTCTCGATCGTCGCCGTAGCAGCCACATTTCCTCCCTCAGGCTGCTGAGAATCCTCGGTGCTGTCGGGAGTCTGAGACTCCTGCGGCTGGCTGCTCTCCTCCGTAGAGATGGGTTTGCCCCCTAAAGCGTCGCCGTTGGCAGGCTCCTGGGTCGGTTCGTCTCCGCATCCTGCCAGGACGCAGGCTGTCAGTAATACAGCGGTCAATAGCTTTATCTTTTTCATCCGTATCATTTCCTTTCTTAAAATAAATCATTTCTTTCTGTAAATTTACCTTTTTTATTTTATCGCTAAATCATCTCTTTGTCCACAAAATAAATCTTAATTTTTATGAAAGATTTTTACATTTCTTCCACATTAATCAGAAAACGCAGCGTATATTCCCGCTCCGCGGGATAGCAGTATTGGGGCGCCGTGGCCGGGCCGCAGCTCCCTGTCCCAATCCCCATCTGGAATGCGGACAGAGTCACATAAGTGCCTGTCTTTTTCTCGTCCTCCCGATGTCTCATGGCCAACAGTTCCCTGTCGCTGTAGGGCTTGATCCCCAGTTCATAAGGACGGTCCACGGCCCGAAAACTGATCCTGAGTCCCCCGTCGCTCACCGCCGCCCACTGGCAGTCGCAGCGATTTCCGCTCTCCTGGGGCCTGATGTTGGGTTCCGTCATGTCCGCCACGGAACAGGAGACCATTTCGATCTGGGTATGCTCCTTCATATCCCCGTAGGACTCCCCGTTTCTCCCATAATAGTTCACCTGGTCAAAGCGCTCATCCAGTCGGAAAGCCTTGCCGAACCTGGGCAGATTACCGCCTGCCCGCAGACAGCGCAGCCTGGAAGTGACCAATATCCCCTGGCTGCAGTACTCATAGGTGTCCGTACACAGAAAACTGCCCGCCCCGCAGACGATGCGGGTTCTCACCTTCATCTGTAAATCCGTGCGGTCAACGCCCAGAATTTCCTCTCTCTGATCCGTATAACCTGCCATCGGCGAGCGCTGCAGCAGATCCGTGTCATTGTCCGTGGGCGCTCTGAACAAGATGGTATAGGGATCCGATGCCGCCAAATCGCAGTCGCCCAGGCACAGGCAGAAATGCCCGTCGTCCATCCGCAGAATGGGCGGCAGCGGTTTCTGGCTGCTGCGGGCGGGTCTGGGCAGAGCCGCCTCCCGCAGCGTGATCTGCTCTACAGCCACCTCTCTCCCGGTGCTTTTTTCCAGCGTAGTAACGGTGAGCAGCCGTTCCTGCCGGGGATCCTGCCGGATCTGCCGGTAGCCCTCCCCGGAGCGCTCCTCGCCGGGCAGAATGCGGATGCATTTTTTCTCCAGCGGCCCCACCATGGGGGTCACCTCCGCCTCCCTGCCGTCGCTCCATCTGCACCGCAGCACATAGCGGCTCCCGGGGGTGAATCCCGTAGTGTTGAAGATCTCGTACAGATTGCCCTCCATGTGGGTCACCCGGATGGGCCGATAGAGAAAGCGGACGATCCGCGCGCCGGTGGAAGGCCTTCTGTCCGGATAAAAGATCCCGTCCACGCAGAAGTTGCCGTCATGCTCCCACTCCCCGTGGTCGCCGCCGTAGGTATAGCTGCCGTCCTCATGGAGCACCGCGTGATCGGCCATCTCCCACACGCAGCCTCCCATGAGGTTGTCATAGCGGTAGATCTCCTGCCAGTAGCTCTCGGCGTTTCCGGGACCCACGCCCATGGCATGGGCATACTCGCAGAGAAAGTAGGGCCTGTCGCAGAGCTGCGGTATATTGCGGGTTCCCTGGCCCACCTGCCGCACTTTTTCCACCGAAGGATACATCTCGCTGCCCACGTCATAGGCTTTGCGCCGGGAGTGGATTACGCCCTCATAGTGGATGGGCAGGGCGGTTCTTTTTTTCAGATAATGATACATCCTGTCCGTGTTGCAGTAGCCCCCGGACTCATTGCCAAGGCTCCACATGATGATGCTGGCGTGAATCTTGTCCCGGTGGAACAGTCTGCGGGCCCGATCCAGATAGTGCAGTTGCCAGGCCGGGTCGTCGCTGATATGGTTGTAGCTGGGGGGCAGCCTGTGGGCAAAGCAGCCGTGGGTCTCCAGGTCGGCCTCATCCACCACATAGATCCCCTGTTCGTCACAGAGTTCCAGCAGATAGGGATCCGGCGGATAATGGGAGGTGCGGATCGTGTCGATATTGTATTCCTTGCAGAGGGCTATGTCCCTCTCGATCTCCTGAGGCGTCATGGTATAGCCGCCTGTGGGACTGGTATCGTGGTGGTTGACGCCGTGGAGCTTTACCGGACAGCCGTTGACACGGAAAACCCTGTCCGAGACCGTCACCCGCTTAAAACCCACTCTCTCCCGGACACAGCAGCTCTCCGTCTCGACATACAGGTCGTACAGCACCGGCTCCTCCGCGTTCCACTCCCGCACGGAGAGGTCGGGGAAAGTCACCTGGGCCACATGGTCCCGGGACCGGGTATCCATATGCAGGGATATCCCGTGCCCCTCCAGGGTAAAACGCGCCGGACCGTCCTCGTACAGCGTGGCGGTGACGGTTGCGTCATATATTGTCCCCGGCATATGAGAGGACTCCCTGTAGTCCGTCTGCCAGGCGATATCCCATATGTCG
This sequence comes from uncultured Acetatifactor sp., assembly GCA_910584375.1. Lineage (GTDB taxonomy): Bacteria > Bacillota > Clostridia > Lachnospirales > Lachnospiraceae > Acetatifactor. Next base: position 53,522 of record CAJUAH010000003.1, read on the forward strand.
CTCTCCTGGCAGACCCGCAGCAGCACATCTCTGAAGATCCCGTTGTTGCGAAACATGTCCTGACACTCCAGATAGGAGCCGTTGCACCATCTGTGTACCACGGCCAGCAGTTCGTTCTCCCCCTGGCAGAGGAACTCCGTCACGTCAAACTCCGCCATATTGTGAGATCCCTCCGAGTACCCCACAAAACAGCCGTTGATATACAAATCTATGCAGCTGGCCACTCCCAGAAAAGAGAGTTCGTGTCTGCGCCGGGGATCCTCCACCCGGAAGAAATGCCGGTACACTCCCACAAAATTGTATTCCTCTCCCGGATCCCTGCGCCGGGGAATATTGCCCTGATCCGCCCCTGTCCAGGCAAACACAGGGCCCACCTTATCCACCGTGGGTATACGGGGCGGTTGGAAGGGGAACTGATAACGGGTATTTACATAAAAGGGACGGTCATACCCCTGGAACTGCCAGCAGCCGGGCACGGCGATCCGCTCCCACTGCACTTCCTCCGTGTCCAGTATGGCGGGCATCTGTGCCGGACGGTCATAAAAGTGAAATTCCCAGTTGCCGTTTAAGCAGATTACTTTGGGAGATCCGTAGCGCTTTTCCCGCAGGCTGACGCGCTGCGCCCGCTCCCTGTCCGGATAGGGGATAAAGTAGCTCCTGGGAGCCAGCCGGTTCACCGCCAATGTCTCAAAGGTATGGTAATTGTCCCGATCGATGAGATATTTCAAACTCAAGCCCTCCTCGTCTTAATCAAAGCCCGCTCCGCGTATCTGAATATCTGCCCCGCCGCAGTACAGAAGAGGCCGGGCAAAATTTGGTCAGGTCATAAAGTAAGTCTCGCCGCACAGCAGCCTGGCGAAAAAGAATACGCCGCAGTAAAACTGATACAGCAGAATCCCTCCGGCCACTACATAGGCCGCCCGGACTAAAAGCAGCCGCACGCTCCTGGGGCGGCCGCCCTCCGGCGTCAGCAGCATGATATCCACATTGCGCAGGGACAGCCATTTCACCAGGCTCACCGCATACAGCCAGAACAGGGCAAACAGATATCCCCAGAGGAAATTTCCGTCCCGGGAGCGACTGCCCGTCTCCACCAGGCACAGCGCCTCCGCAAATCCCACCAGCGCCATCAGCCAGCCGAAAATATAGGCGCGGTTCAGGCGTAGCTGATATACGCCTCCCGGCCAGACATCCTCCCTCACCGCCCCAAGCTGCCGCCACTGCTGCCGGGTCATGGCCAGCAGGCTGGCTCCCAGCACCGCCAGGGGAAAAGCCAGGGAACACAGCACCGCCAGTTTGGGTCTGTCCGCATGCAGGGAAAAGGTATACCAGGGGGCAAAGGTCATGCCGTTTCCGGTGTCCTCGCCAAACAGCACCGCATTCTGCCACAGCACCACGCCGCAGGCGGGCAGCACCGCGGCCCCCAGCAGAAACACCTGTCTAAAGCGGACGCCGTGGCACAGATCCCACAGCAGTTTCAGCGCCAGCGCCGGAGCAAAGACCGTGAGAAAGCTGGGTTTGACGCCGGTGCATACCACCAGCAGCAGCGCAAAGACCAGCCATTGTCTCCCCGTGAGTTTCTCCCGGTAATCCTCCGACAGGCCCTGGTAATACAGCAGCGCCCCCAGGGCCAGCAACCGCATACACAGATAGGTGGAGTTGTGCCACAGGTTGCCGGACTGATAGCTCACATAGCGGTAACTGCCCGCCCACTTTAAATAAAAGGGCATCACCAGGTTCACCAGCAGCGCCCCCGCCATGGTGGCCCAGCTCCTGTGCTGCGCGCCTGCCATGCGGCGCAGCAACCGTTCCGTGAGCAGCAGCGTCGCCACCGTCACCGCCGCCAGGAACAGGGCGATGCCCGCAGTATCCCCGCCACAGAGAAAGTACAGCGCCTGATAGACATAGGCGGTAAAGCTGTAATACCAGCCGTCCTCCACGATCATGCTGATATGATAGGGCAGGTCGGACTGAAAATAGCGGTTGTTGTAGTCCAACGGCTGAACGGACTGCATGTAATACAAATACAGGCAAGCCAGCCCGTAGGCCGCTGTCAGCGCCCACATCAGCCATTCGCCGCCGCTCGTTGGATACCATGTGCCTTTTTTGCCGGATCTTTTTTCTCTGTCCACTGCCCTGTTCCTCACTTATTCGCCATGCCGTAAACCTGTGGTTATAGTATAGCAAAAGAGCACACAATGTCAACTGCGTACTCTTGGAGAACTTCCGTTATTGGGGAAACTCAGTTCTATAAAAAAGGAAATGATCTGCCAGATTTTGCTATGCTGCCTCGGATGTTTATGGTACAATATTTATGCTGTGTCACCCCCGGCAGAAGGGAGGTGTCTGGAATGGAAACTTTTTTAGCTTTCTTTATCTCCGTGTTGGCAAGTGTAGTCGCATACTACATATGCAAATGGTTGGACGGAGATAAGTAACACAGCCCAGCCTTGAAAAAAGAAAGCCCCGGGTCAGCACCCCGGGGTTTTCTCGTGTCTGGATTACTTTTTTAGCTTTGCTCACTCATAATATAACACGCCTTTTACTGTTTGTAAAGAACTATCTGAAAAAAGATATTGACTCTCCCCCCGGCTGTAATGATATATATGAAAGTACAAAGCGCTTTGTGATGATATCGCGCCGGAGCGTCCGGGAGAGGCGACGCGCGCGGAAAGGAGTATGCGTACTATGTATAAGATCGGTGAATTGTCCAAACTCTGCAATATTCCGGTAAAAACCCTGCGCTACTACGACAGCGAGGGGATCCTGTGCCCGGTGGAGACCGACGCCCTCACGGGCTATCGCTATTACAGCGCGGCGCAGCTCTCTGACTGCTACCGAATCCTGGCGTTGAAGGAGCTGGGCTTTACCCTGGAACAGATACGGGACGGGCAGAGACTGCCGAAACAGGAGCTGGCCAGGTTGCTGGAGGATAAGGAACGGGAACTTGACGCGCTCTTACACCGCACCAGGCAGAGCATAACCACTCTCCGCAGGCTCTCCGACGCCATAAAGGAGGAAAAAACCATGTATAATATCGTCATACAAAAAAGCGAGACGATCCGCATCGCCTGTGTCAGGCTGCTGCTGCGCGACCGCGCCCAGAGTAACCGGATCCTGTCCGCCCTGCGGAATATCCTGCCCCAGGGGATACAGGGAGAGCGAACCGTACACATCGACTATGAGACAGAGTATCAGAACGACCGCTTTGACACGGGTCTGGGGGTGGAGATCACCGGAAAGCTGCCCGCCGGGCTGTATCTGCCGGAAATGGAGGGAATAGCTGCCGGGGAGACCCTTGACATAGTTGAAAAGATTCTCCGTTTCCCCGACGAGACCGCCTGCCTGATCTGCGGCCGCGGGGAGTACGACCAGGCCGTGGTGGCATTGCACCGGCATCTGGAGGAACGGCACTGCCAGATCACAGGGCCCACCTACCGGATCGTCTATGAGGACGGCGTGACGGAGATCAAGCTGCCCATATGCCGACTGTCCGCCACACCCCAAACTCCCCGCAACGATGATATCCAGGTAGAATTTGAAAATGACGCGCGTGTCATCGGTCACTGGGAATTGGTGGATGTGCTGCCCAGCCGGGAGCAGTTTCTGCCGGGGCATCCCAAGACCCAGCCCGGCAGTATGTCCATCCGGGAACTGTATTTCCTGCCCGACGGGGAATGGTACTGGTGTTTTGGCTGGACAAAGGGGTATCTGCTGACCTCCTTTGGCTATCCCAGACAGCAGAGCCGCAATGCCTACACCGTCGAGGAGATCGGCGGCGAGACCTATATGTTCATAGAGATGCGCTTTCAGACCTATCTGCTCTACGGGGGAAAAACGGAGTGCTGGGTGCTGCGGCAGACGGACCGCAGGCGTTACACCCGCCGGGACATCCGCAGAAGGGATCCCATTCCCGACGCTGCCGCCGACGATCTGCGGGTCATAGGCACATGGCAGGTATGCGACCTGGTGCGCCGCCGGGAGGACTTCGTGCCGGGCAGGCCCAATCCGGCCTTTCCCCATGACGCCCTGTTCTGGCGCACCGCCCGGTTCCTGCCGGAGGGGGAGATGCGCAACACTTTCCGCAATGTAAACGACATGGCCCCCTATACCGAGGGTTCCGATATATGGCGCTGGTGTACGGGCAACGTGATCTGTCTGCCCCAGTCTACCGCCAGCATGTATTTCTTTCAGGAACAGGATGGGGTAGAGTATCTGCTGATCCAGTGGAAGAGCGGCGACTACACCTTTGGAGGCGAGGAGCCGTACTGGTATGTGTTTTTCCGGGATTCCTCCCAATAAACATGTGTTGTACAAAAGCGGGACGCCAGCGGCGTCCCTTGCTCCATGTCACTTTCCCTTCAGAATGATCTTTCCAAAAGTTTCCGGATAGCTGACTCTATACCACATCAGTGTCAACGCCTGTTTTACATAGGGTATGCTGTGCGCCTTGGGAAACAGGTAGCGGATCTTTTCAAGGCATTCGACAAACCATTCTTCCACGCCCAGCGCAAGGAACTGCCGCCTCTCTTCCTCGGATATGCCGTCTCTGGCGTACTTGCCGCGCCCGGCCTTCTCCGTCACATGACAGGCAAATCCGGAGCCGGAGCCGGAGTGCCGTACCACCTTATCCTGAATGTAGCGGAATACGTCGTCCCTGTAGGCGACCAGGGTTCCTATAGAGCGTCCTGCCGAAACCAGCGCCTGTCCGTTTTTCTCCCATACGCCCGTACCGTGGCACAGACCCGGTATCTGTATAAGGTCATGGACCGATGCGGGAGTGCACTGCGCCATCAAGGTTCTGGCAAACTCCGTCCCAAATTCCGGGATACCCCGCGTATCACCCCCCAGAAACGTTTCAAAAACCTTTTTATCCAAAAAGGGGACGTCTTCAAACAGGATTCCCGTCTCCTCTTCCAGTTTTTTCCAGGCGTCCAGCTCCTCATTCCGTATCAGCGTTATGGCGGGATATACCCTGAGCCTGTCGTAATATTCCCTAAAGGGAAGTGTCTGCCCGTTTTTCAGATCCGGGTATTTTTCGTCCAATATGATATAGGTTCTGCTGCCCGGCTCCTCTTTTGTCAGGATCACCACCTTATTCTCCTGAAAACTGGAGAATACCGTCTCCTCCGCTGCCCGAAAAAGATTCGCCGATACGGAGACATCATAATGAGGCGCTCTGCGGATCGTGGGACGCAGCATTTCAAACGGAAGATTATGTCCATCCCTTATCATCTCCCCACCGCAGGAACACTTCTTCGGAGGGAGATCCCATCCGCAGAGTGGGACGTTCACAGGCCAAAACATATGGCAGCAGGGGCAATAGTAGTGGGGACTTAATGGATTGATCCCGGTGGCTCCCAGGATATACGCTATAAAGGATGCGCCGACACCCCCATGAGGCTGTATATGCCCTTCGCCGCGTCCGGAAAGCCCTGCCAGTCTGCCAAGGAAACCAAAATAACGGATATGCCCGGTATCTTTCAGCTCTTCGTATTCGGTAAAATACCGGTTTACCGCCTCCATGGGCGGCACTTCCCCATAAATGCCTGATAGTGCCCGGCTGGCCCTCTCCCACAATGTTTTTGTCATCGCGAACCCTCCCGCATAATATTTGCAGGCCAACAGTTCATCTACCGTTATTCCGAGAACTTCGCTCAGTCTGTGCAGGATACGGCTCTGGGGCTTTGACGAGCCGTTTTCCCATTTGGATACGGCTTTGTCGGATACGCCAACCAGCATACCCAGTTGAAACTGCGACAGTCCGCGCCGCGCTCTCAGCTCACGCAGAAAATTGCCAAACTCATAATCTCTCATAGAATCCTCCCTGCCTGCTGCCTATACTATAAACTGTTCCGGCCACGCATACAAGGGGCCGGGAGTCTACCGCAGGTAGAAACTGTGTCGGATGCCGCTTTACCGCTCGCGGGCTGCTACTGATGGATCACCTTTCTCGTCTTATGAATGAGTCTGCGCACTTTCTTTTTCTGTAAAAACAGATCGTAGCTCTTAATGATCAGCACGGAACACTTTGCCTGTTCCATGATCCTGTCCGTGCGAAATCCGGTGACTACCTCGTGGAGTCCCCAATCCAGCGAGGCTCCCATGACGACCAGATCATAGTTCTCGGAGTATTCCACCACCTTTTCCACCAGGGCGCCGCTGCACACCAGGATCTGTGTGGGCCTGTCAAATCTGGCGGCGGAGCTTTTCAGGTACTCCCTTGTCTCCTCGATATCCTCCTCCCGGTCCACCACGTTCAGCAGGGTTATCTCCGCGTTGTAGGCGTTGGCGATCCGGTTGACCACCTTGGCCGTCATCTTGGAGTATCTGCCTCCGCCATAGGGAAACAGTATGCGCCTGTAATCCGTCTCCCCGGTATGCATCCGCAGCACGCCCACGTCCGCCGGGGCCTCTTGGAGCATACGGTATGTGATGTCCCCGTGCATGTACTTGACCAGGCCATGCCCGTGCCAGCCCATGATCACCAGGGGATTTTTCTCCTTTTTGATCACCGACATGATGGCGTGGAACACCTCTCTGGAGTTGATCAGGACGGGACGCATACAGGGCTCTTCCTCGTATGCCCTCAGTTTCCGCACGATCTCGTCCTGAATACTCATGGTCTGCATCATCACGTCGTAATCCGCGATGGTCAGCAGATTGTCGGGGAAGACGTTTACCTTGACCGGAACCACCGTGGTACTCTGTTCCGCGAGAGCGATCTTCCTGCCGAAGTTGAGCAGGCCGTCCGCCGTCCGGGGATTGGAGACGGGAATGATGATCTCATTCTCCCGGTTGTCCTGTTTATGTTCTCTGATCTCGGGAATATCCACGATGGAGATGCCCTTGGAGGCATATTTCAGACGGGGCATGACCAGGTAATAATACAGGATCCCGACCCCGATCACGGCGACAGAGATGAGCAGCGCGGGGCGATCCGATATGGCCAGGTTGACGATCAGAAACAGATTGAGCCCTATCCCCAGTATGGGGGTGAGGGGGAAGAGAGGAACCCGGAATTTCCTCTCAAGCTCCGGTTTTTTGACCCGGAAAATGATCAGCGCCACGTTGACAAGGCTGTACCCGGTCAGCGAAAAGATGCTGGTCACGGTGGAGATATGCTCCAGATCCCGGATCGTCACCGCGATCACCACAATGACGGAGGACGCCACTATGGAGAAAATGGGCGTCTTGGTAGTTCGGTTGATGGTCTTAAACAGGCTGGGCAGCCGCTGGTCCCTGGCCATGGCAAAGGAAGTCCGGGAAGAGGCCATGACCGCTGTGTTGATGGAGGAGAGTGTGGCCAGTATTCCCGCGAAAGCGAACAGATAGCCGCCCAAAGCGCCCCCCATATGTACGGCAGTATCGATCAGCGGCGTGCCTGTCGCCTCCGGCACGAGCTGCGTCCAGGGCAGGATCCCGCACCCCACGAAAAATACGGTGGTCTTGATAAAGATCACCGCCGCTATGGAGATCAGTATGGCTTTCGGAATCGTCTTTTCCGGCTCTATGACCTCCTCGCTGGCCGTGGTGATCAGGCCGTACCCGATATAAGTCATATACAGAAATCCCATGGCGTTGAACACGCCGGACATACCATGGGGCGTAAAGGGCTGTTGATAGCTGAGATCCATATGAAACACACCCGCGGCCACATACAACAGCAGCAACAGGACTAAAGCCGTGGTAATCACGTTTTGCAGGGCGCCGGAGCTTTTCGTCCCCCTGATATTTGTGAACATCACATATACCACCAACAGATAGGCCGTGGGCATCTGGGGAATAAAGGGAAAAATATAGTGAATGAAATTGCCGAATCCCAAGGCAAACAGACCGCAGGACATGGCATATCCCAGCCAAAACCCCCAACCGCAGATAAATCCGATGATATTGTTGCCCGTGGCCTCCTTCACATAGACGTAACCGCCGCCCGCTTTCGGGACGACAGTCACCAGCTCCGCAAAGGACAGGCCGGTAAAGACGGCGGCTATGCCTGCCAGAAAGATGGCCAGCGAGGCCCCCGGCCCCGCCGTCTCATAACTGGTGCCCGCCAGCACAAAAATGGCGGAGCCTATCATGGTTCCGATGCTGATCATCAGCGAGGAATACATCCCCAATGTCCTGTCCAGTTTTTGTTTCATAGATCCTCTCTGTCCTATCCCTCCCAGTTCAGCGCGCCATAGACTGTCTCCAGCATAATCTGGGGCATAAAAGGCTTTGTGATATAGTCCTCAACCCCCATCTTTCTGGCTCTTTCCATGGCGGCCAGCTCCTTGGTTGCCGTCATGAACACCACGGGAATGACGCTGCATTCCCGGATGCGCGCAAATGTCTCAAAGCCGTCCATACCGGACATCTCCAGATCCAGCAGCACCAGATCCACCTGCTCGGTTTTGAGCAGCTCCAGCGCCTCTTCTCCGCTGCTCACCGTCAGGAGCCTGTAAAACGGTTGGGATGCAAATATATTCTTAATCAGTTCTATACTGATGGCCTCGTCATCCACCGCCAGTATGGTCTTTTGCTGATCGTCCGACTGCCGCATCCGATATTCTTTGTCCTCGTCCACCATCGCCAGCATGATCTCCACGATCCGGGGATCAAACTGTGTCCCCTTCCCCGCCACCAGTTCGCCCCGGATCACATCCTGGGGCAGCGCGCTGCGGTAACTTCTATTGGAAGCCATGGCGTCGTAGGCGTCCGCCACACCGATGATTCTGGCGTGTTCCGGGCTGTTCTCCCCTACCAGTCCGTTGGGATAACCTTTCCCATCGTAGCGTTCATGGTGAAATTTCGCCCCGGTTGCAATGAGCTGGTCCTTGGAAAAGGACTTTAATATATGGTATCCCGCCACCGGGTGCAGCTTGATAAAAGCGTATTCCTCGTCTGTCAGTTTGCCCGGCTTATTGATGATCCCGTCGGGTATCCGGATCTTACCCACATCGTGCAGCAGCGCCGCCCGGTAGATCTTTTCCTGTTCTTTCTCGCTCTTTCCCATCCGCCGGGCGATCTCCCGGCTGTAATTCGCCACCCGCACGGAATGTCCTCTGGTATACTTATCCTTCGCGTCTATGGTCTTGGCGAGTATCTGCATAATATTGTCGTTGAGCTGCTCTAACTCTCTGCGGCTCTCCTGCAGCTTGACCATATAGCGGTCCGTCCGGTTCATCTCAAGGATGCAGAACAGGACGATGACTCCCAGCACCACCAGGCACATGACAACGCTCTGAAACATGATCCGGCTCAGATCGGCATACAGTCCCTTGTTGTCCACCACCATGACCACATACCAGTCGTTCAGAATCCTGTCGGAAAACACCGTGATCTTTTCCCCGGCTATCTCCATGTCGAAACTGGCGCCCCCAGAGGCCACCACTTTGCTGATAAGTTCTTTCTTATCCGCGTCCTCACCGTATTCCTTCCCCTTCTCCGCCGAATCGGAGTGAGCCACCACAAAACCGTCCCTGTCAACGATAAATCCATAGCCATGTCCGTTGAGATTGATACGCTCCGTAAGTCTCTGCAGAGTCTCCAGGGAGATGTCCAGTGAAATAACGCTCTCGTTATCATACAGCATCCGGCTCAGGGAGATCATGATCGTCCCCGTCTGGGCGTCCAGATAGGGCGAGATCATCACCGGATCCCCGCCCGCCCTGACAGCGTCCGTATACCATACCCTCTCCGTGGGCACATAGTCCGCCTCCGGCACCCAACCAATACCGTCCAGATACTCGCCCCCTATCCAGCCGTATACGCCGGTGAAATCCGCATCCACGGAGTTCATATAATAGTCCGACTCATTCTCCAGAAATGCCAGTATCACATCCGAACCGGCGTCTTTTTGCAGGAGATATTCGATTTCCATGGAAGTGATCTGAATGATATCCAATGCCCTGCTCAGATAGCGTTCCGCCTGCTCCTTCTCCTGGGCCATGGTGCTCGCCCCCAGCGCCAGGGCATCCTTCCGGGCGTTTTGTTGGAACGAAGTCATCATAAATACCGCCAGAAAGGCAAGCGCCGCCATGGTTACAATGATAGTGATAAAAAAGTGTTTCCTGCTCGTCTTCATCTCTTGTCCGCCCTCTGTTTTTAACCTGCCGTCAGGCAGTTCCGTATCTCATGTAAAACCTTTTTTATCATTATACATTGTTTCTGCCGCTCTTTTCAATCCTTTCCTGAAAAAATACATATCTTACTCCGCAGCCCGGCTCTTTCAATCCATTCTCGCTCCGCCATATTTCGGTACCAGCGCCTCCTCCGCGCCGTCCTGCCCGGTGTAAAGAAAGCTCCCTGTCAAGTCCCTGCACGCCAGGAAAAAGGGTTCTGTACAGACAATGTCAAACGCTGCCGCTCCGTCCATGGTATCTGTCAAAACAATATCACGGAAACACTCTGTCTTCTCCATCTTCAGCGCCGTCAGCTGCGCTCCCAGGATCCGATACAGCCCCTCCTTTTCAATGGGATCCTCCCGGATATGGCTGTATCGGAAACAGGGGGCGGCGTAACGGTTGGTATTAATGATCCTCCTCAGATATTCTTCCAGCCCATTCGGCAGAATCTCCTCCGCCGCCACCGTAAACCGGCGTACCGTAAGCCCCCGTATCCGGCAAATCAGGGCTGAAAGCACATAAGATGTGACAATCACAAAATCTTCCCTCTCCTCTATTCTTAACCGGATCTGCTGTGTGACCGTCTCCCCGCCGTTTCCGCATTTTTCCGCACCCGCTGCTCTCATCCGTTTTCCATACCTCTGAGCCGCTCCACCAGCGCGTCCCGGGCGAACTGACGCAGGATCACCACTGTGATCAGCACGGGCACAAGGATCAGCACAGCGCTGTAGGACAGGGCAAGACCTGTGGGGAACCGGAATGCCATATAGAAGGCCCCCTGCCGATACAGCAGATTGCTCAGCGCGTATCCGCATAGAGATCCGGCAGTCAGAGTCACGCCCACGGCGGCCAGCGCAAGCAGCAGGCTTTCCCCCAGCAGCATCCCGCGAATCTGTCCCCTGCCCATGCCGATGGATTCCAGCATGGCAAGTTCCTGCCGCCGCGTGACGATATTGGTGATCAGCGTATTGATCATGCTTAAGATACTGAACATCATGATAAAGACCGCCAGTCCGCTGATGGCTCCGAACATCTGGTCGGCCTGGGCGGCGTAGGCCACGCGGCGCTCCGCCAGGGTTTCCAGGCTCAGTTCAGGTCTCTCCGCTATCATCTGCTCCAGCGCCTCTCCCACTGCGGATTCCTGCGCCTCCTCCACCTTCACCAGCAGATCGGTGTACAGGCTGTCAAAAGTCACCATCCCCCGCGCTACCTGCTCCGGTATCATAAACCATCCTTCCATCCGGCCCCGTGTGTCCACGGTGAACTGTTCGCTGAGAATACCCAATATCTGTACGTTTTTTTCCACCTGCCGATTTCCGTCATAATAATGGAACACCAGACTGTCTCCCGGCTGGAATTTCCATCCGTAGACTTCCCTTGCCACGCCGTTTCCTGCCATCAGCACATAGTCGCCGCTCATCAGCATATCCGGATCCGCGCTTCCCTCCTCCAGATACTGTCCGATTTCCGCCATATCCTCCTCGCTCAGGAGATATACCATATCGTTCACGTCATATTCATCATGCAGGGGAATATCGAACCGCACCCCAAGCTGCCCTACCCCCTCTATCTCTTTGACGCCCTCCAGCGCGGAGACGGTTTTCGCCAGCTCACCGCTTAAGGGTGTCTCGGCCTGCAGGCCGCTGACGCCGTATTGGCTCAGTTCCACCGCCGCCTGGGTATAATTGATATGAAACTCCGCATCGGTAAAAAATCCCTGTCTGGCGTAATTTTCTCTGCGGAAGGAGGACATGTACGTAGCCGCCGTCATAAACAGGATACCCCCCAAAGCCAGTGACAGCATGGTTACGGCAGCCTTTTTCTTATTCTTGGAAAAATTCATCAGACCCAGTCCCAGAGGGGACAGGCTGCGGCACAGTTTGCGGCCGCCCGGCCGTTTCATTTCGTCCTGAGGCATATAGCGCAGCGCCTCCATAGGGGAAACGGCTGCCGCGATCCTGGCCGGTTTGCCCACGGAGATCATCGTGATCCCATAGATAACCGCCAATACCGAAAGCATAGCCGCCGCCATATCCGCCGGGTCAAAGCCCTTCGGCACCAGACCGTATCCCACCGCCGTTCCCAGCAGGATGCCCGCAGGCGCCGCCCGCCAAAACAATATAGCCCCTTCCCGGGAAACCAGCTTTTTCATCTGCCGCCGGGTCATGCCGATAGCGCCAAGCTGCCCAAACTGATGGATCCTGCCTATGACGGACAGGTAGAACACGCCGTAGATTACCAAAGCGGCAGCCACCAGGATCACTGTTCCCACCAGCACGCAGAGCGTCATCATCTGCGGATCGGGAGACAGGGAATCCAGAAAGGTTTTGGAAGGACTTACATACTTCCTCTCCACCCCCGCATCCCGGCCGATCTGGTACATGAGCTCCCGGCACTCTCCGGCTGACATCTGCGCCGCGTCCCGCAGTTTTGCATATACCTCATAGGGTCGGTCCGCCAATTGACTGCCCTGCTCCGCATAACTTTGGGAAAAAAACACGGGAAACTGCTTTGCCGTATCATCCCCCTCCAGTATGCCGGATACCGTGAAAGACTCCTCACTGCCGTCATAAAAACGGAAAGTCACGCCGCCGCCCACCTGAGGCTCCAGGCCCATTCTGCGCAGCATGGGACCGCAGACAGCCACTTCCCCGTCTCGCTCCGGCAATGCGCCGCTTATAAGGCTGCCCACCCGGATCTCCTCGGTCATGTCGCTGACATAGCGGGGCATGACGGAAAAACCTTCCATGTCCGAGAGTACCCCTGATTTAACCTGTATCTGACAGGAAATGCGTTCGTCCGCCTGCAGCGCGTTCACCTGTTCTCTGGTCAGCTCATAGTATCCCACCTGCTGCCTGTGGGTCAGTTCCCTGCGGGTCTGCTCCTGCTGGCTCAGAGCGAATGTGAGAATACCCGCGAGCAGAGCCGACGCCAGAGAGATGGTGATTATCACAAATACATTGCGCATACGGCCTGCTCTTATACTCTGTCCGGACATCTGCGCTATCATTTTTCCGACTGTCCTTTTGTTGTGTACAATCTGTTTGCTTTTATCTGCATTGCTCATATTTATACCTCCGTCCCTCCCGGTTTACGCCCGTATCCTGCCGTCCTCGATGCGGATTTTCACGTCCGCCTTCTCCGCGATCTCAGGGTTGTGGGTGATCATTACGATGGTCTGTCGGAACTTCTCAGCCGTCATTTTCAGCAGCTCGATCACCTTGTCGCCGGTTCGGCTGTCCAGATTGCCGGTGGGCTCGTCCGCCAGGATGATAGCCGGTTTGGAGACCAGGGCTCTGGCGATGGCCACCCGCTGCTGCTGACCGCCGGACAGATGGCTGGGATAATTTTTGAGCTTGCCCTCCAGTTCCAGAAACTGTATGATCTCCTCCAGAAACTTTACGTCCTCCGTCCTGCCGTCCAGACGTACGGGCAATACGATATTCTCATAGGCCGTGAGGTAGGGGATCAGATTGTAGTTCTGAAAGATAAAGCCGATCCGCTGTCTGCGGAACACGGTGAGCTGTTCCCCGCTCATCTTCTCCAGGTTCTGATCCTCCACGGTCACGCTGCCGGATGTGGGGCTGTCCAATCCTCCCAGCATATTGAGCAGTGTGGATTTACCGCTGCCCGATGTTCCGATGACAGCTGCAAACTGCCCGCTTTCCACCGTTACGTTCACATCGTCCAGAGCTTTTACAAGGCTTTCTCCCTCGCCATAATACTTTTTCAGGTTTGTTGTTTTTAAGATCTCCATATTATCTCTCCCTTCCTGTTGTTGCGAATGTACCTTCAGAATACTTTTTTTCGGGAAATATACAATGGGGATTGCTTAAATTAACACGGAGGATGCTTAAATTAACATTTTAGGGGTCGATGGATTGTGCCCGCATCTGTTCTGCAGGGGATTGCTTTTTCTGCCTGCGCACCGTCCAGACTGACAGAGCTGCCTCCATACCAAACAGCACGAGGAGGAACAGCCCCATTTGCAGGAACGGAAACTGATATGGGACAACCGCGCCGGCAAAGGATTTCTTACTGACCTCCGCACAGACTGCCATGGAAAGCGGCAGCCCCAGGAGCAAGACTGTAAGCGCCGCAAAAAGCGCATGACACATCCCCTCGGTGACACTCATCCGGCACAACTGTTTTCCGGTCAGGCCAACCGAGCGCAGGATACTGTTCTCCCGTTTCCGGGACATCTGGTTGGAAAGCGTCGTATTGATCAGATTGACAACGCCGAACAGGAAGATCAGCCAGGAAAGAGCCTGCAGGCTTCCAAAAATAATATTGCTCTGCATTTTCTCATATTCGATGTGTGCGGCTATGGTATCCATTCCAAGATTGCTGCGGCCCGATACCAGCTCCTGCAGACTGCTTTCCACAGACTCTGCTTTCTTCGGGTCGCTGACAATGCTCCAGGAGTAGTCAAAGCTTTCGATTTCAGGATATATCTCACGAAACAACTCCTCCGGCGCGAACAGGGCCGCCGAATCCATGGCAAGCGCACCGTGTCCGTTTGCCATCTTCGACCCATCGAACAAACCGGATATGGTAACTGTCACTGTTTCCTGACCCAGGGTCAGCTCCATGGCCGCCCCAACATCCATGTCGGCATGGTGCTTCTGATAACCCATACTCAGAAGGACGCTGTGGGTATCCGCCGGCATGGCGCCGGATACCAGCGTAGCCTCTACATCCGTGCGGTTTGAGTCCGTCAGCATGTCGCACATACCGGCCTCCGCGCTTTCGGAAGTTCTGAATTTGCCGTGCAGAGACCGACGGGTGACCAGCACATCCGCCACCCCGTCCACAGAAAGGATCTCCTGTCTTAAGTTTTCATCCAGCGGATTGCCTGCAGCCATGATCTCTTCCTCCGGCTGCTCTGAAGACAGATAGATCTTAATATCCCCGTCCGGGAAAAACAGCCTTGCAGCCTGCTCCGGCGAGCGTGTCAGAACCATGGAAGACACCACCAGAAGAAGGATTCCGCCCAGGCTCAAGGATACTGCAATACTCACTGACTTCTTGCGGTCGCGTCCAAAATTTGCAAATCCCATGGATATGGGACTTAGTTTCCGGTGTTTCTTTCTGCTGCGGGTCTTTTCCTGACCTGTGAAAAAACGCATTGCCTCCAGCGGTGAAATGCCAGCAGCTATTTTGACCGGTCTGTGAACGGAGACAGATACCATGACCCAACAGACCGCCGCGGTCAGAAATACGGCTGCCCCATAATAACCCCCATGGAAACCTTTGGGAAACAGGAGCAGGCCGCCGCCCACGCCTGACAGGATACCAAGCAGTATCCCAATTCCGCCCAGCCGACCGCTCTCCTTTTTCACGATGCGCCGGATCTGTCTGGATGTTGCGCCGATGGTGCGGAGCTGTCCATAGCTTTGTATTTTGTCGTTCACAGAGATACGGAAAATACTCTGGATGACTACATATCCACCGGCAAGCACAAGAGCCGCTATGCCGAAGATGGTCACAAAGTCAATAGACTTTGAGTTAGAAGCAAAATAATTGCTGTTCATCCCTACATGCGCAGAGCCAAACTGTGCGGCAATCTCCCTGCAGCGGGCAGCCATGGTTTCCTGGCTAAACTGCCTGTCATTTTTAAAATGCACATAGGCACGGTATCCTGCAGGGTCAAATCCGGCCCACTGCGTCAAGGCCGCTTTGGAAACGACAATGGCACATATATTTGCTTCCTTTTCTCCCACATTAGACAGGATTCCGGTCACGGTATAGTCGCCATGAAAACTCTCGGTATCCAACCGGACTGTCTCACCGATTTTGGCATTGGAACCGTAAGCGGAGAGAAAATATTCGCTGACAGCGACTTCCTTCGCCTGTACCGGGAGTTCTCCTTTTACCAGCTCCATCTGGCTGCGGGCAATATACATCATATCGCTGTCACAATACACATAAGAGGCGTTGTATCCCTGCCCCGAATGCTCCTGCCCCAGCAGATAGTATTCGCCCACCCGGGCAAGCTCCGGCAGATCTTTCAGCGCCTTCACATGGTTCGCCTCCACGCCGGTAAAGACCGCCTCATAGGTGTCGGCCACCTGATTACGCTGGATCTGTGCAATAGAAACGGATAGTGCCGCAGACAGACAAACCAGGAACGCCGCCAAGGCGACGGCGATCACTACCATCAGGTTCCGGCGTTTCTCGCTGGAAAGGCTCCGCTTTGCAAGTTTTTTCACAATAGCGCCAGTATCATTTTCAAAAGGCCATGTCATGGTCTGCCTCCTCCTTCTATTATCGCAGAGCTTCCATCATTGATGACTTGCTTTGCTGCTTTAAGGCTCCTGTTGTAATCAGCACACTACATAAAATAATAATCGCACAATTCAAGACTGTAATACCAAATGGAAATTGATAATTCAAATAGCTCATCAGGCTGTTTTTCAAAAATGAGCAAAGAACATATCCAATTCCTCCACCAATTATCACAGATAATACAAGTCCCATGCCGACTACGATCAGTCCCTCTTTATGGACCATCACGGATAATTGTTTTTGGGACATTCCCACGGAACGCATGAGAGAAAACTCCCTGCGCCTTACGATGATTCCCGTCAAAGTTGTATTCAACAAATTCATCACGGAAAAACAACCAATTAAGACAATGGCTATTGCAAGGGCTAACTGTGTCCCCTGCAGGAAGTTTTCATTCTGGGCAATGGCAGCAGAAAGGGAATCCACACTCAGCCGCGGGTGATCTGATACAATCTGGTCTATTTCGTTTTCTGCCTGCTGTTCCAAAGAATCCTCTACACGGATCACATACTGATATGTCAGATTGCTGTGCGCGATTTTTTGCATGGAATCAACCGGCAATAACAGCATATCTATTTTATCGCCATGATTTCCAATCTTACTTTCGTCAAGGACTGCCGCAATCTCAAATTCCAGATTCTCCGTATGCTGCCCATCAAAAATTTTCAGCATTACAGACGAGCCGACCTCCGGATAAATACCAAAATACTTCTCAAAGTCACCCGGCCTGCCAATCACCATCTGATCCTCAGATGCCATTTGTTCATAATCTGATAGGTTTCCATTTAAGAGATAGCTTTGCAGCAAAGCCATATCTGCTTTCTCAAATCCCACGATTTCAGCATCTGATTCCAGGGCCTGCAGATCATAGGAAACCGGGAGATGCTGGTCGTTCATGATCTTTTGCACGCCTGATAATTGCGAGAGCTCTTTTTCCACTTCCTCCGTAAAAGGACTTGATTCCTGCAAAATCTCCAAAGGATTTTCCATCAGCTCCTGATTTGAGATTCTTAAAACGAACTGTCCTCTTGCAAATCCAGATAGAGACATATCTTTTGCATTGATCGAAGAAAGGACAGAGGATAAACCTAACAGCAGGACGCCTGTCAGGACAAGGGAGGCGGCTGTCAGTATATTCTTTTTCTTATAACGCAAAACCTGATTTACTGCCAAAGACCCCGGCGTCAGCCTGTGCTGCCTGTGTCTACATTTGGGCTGGTTATTTTGTTCATAGCGGGAAGCCTCTATGGGTGAAACGGCCGCGGCTATCTTAGCAGGCTTTTTGATGGACAGGCGCACAGTGACATAGGTCAACACAACAACAACCGGGCATATCCATAGCACATTCCATAATCCAAATCCATGTGGAATTAAAAGATAAGCCACTGCAATTCCCGCGATCAGTCCAATAGGAATTGCAGGCAACATCAGCAAAGTTCCCTCCCTGAGAACAAGTCTTTGAATCTGTTTTGCTGTCATCCCTATTGTGCGAAGCTGTCCGTATTCTTTAATTGAGTTGATAATGGAAATATAGAAAATGTTGTATATTACCAAAATACCAGCGATTACGATAACAAGCAACCCGGCAACAGCCGCCAGAACCATCAATGCCGAAGGCTGGCTAAGATTCAAATACGTTTCATTATAAGAAGGAGCCGCTTTACAGCCTGCATCAGCCGCTATCTCTGCTATTAAGTTTTTTACATCCCCAGAGTTCGTTTTTGCATCTAAATTTACACGAAACATTACTACCGGTGAAAGGTGATTCCATCCATTCATTTCTAAGAAGCATTCTTCAGAAACCATAGCCGCATATAAGGAACGGTCAGTGCCTTTCGCCCCTGTTTTCAAGTATCCTGTTATAAGAAAGGATTTTTTCCCGCCGTTGTTTGGGTCTGGCAATAAAATGGTATCTCCAATTTTAGCATTTATCTTCTGCCGAATTAAATATTCCTGTTCAATCAGGATTTCATTAGCTTTCTCCGGCATTTTCCCCTGGTCAACAGACAGCCCATTTAATATTAGTGCATCATTGTTGCAATACGAAATATTAAGGCGGTCATTTCCAGATTTAACGCTGCCAATGGACGCTGTGAATCCGCATAGATCCACCCGCACATCATCACTCAATTTCTGATATTGTTCTTTTTCTATGCCGGAAATAAGCGCATGATAAGACCCCGTTATGTTATTGCCTCCCTTTTGGTTCACTGTAATAATCCCAGAAACCAGGAGCAATACGGATGCCATCAAAAATGTTGCCAATGAAATTGCAATAATTGTAAATATTTTCTTCAAACGCTCTTTCTTTAATTGAGCAGACGCTAAATTTTTAATGACAGCGCTGGTGTCATTCTCAAAAGGCCATGTCATGGTCTGCCACCTCCTTACTCCACGATTCTGCCGTCCTCAATCCTTACGATCCGGTCAGCAAGCTGGGCAATCTCGTTGTTGTGGGTAATCATGACAATGGTCTGGTTAAACTCCATGCTGGTACGCTTTAAAAGCCCCAGCACATCGGCGCTGGTCTTGGAATCCAGATTTCCGGTGGGTTCATCGGCCAGGATGATGGCCGGTTTGGTGATGAGAGCGCGGGCAATGGCGACACGCTGCTGCTGTCCGCCGGAAAGGTTATTCGGCATATTCTGCAGTTTATCTTGAAGTGCCAGCATCCCCACGATCTCATCCATGAACTTCTTGTCTGCCACATCTCCGTCCAGCTCCACAGGCAGGACAATGTTCTCATACACATTCAGGATTGGGACAAGGTTATAGTTCTGGAAGATAAAGCCGATGTTGCGGCGGCGGAAGATGGTCAGTTCTTCGTCATTCTTTTTTGCCAGTTCATCCCCACGGACCAAAACAAAGCCGGACGTGGGCGTATCCAGCCCGCCCATCATGTTAAGCAGGGTGGATTTACCGCTGCCGGACGTTCCGACGATTGCCACAAACTCACCCTGTTCCACAGAGAGGCTGACGCCATCCAGGGCGCGGGTAATGTTTGGCTCACTGCCATAATACTTTTTCAGATCGATTGTTTGTAATACATTCATAAATCAAATGCTCCTTTCAAGGCTTTCTGCCTGTTGATTAAAGAACAAAGTTCTAAGAACCTTGTTCTTCGGACATTATAAAATCCAAATGTCACAGAAATGTCCGAAGCGGCATAAAAAATGCGGCTGAAATGTTACAAGACTCGGACATTTCAGCCGGTCATATGTTATCTTGTAGGGAGCATAATGGAAAATTCCGAACCCTTGCCCGGCTCCGAAACCACTTTGATATAGCCGCCCTGCCGCGTTACGATCTCGCGGGTCAGATACAGGCCAATGCCCACGCCCTGCTGTTCGTGTACTTCTTCCTCACGATAAAAGCGCCGGAAAATAGCGGCCTGATTACTCTCCGGGATACCCTTGCCGGTATCGGACACACTCAGTTTTACATACATTTCCCATTGTTCTACTGAAATTCGGATGGCTCCTTCGGCCGGTGTATATTTCACTGCATTGTCCAGCAGGTTGAATACGGCTTCCGCTGTCCACTTGCTGTCATGGGAAAGGCACAGATCCTCCGGACAGTCCACTGTTACGGATATATTCTTTTTCTCCGCCGCATATACGATGCCGCTTAAGGCCATTACCAGCGTATCGATCAGCGGGGCGTCTTTCTTTTCCAGTCTGATCGCCCCGGTTTCCAGCCGTGAGGTTTTCACAAGAGCCTGAAAAAGGAACTCCAGCTTGTCCGTCTGATTCCGGATGCCTTTCAGGAACTCCAGCTGTTCTTCTTCTGTGACCGGCTTTGAAAGCAGCGTGTCCGTCACCATTTTCAGGTTTGCCACCGGTGTTTTCACCTGATGGGAGACATCCGACACCAGCATCTGCAGTTCCTGCCGTTCCTCATCCACCTTCCGCCGATTTTCCTGCATGATCCCATACAGCCGCGAAAGACGGTAGCTGATACGGGCAAAGAGTGTTTCACTGTCCGCAGTGCGCACAAGCTCTCCGCTTCCGCTTATCATCTGATCCATTGCCCGGCACAGCTCCCCGGTAAATACGGAAAGCCGTTTGCTGAAAGCAAACGTCAGAAGGAACATCCATGCAAGGGCGCAGAGCATCAGTAATATACCGACAATCAGTATCCATATCTGTCCTGTCACCACAAAGAAAACCGCACAGATGGCCAGCATGGAAACCGCCATACCGCCGTTAAACAGCAGTAATATCCTTTTTACAGAGATTCGCCCAAGATTCATTTTCTCTCGCCTCCCATCCACTGATACCCGATTCCGTAAATCGTTTTGATATAAGTATCGCCATCCGCCTCAATCTTGCCCCGTATACGGCTGATGGAGGTTGTCAGTGTGTGTTCGTCCACATAGTTTTCATCCGCATCCCACAGCCGTTCCAGAAGGCGCTGCCTGGTCAGGATCTGTTTTGGGTTTTTGCAGAACAGATACAGCATCTTATACTCCATAGGGGAAAGGGTAATGGCCTTTCCGTTCAGCGCAGCGGACTGCTCCGAAAAGTCCAGAAACAGCCTGCCGTCATCATAGAAGTCCTTCGCCAACCCCCGGTGTTCCAGCATAGCGAACATGGCCCGTATTTTCCGCAGCAGCGCCCCAATGGAAAAGGGCTTGGTGATGTAATCCACCGCCCCAACTTCATATCCCCGGATCTGGTCGCTCTCCTGGTCATTGGCAGTCAGGAAAATAACCAGCGTGTCAGAGTTCTCCGGCTTTATGAGCCTGCACAGGTCATAGCCGCTGCCGTCCGGCAGGTTAATGTCCAGAAGTACCAGGTCATATTCCGTCTGCGTCAATAACTCGGCGGCTGTGCCTGCATTCAGAGCTGATACGGTATCATAACCCTCAGAAATCAGGTTGTAGGTCAGGGTTTTATTTAAAAGGTTATCATCCTCTACCAGCAAAATCTTTTTCATATCCACACTCCTCTGCTTTTTTACATAGATAAACATACAAATGTCCGCGAAATGTTACAACGGACAACTTTTTTCATCCTATGCCCGGATTTCTTCCCGGAATATTTACTTATCTAACGGGAAGAGGGTTCGGCCTCTTCCTTATTATTATGCCAACTATAATTTTGCACTAACTTTGCAAGCGGCATTCACATCCACGTCTGCTTTTGTTGGGGGTATGTCCGGTATATTTTTTGAAGGTCCGGATAAAATTGGCGTAGTCCTTAAATCCCGTGTTATAGCATGTGTCGGTCACGGATTGCCCCTGGGCGAGAAGAGACTGCGCAAGATCGATCTTTTTTTCCAGAATGTAGGTCTTCAGCGGGATACCGGTATATTGTTTAAATATTTTACCAATGTAGTCCTTGTTGTAGCCAAGTTCGTTGCCGATATCGGTGAGCGTAAAGCTCTCGCTGATATTATCGTTTATATATTGTATCGTCCCTGTTATAAGCGGCGGCATAATATTAGCGGGTATGTTTTCCGATTCGATAAATTTCCGGCAGACAAAGTAGAGCACCTGCATACAGTAGGAATTGGCCAGTATATCGCTGCAAAAAGCGTCGCTGTCCAGCGAGCTTTTCAGAGAATCGAACAGGGTCAGCAGGGCAAGGATGTCGTCTTCGGACAGAGTGACAATATTATTCTGGCCGGGACTTCTCTTGTCAAAAAAAGAGATGAGATTGGTCTTTTCCGTGGTCAGGCTCTGTAAAAACCTGGTGGAAAGATTCAGCGTACAGCGCTCATAGGAGCCGCCGTCCAGGCTTACAGCCAGATGATATTCCGTGGGGTTCATGATTGCCAGAGCGCCTCTTCCGATATGCACACAGGAGTGTTCCACGAGCATATTGATATCCCCCTGTAAGAGAAGGTATATCTCATAGCCGTTGTGCCTGTGAAATATGTTCCTGTAATTCCCCCCCTTGCGGTGTTCCAGCAGAATATTTTCTTTTATTTCTTCATAAATATGGGGCATATTGCCGTTTTGCTGTTCCATAATGATCTCCTCCACAGAAAATATAACATTTGATATCTGGAAACGCAATATTTCCGAACAAAAATGCAAAGAAACTTGCAACAGCAGATATTATTATGGATATATACGGGTTTTGCAAGGATCTAATTCTGTAAACAGGAGAGGTTTAATTATGAATGAAAACAAAAAAACAGCCGCGCCCATGTCCTGGGTGACAACATGGGGTACGGCGGAGGAAAATTTTGTCGCCACCCCGGAGGGTATGCCCCGGCCCCTTGCGGACACGACGGTTCGTCAGATCGTCCGGGTGACCACCGCCGGGGACGAGATGAAACTGAGGCTTTCTAACCGGTACGGAAAAAGCGACGTGACGATCCGCTCCCTGCATGCGGCCAGGCAGATTAAGGCAGATCAGTCGACGATAGACCTGTCGACGGATACCGTAGTCAGGGTGTCCGGCTCGGAGGAAATAAGTATTCCTGCCGGCAAGGTGATAGAGACAGATCCCTTCCGTCTCAGTGTCAGGGCTCTTGATAATGTCGCCATAACCGCATATTTTGGCGCCGCTCCCGGAACAGTGGACGAGATGACGGGGCACAGGGGAGCGCGGGCAACCACATACCAGGTATCCGGCAATGAAGTCTCCGCCGAGACCTTTACTTCCCCTGCGACCACCACGTCATGGTATTTTCTGTCGGATATCTCCCTGCTGTCCCCGGCGGGCAGCAAGGCCGTGATCTGTTTTGGCGACTCCATAACGGACGGTTTCGGAACAGACTGGGCGGTGCCGGGAAAGAGGCCGGATACCTACGCGCGGTGGGCGGATTTTTTCGCAAGAAGACTTCAGGAAAACGAAAGCACCAAACACATATCCGTTGTTAATATGGGCATCGGCGCCAATTCCATATTGGGGTCCTGGCCTACAGACGCGGGGAGGGACAGATTTGAAAGAGATCTTTTGGGGCACGACGGCGCAGAATATTGTATCCTTCTGTTCGGCGTCAACGATCTGCTTTCCCTTTCCGATACCGGCAAATATGACAGACTTATTCCCGAATATCAGAAGATGGTCAGCCTGTGCCATGAAAACGGGATCAAAATATACGGAGCGCCCATACTTCCTTTTGGGAAGAGCCAGGATCATACCGAAGCTGCCGAGGAGGTAAGAACGAAAATCAACGATTGGATGCGCAGTCCCGATTCCCATATGGACGGTATCATTGATTTTGAAAGCGCCCTGGCCGACCCGGCTGACCCCAAAAATATTCTGCATAAATATGCTCCGCTGGACGGCCTGCATCCATATGACGGATATGAAACAATGGCGAACGTGATTGACCTGAAAATGTTCGTATAACCAGAAAGAGGTGTGCGCCGAAGGAGCTTTACCCTTTAGTGCCATCGCGCAGCGATTTTAATAAGGAGAATTGACATGAAACCTCAAATGATACTTGAAAGAACAGTCCGTATCGGATATTACAACGGTGAAACATCCGCAGTGAAAATCGCCCTTAACAATCTGAGAGACGACATGAAGAAAATCATGGATGCGGACATACAGCTCATTGAGCTGCATGGGGAAGAAAGCATAGACGATATGGATATAATGGCCGCCACAAAGAATGTTAAAATATTTGGTGTATGCGCCGCGTCTCCGGAGGAAGAGGAGGTTCTTGACGCCTGGGAGGGCTACGTTATCAAAGAAAGTGAAGGAACTCTATATATAAACGGGGCCGACAGGCGCGGTACGATCTATGGAATATACGAAATGTCAGCGTATTTTGGCGTATCGCCCTGGTATTTCTTTGCGGATGTACCTGTAAAAAGAAAGGCCCGAATTACTATTCCGGACAAGTTTTTCAGAGCGGATTATCCGTCCGTTCAGTACCGGGGTATCTTTTTAAATGATGAGGAGGAACTGGAGCAGTGGGCTGTAAAGCATACAAACGACGGCACCATAGGGCCTGAACTGTATGAAAAAATATATGAGCTCATACTGCGGCTTAAGGGCAATTATCTATGGCCTGCCATGCATGTCAATTATTTTCAGGAGAATCCCAAAAGCGCATGGCTTGCCAATGAAATGGGCATCGTGATCGGTACGTCCCACTGCGATATGCTCATGCGGAGCAACCAGAACGAATGGACGCCCTGGCTCGATAAAAAAGGGTACAAAAGCGATTACAATGCCGTGCATGCGGGGAAATTAAATACTTCCGACAACCAAAAACGTGAAACGGTTTATTATGATTATTCCATACCCGGTAAGAACAGAGAAGTTATCCGGGAATACTGGCGCGAAAGCGTGGAAATGAACAAGGATTACGAGGTCTGTTATACCATCGGTATGAGAGGCGTTCACGATTACGGTTTTTCCACAAAAATGATAAATGAGGACTCCTCGCTCACTGAAGAGGAAAAACTTTCGGCAAAAATCAGGCTTTTAGAGACGATCATGGACGACCAGCGGCAGCTCATCAAAACGCAGTGCGGTCTTTCATCGCCTTCCTGTGCCTTGCAGGCATTCATACCGTATAAGGAGGTTCTCGAGCTCTATAATGCAGGTCTTGAGATCCCGGATGATGTCACTCTCATCTGGGTGAATGATAATTTTGGACATATACGGCGTTACCCTGATGAAAAGGAAAGAAAAAGAGCCGGCGGACATGGACTGTATTTTCATGCGTCCTATTGGGGAGCCACCGAAATGAGCTATCTTTTCTTCAATACAATGCCCCTTTCCCATACCGCAAACGAACTGAGAAAAGCCTACGCAAATGGCATACGGAAGATGTGGGTCTTGAATGTGGGCGCGCTCAAACCCCTTGAAATGGATATGGAGACGTTTCTTGCTTATGCCTGGAACGCGGGCAAGGAAACGCCCGTAACCTGTGATATCCATGCCTATACGGCGCAGTGGTTCGACTCTTATTTTTCGGGCGGATATGGCGAGGAACTTGCGGATCTGTATGAGGAGTACGTGCATCTGACCAACGCCAGAAAGATAGAACAAATGCAGCCCATGGTATTTGCGCAGGCAGGCTACGGGGACGAGGCCGGGGCGCGCCTGTGCAGGCTTGAAAAAGTTTTTGCCCGGGCCAATGAGATATATGCCTGTCTTCCGGATAACGAAAAGGATGCCTTTTTCCAGATGTTTTTGTTTAAGGTGCATGCCTCCTACTATGTGAACCATGGGTTCTATTACGCCGACCGCAGCGTTCTGTCCTATGACAGAGGAAACGATATGGCGGCGGACCTTTATACGGAATATTCACGCAGGATGACTCAGTATTTAAAAAAGATGCTGCGTTATTACAACCTGCATATGCGGGATGGAAAGTGGGACGGCATTCTCACTCCCGATTCCTTTCCGCCTCCGGGCATATGTTTTTATCCCGTGTGCAGACCTTCGATCAGGAGAAGGGAGCTTGCGGTTAAGGTTGTTCTGTGGGACGGCAGCGAAACCTCATCGGAAGGGAGCATTGCGTTTTACAGCGCAGGCATACGCAAAAAATGGTTTGAGATCGGCAATACCCGCGCATCCGCTATTTCGTTTGAAATAACCGGAAAACCCGCATGGCTGGATATATCCCAGGAATCAGGCATAATCAATGCGGAAAAACGTATCTACATAAGCGTAAACGACGAAACCGCCTATGCGGAAAACGAGGCCGTATTAACCATCCGCCTGATCGAAACCGGGCAGGAAATCCGTGTGAAGGTCCAGGCCAGGGCCGGATGTGACGGCGGAGAAAGCCCGACGTCTCACAGGGAAGGCGACGGGGCGGTTTGTATTTATGCGGAGGATTATGCAGAGTGCCGCCGCACCCCCGTATATTTGCCGCCGCTGGGCGAAACCGGCTGGTATAAAATATACGGTATGGGAAGGGAGGGCCGCAGCGTCCTTATGGCATATAATCCCATGCTTTGTCCGTTAAGCGATGCGTCCCTTGCGGATAATCCTTGTGTTGCGTATGAGTTTTCCCTCTTCAGCGAGGGTGAATTTGAACTGGAGATATCGAGATTCCTCACCCTTGACTCCGTGGGCAGAGTCAGATTCGGCATCGGTATCGACGGTTCTGAGCCGTTTGTAATGGAATCGGATACCAACGACGAATGGCGGGCAAACTGGCATGACAGCGTTATGAATAACGGTGAGAAATTGTATGCGAAACTCCCCTGTCTGTCCGCTGGCAGACATACGATAAGGGTGTATATGATCGATAATTATGTGACGCTGGATAAGCTCGTCATATACACGCAAAAGAGACGCGAAACCTATTACGGGGCCGTTTCGGTGCCTTGTACAGCGGATGAGCCCAGTGTATGCTGGGAAACGCTGGACAGCATCCGGGCGAATCTCTATTGCGAGGACGACGGGGAGCTATTGCCTGATATGGTATATGCCGATCGGGAGTTTTGGAAGTATAACAGGCTCTATATGAAAAATGACGCGGTCAGGCAGACTTACGCGGAAAAGGGACGGTATGACAGCTATTATAAAACCGGAACTGTACAGGATATAAGGGTTCTGTTTGACAAAGGCGTCTTTGCCGAACAGGATGGAAGGATCGCCCTGGAGGCGGAGTATGCCCTTGCGGGCGATGCGGACGCATATCTCACGCCTGACGTCACAGGTAATATCTATTGGAGACATGTGCGCGCGCTGACCGACGGAGGCCAGGGTCTGGCCATGCAGGTATCCGGTAAGCCTTATACATGGAAAAATGCAGAGGATGCTCCGGGAATGCATTATCGCATCCGTGTTTCGGAGGAGGGCGAGTATAATGTATGGCTCCTCATATTGTATGAAAACCATATGTCGGATAGCTGTTACTTTGCGGTTGACGACGAAGTGCTTCCCCAGAATATACAGTACAACAACGGACAGTTATGTAATTATGCAACGCTGCATATGTATTTCTGGTGTCTGACATGCAGGATACATTTTTCCCAGGGAGACCATATCTTTTCCATATATGCATGTGATACGGGACTGCAGATAGACAGAATCTACCTGAGCAAAGGAGAGGAGCGCCCGCCGCTTGACGGGGACTGGGCCGTTTAAGCTGCCGTTTTACGGCAGCGGCAGCAACAGTTTCATGCGAAAAAATCCGTTTTCCTGATTGATCAGGCACTGCCCGTCGTATTTCTCCACGGTTTTTTTGATGTTCCTGATGCCAAAGCCGTGGAGGAATCCGTCTCCTTTGGATGTTTTGTCATATCCTGCCCTGTCAGACAGGCAATTGTTTTCTATCACAATGGACAGCATATCCCTTACGCAGTCCGCTTTCACAGTGACCAGCCTCCGCTCCGGCTCGAGCGCGAGGCTGGCCTCCAAAGCGTTATCCAGAGCGTTGCCGAAAATGGTGCTGATGTCCATGGGGTCCAGAAAGCCGCCCTGCGCAAAACAGACTGCGGCGGAAAAGTCGATCCGGTTCTCTTTCGCCACTCTGGCTTTATCACGGAGAATGATATCCAAAAAGTCATTGCCTGTGTGTACATAGTCCTCATAGTCCGCGATCTGACGGCGCAGATCCGCAGCCATCCGCCGGGCCTCCTGGCTGTCCTGCCTCTCCAGAAGCAACAAATGATTCTTCATATCATGATACAGGCCCCTCACTTTTTCTTCCGCTTTCAGCTTTTCCTCATAATAGGCAAACTGCCGGGCAAGGCGCTGCGCCTCCCGGGCCGTCTGCTCCGAACGGCTCATATATGCCACCAGCAGAACGCTCACAAACGCTCCCAGTACGATGACAACGCACAGCGGATACACTATATAGTTGGCCTGGGTGACAAAGAGAATGGTTGTAAAAATAGCCATGGTGGGAACCAGCATCATAAAGTCCGCGATCAGCCAGGTTCTCCTGCCAATATCCTCAGAGGCGATCTGCCTCTTATATTTTCTCATGAAAAGCAGGACGCCCACCCAGAACAGCACCTGCGCCGTATTGGACAGAAAGTACGTCACCGTACTCATCCGTTCCATCCCGGTTGTCCAGTTGATCAGGCGTCCCGCCTGGTCATGGACCGGGCTGGGAGCATGACTGAAGGCAAAAAACAGATCGCTTGACACATTGAACTGCAAATAATTGACTGTCACGATCAGGGGATAAAATATGAGTATCGCTGCCAGCTTTTTCTCCCATTTTCCCGAGTAGAACACAAATATACAAGCGCCAAATCCCAACAGCGCCAACGAGATATTCCAAGGATCGTCCAGATAAATCGGCAGGGGGACAATATACCAGAGAGGCAGCAGCGCCAGCAATTTGGGTATCCAATGCTTTCTCAGAGGAATAAAGGCATTTATGGAAAAATACGCCAGGAGAATGTGCGCCGTCCCCTGCACATAGTTAAGCATGTACAAAAGGTCCATCACATTTTCCATTACAATCTGTCCCCCCAGTAATCCGCAAGCTCTTCCATCACGGCCTTGCGCTTTGGCTGGCTGATGGGTATGATCTCGCCGTCCGTCAGCGTGATCTCCAGCTTACCCACCCGCTTTACAAAAAACAGGTTTACCAGATAGCCGGCATGGCAGCGGATAAAATGGGCCTCCTTCAGCTCAGCCTCCCATTCTTTCATCTTTTTGTAGGAGATGATCTCCCCGCTCTCCGTATGCAGTTTCACATTTCTGTTATAGGTTTCCAGATAATATAAGGTATGCAGATCCACTCTATGGCAGCCGTCCTCATTGTTTATAAGGATATACTTTTTTTCCTCCCGTCTGCAGCTTTCCAGCCAGCGGTCCAACTCCCGTTTCAGACGCGCGTACTTAATGGGTTTGATAATATAATTTGCCGCCTGATATTCATAACCCGCCAGCGCGTACCTGGTCAGAGAAGTCAAAAAAATAATGCTCACCTTATCGTCCCTGGCCCGGATTCGCTTTGCCGCCTCCAGACCGTTCATAACATCCATCTGAATATCCAGAAAGATCAGATCCAATGCAAGGCTATCGCTCCGGGTCAATTCACTGCCGTCCCGAAACAAAGTGGTACGGATCTCCGTACCACTCTCCCGGGCATATTGCTGAATCATTTCCTCCAGTTCTCTGGCAAAATCCTGTTCGTCATCGCATATTCCGATATTGTACATAGCGATCAGTACTCCTCCGCAATATCCAGTTCTTCCTGCTCCTGTTCCTTGGACACCGGACTGAGCGGCGTATGACGCAGATAGCCCAGCCAGTAGCCGCAGCCCACGATACCCGCGCCGCCTATGACATTGCCAAGCGTCACAGGTATGATACAGTTTATAAAAAATCTTGCCCATGTGAGGCCTTCCGCCGTGATCCCGTATTCCCGGGAGGCCAGCAGCGCCGCCGTACCGAAATACATATCAGCTACGCTGTGCTCAAATCCGCACAATACAAACAGCATAATGGGCCAGAAACTGGCCATCAGTTTACCGGAGATATTCTTGGCTCCAAAGGACATCCATACTGCGATACATACCAGCACATTGCACAGTATACCCCGGATCAGGCTTTCAGAAAAGCTCAGGTTGCATCTGGACGCCCCCGCCGCCACAATGCTGCCGGCCAGGTCCCCGTTAAACAGGCTGGGCGTATGGCCCAGAACCACGCCGAAAGCTACCAGCGCAGCTCCCAGAAAATTTCCGATAAACACAAAGAACCAGTTTTTCAACATTTTATATACCGGTATCTGTTTCTCCAAAACCGCCAAAACGATCAGCGTATTTCCCGTAAAAAGCTCGCTCCCGGCGATCAGCACCATGGCCATACCCGCCGGAAATACCACCGCCCCCAGCAGTTTTGCCACGGAAGGGTTGGCTATGGTAGACGAGGCCGTGGTGGACGCTATACCTGCGAAACCGATAAAAAATCCGGCAAACATACCTAGAATGACCATCTTAAAGGCGGACAAATGCGTCTTATGTATACTGACTTCCACATAACTTCTGGCGATCTCCAAGGGTGAATGCATAGGCAGTACCTCCTGAAATATAAGTCCCGCATATACTGCTGCGTGAGATTAGGCAGCCAGCGATCCGCCGCCTGATTGTTGATATAAATATTATATGTGAATCGGAAAGATTTAGCAATACTTTCTTAAGTCAAAATACAGTCAAAATACCGGCCATGACATTCACCAGGCAATGTCATGGCCGGTATGGGGCCTTATAGCGCAGTAAGTTATATCCAGTATAAAGACTGCCAGCAAAGCGCCGCACAGGACCAGCCGCCAGCCGGGACTGACGCGGTGGTACAGTTTCATGTACGCAGGCAACAGATAACAGTTGAGCAACATACCTCCCAGACCAAAACACACCGCCCCAAGCAGGCAGACGCGCCCGTTGAGATTCAGGAAATATCCGCTGTAATCCCACCAGCGCATACCCCATTTCCATTCCAGCCAAACGCTGGCTCCGTACTCCAGGACCGTGCATATTGCCGCTGAGAGCAAAAAGGTCACAAAGGGCCTACGGTGCAGCCGCTGCAGCAGAAACCACAGCAACAGTCCGCCCACCCCGTAGATCGGCAGATACGGGCCGAAATACACACCCCTGTTGACCAGGGCCTGCCTTGTCACCAGATAGATCCCTGCCTCCCACAGCCAGCCCGCAAAGGCCAGTAGGAAGAACAACAACACATAAAAATCAAATTTTCTAGCGTTTCCCTTGTTTTTATTCGTCTCCATAGGACTAGCATACCCTGTAGGGAGCCGAAAAATGCCTGCGTGACAGCCTATTTGGTGAAATCAATCTCGTATCTTGTCCCGTGGCAGAGCAATATGCCATCCGTCAGGCGGATACAGAGAATACAGGTGTTCTCATCCGCAAAGTTATTGTGCCCATTGTCAATCCAAGCGGCAAAAGCTGTTCGCAGCTTGCCTGCGATCTCCGCATTCTCCGGCTTTCCAAAATAACCCAGATTTATACCCTCACCATGGGCGGAAAACCAGTCGCCGCAGAGACCCACCACAGGATTTTCAGCAATCTGTCGCATCTTGTTCGACAAACCATATGTGATCACATAAAAAGCGCCGTCCTCATAATAACCGTCGACTCTGCGCACGGTAGGTCTGTCTCCCTCGATTGTAGCCAGAGAAACGACAGTATCCTGCCCGAACCACTCCGTTAAGATTGCCGCCACTTCTTTTGATAATTTCTCCATTCCTTTTTCCTCCATTAAGTTCCGCATGTCACCGTATGTCCCCTACGATGCACAGGGCCTGTGGGGCGTGTGATCCATATCCGACTGCTCGCGCATCCTTATGAGGATCAGTTGACACTCACATCCTCGATATGTACCTGATAGACTGCCAAAAATTCCTCCTGTTCTCCAGGATATTTTTGTTTCAGTGAGGGATATGCGGACTGTACCAGTTCACGGGCGACACAGTTGTCATCCTCACTTACTTCACCGCTGATCCGTATCCATCCCCCGGTTACGGGGTTATAGCTCGACAGCTCTACCCTTGGATTCCGTTTCAGGTCAGAATGGACACTCTTACGCTTGTCCGTAACAATAAAAAGCGTTTCACCGTTGGAACAGATCATGCCGAAAGGGCGTAATCTGGGACGGTCTGCAACGGATGTGGCAAGAAAAAAGTATCCACATTCCCGGATAAACGCCACACAGTCATCCGCCGAAAGTCCCTGCGCCGTCTGCCTGTTCCCCTCCAGCACATCACTGAGAAGAAAATCAATACTACAGGAAAACAGCCCCGCCAGCCGTATCAATTTCTCTGTCTCCGGAAATGCCTGGTCCATCTCCCACCGGGAGACAGATTGTCGGGACACTCCCAACATTTCCGCAAGTTGCTCCTGCGTTATGTTTTTTCTCCTGCGCAACATGGCTATCTTTTCACCGGTTGTCATCTCTGTCCCTTGATCTCCTCTGTACCCGAAACCTCTCATGTACACAAATTATTCTACCTTATAAAAATCAGGAAAAGAACCGCATTCCACGTGCTTTATGTAACATTGCGGTTGCGCCTGCCGCATATACGCCAGAGCAGCCGCCCCTGATTTCCAAGACCGCGATACGATATTGCCCTGTAGTCAGCAAAAGCAGGCAGCACGGGCAAAACGGGCTCTACGCCATCAGCATATATCCCTGTTCTGTCCATGCTGCCCGCTGGATGGTTATGCGCTTAATAATTTTCGGCATATATCTGGAAATATGCCTGCGTATGCAGGCATACCGGACATATCTCCGGAGCGGCTGTGCCCACTACAATATGACCGCAATTACGGCATACCCATACCTTTACCTCACTCTTCTCAAACACGGTGGCTGTCTCCACATTCTCAAGCAGGGCGCGATATCTCTCCTCGTGATGTTTCTCCACATCTCCCACCAGACGGAATTTTGCCGCAAGCTCGGGGAAACCTTCTTTCTCCGCAGTTTTGGCAAATTCATCATACATCTCCGTCCACTCAAAGTTCTCGCCGTCTGCGGCCACGGCCAGATTCTTACCGGTACTGCCGATATCCTGCAATGCCTCCAGCCACAGCTTGGCATGTTCCTTCTCGTTGTCCGCCGTCTCCTGAAATATGGCGGCAATCTGCTGATAACCCTGTTTCCGGGCCGACGCCGCAAAGTGGGTGTACTTTGTATATGCCTGAGATTCCCCGGCAAAAGCCGCTTTCAGATTATCTTCCGTCTGTGTGCCTGCATACTTGTTGCCCATGTCTGCATCCTCCTGGTCTGTTTTCTGTTTTACTGCAAATACACAAATACAGTATCAATATGTCCGAAAATAAACCATTTTATACCAGACAGAAATTCAAAGCCGCCTTAGTACCTTTTCCAGCAGGCGCTCCACGGTGTTTTTAAAGCCCCAGGCCAGCAGCAGCAAAATCGCCGTCAAAATCAGATAGACAACAAGAACCATCAAGGCGTAGTCCATCCCCGTGCCTAAAAGCCAGTCCCGCAGGGGCCGCCCCACAAACTGCATCACCGTGACATGCAATACAAACACTCCCATGGATACCGAACCCAGCCAGCGAAGAGCTTTTGCTGACAGACCTCTCTGGACGGGGCCGCTCATAAGAATCCCCAGGATCAACAGGCCTGCCCCCAGAGTATGGAATGTAGCGATCCCCTTGTTTGCATAAATGTGCGTGCAAAGCTTTCCCAGATATTGATAGAAAAATACCGGCGCTGCAAAGCTCGGATACCCCCCCAGATACAGGCCGCCCGCCAGAGGAACCACCGCCAACCATCTGTTTCGCCTGTTATCCTTCAACACGCCGCTCTCTGCCAGCCAGGCCAGCAACACGCCCACCACCACACACAGATAATACTCGTCCCTGGCCCACAGAAGGAGCGATGCAATCGCAAAAAAGAATGGCAGTGTCCACTTTCTGGAATATCTGGTGGCAAGCGCCAGAAGAATCGCAATAAAAGTTCCCCAGAAAATCGCGTACAGCATCCAATACGGGCCAAGGGCCTCCTGATCCGGTACGATCCACATTTTTACAAAGGTATGATACAGCATTTTTACAAATGTAAGTATATTTTCCAGACCTCTATAACAGGAAAATCCGGGAACGAGATACTCCCTGAGCAGCCAGTACAGCACACCGGCAATGCCGCATGGCACCACTAACCGAACATATCGCTTAATGATCATGCCGGAGAGTTTCTCCTGCCAACTGTTATTCTGTGGCGCGGCACACTGTCGCAGCACAATGACAGCCGTGAGAAAAGCCGCCAACATGACAAAAACACATACCCAGAAATTCCCGTTGGTGAGTACGCCATATGGCTCGTAGGATAACCGGATATCCAGCCGAAATGGTAGTTTTGATTCCATCAACTCTCCAAAATACGCGCCGTTAAAGTACTCCAGAGAAAAATGGTGGGTAAAAATCAACAGACAGGCGATTCCTTTCAGTCCGTCGATCCATGCGATACGTTTATTGTTTTGTGCTGCCATAGCTATTGTTGTCCCTTCTCCATATGCTCCCGAAACGCCTCAAAACTTTTCACACCGGGCGCCAGCATGTACCACTTTTTCAAAACGCTGCCGTCCTGCTCGCTTTCAATTCTAATGCGGATATCTTCGGGAATTTCCCCCAGTTGTTCTAAAAAGGCATAAATAACCTGCCTCTGGGCCGCAACTTTGCCTTCTGCCATTCCCGCTGCCTTGCCTTCCAGGATTCCAAGCGTCTTTCCCATGGCCAGCCCGGATTCCCGGCCCTCTTCAAACGCCTCTTCCCTTTCCACTGCAACCGCGTCATCATAATTCCACTGCGTATTCAGCATATTCAGTACCTCCGAACCATGTTCTTTCATGAACTCCGTCAGGATTCCCTCTTCCACACAGTCCTTCGCTGCCTGCACGATGGCGGCGTCCCGGACCCATCCTGCGCCCAGATATTCCTTGATCCTCTGAATAAACCATGAATACTCATACATTGGACGACATTCTCTGAGCAGCTTATGCCCTGACGGAAGATTAATATTGATCACTTTCACTTCCAATTCTACCATAGGATGCTCCGTTTTTTCAAGAAAAGCATCCGAAAGCCGCAGAATTTTTTCCGTCGGGCATGTTTCGTCGCCATTGTAAAAGACATAGAATTCCGGCGTGGGAATCTGAAACAGCTTGCGTTTGTAGATAGCCCTCTCATCCAGCAGCTTTTCCATCGTGCGTCCCAGATAAAGCAGATCCCGCAGGGGCATGTTCTCATTGATTGTGGATTGATGCTCGCTGATGACCAGCACACGATTCTTAACGGTAAAGGCCAGGTCATTTTTTCTTGCGATGAACAGTACCCCTTCCAGCGTCACATAAGTGATATCATCGGGAGATACCTCCTCCTCTCCCAGTGCCGCATACAGCCTGGACGCATTCTCCGGTTCACCAAAAAATGTAGTAAACGCGCTGTTCTTTACCTCTCGGTTGGTGATTGCCTTTTCATTTTCTTTTGCCATAAAAACTCTCCTCCTGTTATTTTGTTGTGTAAAAGAAAACAGCAGAAAGAATAATTCCTCGATAGATGTGAGGTAATTATTCTTTCTGCTGTTGTAATTTTAATTATATATGGTCAGGAATAATTGTCAAGTAAAAAATCTACAAAATACCCAGGATTTCGTCAATCTCCTCCGGCCGGTCCACAAACCTGCGTCCCCCCTGGCTCTCCAGAAACTCCCGGTCCCGGAATCCCCATGTGACAATGATGCTGTCCAGACCCGCATTTTCCGCAGTCCGGATATCCACTTCAGAATCCCCAATATATACGGCGTCCGCTCCATCCACACCCAACCGGCGCAGTACCTCATATACCGCGTCCGGGGCAGGCTTACAGCGGATGTCGGCCCTCTCGCCCACCGCAAAATCGAACAGGCCTTCGTAATAATGTCTGCACAGCGGCTGCACTGCCGCATCCGCCTTATTGGATACCACTGCCGTAAGGCATCCCGCCGCCCGCAGACGCTGTAACAGCGGCAGGATTCCCTCATAGGGCCTGGTCTTATCCGCACAGTGCAACTGATAATAACCCGAAAAAGTTTCATGCACTTTATCAATCTCCGCAACCGGCAAACCCGGCGGAACCGCCCGCTCTATCAGTTTGCGGATTCCATTGCCCACAAAACGCCGCACCTCGTCAATTGTGCGCCGGGAAAAACCGTGTTTCTCCAGCGCATAGTTTGTTGCGTCCGCCAAGTCTTCCAAGGTGTTGAGGATCGTACCGTCCAGATCAAATACCGCCAGTTTGTAGCCCATATCCATCCCCCCCTGTTTCCGGTGATGTTATTGTTATTCATACCGCAATGCCTCGATGGGGTCCATCTTCGCGGCCTTATTGGCAGGGTAATATCCGAAAAATACCCCTATCGCCATGGAAAATCCCAAGGACAGCAATATACTTCCCACCGAAGGCGTTGCCGACGCTCCCAGCAGATTGGCCGCACCCATACCCAGGATCACTCCCAACACTATGCCGATCAGACCGCCTACCAGGCAGATTACAATGGACTCTATAATAAACTGCAGGCGTATAGCGCTGTTGGGCGCCCCCAGCGCCTTACGGGTGCCGATCTCCCGGGTCCGCTCCGTGATGGATACCAACATAATATTCATAACCCCGATTCCACCCACCAGCAGCGCAATTCCCGCGATCACGGCGATTGCGGTAGTCATGGTAGACATCATATCCGACATGATCTCCACCATGGAAGCCATACTGAAAGCCGTAGGCTCAAAGTCCCTGTTGCTGCGGTAATAGGGTGCGAAAAACCCTGCCGTGGTCTCCGCAAAGGCGTCGCTGTTCACCCCGTCCGCCGTAATCACTGTAAAATTGCTAAACCCCTGCGAATGGCTGATCTCCTGTGCCGTATTCAGCGGTATGTAGAAGTCCGTCACTGTATCTTTTACCGAGGCCGTGGAGAAAGACATGGCGTTCTGCTCATATTCATAGACGCCTATAATGGCAAATTCAAAGTACTTATCACCCAGATTGACGGTCAGCATGCTGCCAATCGCCTCTTCCTTATCCCCGCCAAACATATTGTCGACTACGATATCCGATACCATGGCGACCTTACGCCCTTCGTCCAGCTCCGCCCCGCTGAAATATCTGCCTTGCAGCAGTTTCGGATCGTTCGCCAGAAAATATCCCAGGCTGACACCCGTGACCTGTATATTGGCATACAGCCCTTTATCCTGCAGTTTGCTCTGACCGAGGCTCTCCGTAACGGAGATCCCCGCCACGGATTCCGGATAAGTCTCACAGTAGTTTCCGAGCATCTCCCGGGTAAACAGATCCTTTTCCTCCATCATGACCCTGCCCATACCGCCGCCAAACGACATACCTTCCTCTGTAGTCTCCTCCTCCTGCGGTCTCTGCTGCAACGTTACCGTGATATTGTTCACGCCCATGGAGGCCATGGATTCCGTCATGGTGTAAGTCATGGACTGGCCCACCGTCATAATGGCAATTACGGAAGATATGCCGATGATAATGCCCAGCATCGTCAGCAGCGCCCGCATCTTGTTGGCTTTCAGGCTAAACAGCGCCAGCCGCACGTTTTCATAAAACATCATCATATGCCAGCTCCCTGCCTTTCCCCGATGATAAAGCCGTCCTTGATGGTGACTACCCGCTCCGTCTCCTCCGCCAGCTCCGGAGAATGGGTGATCAGCACGATGGTCTTGCCCTGCTCTTTATGCAGCTTATGAAACAGATCCATCACCATACGCCCGGTGGTGGAATCCAGCGCTCCCGTGGGTTCGTCCGCCAGGATGATCGCCGGGTCGTTGCCCATGGCTCTGGCTATGGCCACACGCTGTTTTTGTCCGCCCGACAGTTCCTCCGGCAGATGTTTCATCCGGTCTTCCATGCCTACCATAGTCAGCAGCTCCTTAGCCCGGTTCACCCTCTTCCTGCCTGTGACTCCGCCGTAAAGCATGGGCATCTCCACATTTTTCAGGGCATTGGTCTTGGCGATCAGGTTGTATGTCTGAAACACAAACCCAATCTTGCGGTTGCGTATACCCGACAGCTCTCTGTCCTTAGCGGCGATCATATCCACCCCGTCCAGCCGGTACTGCCCCTGGGTGGGGCGGTCCAACGCTCCGATAATATTCATCAGCGTGGATTTGCCGGACCCGGAAGCTCCTACCACCGCCACAAACTCCCCCTCGTATATGGTCAGATTGATGCCTTTTAACACTGTCAGTTCATTGGGTGTGCCAATATAAAAACGCTTATAAATGTCTTTCAGCTCAATCATCGTCCGCCTGCTCATTATACTCCTCCCATGGGGCCCATTTGCAGCATCAGCTCATTCAGATTATCCAGGCTGTTATCGACAGGCACGATCACTTCCAATCCCTCAACGATTCCCTCGCCGAAGATCTCCACATAATAGTCGCTTTCAATCCCTTTGGTCACGGGAATACGGCGGGTGGGCAAAGCGCCGGGCATTGCCGCCGTTGTGGGACGCCCCTCTCCGTCAGGCTTTTCTCCGTCAGCCGGGGCTGCCGCGCCGGGCATATCTCCCCCGGGACCGTTGCCGGGTTCCCCTGATATGACGGCGCTGTTTTCATCCACCACTTCCACATAAAAGCTGCCGTCCTCCGCTGTCTGCACCGCGGCATAGGGCACCGTCAGCACATCTTCCTTGCTGCTGATGATGATGCTCAGCTTGGCTGTCATATCCAGACGCAGGTCGTCGCAGGGCGTATCGATGCTGGTCTTTACCGTATAAGTCACACCGGAACCGGCAGTCGCCCGGGGCGCAATGGATATCACCTCTCCCTCCAGCTCCAGATCCCCTGTGCCGTTGGTCTTGATGACCACCTTCTGGCCTGTCTTAATCTTGCTGATATCATACTCGTCGATCTCCACCGTGACTTCATAGTTACTGATGTCCTCAATGGTCACTATGGCGCCGCCGTTATAACTGTCTCCCGTCTCCAGATTGACCGCAGTCACCACACCGGAAATAGGCGCTGTCACCGTACAGGCCGCTATCTGCTCCTGATAACGGTCTATCTGCTGTTGGTCCGTCATACCCGAAGTAGAGGCATTTAACCGGCTGGAAGTCACATTGTCCTGCCTGCTGAGGAGAGTGCTGCTGCCGTTTCGTATGGTATCCTCCTGGCTCTGCAGCTGTCTCTCGTATGCGTCGTAAGCATTGTTCACCGCCGTTACCGCCTGGTCATAAACGGTCTTCAGACTCCGCTCCGTCTCCTGCGCGGTACTGTATTTCATCTGATATTCCGCGATCAACTGCTCCAGGCGCTGTGCCTCCGCCTCCAGCGCCGCCCTGTCGTCGGAGGGAGCGTCGCCGCCGGACACCGTTTCGTTTATCTGCTGATGAACCCGGGACAGTTCCTCCTGATATCCCTCCAGCGCCTTCCTTATCTTAGTGCTGTTGTCGTTGGCGCTGCCGTAACTGGAACCCGCCCTGTTCATGGTCTCCCTGGCTTCCTCATACGTCTTAAGGGCGCTGGCCACCTGTTCTTCCATACGGGACATATCCACCTGGACGGATATTCCCGCCTCATTCAGACTGCGCTGGGCGGAATCCAGATCAAGCTGGGTTCTCCTCTGGGACACGCTTAAGGAAAGTTCAGAGTTCGCCAGACTTTCCTCCAGGTCCGCGCTGTCCAGCAGGCACAGCAGATCTCCCTCCGCAACCATGTCTCCCACCTCTACCGGCACGCTGAGAGATTTTACGCCCGTCACCTCGGCCGTTACACTCTTACTGCCCGCGCTGACCACTGAACCTGTGGCGGATACGCTTTCTACCAGAGAACGCCGCTCTATGGCCGCCGTCTCCTGCCGATTCAGCATGTTCATCATCGTCGCGGCCGTCTCCTGCACGCTGCTGACAAATTTTCCGATCAAAATTGCGAGAATAACGGCGATCACCAGAAAGATACACAGTTTTTTATGCTTTTTGAGCCACTTCAAAACAGCTTTCATACAATTACTCCTCATTTCCGCACCGCTGTTTTAGCAGAATCCCGGCTGCGCGGCACACAACAGGCCGGGGAAAATATCTGGAAATCATTTTACCCCCGGCCTGTAGATTAGTCTATAGATATCACAAAATTTTCATAAAATTTATAGTATTTTAACGTTCCTGCTGCATCTCCACCAGCCGCTGTATGATATACTGCGCGCCAACCTCGCCGCTACGCCCCACATTATAGATATAAGTATCCCGCAAAGCCGCGACAGCCTCCCGGGAAAACCGATTATCACAGAGCAGGGAGCGGACGGCGGAGGCTACCTGCGCCAGTTCTTCCGGCGCCAGAGAAATGCCCACCTTATCCCGCAGCACCAGATCAATGGGCATGGTCTGTAATTCCTGATAGTCCGGATTGACTACTTTCATCGGCGTATTGATAAACAAGACAGGTTTTAATGTGGAAAATGCATATTCAAACGCGATACTGGACCAATCCGTCACCAGCACATCTGCCGTATACACCGTTTTATTGGATGAAAAATCCTTCTGCACCTCCACGCCGGCGTCTGCGTACTTCCTCGCCAGACGGTCTATCCTCTCCTCAAAGTGCCGGACATACTGAGGATGGGGACGCACCACCACCCGATAGCCTTCGTCCTTTAATCCGTCCAGCAATTCTTCTATGCAGGATTCCATGATATTGTCCTTCTGCCAGGAGGGAGCAATCAAAACAGTCTTTGTATCGTTCTGAACCTCCTCATAGGCCGCCGCCATATTGTCGATGACACTGGAACCCCACTCCACCAGATTCTTGGGCGGGAACCCGTATTTTTCCTCCCGCTCCCGGATCTCCGCCTTATTCTGCATCCCCGACACAAAGATCGTATCAAAATGATCCAGCGCATCCTTGTGAAAAGTAAGATTGGAGCTGTTTACATCATGAGGTACATACAGATATTCTATGTCCTTCTTCACATAGGAGCGTTTCAACTGATAATTCTCCAGATCCGGCGTAGTCATGACCATGATATCCGCCTCCAGTTTCATCATCAGTACAATCAGCCTGTTCTCCCCGATATAGTAGGGCTTGAACTGTTCGCTCTCCAGGGCGAACACCTCATCCTGGGGATCGCTTGTGATATAATGCACTACAATATTAGTTCTTCGGATAATCTCTTCGATGATATTTTTGTAGTATTTATAAAAACCGTTCTTTTCCGAATAAAATACCAGTTTCTTGCGCTGTCCGGACAGAAAGCGCTTGTAATCCGCCTTTTCCTTTTGGCGGTAAGGATTGTCACGTCCCGCTTTTTTCCTGTCCGTCATAAAAGCTCTGGCATCCCTGAGTTCCTCCTTGCTCTTCTCAAGGGCCTCATAATCTATATAATCTTTCGGATTGATCCACACGTTGAGCAGCATAAGCTGCAATGTGGACAACAGGTTGCTGCATGTCCAGTAAAAACCCACTCCCACAGACACAAAGAATCCCAGATACAGAGACAATCCCACGGAAAAGATCATGGTTCCGTACTGGTTGAGCCTTCCCTGCTCAGACTGTAGCACATTGATCCTGTTCTGCACAAAACACATGATAAAAGCGGACGCCGCCGCTACGGCCGGAACCAGCAGCGTCACTCCCAGCGTCTCTATGGGAATGACGGTCAGAGGCGTTCCCCTTTTCACGGCCTCCACCACGCCCATCAGCAGCGCAAGCTGCACAAACAGCGGGATCAGATCGCCAAAGGGGCTGTATTTTTCCCGTTTGAACAACTTGTACTGTTCCTCGGCAATCAATTCCTGATTGCCCGCATAAGTCGCCTTGATATGGTTGAGTTCCGGCTCCATCTTTACGGTCTTTATGGAGTTTTTCTGTATCCAGACAGAGAGTGGCAACAGGATCACTTTTGTCAAAAGCGTAAAAAGAAATATGGCGATCCAATAATTATGACACAGCGCGTAGCATCCATGTATCAGCGCTATCAACGCGTTTACTATCCCGTCGATCATCCCGCTCAATTACTCTCCCCTGCCTTTCCCGTCTCCGCAGCTCTGCCGCTTATTCCTGTGCGTCCTTAAATTCGATCTTGCTCTCTTCTTCTTTGTCTTTCTTCTTCCCCCGGAAGAACTTGAAAATCTTGTGACGGAAGATCGTGAACGCCGCGCCCAGCGCGATCAGCACGCCCGCCACTGCCTGAATGATGTAGGTCACAGCGGAAGGATCGATATACGCATGCACCGGAACCGTAAACAAAGCGTAAAAACAACTGAAAAAATACACAAAAGAAAATACCCTGCCAACCAATTTTCTCATAAGATCAACCTCGCCTTTCCTGCCTTTCGGCAAATAAAATCTTCTCGTTACTTAAAAAAAGGAATCCACCATCTGCGCCACATCATATTGGTTCTGTTCTATCTGCCGGAGCAGATCGCCGTAGTCTCCCGTATATCTATAGATCTTATAGATATTGGCGTATCCGATACGATCTTCCACATAGTTCTGGACGATGGTATACCTGACGTCAGAGTCCCGGACCCACACTTCACGCTCTCTCTGCTCATCCTGGGCAAAATCATAGATGGTCTGTCCAAACAGGGCGGAATCCAGGCCTGCAGCCGCCGCCACGGTGGGCCGCAGTTCATGCAGAGAAATCGGAGCATTGGTCTCTGCGCTGACCTCCCGGTGTGTATCCGGCTCCTTAATATAGAAAATCACTTGAGAATCCACCATATCTCCATGATCCGACGTTACAATGATGGTGGAATTGTCATACGCAC
The DNA here is from genome assembly GCA_910584375.1 of uncultured Acetatifactor sp. Classification (GTDB taxonomy): domain Bacteria; phylum Bacillota; class Clostridia; order Lachnospirales; family Lachnospiraceae; genus Acetatifactor. The sequence continues at coordinate 96,054 of CAJUAH010000003.1, forward strand.
CCACCCTCTTTAGCTGCTCCAGATATTCCTCCACCATGACCATACAGCCCCTGGCCGTATCCTCCAACGTAGATCCCGGTTTCTCAGCGCACTCCGCCGTGGTGCTGTATTCATGGGTACCCAGCAGATGCTGGATGATAAAGTAGTTGGAGTTCTTATCCGTTCTGACCCCTTCGTCCAGCAGCCCCCTGTAAAAATCCGCATTCTTGTGGCGCAGCACATCCTCCTCATAAGAAATGATATCCGCGTACTCCGAGCCTTCCGTATAAAAAGCATTCTTAGCCAGCTCCGGCATCATCCGGTAGCAGGACATCTTGGTCATGGTCTTAAACAAAAGCTTATAGAATACGTCCACATTTCTGACGGAATCCGTCATATTGGAAAAACAGGCGCTGAGCAGCTCCGGGTCATTGGTTCCGCACAGATAATGGATATCCGGTGTGTACAGATTGACCGTATAATTCTTTTCCCGCAGCATCTCATAAAAGGACAGAGTATCCTGATCCGTCCATATATTCTGAAACCATTCGTTCACCGGTATGGAGGCGTCCATTCCCTTTCCGGTCAGCATATGCGCGATAGAAGGATAGGTACCGTAGTAATTGCAGTCCGTGTTACTGTAATAGGTAAAATCGTGAAGGCAATTCATCACATCCGGATATTTCGCCTGCACTTCCAGCAGATCCTGATTGCTGAAATAGTCCAGAATGATCAGGATCACGTTTTCCTTTTCCGACACCACATACTGATCCCCACCGGTCAGATGCCATTCCTGGGTCTTGTGTTGATACGCGTCCTCCCTGGCCGTGACCAGCAAAGATACCAGGGCCACCGCCTGAATACAGAGCAGAAAGGCGGCGCCATACGCCACCATGCCTTTCCAGATCTTCTTCCTGACAAAGGCCAGCGCGACCACTGCCGCGACGATAAACAGCCAGATACAGAGATTGCCCACTGCCGCGCCTGTACTTACCTGATACCCCTCCGGGTTCAGCCCCAGCAGATCCAACTGCCCGTTCAGGAACATAACCTGCAGATATCCCGCCACGGACAGCCCAAATATTACCGACATGACCGCCCTGTACAGCCCATCCGGCATAACCGTCAACACACCAGCCGCAAACAGGGCCCCGCCCAGAGCCGCCGCCGCCAGATATCCGGCAAATTCTCCGTAGACAAATTCAAACTCCGTGACGTTGGCAAAAAATATCTCCGCCGGGCCAAATATCAGGAGCATAAATGTCAGTAAAAAAATATTTAAAAAAGAAAACGCAAATTTCTTCATATCCTTCCTAACCCTTGCCGTTTCCAGGTTTCCCTCTCCACGCATGCCGCAGATTTCACCTGCGACATCCCGCGGGATCAGTGTTGGGACACATAAGATCCTGCCTGAACTTATCACCGTAAATAAACCCTCAAATATTTGTTATTATATATCATGTATTTCATGATTGCAATTATTTTTGACTGAATATCGGGAATTATGTTGAAATCATCGAAGACAGGACATAATTATGCCCCGAAATCCGAGAAAATATCGGATCTCAGGGCATATAAAAGACAAAACGTGGCGCATGATTCTCTGTCGGTTCTATGACAGCTCCGTCAGATATTCCATAAAAGATTCCTTGTTCTGCAGAGCGCTGGTGGTAGGACGTCCCAGATCCGCCCGCGCCCCTATGGCGCATCTGGCCTCGATCAGGGTCAGCGCCCCCCTCTCCCTGGCAGCGGCAAGCTCCCGGTCCAACTCCCCGTAACTGTTTACAGTGACGGCGCAGGGATAACCGCAGGCTCTGGCAAGGGCAGGCAGATCCATCTGCCCCGCTACCGTTGGCATGCCTCCCACGGTCTCATGGGCTCCGTTGTTGATTACCACATGAACCAGATTTTTCGGGCGGTTTGCCCCGATCACGGCCATCGCGCCCATGTGCATCAGTACCGCTCCGTCCCCGTCTATGCACCATATTCTGGTATCCGGTTTATGCAGCGCGATTCCCAAAGCGATGGAAGAGCTGTGCCCCATGGAACCCACCGTCAGAAAATCGTATTTGTGGCTCTGGGCGTTGCCCTCCCGGATCTCAAACAGTTCCCGGCTCGCTTTCCCGGTGGTGGAAACCACCGGATCCTCCCCGGCGGCGGCCGCGATATGTCGGATGATCTCCTCCCGCGTCATGGCGCAGTCGTTTCCGTATGTCATATTCCCATCATAGGTCAGAGCGCCCTTACGCACCACCAGTGCAATGCTTTTCCCCGCGGAGAGCGCGCTCCGCAGCCTGTCCAGCGCCTGTCGCAATTCCTCCTCTGCAGTCTCCTTTCCCACCACGAAGGAGGCGATATCCATATCCTCCAGCAGCCGCAGCGTGACCAACCCCTGATAAATATGCTGGGGCTCGTCATGCACACCCGGCTCCCCCCGCCATCCGATAACAAAGATCACAGGAATCGCGTACACTTTATCGTTCAGCAGGGAGGCCACCGGATTGATGATATTGCCTTCCCCGCTGTTCTGCATATATACTACCGGCGCCTTCCCGGTGGCCAGATGATAGCCCGCCGCGATAGCCGTACAGTTTCCCTCGTTGGCGGCAATCAGATGATGCTCCGGATCGATGCCATAGCGCTCCATCAGACAGTCGCACAGCGCCTTCAACTGTGAATCCGGCACCCCCGTATAAAAATCCGCCCCTATAATCTCCACAAAACGCTCCGCTTTCATTCTTCCTCTTTCCTCCGCAGCTGCCCCTCCAGCCTCTCCATCTCTTCCACCGTGTCGATCTCATAGATCTGCCCCTCCCCGATGGGATGTACAGAGAGCCGGAGCCTGTCCAGATTGCGATCCACCACTTCGTCCCAGAACAGCTTTTCATAGCCCTCCACACCGTAGGCCGCCTCTATAGCCCGGCGCAGAATCAGGGAATCCTCCTGCCGGAAATAGGAGATTCCCACCATGTTGTAACAGTCGGTTCCGCCTTTCCCCACACGGGTGATATAGCCCTCTTCGTCCCGCTCAAACAGCCAGTCCCCGGAATATCCTTCCACATATTTTCCCCAGTAACAGGATCCCTCCATATCCGCGTCAAAGATCTCTGGCTCGGCGATATACAGATCGGCCTCGCAGATAAAGCAGTCGCCCTTTCCCAGCACCGAACGGGCATGATATATGGAAGAAATATTGTTCACCGTCTGATACTCCCCATTCTCAATGAGGCTGACATTGTCGTATTTTTCCCTCAAATAATCGAACTGCTCCCCAAGATACCCCACCACAATATAAATTCTCTCAACTCTTCTCCTTCGCAGTCCCCGGATGACCGTCTCGATCATGGGTATCCCGTTTACCTGTATCAGGGGCTTGGGCGTCCGATCCGTGAGGGGACGCAGCCTGGTTCCCATCCCCGATGCCATAATGATCGCATATTCCATCTGTTGATCCTCCGCAATATAGTACAGGCTCTGCCGCCTGTAGCGCTATGGCAGTAATGCCGGTCTCCCTCGTCGTCCGCTCCGCGCTACAGCTCGTCGATCAACGTCAGGATCTCGCTGATGGGCATCAACCGCTGATCCACCTCCTGAGCACGGTGATATCTCAGGATGTCCACCGCCGTCTGCTGCATGGCCGGGAACGCGCTCCTGGTCAGTTGATTCGCATAGATCACAATGTTGACCCCATGAGCCGTCAGTTCTTCCTCCGTGACAGAGTTAAAGGAGGTGGGTACCACCACAATAGGAGTGTCCGGATCCTCCTGCCGGAATAAATCGCAAAAAGTAAGGATCTCCGCCGGGTCTTTCCGCCGACTGTGGATCATGATGCCGTCCGCTCCGGCTCCCACATAGGCTCTGGCACGGGCAAGAGCGTCCTCCATGCCCTGCTCCAGAATCAGACTTTCGATCCGGGCGATGATCATAAAGGCGTCCGTCAGCTGCGTCCTCTTGCCTGCCGCGATCTTTTCGCAAAAATGTTCAATGGAATCCTGGGTCTGAGAAACCTCTGTGCCAAACAGAGAGTTTCTCTTAAGTCCCGTCTTGTCCTCGATAATGACCGCTGACACTCCCATCCGCTCCAGCGTTCGCACCGTATAGACAAAATGTTCGATCAGTCCGCCGGTATCCCCATCAAAGATGATGGGCTTTGTCGTCACTTCCATGATATCGTCTATGGTTCTGAAACGGGATGTCATATCCACCAGCTCAATATCCGGCTTGCCCTTAGCCGTGGAGTCGCACAGAGAGCTTACCCACATGGCGTCGAACTGATCCAGCTCCCCATCCTGTTCCACGATCGTCTTTTCCGCAATCAGTCCCGTAAGTCCGCTGTGTACCTCGAGGGTCTTGACTATGGGGCACAGAGACAACAGTTGCCGCAGTCTTTTCCGACGATACTCCGGCATACCTACTTTCTCCCTGATGCGGGCGTCTATTCGTTTCACGTTCTCGTTGTATGTATACGGAACGTCGATGATCTCCCCGCCGTACTCCCCCAGAACAGACTCCACCCGATCCCTCACCGCCTTCATCGGGCCATTTACCCAGTTGTCCCCATGAATCACATAATCCGGACGGATCTCTCGGATGACCTGATCGTAGGCGATCTGGTCCTGTACCACCACCCGGCTCACTCCCTCAATCTCTGAAACGATTCTCATCCGCTCCTCAAAAGAGACGGTGGGAAAACGGTTGAATCGAATCATGGCGCGGTCATCCAATACCCCCACGATCACTTCCCCGTACTCCCGGGCTCTGCTGATAATATTGAGATGCCCCTCGTGAATCACATCCGTGCAGAAACAAGTATATACTGTCTTCATCGCCTATTGTTCCCCTCCCGCATACTTAACAGGAATCGCCACCCCATATTTTTGCAGCGCCTCCCGCAGCACCGCAAAAAAGTCCCTGATATCCTGTTCGTCTATGGCTCCCAGCGCGCACAGCCGGAAAGTATCCGTTCTGGCCACTTTTCCGGGATAAATGGTAAAGCCCCTCTCATAACAATAGTCATGTATTTTCTCAAAGTCCCAGTTGGCGTCGTCGGGATACAATACCGACACCACCAGGCCGGCCTGCCATTCCCGCCGAATCAAATCCCGAAAGCCCAGCTCGTCCAGGCCCTCATGAATGGCGTTAAATACCCTGGTGTGCCTGTTCCACTTCTCCGTCTCTCCCTCTGCAAAATACTCTTTCAGTGCCTGCAGTGTGGCATAAATCGTCTGCACCGGCGGAGTGAAATGCATCTCTCCTGTCTTTTCAAAGCAGTCATATTGGAGAAACAGATTGCAGTAGTAGGAGCGCCGGGGATAGGACCGGGAGCGCTCAATGATCTCCCTGTTCCCAATGATAAAGGAAAGGCCTGTCATGGCCATCAGGCCCTTTTGAGCAGACGCCATACAGAAATCTATATTCTCCGCCTCAATGTCGATGGGCCGCATGGCCAGCGTGGAGGTGGTGTCCACGGTAAAGACCGCATTGTATCGGTGCGCCAGCTCCCCGATTTCCCGGATGGGATTTAATATGCCTGTGCCCGTCTCGTTATGGGTAGTATGCACCAACGCGATATCCTCATTTTCCGCCAGAGCCTTCTCCACCAAACTTAAGTCCGGTAGCTGATCCACCGGGAAACGCAGATCAATATGGGGCAGGCCGTAATACTGGCAGATTTCCACCGCCCGCTGGCTGTAGGCTCCGTTGTTTACGATCAGAATCTTTTTATTCTCCGGCAGCAGAGAATTGAGACACACGTCAATATTGATCGTGCCGCTGCCGCAGAAAAGCACGGAAGTATATTTCTCCTGATCACCGTGGACAATCTTCACCAGATCCCGCCTCAGACCTCTCATCAGGGAGGCGAACTCCTTCTCCCTTGGGCAGATATCCGGCACTACCTGCGCCATTTTTACCGTGTCCGTGGTCGTGGACGGCCCTGGGTTTAACAAAATATTACGCTTTATCAATCCGCTCATAATAACCTCCTGGGTAAAGTTATACCGATTCCAATTGCTGCGCCGCAGCATTTCCGCTACGGAAAACACATCTGTTCTACGCGCCTACCTGCTTAGCCAGCGCCTGTCTGCCTTTTTCATAGACGGGACGCACCTCTGCCAACAGGTTCTCATAGTAGTCCGCCGCGGCCTGCCTGCGGGCCCGGGCCATCTCCGCCCCCCTTTTTGTATAGAAATGGGAATAAATGTCCTCCAGCTTATATTTGTATTCCTGGAAAAAAGACGGTTTCTCATCCTCCGTGCCGTCCTGTACCCTGCCCTGGGAGTCCACACTGTACAAAGGTTCCGAGACCCGTCCCTTATAAAACAGGGTTCGGGCAATGCCGATGGCGCCCGTCACATCCAGCTTGTCCGCGTCAAACAGGATTCGGGCCTCCACGGTCTCCGGGACATTGTTATTGCGGTAGCGGTGGGCCAGAATGCAGTGCCTGACCCGGGCGGCAAAGTCTTCGGCAAAACCCTGTTCCCGAAGAAAGCGATACGCCTTCTCCGAACCCACCTGAGCATGACACAGCGACGGGTTCTCAAACTGCTCCCCCCTGCCTATATCATGGAGCAGACAGGCGCAGATCAGCACGTCATAGTCCACGTCCGGCTCCTCCCCGGCTATCTCCAGAGCGCTGTACAGCACCCGGTAGACATGCTCCTTGTCGTGGGCGCTGTCCCCCATACAGGACAGCATGTACTCTTCCAGCAACTGATATACATGACTCGTCATACTATTTATCCTCCGTCCCGCGCCCCGCTCTTTTCTTCATCTGATACAATTCCTCCGCCGCCAGCCGCGCCTTGGCCGCTACGTCCTGTCCGTTCCGGGGAAAGCAATAATATAATGCACGCTGATCCCCAATACAAATCATATCCCCCAGCTCATACCAGTAATAGTCCGCATACAGGCTGTAAGACGCAAAGGGCTTTTGCCGGTAATCCAGTTGTCCCCCGCATCCTGTCAGATGAAATCCCTCCACAGTATGCTCCAGCACACCGCTGCCTACTTTATAAATACATTTGCTGTCCACCAGCATGCAGATATCCACCGGGACCCGCAGACGGTAACTGCCCTCCCGCAGTTCCCCGCGCACGCACTCCCGCTCCCAGCGGTACCAGTCCGGCACATGATCAAAGCGCTGTTCCTCCGCGGACATGTTCTCTCCCCGCAAGTAGCCATACTCGGTCAGCTCATAAGTACTGCCGCAATTTTCACAGAACAGCCTGCTGCCTTTGCCCCGCATCCTGCCTTCCGCCAGCAGCTGATTCAGCTCCTCAGGCGTCCGCAGCGCGATCTCCTCCGGGGACAGCAGATACTCCATTTTGGCGGAAACCTTTACCTTGCGCCGCTGCAGATTGTTGTAGAGCGGATCTCTGGCAAAGGCTCCGTAGGTACGGATCATGATCACAGGCGCTCCCAAAGCCTTGATACACTTGCCTATGCTGTCCGGCAGCGGCGTGGCTGTCCCGTCGAAGGAATAACTGGCCTCCGGAAACAGCAGCACGGAGCTGCGCAGCTCCTTCAGTACACAGTACATATCTTTCACCAGCGCCAGATCCGTGACAAATTTTCTGGTGGGAATACAGCCCAGCAAACGCATAAGACGTTCCTTTCCCACAAATCCGTCCGAGGTGCAGACGATATTGAAAGGGCGGGGATACAGTACGGACGCCGCAATCTTCAGATCAATAAAGCTGGAATGGTTCATCAGAACCAGGCATGACTCATCCCGGCGCAGGCGATCCATGCCCTCCTCTTCCCAGGTGAATCCGGTGGCCCACAGTTCCGGCAGGGCCAACAGTTTCAGCAGCGTGCGGAACAGTATACTGGGCCGCCTGGGCCGGACATGTTTCTCCGTCGGGAGTGCCAGTACCTGTTCATAACTCATCTCTTTTACCTTAATCTTCATCCCGACCCCTTTTCAGCCTTTTGCCTGCCCCGTCCGACTCGCCGATCTGCCATAATCTGTATTTTATCACATTTATGCGCCTGTTACAATCGGTTCCTTGCTCATGACATTTGCGCAGTGAATATTCCGCTTACGCTGTAATCCCTACCGCTCACGCCTTTTACAGGAAAAGAGCCTTTTTTTACTATATAATATATGTCATCGCTAACATAACAACCTTATAAGGGAGGAAAAAGTATTGAAAACAAAAGACGTGTTTTTAAAGACCATGAAGTTTGTATGGCTCAAACTGGCGCTGGGAGGGATCGTACTGCTCTTCGCGCTGGTGACGCTGTTCCCGTTCGTATGGCTGGGAAGTCTGGGCGACGGCGGCGGCATCGTGATCGCGCTCACCGTATGGTTCATTCTGGTGGGATGTGTATACGGGTTCCTGCAGCACTATGTAGGTTATATTCTCAAGGCAGGGCATGTGGCAATGGTGACTACGGCTGTGACCACCGGTTCGCTGCCGGAGGATCAACTGGCGGCCGCCAGGGAGATGGTGTCTCAGCGTTTTCTGACCGCCAACGTTTATTTTGCCGTGGACCGGCTGGTGAGCGGAGCGGTGAGCCAGCTCCAGAAAGGGCTGCAAAAGGTGGATGATCTGCTGGGCAAGATCCCCGGCGTATCCTTTATCGTGTCCTTTGCCCAGATGTTTGTACATATCGCGCTGAATTATGTGGACGAGTGTTGCCTGGGCTACACTTTCCTGCACGGCGATCAGTCTGCCTTCAAGAGCGCGGCGGACGGCGTGGTCATCTATTTTCAGAACTGGAAAAAACTGCTCAAGGACGCGGCAGTCATGACCCTGGCGGTAATGGTGATCTCCTTTCTGGCCTGGCTCCTTCCCTTCCTGCTGTTTGCGGGAATCTTTGCGGCCCTCGGCATACATCTGATCTTTGCCGCCCTGCTCTCCATTATCATCGCCGCCATACTCAAGAGCTCTTTTGTGGACAGTTTTCTGATGGTGCGGATGATGGTCTCCTATATGGAGGTGGCGCCCTCCACAGAGATCACCTTTGACCTGTACGGCAAGCTCTGCAAGCTCTCCGACAAGTTCAAGAGTCTGTTTGACAGAGGACAGCAGGAACAGCAGAAATACGGAAACGCGTAAATCCGGGGCAAGCGTCAGGCCTGCCCTTTCCATCCGAAGAAATCTTCCACCTTCCGGCGATAGTTCTCATTATCATAGAAAAAGCTGCGCACATGGCCTGCCCCTTCCACCAGCAGCAGTTCCTTGGGGGAAGTACAGGCCTGGTACGCCTCCCGGCTCATGCGGCAGGGCACAAAATCATCCGCCAGCCCATGGACAAAAAAGATCGGCAGCCGGGTCTTCTTTACGGATTCCAGTGTGGAATACTCCTTTATGCCAAAGTCGGCATGAAACTTCACCAGCAGACTGACATAATCCATAGCCGGATGCTCCCGCATATGCAGGGACTTCCTGCCCACTTCATAGAGCATATCATAGGGGCTGGTAAAACCGCAGTCCGCCAGCACCCCCCGCACAAAGCCCGGCAGCGCGTCCCCCGCCGCCATCAGCACCGTGGCCGCGCCCATGGACACGCCGCCCAGATATACCGGCAGCGTATTGTGCCGCTCCCGCTCCAGATACCCCATCCAGTCCGCCACATCCCGGCGTTCCAACACGCCGAATCCCATATATTTTCCCTCGCTGGCTCCCTGGGCCCGCTGTTCTGCCAGCAGCAGATCGCATCCGATCCCATAGAGCCACTTCCCAATACTGCCGAAGTCCCCGGTCCAACTGCCGCGCCAGCCGTGGAAAAGCACAATCAGACGTTTCGGCTGCCCCTGGGCACGGATATAGTGCCCCACGAGACGCAGCCCGTCCTGTGAGCGTATCTCCACATCCTCCCGAGGAAGGTTTTCCAGCCATCTGCCATCCTCCTGGATCTGTCTTCGGATCTCCGCCTCCCTGGGCGGAATCTCCCCTTTCCCGTTGGAAGACAATAGATTCCTGGCCCTGGCATTCAGTGCCAGATTCATCAGGATATGATATTTTATGACAAAAAGGGCAGCAGCCAGCAAAATGACTGCCGCCAGAACAATACAAAAAGTCTTCATCTCTCTCCCGGCAGATCAGTTCTCAGGATAAATGATCTGCGCTTTGCCGCCGTCATAGGAATGTTGTCTCGCACCACCCGCAAAATACGAATAATCCGTATCTTCTTGCGTCTCTCCCCGGATAAGCTGCAACAAGCCCTCCCGGAGCCGGTCCATAAGGGTGATGGGCAAAAAATGTCCGTAATGACCGTGCAAAATATAATCCGCCCTGTCTTTCAGATACATGGCTCCGTCCAGCGTCTGCAAAAAATCCTGCGGCGAAGAGCTCTCCTCCAATTGTAACCACAGATGCGTATTGATAGCGTCCCCTGTAAACAACACCCTGTCCTCCTGCAAAAGCAGCAGGATACTGCCCTGCGTATGGCCGGGCAGATGCACTATGTCCACGGTCAGGCCCCCCAGGTCGATCACATCCCCGTGACGGATCGGCCGCAGAGGCGGCATCCGCAGCCCCCGCTCTTCCATCCTCGCCACAAACTCTTCAAACTGTGCATGCTGCCGGGCCAGTTCCATATCCGCCGGGTGCATAAATACCTCGTCAAAATAGATATCGCCGTGTATATGGTCGCAGTGCCCATGGGTATTCACCACCGTCAGGGGCAGAGCAGTGACCGACTTCACCACGGCCTGCACATCCTCATAACCGTTCATCGTATCGATCACCAGGGCCTTCTGCTCTCCCACCACCAGATACCCCATTGATTCTCCCGCGTCGTCCATGGCAAAAATATGGGGATTGAGCTGCTCCACTTTTATTCTGTTCATAAGTCTCTCCTCTTATCGGACATTCTGTCTCTGTATGGCTCCTCTGCTGCGGTTTGTCCGCCGCCGTCTGTCTGCCCCGTCAGTCAGCGAACAGCTCCCTGGCCTTTGCCATCCTCTCCACGATTCCCACGGCAAAAGGACATCTGCTCTCACAACTGCCGCAGCCGATACAGTCGGAGGCGTTTTTCTCCAGCGCCTTATAGTGAGCCTTGACGGAGGCTGGCACTTCCTCCTGCATAACCGCCAGATCGTAGAGCTTGTTTACCATGGCAATGTCAATATCCATAGGACAGGGCTTACAGTGATTGCAATACATGCATTTCTGGCTGTAAGCATGGTGGGGCGCCGTTGCCAGCACGCTGGCATAGTCTTTTTCCTCCTCTGACGCGGTCTCGTAAGCCGCCGCCTCCTCCACATGCCGCGGCTCGGAGTAGCCCGCCATAATGCTGGCTACCGCAGGCCGGGTAAGCGCGTAATGAATGCACTGAACCGGCGTAAAAGCTACGCCAAAGGGAGAAGTCTTCTCATTGAAGAGCCGTCCGCCCGCGTACCCTTTCATCACCGTAATCCCCACGTCCTGCTGCTCGCATATTTTATACAGCTCCGCCCGCTCCGGATCCATGCCCGCCAGGGAGGCGTCATACTGCTCCGCGAAATAATCGTCCAGATTTTCCGAGGGGGGCATCAGGTCAAAGGCCGGATTGACGGAGAACAGCAACATCTCGATCTGGCCGGACAGCGCCGCCTTTTTCGCCACCTTGGGATTGTGGGAACTGAGGCCTATATGTTTTATGATGCCCTTTTTCTTCAATTCATGCACATACTCCATAAAGGGACTGTCCTGTATCTCGTCCCACTCTTTTTCCGAGTCCACATAGTGAATCATGCCCAGATCCACGTAATCCGTCTGCAGCCGGGTCAGCAGATCTTCAAAGGCTGTTTTTACCTGAGCGATATCGCGGGTACGCACATACTGGCCTCCCTGCCAGGTGGAGCCAATATGTCCCTGAATATACCATTTTTCCCTGCTGCCTTTGATACATTCCCCGATGGCCGACCGCACATTCGGCTCGGACATCCAGCAGTCCAATATATTGATCCCCTGTTCCTCACAGGCTTTAAAGATCGCACGGCAGCCTTCCAGATCCATCCTCTCCAGCCACTCTCCGCCAAAGCCGATCTCGCTGACCATCAAACCTGTTTTTCCCAATCTTCTGTAACGCATAATATAGTTTCTCCCTTCAGCATGTAGAACTTTAGTGCCGGCAAAATCACTGTTCCTCAATTGCCCGTATACCACATTAGTCCCATAATAAACTGCACATATTTAGCGATTAAATTAATTATAACAAAAAAGAGGTGTTTACCGCAATATAGGATACAATGTTTTTTCAAGATTAAAACGCGCAAACGCCGTGGCAAATATCAAATCCGTCCATACAAATGCCCGGGACAGACTGCCCGGGCATCCGCGTATCTTTCTTTTATGATTTGTTGCGAGACTGTGCCACCGCGTAATAGATTCCCAGCAGCACCACAAAGATCAGCGCCGCCACCGGCCAGATCGGCCAGGTGGTCTTCCAGCTGCTCTTATCCCCCAGGCTGGTGTGGTAGAAGTTGACCCCCAGATATATGGCTGTCACCAGGCACCAATATGCCCCGGCCAGCGGGCTGATCTTCCTGCGGCTCCGCTTTTTCTCTTCCGAATAGTCTCCCTCCTGCAACAGCTTGCTAAAGCTGTCCCATACGCAGCCCGTCCGCACCAGCAGAAAAACTCCCGCGGAAGCCACTGCAAGCAGCAGGCACAGGCTGTATACCAGCCAAATGTCTCCCACGTCGAACGCTACGGCTGTCATCAAGGGCGTTACGCTCAATATGCACAAGATTACGCCCAGCACAAGGTTTTTCTGGTATGTCGGCTTATAGCTTTCCCTCTGTTTTTCCACGATGCCGCTGACTCCATACTGCAGGCGTATACTTTCCGTTTCCAGATATTCATAGGAAGACAGTTTCATTCCGTTTATGATGAACAGCGCTACCGCCCCGGCCACCATAAGCAACAGTATCACAACGCCCAATCCTGCCGCCATGTTTTCCGAGACAGCCACCGGGCCATACTCTGACCAGCCGCCCAGAAGGAGCAGGCAGACCGGGGAGAGGATACAGAGCATGACTCCCAGAGCAATGGGGGTGCAGGTTTTTTGAACCGCCTCCAGGTAGGTATTGGCATTCTCCAGAGAGAGAGTGCGGACCTTGCCGCCTGGTTTATTCTCCTCGGGACAAATACCCTGCCCTCTCTCTACGGGCTCCTCTTCAGGCCCCCTTTCCTCTATGACGTCTATGTCATAATCGTCTTTCAACAAAAAATCCGTACTGACACCAAAGATAACACTCATACGGATGATCTTATCCAGCTCCGGTATGGATGCGGCGGACTCCCATTTGGATACGGACTGACGGGATATTTCCAGTTGATCTGCTAACTCCTCCTGCGACCAGTCTTTCCGTTTACGCAAATAAGCTATTTTTTCCGCTAATATCATTATTATTATTCCTCCCGTTTTGATTTCGTGGATTCCCCCTCCCGCTGATCATTCGGTTCGGATATCCCCATGGACTTTCACATATATGTTTTCTTGTCTCTTGTATTTTAACAGGATTTGCGGTTGACAACCACCAAGTGCGCTGTACTTTTTATGATTTTTCCGTCAACTGTCAGTTGCAATATACCCGAATCTGTCCACGGACACGTCAAAAACCGTTTCCTGCGGTATCTATGGCCGTCAAGGTGTCTGGTGCTGGCCTTTTTTCCGCACGTGTGATATACTCTCTTTAATGAGCAATACGAGGAGGGATATATATGAGCGCTTTATCCACAATGCTGTCCGTTTTGTGTGAAAAATACGGACTGGGAACTATGCAGAAAGAGCCGCTGGCTGTAAAGGGGGGACTTCTGCACCGGATGTACCGTGTGACCACGGATCAGGGTGACTATGCGGTAAAGCTGCTAAACCCGGATATCATGAAACGGCCTCAGGCCATGAATAATATGATCGTTTCGGAGCGCATCGCAAGGCGGTTGGCCCAGGAGCCGAACGCCCTGCCCGCAGTGGCGGCGCTGGCCTGGGAAGAACGGCAGCTGTTGTCTCTGTATACGGCCGACGGCCTTGCTGCGGACTGTGCCCTGCAATACGCGCTGGTCTATCCCTGGTTGGAGGCCCGCTCTCTGTTTGCACCGGAGATAGACGTTTCCCACTGCCGCCAGATAGGCCGTATGCTGGGACGGATCCACAGCGCCGGGCTGGATGCGGGGGAGCTGGAATTGTCGCGGGAAGAAACGGAGCGCTCCCCCTATGACTGGCAGGGTTATCTGACCCTGGCCCAAAAACAGGATGTTCCCTGGCTGCGGGATTATGAGGCCATGTTGCCGAATCTGACCCGCTGGGATCGGGCGGCCACAGAGGCAATGGAAACCGTCAGCGCCCACCAGGTGGTCAGCCATCGGGATCTGGATCCCAAAAACGTGCTGTGGCAGGGGGAACAGCCCTACCTGATCGACTGGGAGGCCGCCGGCGTCGTCAATCCCTGTCAGGAGCTGCTGGAAATACTGAATTATTGGTGCAATGACGAAAACGGTTGTCTCGATTCCTCCCGCTGCCAGGCATTGCTGGCGGAATATACCCGTTATATGAATCTGGGGGATGTGGACTGGACGCCTGTTTTCGCCGTCAGCTATGACGGTATGCTGGGCTGGCTGGAATACACACTGAAAAAGGCTCTGGGCATTGAAAAAGATGAAGACGCGCAGGGAGCCAGCCAGATGACGGGCACCTATCGGGAACTGCAGCGCTATGAGGCGCAAGCCGGACAACTGCGGCAGATTCTGGAAACATCAATATAAGATATAGAAAACCCCTGTACAGAGGAATTTTGTCTGCGACTCTCTGTACAGGGATTTCAAGGCTCATATTGGCATCTCACCGATATTATTTGAGGGATATCTACAGTTCTACAGGAGCATGGCACAGACACAAATCATAGCGCCCAGAACTAAAAACGACAGACAGATCCCGAATCTCTTTTTATTTTTTCCCATGGACTGCTCCTGTTCCGGAGTCATGTGGAGAACCGGGTATTTCCTCCTTCCCAGCAGATACAGGATCAATCCCGACTGCCCGTTCCCGGAGATGGCAAAAAAGCCCCATAGTTTCGGATGCTTTAGTCCCCTGCACTCCGCGTCCGTCTTCACCAGCCCATACAACTGATATACACAGAAAAAACTGCTTGCAATTACCATCGCCGCTCCCAGCGCGACAATCACCATCTTATACTTTTCCATATCCTTCTCCTCCTAGATTCTCTTTACGATCTGGTACAGCAAAAACGCCATACCGATCACCATAAGGCAAAACGAGCAGGCAATCATATAGGCGTTTCCCCCTGTAAAATACGCGAGAAACAGCATGCTCAAAAACAGTACCACATTGATGATGGCCGCCCCGATCAGTTTCCTGTTGCTCCTGACCACATTGGTACTCTCCTCCAAATGCTCCAGCATTTCATTGTCTCCTTTCAGCAGTTCGTCCAGGCTGACGGAAAACAGATCCGACAGTTTGACGACGCTGACAATGTCGGGAAACGACCTCTCGTTTTCCCAGTTAGATATGGTCTGGCGCGATACGAACAGCGCCTCCGCAACCTGTTCCTGCGTCATTTTTGTCCTCATCCTGGCCTCTTTCAGCTTCTTACCTATCTCCATAAGACCGTCCTCCTGCTACTGTTATTTTGTCCGGCGGGATCCCTTCCCGGCTCACTGCCAGTATCGCATCTCCATCCGGTTTTGTCTATCAAAAGTCTTTTACATCGAGCTTTTTCATGCCTTTTGGGGGAGTGTCAAAGGATTTTAGAAAATCATTACGCTTGCCATATATCAGAAGATGTGATACATTATCCACATGGGAAAACCATAGAGCCAAGGCGGCTTTACCCTCTGTTTTTTACAGAGGGATAAAACCCTCCGGACGGAAGAAAGGAGGGCGATACAATGTATATTACATCTCAGGATCTAATTCAGATAGGTATATTCATTGTAGGTCTTATCGGATTGTGTTATGCAATCTTCAAAGATAAAAAGAAATAGCCGCCACTACCAGCAATAGTGACGGCTGACCCTTTTATAAGGGTTAAGCTAAACCATTGAGGGAAAAGCCAGTTAAATACGTTAAAATGACTCTGCCACACACCGCTCAATCCTGCACTGATGTTTTCTCTCCCCGGCTGGAGCGTCTTTGTCATAGCTGATCCCCACCAGCAGGATATCTCCGCCATATCCCCTGACCGCCTCCGGGTACCGTTTTGCTTTGATCTGGTCGATAGCGCCCTGCGCCGATCGGTTCCACTTCAATTCAATCAGCAGAACGGGCAGAATGGAATCTCTCTTTGGCAGATACACAATATCCGCATATCCCGCGCCAGCCGGTAGTTCCTCAAACATCATATACTCGTCCCCATAGCTGAAATACGCCCGCTTGATCACGCTCCGCAGTGCCTGTTCATTGTTGTAATACAGCGAGGATTCTTCCTCATGGATCTTCTCTATCTGCCTGGCCACAGCCTCCTCCCGTCCGTGAACGGTATCTTCGATAAGCTGTTCGCTCTCCCGCACCCGTCGGATCGTGTCGTCCCGCTTTACCTGCCGGATGGCCCTGGCAAACTCCAGGCGAATCTCCTCATTGGGAATATGGGCTTTCCCGGTCTCCTCATCATAAGTCAAATATCCCAGATGGATCAACAGCGTCAGCACATCGTCCCTGTCCCTGAAAGTCTCCAGATCGTTGGCAAAGTTGACCACGTCCACCCTGGCCTCCCCGCCGCCTACCAGCTCCGCGACTGTCCTGCCCAGCCCGTCAAAATCCAGGCTGATATATCCCATCAGGCTCTCCGCTGCGGAAGTCTGTGTCCAATAGGAATCAAAATCGCCATTGCGGATCGCCTCTATCACAGAGTTTGGATTATAGACTGACTCCTGATCCCTGAACTTGTATCCGTCATACCATTGTTTCATCTTCTCAAAATCGCCGTCATTGTCGCGGCAGAGATTTCTAACCTCGTCCTCCGTAAATCCAACAAATCTGGAAAACCGTCTGGGCTTGATAACAGTGTATTCCTTGAAGTCCGATATGGCCGATTGAGAACCGTCCTTTTTAATGGGCAGGATACCCGTCATATATACCGCCGCAAATATTTTGTCCGTCATCCCGCTGTTTTTGAACAGGGATCGCAGAAATTCCAGATATTTCCTCTGCAAGCCGGGCTGTCCCTTGGCCTCTCTGATAGGGGCGTCCCATTCGTCAATAATCATCACAAATTTATTGCCCGCCACCTGGGCCGCATTGGCCAGCGTTGCCGCAAATCCCTCCACCACTTCCAGATCCGCATACTGCTCCGCAAGTTCCCGGACTACGTTTCTCTGGATAAAGGGCACGATCTCCTCTAAAGACGACTCCCCTATCACTCCCGTCATATCCAGATAGATCACATCGTAGCGGTTCAGATGTTCCCGATAATGGGCGTCCCCGGCAATCTCCAGATCCGCAAAAAGCTCCGCCGAGTCACAAGTCTTGTCATAATAAGCGCATAGCATCTTAGCCGCAAAAGATTTTCCAAAACGGCGCGGTCTGCTGACGCAGGTCAAGCACTCCGGCGTATCAATCGTTTGGTTTATCAGTCCAATCAAGCCCGTCTTATCCACATAGATACCATTTTTGATCCTTGTAAACCCGCTCTTACCGGGATTCACATAATTCCCCATCCGCCGCTTCCCTCCCGTCTTATCGCCTCTGCCTATGCCATCTCCCCCACATAGCGCCGCTGCCGGGTCGTCAGCAGGATCAGCGATCCCACCACCAGCACAATGGTCACTGCCAGGCCTCCCTCCAGGCCAAACGCGCCGCCGTTAATCAGTTCCCGGCCCGCTACCATCTCCGAATCAAATACCGTACAGCTGGTCTGCATACCGCTGACACGGATACCGTAGAAATTACCCTGCGCCAGATTCCAGATGGAGTGCAATGCACCCACGCCCCAGATATTGCCCCTCTTGATAAAATAGATAGAGGCAAACACGCCAAAGAGCACCAGATTGATAAACGCCAATACCGAGATACCGTCGTTGAGCAGATGCAGCGCCGCAAACAGCACCGCGTTGGCCGCAATGCCCACCGCCAGCGGATAGCGTCTGCTCACAGACACCAGAAAATAACCCCTGCACAACACCTCTTCAGCCATACCCTGAATCATATACCCGATCAGGAACAATAAAAAGATTCCAACGGAAAAAGTCGCCGACAGCCCCTGAATCTTCAGGGAGCCCGTCACCACACAGAGCAATACCGCCACGGAAAAGATCCCAAAGCCGACTCCTATGCCACACAGATATTCCTTCCACATCCCCGGTTTCTGGAATCCCACTGTGACCATCTTTCTCTTCTGGATCAGTCTACAAAAAAGCAGCGCTGTCAGGATCATTGCCGCAGTAGAAAAAAGCATTGCGATGGTCAGCGCATTGGACTGCATCAGCGCCTGCAAGGCCAGCTCCATTCCCTGTTGATCCCCCGAAACGGCCGCATTCAGGTAATCCGCATTGGCAAACATCAGTATGATCTCCACCGGTGCCAGCACGGCCAACTGCATGATTGTGCTGACCAGAAACACCGCCACAAAGATCAATAGCTCCAGGACAATGTGCAGGCCCCTCTGGGCTGCGGCGGCCTCCGTCACCATTTTAGGTTTTTTCAATTTAAACAATTCCGGCATAACATAATCCTCCTCGGTTTTCCTGCTTTTATTCATTGTAACTCTTTCGCCGCCATATTCCAAGGATTTTTCGTAAAAAATATGCAGTATGGGATAATTGATATCACAGACCGAACTATGCCGCTTATCCGCCATGCGCCGTTTCTGCAATCGGCATATATAATATGTCTTCTACATAAAAAAGTTCATTTTCCATGTCATAAGAAAGAAATATTATCATTTCCCCCACATTGTGAATTTTTTCTATGGTTTCCCCCTCTGAGAGTGTGGTAATATAATACATGTTCCCGTAATAATCCACAAATAACTCTCCCACATACTTGCAGTCCATCAAATCCACTTGGGGAAACAATTCATCAAATCTGCTGTCCAGAAGACATTCAATTTCTGTTATCAACCCATCCGTTAGGGAACCTTCCTCTTCCAGGATTCGCAGCTCACAATCATTATTAAGATCATAAATATATGTCCAATGCGGCCCCGCCAATGTTCCCCTTGGCGCCGCACCTACCAAAATAATATCCTTGCAGCCATCATGATTGATATCCGCATAGTAGACAGAGATTGCCTGTGGATAGTCAACCCCCTCTCTTGTATAGTTTAAGACCGCCTCTTCACTGATTCTGAACAGATAAAAACTGCTGTTTTCCTGTTCGTCTACAGAAATATCAACTTCAATCTCGCCCTGTTTATAGATCCATTGTCTGTTTTCCGTTATCGTGATAATGTCCCCGCCAAATCCATCCTCATTGAGCGAATGACACAGACTGGCAACCCGGCGAAAGAGGACATAATCTTTCGTATCATCCGCCCTGCTATCCCCGCACGCTGTTATCCATATACAAACAGAGAGGATAATTATTAGTCTCAGGCTCTTCCTTATTTTTCTAAATATTTTCATATTATTCTCTATATTTTAATTTACCAACAGTACTTCTTTTTTCCTTACACATTTCTTAATCATGATAAAAAAATACATTGTGCCCGCCTTTTCCATTTGTACATAATGATTCTAGCCCTTTAACTGTAGTAGCTGTTCCCTTCCCCGCTATACATGCATTTGAGATTATAACATCTCCGCTACTATAATGTACATATAACTTTCCATTGCTTTCATATATTTGAGTCGTTTTGCCCAGCCCACTTGCAGAACGGAAAAAAAGCTGATTAGATATTCCTGTAGGTTTGGGAGATGCAGAGTTCCAACAAGCTTCCGAAGAATCTGTAAGCATTAAGCATGCTAAATATACCGCATTTCTCCATCCTGAGTCTTTTGAACTTTGTGCCTGCCGACCTATACTGCTATTAACACCGCCAAATTGATTTTCATTTGCTGCAACTTCCCTTATCGTAGACGGAAATCGCGGACTATAATATCTGTTTAAAATTACCCATGCAATTGCTCTCTAATCCAATGTATTACTAGTATTTTCTCCATAAATAAGTCTAGCCACTATCTCAACTGTCGTAATCGAATTATTTAAATAATACCCAGATACTTTAGATGCATTAAACGAACTGCTCCCAAGTAATTCCTGAGCCCACATATCTGCAATTAATTCTGTTTCTTCATATCCATCAACCGAATATGTTTCTACAGAATATTTAAAAGGATTTTCTTCAGTTATTATGTTCTCATTTTCTTTTAGACCAACTATCTTACCCTTGCTGATATTATCATACACGCCGTTTGAGTAATATAGGTCTGTCTCTTTGTCGTAATAGCACCCAATCCATCTAATATTATTGTAATTTCCAACAAATTCTGGAGCTTTGTTTTCAACCCATAAGCCCTCTTTTTCTTCCCAAACAGTAATATTGTTTAACTCATCATAAATGTATTTAGTAATTACCTGTCCTTGGTCATCAGATATCCCTACTATTCTTTGCTGACCGTCGTATACATATAAATAACTATTCCCATCATAAGTAAAACCTTTGTACTTATATGCACGTAAACTTTCATCATATTCGTAACTGTAATTTATTGGTTTTCCATCTCGATTTTCATAAATAAGCATTCCATCACTGTAAATAAAATCACAAGATGTATCGCCTTCTTTATGTGTCCTTACTCCATTTTCATATGATGCCACAATCAGCATATTGTTGCCTATACTGAATGAGCAGATATTTCCATCTTTGTCTTGTACAATTGTAAAACCAGCATCATATATTTCAGATGTCGTTAATTCCTTATCTTCTTCACCAATTTTTTCTAATGAAATGCCAGAAATATTGTTACTTGCGTAAACTTGCAGAGAATAACATAAAACTAAAAAAGAAATTATAACAAAGAATTTCCCTACCGCTAAAGATATACGTTTCACCAAGTTTCTTTCCATTGCTTTTTCCTCCTGACCTTTTACTGTTCCCCCGTTTAAATAGTATTTTGATATATATCGGCATTTAATTTACTTTTGTTAATCGCAATTTTGAAATCAACCCAAAATACTATATATAAAACTGAAGATTTTCTATTGGATATTAAATTAAAATTGTATTCTGCTAACCGCTGTCACAAATCCCTTGAAATACAACTCCTACTGCAATATACTAAGCAAGAGAGTAAACATCAATACGCCAAAAGACCTGGTTTATGCAGAATGGAGAAACCGCATGCAATTTGACAATCACGACGAAAGAATCAAATATTATGAGCTGCTCCTGCAGCGGGAACTGGCCGGGATGCCGGTGTATACTCTGCCGGAGGGCTACCGCTTTGTTTTTTACAGGCCCGGAGACCGGGATACCTGGATAGATATTGAGACTTCAGCCAGAGAATTTACCGGCTATGACCAGGGGCTGGACTCCTGGAACCGCTATTATCAGGGAAAAGACGAGGAGCTGGTACACCGCATGGTGTTCATAGAAAATGGATCCGGAGAAAAGGTAGCCACTGCCACCGCTTTTTACAATATATATAAGAAAGATCCCGACGGGGCGGGATGGCTCCACTGGGTAGCCGTGCGCAGGGAATATCAGGGGCTGGGGCTGTCCAAACCTCTGATTACCCATGTCCTGGGCGTCATGGTTTCTCTGGGGTACACGCAGGCCAAGATCCCCACACAGACCAACACCTGGCTGGCCTGTAAGGTCTATCTGGATCTGGGGTTCCGCCCTCTGCCCGCCAACGCGCTGCACAGCCGGGAGGGCTGGCAGATCGTCAAGACCCTGACCCATCACCCTGCGCTGGAGGAATTTGCGGCGATATCCCCAGAGGATATTCTGGCATGACGCAAAGAGCATCGGCGGCCACAGCCAACCGTATAGCCGCATACCCCAAAGCGCCTACTCAATGATCAGGCTGGCGCACTTGATATCCTCTGACAGATCGTAGACTTTACCCGTCCGCAGACCGACGACCTTGGGACGCAAAGGATACTGCGGATTGTTTTTCAGCACCTTCGCCTTTTCCCCGTTGCTCAGGGTGACAATGCTGTTCACGGGGTAGAGGATCACGATTCCCAGAAAATTCCTCATATATGTAATATCCAGTTCGTCCGTCATAGCCATGATCATCTCTATGGCGTCCTGCTGGGAAAATGCTTTTTTATAGGGCCGCTCCGTCACCAGCGCGTCATAGATGTCCGCGATGGCCAGTATCTTGGCACAGGGAAATATCTTCTCCGCCGCCACACCCATGGGATATCCTCTCCCGTTCAGTTTCTCATGATGCTGGAGCACTCCCATCAGTACTTCCTGTGGGATCCCGCCTTTGTCCTTCAGGATCTGATATCCGAAGACAGAATGGTTCTTCATAATGGCAAATTCTTCTTCTGTCAGCTTTCCGGCCTTGTTTAATATCTCATTGGGAATCTTGGATTTGCCCATATCATGGAGCAGACCCGCCATGCCAATCTTCTGAATCTCCGCCTCGGACATATTACTGTTCTTGGCAATCAGCATTGCGATCGTCGCCACGTCCACGCTGTGCTGAAACGTATATTCATCGCTGAATTTCAGCGCGTCTATATTCAGGGCCACCGCCTCGTTCTCCATGATGGAACTGACCAGGCTGGTGGTGACATTGGCGGCGGTATCAATAAAATTGGGTGCGGAAGTATCGTTGTATAAGAATTTGATTCCCTCGGATACCCTCTTTTTCACACTCTCAGAAAGCTGTACCTTGGATCGGTCGGCTACGGTCAGTTTCTCGATGGTTATCTGCACTTCCGGGGATATCTCTATATTGCCTTCCGTCTCGGGGTCTTCTTCCCCCTCCCGAATATAAATTCCGTTGATATTCATCTTTTGCAGGGCCTCGATCAGAAAATCGTCCAGAACGGTTTTCCGGGCGATCAGAACACGTCCGCTCCGGTCTATGATCGCCTGGTCTATCACCATCTCCTGCTTTAAGGCTCTCGTGCTTATAAATCTTCTCCGTACCATAATGTCCTCTGTGTGTTTACTGCGTATTTCTTGTCCTGTAGTCTGTTTTATTATAATGCATTTTCCACAGGAAAGCTACTCTTTTTTGTGCGGGCTGCACCGTTAGTATGGAATTATTAAGAGAACCGTGCTATAATAAATGAGCTGCTGTGCCCTTAAGAGAAACGCACATACAGCAGTAGAAAGGGGTGAGAAATATGTTGTGTCATATGCGGATTGATCTAAGCTGCGTCCTCTGTACAAAATCTGATGAAAGGACGAGTTTTGTACAGAGATAGGATTTTCGTCCGGCATTGGATTTTGTACTCCAACACATGTAAAAAATAAATTGGAGGAAAATTCAATGGAAAACTTTAAAAAATATATTGTTCTATGGTTGAGTCAGAGCGTGTCCCAGCTGGGCAGCTCCATGACGTCGTTCGCGCTGGTGCTGTGGGCTTATGAGCGGAGCCGCAGCGCACTGTCCGTCTCCCTGATGTCATTCTGCGACTATGTGCCGTACATTGTGGTAAGCCTGTTTGTGGGCGCGTTTGTGGACAGCCACCGCAAAAAATCGGTGATGCTGACGGCGGACACCGTTGCCGCTCTGGGATCGTTTGTCGTGTTGGTGCTGTTTCTGACCGGGCAGCTCAGCGTCTGGAACATCTACCTGATCAATGTGGTCATGGGCGTCACCACCGCTTTCCAGCAGCCTGCGTCCGCGGTGGCGGTAGCGGCGCTGGTTCCCAAGGATAAGCTGTCCAATGTGAGCGGTATGAACTCTTTTTCCGGCAATCTGATCATGGTGATAAAGCCCATGTTGGCGGCGGTGGTATACGGGCTGGGCGGCCTTCCTCTGATCCTGCTGATGGATCTGGGGAGCTTTATATTCGCGTTCTGTATCCTGCTGTTTTTTATACATATTCCGGATCATCCGGAGAAAAAAAAGCAGACTTTGCCTTTTGCCGGAACGGCGGAGGGTTTTGCCTTTCTGCACAAAGAGCGGGGACTGCTGTATATCATGCTCACCCTGGCGCTGATCAATTTCTTCTCCCGGCTGACCTATGAAAACATTCTGTCACCCATGATCCTGGCCAGGAGCGGTGGCAGCAGCATGGCGCTGGGCATCGTCAACGCGGGTATGGGCATAGGCGGGATCCTGGGGGGCGTGATCGTATCCTTTAAAAAAGAAAGCCGCAACAAGGCGAGTATGATCTATCTCTCCGCCGCCCTGTCCTTTTTGCTGGGCGACATCACCATGGCCCTGGGACAGGGCACGTTCTGGTGGTCCTTTGCGGGAGTCGCCGCCAGTCTGCCCATCCCGTTCATCATGGCCGGACAGAACACGATCCTCTACAAGAGGGTTCCGGAGACCATGCAGGGAAGGGTGTTTGCCGTGCGGAACGCCATCCAGTACAGTACTATACCTGTCGGCATCCTGCTGGGCGGTATTCTGGCGGACTATGTATTTGAGCCGTTTATGGAATCCGGCAAGGGTCTGGCGGCATGGCTGGGAAAACTGGTGGGCCAAGGCTCCGGCAGCGGCATGGCGGTAATGTTTTTATGTACCGGAATCTGCGGATTTGTGATAAGTATTATCTCCTGGCGAAACAGGGAGATCAGAAAGCTGAACGGCTGATATATGACGGATATCGAAAAGGGGCCTGGTAAACAAGCCCCTTTTCCGATGCCGTCACAATACTTTCTCTCTTCCTACACATCGATATAGGCTCCGGCCTGCACGCGCCACATCTGCGCATACTTCCCGTTCCTCTTCAGCAGCCCCTCATGGGTTCCCTGCTCGGCGATCCGGCCCTTCTCCAGCATGATAATATAGTCCGCCAGCCGGGTGGTGGACAGTCTGTGGGAGATAAAGATCACCGTCTTGTCCCTGGTGGCCTGCAGCATGGCGTGGTTCAACTGGTATTCCGCGATGGGATCCAGGGCGCTGGAAGGCTCATCCAGAATCATCAGCCCCGCCTTCTGGTAAAACACCCTGGCTATGGCCAGTTTCTGGCTCTCGCCGCCGGACAGGTTCATACCGTTCTCCATGATCTCCGTTGTCAGCGGGGTATCCAGCCCCTCCTTCATCTCCTGTACCCTCTCCAGAAGGCCGCTCTCCGAGAGCGCCTGCCGAACCGGTTCCTCTTCACAGCCATCCGCAACATCCATCAGCACGTTTTCCCGCACAGTTCCCGCGAATATCTTGAAGTCCTGAAAGACCGTGCCGATGGATTCCCGGTATTTATCTACCTGATACTCCCGGATATCCACCCCGTCCGCAAGGATCTTTCCCGCTCCCACATCGTACAGCCGCATCAGAAGTTTTACCAGCGTAGTCTTTCCGGCGCCGTTATATCCCACCAGCGCGATCTTCTGGCCCGGCTTAATATGCAGGGAAATATCCTGCAACTGGTTTTCCTCTTCCCTGCCGTAGGCGAAGGAGACTCCCTGCAGCTCGATCTCCCTGGCTCCCTCGACCGGCAGCAATCCCTTTCCCGGCACGATCTTGGGCTGATAATCCAGGAAATCCCGGATCTTCTGGACATACAGGCTCGTCTCACAGGCAAAGGGATAGACATCCGTGAAAATAGCCATGCCCCGTTTCAGGCGGCCAAAGGAATTGTACAGGATCGCCACGCTGCTGAAAGACAGCGCTCTCCGAACCGTCGCCTGAAAAACCAGGTAGGAGATATACAGCACGTCGCTGAAAAAACTGTTGCTCACATACCTTCTCATAAAGCTTAGGAAAAACCTGCGGTTTGCATTCTTTTTTTCCACTTGCCAGACTTTCTCATTCGCCTCCTCAAAACGTTCAAACAATACGCCTGATACCTCCGGATTCAACCGCAGCTCCTTGGCATAGTCGCTCAGGTAAAACACCCTCTTTACATAGTCCCTCTTTCTCTCATGGGGATTGCGGGCAATCCGTATCTGGAAGGCCAGACGGTTAAACAACTGGTTGAAGGCAAACGCCATCACAAAGGACACCGCCGCAAACAGGATGGAGGCCCTGTCCTTCATAAAAAAGTAAATTCCCGTAGAGACGAAAACCGCAATCCCGGAGGCCGTATTCTGCAAAAAAGTGACGCACCTGTCAATTTGATTGTCAACCTCCGCCAGCACCAGTACCAGCTGGTCGTAGTATTCCGGGTTGTCATAGCGCTCCAGATCCAGCTCCTTGGCCTTCTCATAGAACAGGAACTTAATCTTTTCCCGTATCTTGGGACGCTCCTTCTCCATGACGTAATCGCCCACAAACACCGTGAACACCATACCCAGGGAGATACAGCCCGCCAGGATCAGCAAAAATGTCGCCACCTGGCGAAAGGGATAATGGAACTCCGCCGCCTCCAGCACATAGCCGATGCCATAGGTATGTTCAAAGAATATGGACACCTGGTTCCGCACAGAATCCAGCACCGCAAAGATCACATATCCGGGCGAGGCCGCCAGGCAGAGCCTGATCAGGAACCAGTTGTTTTTCCAGACCTGCGCCGCGCTCTGTTTTACTTTCTCTTTCTCCTGTTTCACAGTTCCACCTCCCTTCCTTCGTCCAGCGCCAGATAATTCATGGCCTGCTTTTTATACATCTGCGCATAGCTGCCGTCCAGCTCCATCAGCTGCCTGTGGGAGCCCTCCTCGATCAGCCTGCCGTTCTCCAGCATGAAGACCTTGTCACAGCTCTTTACGGAAGACAGGCGGTGGGAGATAAAGAGCATGGTATGATCCCTGCCCTCCTTCATGATATTTTTGAACAATTCATACTCCGCGATGGGATCCAGGGCGCTGGAGGGTTCGTCAAAGATCTTGACCGGCGATTCCTTCGCAAAAGTCCTCGCCACCGCCAGCTTTTGGTTCTCTCCCCCGGACAGTACCGCCCCGTCCTCCTCAAACTCCTTTGTCATCATGGTATGTATTCCCTTGGGAAGACTCTGTACCTTTTCGTAGACTCCCGCTCTCTTCAGGGACCTCACCACCAGCTCGTCCTCATTCTCATAGCGTCTGCCCATCAGGACATTCTCTTTTATCGTCATTCCCATGATGCTGAAATCCTGGAATGTAGTGGCAAACATTTCCCGGTAAGCGTGCAGGTCGTATTCCCGGATATCCCTTCCGTTGACCCGGATCACGCCGGAGGCAGGATCATAGAGCCGCAGCAGCAGTTTGACGATGGTGGTCTTTCCGGCCCCGTTGTGCCCCACCAGCGCCGCGATCTCCCCCTTATGCAGCGCAAAGGAAAGATTCTTGATGGTTTCCTCATCCTTGTAGGAAAAACACACGTTGTCGAACACCAGGCTCTCAAACTCTTTTTCCGGCAGGATCCCCTTCTGATCCTCTGGGATTTCCTCCCGATACTCCAAAAATCCCCTGAGATTGTTTATGAACAGACCGTTTTTCATAATGGCCATGATATCCTCAAAGAGCCGGATCAGGATCCAGGTCATGGCCACCATCAGGCTGCTCATGACCGTGAGCTGCGCCAGAGAGATGGAGCCTGTCACCAGATGCCGGTAGATGGCGTAGAAGAGCACGCCCTCAAATATGGCCGTGAAAGTGAACGTAATCTTCCAGAAGTTTAAAAACGCGTTGACAAACGCATATTTTTTTGCCACCCTCACATTGTCCCGGGTCGCCTCATGGTACTGCTTTTTGAGCAGGCGGAAGATCTGGAACAGCCGAATCTCTTTCGCGTAGTCGGGCAGATACATGGTCCGGTTGACATAGTTCAACACCTTGTCGTTGGGGGCCTGTTCCTGGTACCGTTTAAATTCGTACTTATTCTTCCAGTTGCCAAACAGGAAATTGCCCACCAGCGGGCATATGATAAAGAGCACCGCAAAGTGGTCGATCTCATACATAAAGCCAAACACTGCCGCAGTGGCCACAGCGCCCACCAGCACTCCCCAAAAGCTTGTGATGATGGCGCTGACTTTCGCCTCCGCGCCGTCCATGGCCATGGTGTAGCGGTTGTAAAAATCCGGATCCTCATAGCACCTCAGTTCCACGTTGCGGGCCTTGGCGTACAGTTTGCGGTAAACGCCTCCGTACAGCCGGGTGGTCTGCAATGGAAGGATCACGTTGTCCGCATAGTTGGTATACAGATTGATCAGGAAAAAAGCCACGCCGCAGACCGCGATAAAGGCAAATATCTCGTTAAAGCTTTTTCCCGTGTCCAGCGCTCCCACGATCTCCCGCAAAAAAATGGCGTCAAAAAATACCCACTCAAAATAGCCTGCCAGTCTCATAAAAAAACTGTTGACCACCAGGCTTTTGCTGATCGTAAATCCCAGTTTCAGGGCATACCAGTCGTTCTTCAGCGTTTTGGCAAAAGACAGCTTGTTCTCTTTCATGCTTTTTCTTCTCCAGACAGTGTAAAAATCGTTGTCCCTATATCCTATCACCTTTTATAATCTGAAGCAAGAAAAAGACTTGAATTGGTAAAAATAGTGCATAAAAAATCAATCGGTTTCCTTTTCCCGGCTATAAGGGGCGATTAACAGATTTCCCGCTTAAACAGATTCCTGGCCCCCAGGGCGATGAGCAGAGACACAGCTCCCGCAAACAAAATCGCAACGGATTCCATGCCACGGCAGAGCTCGAACAGAACGCCATACAGGGCATTACCCAGAGGCTGGGCGCACATAGCCACAGTGAGCACCACGGCAATCACCTTTCCTACCAGATTCTGGGGCGTCTGCGCCTGGATAAAGGACATGACCTGCACCGAAAACACCGTGGCAAAGACCATGATCAGGAAACAGCACACCGTTATGACCATATAGACAGCCATTGCGGACGAAAACAGCAAGCCCGCGATTCCCATGGGAAACACACAACCGGCTCCCGCTATGAGGAGGCCGCCCGATCTTTTTATATCCAGCCTGCCGGCAAAAATTCCCGCCGCCATGCCTCCGGCCAGTCCTCCCGCCGCCAGCGCGCCCTGGGCAAATCCATACAGGGCCTCGCCCAGTCCCAGTACCTCCGTGACTATATAAGGCAGACCCACGATGATCATGGAGGACAGAAACAGGTTGATTCCGCAGAGCAACAGCACCACTTTCCAGACAACCGGTTTCTCTCTCCGGATAAAGCGCACGCTCCCGGCCAGATCCTCCCGCACCGTTCTCCATATACCGCCGCCGACATCCTGTTTTACGAATGGGATACGAATAAAAATTTCCATCACCGCCGAGAGGAAAAAACAGGCCACACACACCCACAGCACGGCCTTAAGTCCCCAGAGACCATACAGGACGCCCCCCAGGGCAGGCCCCAGCAGGGAGGCAATGGAACTGATGGAGTTGATGATGGAATTGGCTTCCATAAAGCGGTCCGGACTCACCAGCGCGGGGATGCTGGCCTGTACCGATGGCTGATAAGCGCCCGCGATACCGTACAGGAGCATCATCGTGACGGTCATCAGCACCACCAGGTTCACGCCGCCCATCAGCAGGGTGAAAACCGTAATCACCGCCGCCGAAAAAAAGTCCAGCGCCACCATGATATTCCGCTTGTTCACCCTGTCCGCCACGATGCCGCCCACCGGCGACAGCAGGATCGCCGGGATAAATGCGCATGCCGTCACCGCGCCGTAAAGCGCGGAGGAACCTGTCTGATTCAGCAGATACAGGGGCAGTGCGAAACGCACTGTGGCATTGCCAAACAGCGAGACGATCTGCCCAATGACCACCATGACAAAATCCTTTGAAAACAATCTCTTTTCCACTTCTCAGACCTCCATTTCTTCTATTCCGTCAGTCAGCATATGGCGTGTCAAGCCTGCCGCCATCCCCAGTAGCAGTGCCGCTAAAAGCATTGTCCAGCCAATAATTTCGGGCTGGCTGGCAATCAGGTTCGGCACAAAACACACCAGGATCACGGCGCTTACGATCGTCACCGTCATAGACCGTTTTTTCCAGCCGATCACTGTGGCGATTGTACCGATCTCCGCGGAGAGTACGCCTGTCAAAAGGCTGGAGAGCAATACCTGGATCACAAAATATCTCCCGCTCTTATCGGGGGATATCCCAAAGACCCTGGACACGAGATACAAAATCCCCATGTCCGCCATATTGCCCGCAAAGGCGGCGGCCATTGTGATCCCCGCGATCATTCTGCTTTTTACATGCAGGATCCTTTTGCGGCTGACAGGATATGTAAACAGGAGCATCGCTTTTTTTCCGCAATACTCGTCCACGATCACCTTCGCGGCAAAAACCGCGGCAAAGACCCCAAAACATCCCACTGTCAAGGCGCTCTCCAGTGCGTACAACCCGCTCCAGGTTGTGAGCAGCAGCTCTTTCTCCTGCCCATACATCCCCAGAAAAAGACATGTTATTCCCAGAGCCAGTACACACGCGCATATTCCCGCCGCCGCCCGCAGATAAGTGGACACCCGTATTTTCATCAGTTCCAGTTCATACAGTTTCATATGCATTCCTCCTCATATATCCCACCACAAACTCCTCAAAACTTTCTCCGTACTTTGCCACCGTCTCCTCTACAGAGAATTCCTGCCGGATACAACCCGCGGACAGTATGCCTATACGATCCGCCGTATAGCGGAGTTCTCCGATAATATGGCTGGACAGCAATATGGACATCCCTTCTGCAGACAGTTTCCGCAAAAGCTCCCTCATCTCCGTGATGGCAATGGGATCCAGCCCGTTCAGCGGTTCGTCCAGCACGAGCAGCCTGGGCCGGTGGATCACTGCTCTGGCCAGGCCCAGTCTTTGCCGCATACCCAGGGAATAATGGGAAATGGGCTTTTTGCCCACATCCTCCAGACCCACAAGGCGCAAAACCGCCGATATATCCGCCGATCTTCCCATATAAGCCAGATGCATGGCCAGGAGTCCCGACGCATCTAAATGTTCATAAAAAACAGGTGTCTCAATGACACATCCCACCTGGGCCAGATACTCCCTGTTTTTATCGATCTCACGGCCCAACACAGATATTTTCCCTTCGTCTGCCCTCTGCAATCCCAGGATCATTTTCATCAGGGTGGTCTTACCGGCTCCGTTAATCCCTAATAATCCATATATCTCTCCCTCCGGGATCTGAAAGTCGCAATGCCCAATCACCTCATTATTGCCATAACGCTTGCATACCCCTTTCACTTCTACAACTGTATTCATATTTCTCCTTTCTACATTTCATACCGCGCGACGGTATGTATTTGATTTTAAATAATCTGCCCTGTTCAGGGCAGATTTTGAAACCCTTCTTTCCGATTATCTGTTTTTCTGATAAATATCTGCCAGCTCCCTCAGTCTCTGCG
Organism: uncultured Acetatifactor sp.; assembly: GCA_910584375.1. GTDB lineage: Bacteria > Bacillota > Clostridia > Lachnospirales > Lachnospiraceae > Acetatifactor. The sequence goes on from CAJUAH010000003.1 coordinate 127,307, forward strand.
CCATCTCATCATCCACAATATCAAGGCCGAAACCTGCCATCATTTGACGGAACACCATGAACTTCCGATAGACTCTGTCTGCGGAGTCTCCCAGTATCATGGGATTCATCCATATATTAGCCGCCAGAATGATCAGCTCCGCCAGCTCTCCCGGATACTCTGTCCGAATGGAGCCGTCCGCTATGCCCTGTTCGATAATGGGCTGAATATAATCCGGGGCCGCCACCATCATAGTCTCCTTGAAAATACTGTGGAGCAGCCTGGGATTGTTGCCCAGATTGGGTGCTGTGGAAAACATATCCTCCTGGACCGGCCTGAAAATGGATGCCTTAAAAATCGTCTTTAACTTTTCTTTTCCGCTCAGATCGGGAGTATCGCGTATCACTTCCAGCATCCTGTTGGACTCCTCCGTCATTCTGTCCGTGACAGCGATCAGGATGTCCTCCTTGGATCTGAAGTGATGATAGATGGCTCCTTTGCTCAATCCCCCCAGATTGTCGATAATGTCCTGTATGGAAGTGTATTCATACCCCTTTTCCATAAACAGCCGACTGGCCACGTCCAGGATCAGGCTGACCGTCTCCTCCGGGTGTTTGTTCCTTGCCATGGCATTTCCTCCTTACATACTACCGGTATGTTATGCATAATATCATACCGCTGGTATGTTTGTCAACCCCGAAAAAATATTATAAGGACCGTCTCCCTACTATAAAAACACATTCACCCATACGGTGATCAGGAAATCATACACTCCATGGCCGATGATCAGGGATAGGGTGGTGCAATTTTTGACCTTTTTCCGCACCAGACATAACGCCAATCCTATCAGACCGGTCATTCCCACCTGTACCAGATTGCCGCCAAAGATATGGAACAGGCCGAAGGCCGCAGAGGAGAGCAGCGCCGCCGCCCAAAAAGAGCCGCTGATATCATGAAGTTTCCGGTACAGAAAACCTCGAAAAATAAATTCCTCCGTAAGGGCCACCGCCACGACGCAGTAAACGATCTCATACAGATACTGCCACAAAAATTGATAGTGTTTCCCGTTATCGCTCCACGCGCCGTGTCCCGTCAGGAAGAGCGGCAGCGTGAGGATTGCGGACATGGCCACGCCGATTCCGATCCCCACCAAAATCTGCACCCCCGTTTTTTCCCGGGAGAAAAGATAGTCCTTCCATGTATCCCCCGCGCGGATCATTAGCAGCAGAGGCCCCACCGCCATGCTCAGATACAAAATAATACTGAGTGACATTCGGGTCGGCAATGGCAGATTCATCAAAATATATCTGTTGAAACAAACCACGCCCCACAGCGCTGCCATACTCCAGACAACTCCCAAAATACTCTCGATCAACAGATTCTTTTTTGTCACAGTCATTACAGTCATTCCTCCTCAAGTTAGATTTTCCGTACCCACCCGCCACCTCGCGGGCATGGCAGTCTCACACGCCGTATGAATGCTCATTCATGTTTCCAGGCCGCCACATACATGGGACCAAAAAGGCCAAAGAAAAACAGAGGCATGCTGGCAAATACAAAGATATAGCTCACAATCTCGGGCAGCAGCAGACCGCAGAGAAAATACAGTACCGGCAACACTATGGACAGGATCGTCAATCCCCGGATGGCCGCCCGTTTGATATGGGGCCAGTTGCGATTGTTAAAATGTATTCCCGGCATGTTCATCTGAAATATACCGTCGCTGTATGCGTCGACCTTGTATTCGTCATAGTATTTCGGCAGCTTATCCTGGGCGAAAAAGCAGAAATATCCCGCAAAAATAAGGGACAGTCCCTCATAGATCAGCAGATTCAGCCCCAGATCCTCCCAGCTGTACCCAAAAGCCCTCAGTCCCAACAGTTCCAGTACTACGATGACCAGGCCACACACATACCATATCGCCTCTCCTCTGCGTCTTTTCTGCCGCTGCGCGGGCGTCTCCTCAGAATAACTGATTACCCTGTGTACCAGCTCTTCTACTCGCCCTGAGTCCATAGCTGTCTGCTCCATTCGCTGGCATTCCAATAGCTCCGTAACGGTAATTCCCAGCGCCTGGGCCAACGGAATCAGCAAAGTGATATCCGGCATACTCAGTCCTCTCTCCCACTTACTCACGGCCTTATCCGATATATAGACCTTTGCGGCCAGATCTTTCTGCGTCATTCCCTGCTCTTTGCGCAGCTGCGCCACAAACGCGCCAAATTTTTCCTTATCGATCTCGTACATACACGGCCTCCTTTTTACAGGAAATATTATACCTGTCACGCCGGATAGATACAACCGACTGACAGTAGAATGCAAAAAAGCTGACTCCCACGGGCTTTCGACCCGGAGTCAGCTTCATATATCCCATGACCGGACTATTTCTCCATGTGCCCGGCGTACCAGGCTCTCTTGTCTTCATACATGAGACTGTCCGCCTCTTTCATCAGTTGATCCATATCCGCATCTCCATTCTCGCTCCACACCCAGCCCAGAGCCATAAGCGCATTTCCGATTTCCATCTCCTGTTTCAGCGTGCAGACTCTCTCCTCCAGTTCCTGCCGGGATATTCCCTCACACAGAGCCAGAAATTCATCTCCGCCTACCCGGAACAGGGCATAGTCCCCAAAGGTCTTCCGCAGACATTCGCTGGCCCGTATGAGCAGGTTGTCTCCCTCCAGATGCCCTTTCTCGTCATTGGTGCGCTTAAGTCCCATCACATCACAGTACAGCACGCCTATACTCTGATCCTGTATTATCTCCAATACATAATCGTTCATGCCGTGGCGGTTGCCCAGTCCTGTGAGCTGATCCTGAAAGCAAAGCTCCTCCAGTCGGCGGACATGATTTCTTCGCTGCAGCAGCGCTACAATAAAATGCCCCAATATATGCAGCAACGTCGTGATATGTTCCAGATACCGCTGCGGCGGATTATCCACGCCGAAAAAACCGATAATCTTCTTTTCGCTGACCAGAGGCGCTACCACCAGGGACTGGATATTTTGCGGTTTCAGATACTCGTAGACTCCGGGATCATCCTCGCGAACATTCTCCACATTCTTGATGATGACATTCTCGCCCTTTAAGAATTTTTGAAACCACAGCCCCACCACCTCGTAGGATACTCCCTGCAGGTTGTCTTTCTGGGGTTCCACACCGTCGGCGCACCACTCGTATGTATTGTCAAAATCCCCTGTTTCCGATTCCTCAAAAATATACACCCGCTCGCTTTTCAGGGAGAGACCGAGATATCCCAACAGCGCGGCAATGGACCCCTCTGGTGTGGACGCGGTCATGGAGATCCGCAGCCCCTCATTTATCATGGCCTCGTTATCCTCATAACCCTTATTCTGCTGTTCCCATGCGCTCAGATCCACGGCCATCCCAAACCGATACCGCTTTCCGTTTTCCTCGATGACCGTATTCTTTATCGCCAGTTTTTTGCCGATAAAGGCGCTGTAGCTCACTTCCTCCACAAAAAACCCCGGACGCAGTCTCTTGTCGTCACAAAAGACGCAGGGCATACTGCTGCCTTTCAGCGTCTCAAAACATTTTTTCCCCGCCACCGCCTCCGGCGACGAAATGCCGTAGATTTCTCTGGCATATCGGTTCATGTACACCATCTCATAAGTGTCCATATCCACTACATATACGATTTCCCGCAATTCCTCATAGAACTCCCAAAGCCTCTTTGCCGGTTGTCCTGTCTTTTCTTCTCTATTCACATATACTCCTGTCTGCCTTACTGGAGGCCTGTTTTCTTCACTTAAAACCATTATATCATAACCTGGTGCGCTTTAGCGCACACTTTAATTCAGTAGAGTTAAATGCGGAGCGTTTTACTCATTATACCATGATCCTGACTTTTATTCACTGCCGATTATGGCGTAAAACCCGTTATTTTTGACTTTTCCCCAATAATAGAACACATGGCATCAATATAACATACGGAAAATTATTTGTCAAAAGTATTGACAAATATATCGGCTGTCGTTATAATTATATCGTCACCCGATATATCGGTTTCCGACATTCGGGTCTATCGAAGAAGATAATCCATTCTTCAATATGGAGGGGAGGAGAAGAAATGGCAAATCCCGCACTGACAGAAGCTGTCTATTATATTCTGCTGTCCCTGATAGAGCCTCTCCACGGATACGGCATCATGCAAAATGTGGAGCAACTCTCCGGAGGGAGGGTACGGCTGGCTGCCGGAACGCTCTACGGCGCCATCAGCACATTGTTAGAAAAAGGCTGGATCGTTGCGTTACCCGGGGAAAAAGACAGCCGTAAAAAAGAGTACCAGATCACTGTTTCCGGCAGAAAGATACTGTGCGGCGAACTGGTTCGTTTAACGGAGCTTGTGGAAAACGGAATCAACATTCTAAACTACAACCCGAAAGAGGAGGGAAATCTATGAGAAAGACAATACGCAAATGGTTCTGGGCATGGGATACTGATAAAGAGGAGAAATGGCTCAATGAAATGGCGGCCACCGGACTCAGCTTAATTTCTGTAGGCCTTATCTCCTATGAATTTGAAGAGACTTTGCCAGGAGAATATCAGATCCGAAGGCAGTTTATGGAACACTCCCTGCGACATCCGGAGACGGAAAAATATATCCATTTTCTGGAGGAGACAGGGATACAGCATGTAGGCACTTACTCTATCCACGCGTATTTCCGTAAAAAGACCGCAGACGGCGCATTTGAACTGATCTCAGACTACGACTCCCGTGTCAAGAGTCTGACGGTATTGCAGAATGCGATTATCATCGCCAATATACCCAATCTGTTCAACTGCTGGAACATGCTCAATATGTTTATACAGCTCCGATATCCCGTCTTTTTGTTCTGTTCTTTGCTGAGCCTTTTCGTGGCGGCCTTCTTTATCGCCGGCATCATTAAAATACGGAAAGCCCTGAAAAAACTTAAGAATGAACGGCAAATTTATGAGTAATATTATAATGTAATCTCAAACGCTTTATTTCTGTTAAAAGTATCAATAAAAACGGAGATATAAAAAATCGCTGAGGTCATATGACTTCAGCGATTTTCTTTTATACTACTGTTTCTGCCGGTAGCTATGCAGTTCAGCACGTAGCCTTTCATTTTCAGCCTCCAGCTGGCTCTTCTGGTTCTCCAGCTGGCTCTTCTGGTTCTCCAGTTGGCTCTTCTGGTTCTCCAGTTGGCTCTTCTGGTTCTCCAGTTGGCTGTTCTGGCTCTCCAATTGGCTCTTCCGATCCTCCAGCTCGTCCTTTTCCAAGCGTAACCGGTCAATCGTTCCTTCCATCTCGTCTATCATATACTGTACTGTATTTTGGTCCATGATCCTAAGCTCTTTTGAAAAAAATCCCATCGCTCTCACCATATCCTTATCCATGTTATACAGTGTCTCATACATCCCTATAAACTGCGGAAAAGCCTGAAACAGTTCCGCCAGACGCTCCGGGCGGCTCTCACTCAGAAAAGTAAGCCAGGCCTCCTGCAGCGTGCTGATAGCTTTATTGTGCATACTCTTTCGGAAAATGTCAAGCGGAATCAAAATGCACCTCTGCAATAGGTCCACCCCCAGCCCCGTATCAAATACATGTCTGGAGCGGTGCAGATATGTATCCGGCATATCCCGCAGTTCCTTCGGGCTTGTCTCATACAATACGATCAGATACACCTTTTTGATCTTCCCATAGGAAAAGGCTTTCTTGTCCCTGGCACGAATCCTCTTATATTGCCGCAGCATCATATCTGACAGATAGCAGGAACAACGGGGGCCTGTAAACATGTATCCTATTTTCTGCACCTCAATATTAGCTATGGAACCGTCCGACAGCTCCACTACAATATCCGTTACCAGCAGCGTATTCTCGTCTTCCAGGCGCACCCCGTCATTGGGCAACAGTTTCAGGATCTTCACTGGCTCCCCTATCATTACCGCCAAAAAAGATTCCAGCCTTTCCGGATCATATTCCGGATTCATGACTTCCTTAAAATATGCGTCATACAGAATATTATACCCCTTTTTCCCCGTACATCTGTCCAGAAACTCCCGCTGCTGAGCAGCATTCCAGCTCTCAAACAGTTTCTTTAAGTCTTCCCTCCTTTCTATTCGATCTTTCATCTCCTGCTCCGTGGGCAGGTTTTTGAAGAAGCAGTGTAAAGATTTGTTTGTCATTAGTCCTCCTTTATTTATCTCCTTCTCCCATGCGCTCTCCCTGAAAAAAAATAGAGAAAACACAGATTCCACATCATAAATGCGAATCTCCTGTTTTCTCTATCCGTTGTACTATCAGTCTATTTCTTTTTTAAAAATATGTCAAGAGTAAATCGTCAAATTATTATTTTTTTAGAAATAGTGCATAAACTTTGCAAATCCGCTGGTAATATCCTTCCGGATGTGATAAACTAAAAAATAATCGGTAAAATAAGGAGGAGCAGCAATGCGGAGATAATCTATGAACAGTAACTGCACAGAGACTTTAACATTGCGGCGTATGGTTATGCGGCTGTGTTCTTTGTGTGACCGTTGATAGATATCCGGTATTGCTTTATCCTGTAGACAGGCGTTTTGCGCCTGTAACATGTTAAACGCGCCAGCAGTCTGCTTTCGGTTGCCCAGTGGAACCGGAAGTTTTTTATTGCCCTGCTTTTTATAGTCCTGCCGCGGATAGGTCCGGCTGTGTATGCCGAAAATCTTTAACCGGGAGGTATATTCATGTTACAGGTAAAAAATTTAAATATTTATCACAAAAAAGATCTTCGCCCTCTGGCAACAGACCTTTCTTTCACTGTAAACGACGGAGACAGAGCCGCCATCATCGGGGAGGAGGGAAACGGCAAATCCACCCTGCTGAAACTGTTGTATGACCCGGCTCTGGTGGAGGACTATGCGGAGTATGATGGAGAGATCATCAAGAACAATATAGTATGCGGCTATCTGCCCCAGGAACTGTCCCCGCAGGACAGGGCAAAAACAGTCTATGCATTTTTGAGCGAATATCCTTCCTTTTTGGATATGGATTATAAGGAACTGTCCTCTCTGGCCGGGCAACTGGGCATACCGGCGGATATGCCGTACAGCGACGCCGTCATGGGGCGGCTCTCCGGCGGAGAAAAAATCAAGATCCAATTGATTCGCATCTTGAGTATGCGCCCCAGTCTGTTTTTGCTGGATGAGCCGTCCAACGATATAGATATCGGCACTCTGGAGTGGCTGGAGAGCTTTATAAGCGGCTGTTCATTTCCGGTGCTGTATATTTCACACGATGAAACATTGCTGGAACACACCGCCAATATGATCCTGCATATGGAACAGTTAAAACGGAAAACCGAGAGTCAGTGTACCGTGTTCCATACCAATTACAGAGAATATGTAGAGACGCGGCAGGAAAGGCTGGAACGGCAGGAGCAGTTGGCAAAAGAAGAAAAAGCCGCTTTTGACAAGCAACAGGAACGATTCCGAAAAATCTATGAGAAAGTGGAATACCAGCAGAACGTCATCTCCAGACAAAACCCCGGTAAGGCCGCGCTGCTCAAAAAGAAGATACACTCCCTCAAATCCATGGAAAAGCGCTTTGAGCGCCAGGCGGAGGAGATGACGAAACGGCCCGACGCCGAGGAGGCCATCTTTTTCCGTTTTGCCCATGGGGAGGGGATTCCCGCCGGGAAATGGGTCATCGACTATGAGCTGCCGGTACTCGCGGCGGGAGAGAGGGAACTGGCCCATGATATCCTGCTGCGGATCAGGGGCCCGGAAAAAGTCTGTATCATCGGGAAAAACGGAGTCGGCAAGACCACGCTGCTGCGTGAAATCGCAAAACAGCTCCTGGAGAGAACCGATATCCGGGCCGCCTATATGCCCCAGAATTACGAGGAATTGCTGGCCCTGGATCAGACGCCGGTGGAATACCTGTCCCAGACCTGGGACAAGGAGGAAAATACCCGCATCCGCACGTATCTGGGGAGTATGAAGTATACGGTGCAGGAGATGAATCACGCCATCCGGGATCTTTCCGGCGGCCAGAAGGCCAAGCTGCTGTTGCTGAAAATGAGCATGGAGCATCGCAACGTACTGATTCTGGATGAGCCCACACGCAATTTCTCCCCCCTCTCCGGGCCGGTGATCCGGGAATTGCTGCGGAATTTTCCGGGAGCCGTCATCAGCGTTTCCCATGACCGCAAATACATCCGGGAGGTATGCGGCCGGGTGCTGGAGCTGTGCCCCGAGGGGCTGCGGGAAGTCGCGGATCTATAGGAGCAGGATATACACCAGCGTCAGTCCCAGGCCCAGACAGAACAGTAACAGTCCAAAGGACAGGCTGCGGCGGATGATAAATCCGTCCTCCTTGATCCGCATATGTTTCATTGCCAGTAAATGCACGTATTCCCGCCGGGTGGGACGCCTGCGTTTCCAGGTACGGTTGCCCAGCCACTGGACACCGTTCAGCAGATGTCCCAACGCCGCAGTCACCGCATTGCCCTCCGTCAGCTCCCGGGGCAGCGGACTGTCCCGATACAGAGTCCTGCGCAGCAGCACCACCGTCAGATCCACAAAACTGTCCATAATCCTGCACAGTACGCCGCATAGCAGCGGCAGCAGCGTGAGAAACAGCGGCCGATACAGCATATCCTCCAGGTCCAGCCAGGCAGGCCAGGGATTCACATACTCCGCAGGCATCCGCCATTTCAGGAATCCGCGGATACCTCCCTGCCGAGCCTCGGATGTGCGGGTTCTCATCAGCAATCCCCTTATCCCCGCCAGATACACCAAAATACCGATTCCTATGGAAACGGCCCCGCCGGACAGATTTTTTACATGGAAATAAGCCACTGCCTCTCCGCCCCGGGCCACACCCATAAAGCTCTGCCCCAGCCGGGCCACCGGCTCCATGGTCAGTCCCGGCAACAGTCCCCAGAAAAGCAGGACAAAGGCGCTGAAAGTCAGCGCGAAACCGGTGACACGGTTCATGTAGGGCCTTTTCTCATCATAAACGTCCTGCCTTGCCTCATCTATATTTTTTTCCACAAAAACAGCCACAAACAGCTTGGTCATATAGGCAACGGTCAGCCCGCCGGATACGAGAAACAGCCATTCCACAGCGGTAAACAGCGCGCCCCCGCCGTATTCCAGGATGCTTTCATGGAGCAGCGTCTTACTCACATACCCCGCAAACAGAGGCACGCCGCCGATGGCCAGCGCACCGATTAAAAAGATCCCTTTCAGCAGCGGTTTCTTCCGTCCGTACCCCCGAATCTTATTCAGATCCAGTTCGTGAATATTGAAAAAGATTACCCCCGCCGCCATAAACAGTACCAGCTTGATCAGGGAATGGTTCACCATATGCAGCAGCGTTCCGTGCGCCGCCAGGGCGTTTTCTTCCCCCAGCAGTCCCTGCATCCCCACGCCCACCAGAATAAAGCCGATCTGCGACATGGAGGAACAGGCCAGCGTCCGTTTCAGGTCCAGAGAGAACACAGCCAGCACCGCTCCCAGCGTCATGGTGATGACGCCCAGAGCCAGCATCAGCATTCCCCATCTGCCGTCATGCAAAAACAACTGGCAGCTGAGGATCAGCATTCCGTAGACTCCCGTCTTGGTCAGGATGCCAGACAGCAGGGCGGAGGCAGGCGCAGGGGCCACCGGATGGGCTTTCGGCAGCCAGATATGCAGGGGGAAGGCCCCCGCTTTGGCCCCAAATCCCACCAGCATACAGGCTCCCGCGGCGTACAGCGTCCCCTTTTGCGCACAGCCCTCCGCTGCCGCTCTCAGCGCGCTGATCTCCAGCGTACCCAATGCATGATACAGCAGGAATATTCCCATCAGCAGCACCAGGCCGCCGATCACCGCCACCGCCAGATAGGTTTCCGCCGCCCGCAGGGAGGGAGCGTTTTCCTCCTGGGCCACCCACACATAGGAGGTGAAGGACATGATCTCAAAAAACACAAAGGTGGTGAGCAGATCCGCGGACAGAAATACGCCCATCACCGCTCCCAGCGTCCATAACAAAAACAGATAAAAGCGGCTTACATGCCGATGTCGGGCAAAGTATTCCCCCGACAGCAATGTGGTCATGGCCCACATAAATGCCGCCACCACCGCCAGGATCAGCCGCAGGCCGTCCATGCGAAAGCGCAGGCCAAAGCCGCACACCGCCGGAATCGAACTCTCCAGCGCAAGCTCCGTCTCCTCGTATAGATGCAGCAGCATAATGCGGGAGTTGCCGTAAAACAGGGCTGCCAGCAGCAGCGCCAACAGCAGCTCCGCCGCCACGGCGCAGAGTGCCACAATACGCCCCCCACGGGATATACCCAGGCCCTCCCGCTTTCCATCGCCCGCTTTTCCGATCCAATATGTGGCCAGTCCTGTCAAAAAAGGCATAAAAACCAGCACCGCCAGACTCATATCTATCATCACATCCCACCCATTTCCGACGCCACATCCCGCAAGACCTCCAAGAATGGCTGCGGGTGCAGGCCAAAGATCACGATCACTATAACAAAGACCGCCAACGGCAACATCATCATCCATCCCGGATCCTTCACATCCGGCACGGCACAGTAGTCAAAATCCTTACCCGGAAAGAAGGCCCTCACGGAGATCGTCAGCATATACACAGCCGTGAGCAGCGCCGAGATCAGCAAGGCTCCCACCCCTGCCCAGGCCAGGGGGTTTTCGCTGGCAAAGGCAGCCCGGGCCAACTGCCATTTGCTGATAAAACCGGCCAGGCCAGGCACCCCCATCAGCGCCATACCGCACAGGGTAAAGATCGCGAAGACTCCCGGCATCTTTCGCCCCAGGCCGTCCAACTCATGCACATAGCTCTTTTCCGTCCTGTAGATCACCGCTCCGGCGCAGAAAAAAGAGCCAATTTTCATAAAAGAATGAAACAGCATATGGCACAGCGCCCCCGTCAGTCCCAGAGGCGTCATCAGCACCACGCCAAAGAGGATATAGGACAGGTTGCTCACCGTGGACCATGCCAGCCGCCGTTTGAGATGGGTCTCTTTTAGCGCCCGGCTGCATCCGTATACGATGGTAAAGATCACCAGGACCATCACCGCATCCTGCGCCCAGGTTCCCCGCAAAAGCCCTGTTCCAAAACTGTAATAGGTAACCCGCATGGTGGCAAAGGCCCCCGTGTTGACCACCGCCACCGCATGGAGCAGCGCCGTCACAGGCGTGGGCGCCACACCCGCCCGGGGCAGCCAGTTGGAGAAGGGCCAGATGGCGGTCTTCACGCCGAATCCCAGAAAACACAGCACATACACAAACAGCATCAGATTGGTCTTGTCCCCTATTTTGCCCATATCCAGCACACCCCCCGGCACAAAAGCGGAGGTGGAGCCATAGGACAGGATAAAGATCATGCCGATAAAGGCAAACGCCGCGCCGCCGATCATATAGTACAGATAGCTGCGGCTGGCCAGCACTGCCTCCCTGGTCCGGGTATGCATGATCAGGGGCAGCGTCACCAGACTCATCATCTCAAAGAAGAAGTACATGGTCAGGATGTTGTCGGCCATGGCCACCCCCAGCGTCACCCCGTAGGTGATCACATAGAACATAAAGAAAGTCTTCTCGTTTTCCTCTTTCTTCATATATTCAAAGGAGTACAGCACCGCCAGAGGCCAGAGTACCGCTGCCATGGCGGCGAATACCCTGCCCATTCCGTCCAGATGAAAGCTCACCCGCAGATTGCCGGTAAAACGGAACAGCACAAACGCCTCTTCCGGCTGAAAAAACAGCACGGTCATGACCAGCAGCGAGTTGATCAGTACCAGCGCCTCTATATACCAAAGCATCTCTCTTCTGCCGCGGAAAGGGAGCATGGGTATCAGGATCCCGCCCAGAACGGGCAGCAGCACCACCGCGATCATCACTGCAATATGCATTACGCCTCTCCCCCTTTCCTACAATACCGACCTTGCGACAGCATCGGCGTAACCGGTAAAAAGTCCCGGAAAAAGACCCATCCCCAGCGCCAGAGCCGCCAGAACCAGCAGCGGTATCAACATAGCCGCCTTCGGCTCCCGCCGCTCCCGGCCTTCCTCACGTGTTCCGGGGAAAAAACCCTTCATCACCACAGGCAGCAGATATCCGGCGGTGAGCAGGGCGCTGACCAGCAGCACCGCCGTTCCCACGTATCCCCAGGCTCCCAGCCCCGCCCCCAGCGCGCCCTGGGCCAGATACCATTTGCTCACAAAACCGCTGGCGGGAGGGATACCGATCAGGGCCAGAGAGAACAGGGTATAACACCACAACACCGTGGGCATCCGCCTGCCTGTACCGGACAGTTCTTCCACCCTGGTCTTTCCGTCCAGCAAAAAGATACCCGCCGTCAGAAAAAGTCCGCATTTTATGATTCCGTGAAACGCCACATGGAGCAAAGCGCCCGTAAAACCCGCCGGAGACAGCACCGCCAAACCAAACAGGATATAGGACAGATTGCTCACCGTGGAGTAGGCCAGACGCTTTTTCAGAACCGGTTCCCGGTAAGCCAGCAGGGAACCCATAAACACCGTAGCCAGCGTCAATGCCATCCACGCGTACTGCACCCAGGTGCCCCGCAGCAGATCCGGTCCCACGATATAATAGACTACCCGGATAATCGCCAGCACGCCGGATTTTACGATCACGCCGGATAAAACGGCGGACGCCGGGGAGGGCGCCACAGGGTGGGCGGCAGGCAGCCAGGCGTGCAGGGGAAACATCCCCGCCTTGGCTCCAAAGCCCACCAGCATCAGCATTACCACCACCAACAGCGCCCCGCCATGCCCCGCCAGGATCTCCTCACCCAGCACTCCTCCCGGCGCAAAAGCCGGCGTCTTGCAGAAACGGTAGAGAAAATAGATCCCATACAATCCCAAATACGCCCCGCAGAGAGAATAGAACAGGTATTTCAGCGCCGCCATGATAGCCTCCCTGCTGCCGTTGTGCAGCACCAGAGGAAATGACGCGAGCGTCATAAGTTCGTAAAACAGGTACATCGTCACCAGATTCCCCGCAAAGTCCAGGCACACCAGCACGCCGTAGAGCAACAGGTAAAAGCCGAAAAACCGCTTTTCATCCCCCTCATGGCGCATATATACAAGGCTGTATATCCCCACCGGAACCCACACCGCCGTGACCAGCGTCACAAACCATCTGCCCAGCGCGTCCACCCGGAAAAATATGGGTACGTCCTCCATCAGATAAAACAGTGTGACACTTTTGTCGCCGCTCCACGCCGCCCCCAAAGCCAGCACGGCCGCCGCCAGCAACGCGCCGACGGCCAGTCCATATACCCATCTCCCGGAGCGGTACTCCCCGTTCTTTGGCACAGGCGCCAAATGTTCCGCAAAAGACCGTATCAGCAGGATGATTCCTGCGCCCGCCGCAATCAGGACGGGACTCAAAATCCATAATTCTCCCATAACCAATCCTCAAACCTCTACATATTCCTCCGGCTCCGCAAGGACATCGGGCTGCACACTAAGAAAACATCTCCAGCCCCCGTTCGATCAGTCTGATCACCGGCTCGCTGTTCAGTCCCAGGATCAGATTGAGCAGAATGAACAGGATCATGGCCGCCGACTTGGCGGGCTGCCTCCTCACCGAAATCTCCTCATACCCCTCCGGCAGCGCATCCGCTTTTAAGGGCGTATAGATCCGGATCACCGTCTTCATAAAATACACTGTGTTCAGGATCGTGCTCACAGCCAGCGCGATCAGTGTGGGCAGCATTTTCAGGGTATGCCCCACCGCCGCCTGGGCAAAAAACAGCTTGGAGATAAAGCCCGCGAACATGGGAACGCCCACCATGGACAGGGAACCCACGGTAAATGCCACCCCCGCCAGTTTGTCGCGGTAACCCGCGCCGTCCAGATCCATAAAATTGCTGCGGCCCCCGGAGGCCTGGGTAATACCGGAGGCGGCCACGAACAGCAGAGATTTTGTGGACGCATGACATATCACATGGTAGATGCTGGCGATTACGCCCGCCGCCGTACCCAGGCCAAACCCCATATAGATATACCCGATCTGGGCCACGGAGGAATAGGCGATCATCCGCCGGATGTCGCTCTCCCGTATGGCGTCCACAGAACCCATGATCATGCCGGCGATGCCGAATACAAACAACACATGGATCACTTTGCTGCCGCTGATGATATCAAATCCAATAACGCGGTAAAATATCTTGACCAGCAGGAAGATATAACCCTTGGACACCAGGGAAGACAGGATCGCCGCAGAGGATACGGTGGAATACCCATAGGCGTCCGGCAGCCAGGTATGAAAGGGAAACAGCGCGCTCTTGATGGCCAGTCCCACGCTCATCAGGCAGATGGCCACCAGCAGAGGCGTCTGGTACTGCCCCTGGGCTGCCAGAGCGCGCACCGCCTCCTGGATATTGCTCATGAGCAGATGTCCCGTCAGGTCATAGAGAAAACACAGTCCCAGCAGCAAAAGGCCCGAACCCAGCAGACTCATGATCATATACCGGGTGGCCGCCTCAAAAGTATGGCCGTTCTGCCGGATCATGATCAGGCCGCAGGCGGATATGGTGTTGATCTCCACAAACACATAGGCGGTGAACAGATCGTTGGTATAGAGCAGCGCCAGCAGGGAACAGAGCAGCAGATCCACCATGATATAATACAGATTCTGTTTGGAGGACTGGATCTCCGCCTCTCTCTCCCGGCTGCCTCCCAGCATGCACAGCAGCATGATCACGCAGAAAAAAGCCGCCATCAGCGCCTCCAGGACGCCCGCCCGGATCTCATTGCCCCAGGGCGCGGGAAAATGCCCCATGGTATAGACAAATGCCTCCCCGGTGCGGCACACATACCACAGCACGGCGCAGGACATGAGACCGCAGAGCACGATCACAGCCCCGTTGACCCTTTTGGCCCATTTTCCCCCCAATATGGAGGACAGCGGCCCGGAAAACAGGGAAAGCACAATAGAGAAAAAGGGGAAATTGCGTATGAATTCCATCACTTTTCCTCCTTTTTGAGCAGCGTAGAGATCTCGTCCAGATCCAGGGTATGGTATCGCCTGTAGAGCCGGATCGTCAGGGACAGCATCAGCGCCGTCACCGATACGGACACCACGATCCCCGTCAGCACCAGGCCGCTGGGTATGGGATTCACATAAGCTTCCACGCTCTGGACACCGTCAGTCAACACCGGCGCCTTGCGCCCGTCTATATAGCCCTTCAGGGCCAGGAACAGATAGGTGGCCGTATCCATGATATTCAGACCGATGATCTTTTTGATCAGGTTTTTTTGCAGCAGCAGATTGGAAAAACCGATTCCAAACAGAATCATAGCCACTGCCTCTCCGTAATTGCGAATCAGATTACCGAAATCCAAGGTATTTTCCTCCCTTTATCCCCAAGGCGGACATCAATAATTTCCTTTGCGGAACATCACATAGAACGTGTACATCGTGCCGGCCACCACCACGCCCACACAGATATTCAACAGCAGGATCAGTCCGCTGCTGAGGATGGCTCCCGGCGTACCCAGGGGGATGACGCTCTCGATGTGGTTGGCTCCCGTGTAAAATGAGTAGGTCTTGGACAGACAGTAGCAGGCCAGCGCCCCAAAGCTCATCCATTTGTAAGTGGCAGCGGTAAAAAAGCGTTCGGTTTTGGCAAAGCCAAAAGCGCTGACATACAGGATCAGCCCCGCGCCGATCACCGCGCCCCCGGAAAAGCCGCCCCCCGGCCCCAGATGGCCGCACAGAATGATATAGATCCCGAAGATAACGATAAACGGAACCAGGATCCTTGCCGCCGTCTGCAATATCACGTCGTTTTTGGGTTCGTAGGCCCTGTCGTTGGCCTCCGCCTCCTCCTCGCTGTTTTTACCCGTCTTGTTGTCAGCGCGAAGCAGGATCAGCACCGTGCATGTGGCGATGAACAGTACATGGGATTCCCCCAGCGTGTCGAAGGCTCTGTAGTCCAGGATCATACCCGTGACAATGTTCACCGCCCCCGTCTCCTGCAGTCCTTTCTCTATATACCGCTGGGACACCTCATTGTTCACCGGCCTGTCCGCCTCCCCAAAGGGTGGGAGATCCGCCACGCCGATGAGCAGCATGGACACCAGCAGAATGCAAAACAAAAAACTGAATATCCGATACAGTTTATTAAAAAACACCATTTCCCTGTTGTGTTTTGTATCGTAAATACGGTCCCGCTCCCGTCTTTTGTCCGCCAGAAATCTTTTCTGTGTATTCTCATCTTCCATGCGGGGGCTCTGGGGCTTCATCTCCAGATTATCCAGATAGGGATCCCGGCTGCCCTCCAGCCAGGTCTTCAGCTTGTAGGACAGAGTCTTTTCATATTGCTCCTGCGGTACTTTCCTGCTCACTGCCTCCGCCTCCTTCTATATTCCAGATCCTCTTCCTTCTCCGCCTTATCCGCTCCCATGATGGCATGAATCTTCTTGAGGGTCAGCACGAACAGCACCGTTGTCACACCCGCTCCCACCGCCGCCTCGGTAATCGCCAGATCGGGAGATTCCAGAATCACCCATATGATCGACATGACCAGGCTGTAGGTCATAAAGATCAGCACCGTGTTCAGCAGGCTTTTAGACAGACTGGCCGCCACCGCGCACACAATCAGAAACAGAAACAAAATAGCCGTAAACACCGTCATCGCCGTCACTCTCCTTCCTTTATCCCGGGCTTTGTCCCGAGCTCTGTCCCGAGCTCCGCCGCCTGTTCGTCCTCCATCACGATCCTGCGGTAATGTTTCTCCGGTTCCTCGTCCGTAGCCACTTCCAGCCTGGCGATCAGGTGAGAGGAGGTGGGAGAGGACAGCCACAGAAACAAAATGATCAGAAAAAGTTTCAGCGAAGTAAAATTCCATCCGCACAGGATGATCAGTCCCAGCAGGCAGCTGCCGATCCCCAGCGTATCTCCCATGGCGGCGGCATGCATGCGGTTCAGCGCGTACCGAAAGCGAAATACCCCGATCATCTCTATCACAAATATGCCCAGGCCGATGAGCAGAAAAACGGCTCCCGCCACAAATCGTATCCATTCCCAAACCGCCATAGCCTACACCCCGTCCTTTCTCCCATGTTGTTTCCACTCCGTATACACGCCCAGGTATACTTTGGTCAGTATAATTACCGCCAGAAAACTGATCATGGCATAGATCAGACAGATATCCACCAGATATCCCTCTTCCAGGAGCAGCGCCAGTATGGCGATGATCACCATGACCATGGTTCCCATCATATTCACCGCCACGATGCGGTCCGCGATCCGCGGCCCGATAATCGCCCTGATCAGACACAGGATGACCATGACCGCCAAAAACACCAATGCCCCGATAAACAAAATATGATAAGCCTGTCCCAGACCCGGTACCGCACTGTCCATGTTTACCTCCTCCTGTCCCGCAGGGTCTGTACTCCCTGCTTTACTGCCTCTCCATATCCTCCGCGAGCCGGGTGAAAATACTGCTGTTCATGCCCTCCGCCAGACTTTCATCCAGACAGTGAACGGTGTAATCCCCGTTTTCCAGCATGACCGTGATCGTGCCCGGCGTCAGCGTGATGGCATTGGCCAGTAGCGTCTGAGCCACCGGGCCTTTCAGATCACTGTGAAAACGCGCCAACACGGGCTGTATCTCCTCCTTCTGCGTCAGGATCAGATGTATAACGCCCAGATTGGCCTTGACCACCTCTACGACCAGCACAAAAACATAGCGCAGCAGTTTCCCCAGCTTACGGTAGACCCGAAACTCCTTTTTCACACTGTAGTCCATGAATCTACAGGTGAAAGCAAAGAGCAGCGCCGCGATGAGGACGCCGAAAACACAGATCTCCGGCGTTATATTTCCATTGAATATTATCCACAGGACAAAATAAACCAAAAACATATTTTCCCATCTCCTCCCAAAAACGACTTTATATTAAACCCATTATTTCCTAAAGTCAATGGTTATAGACAAAAATCCCGGGGTTTCGATACCCCGGGATGTGCAGCCGCGTCCAGATCTACGAGTTTGCGCGCTCTCTTTTCCTTTTTTTTACCAGATGAACCGCATAAGCGGCAAGCGACAAGGCGGTAAGCCCCAGCGCGATAAACAGCAGCTGCTGCCATGTCACATGCCATACGTTGACCAGAATGATGGAGGCCACCATCAGCGTAAAAGCCCAGTAGGCGTACATCAGTATCCCCACCAGCAGAGTGAACAGAATATCTTTCAGTAAATCCAGCTTTGTATATCGCTTATCCACGCTTACCTCTTTTCCTCCGGGCAGAAAGCGCCCATGCCGCTTTTCGCTTTTGATTACCGCCGTGTGACTGCGTTAATATTTCACGCCCCAGATGCTTTCGTTCACGCCTACGGCGGAGAAAGTCATCACATCCGTACCCGCCTGATCCTTCATGGCGCAGAATACGCCGCTGTACTCGTGGTCGTCATAGGTGATATGCACGTAGGGCGTCCCCTCTGTCACCGTCCAGGTTCCCACTATGGAGCCTGTGACCGTTCCGTCCTCATGCAGGTCGATCATCACCGGCTGGGTGATCTCCTTGTCAATCTTCATTCCCTGGTTGATAAAATAATACTCTCCCACCAGCTCCGCTCTGTCATAGCCGCTCTCCGACAGGGTTTCTCCCGTGGTGGTATAGGGCGCCAGCACCGGCCACGCCTCCTGGTTCATGAAAATCTGTTTCACTGCGGGCTCATGGTATTCATTGCCGTTGTTGAAACGGGTGTGGTAGCAGACATACTGCTTTCCGTCCGTATCGATAAAGGTGGACATACCGCCGGTGGCCATATAGGCGTATTTGCAGCTTGGCAGATAGTAATTGCCAGACAGTTTCAGGCCGTAATAAGCGTTGTTATAGCCTTTCAGCGGACGCTGTCCTCCCATATCCACATACTCTCCGTCCGGTTTATCGCTGCGCAGCACACGGATCTGATAGCCCCCCGTGCGCTCCAGGCTGCCATAGCTCAGATACAGATAATAGTAATCCGTGTTTGGATCGTACTGAATATAGGGACCCTCGATGGACTGATGGCCGCCTCCCAGCAGGCGTTTGCCAAAGTAGGGATCAACCTCGTTTTCCGGATCCGCCTCGGGATGGATCACCAGGCCTGTCTCAGGATCCAGCTCCAGTATAAAGATACCGCCCGACCAGGAGCCGTATGTCATCCACAGCCGTCCCTCTTTATCATAAAAGGGAGCCGGATCAATGCAGTTCGGCCAAAGCTGGTTGTCATACTCGCCGTTCCCTCTCAGGTAGGTATCCGCCGCGTCGGCCTCCTCCACATAGTCGTACACATCTGTACGGTCAATATCATTGGCTGTAAATCCCGAATACAGCAGCTCCCCCTGGTATACATACGGCCCTTCCGGCTTATCCGCCGTGGCATAGCAGAGATTGGACTTAATATAGGTAGAAGAGGTGCAGAAATACATCACATATTTCCCCATGGCCTCGTTGTAGATCACATCCTCCGCCCACACCGCGTAACCGCCGTTGCCATAGTCTCCGGAATAGTCAAATATGGTCAGCTCTTCGTTGAACAGATCCTCAAAAAGAGGATTGTCGGAAGTATACCCGTTCCCGATATACTGCCAGGTATGCAGATCTTCCGATGTGGCTCCGGTCATATGGGAACCGTAGATATAATATTTGCCGTCATATACTTTGATGGAGGGATCATGTACTGATACCCTCGCCCCGTTGGCCGCCGTCTTAATGCCCGTGTAATCCCCCTCACGAATCACAGGCTCCACGGCGGGTTTCTCCGCAGAGGGCTCCTCGGAAGGCTCCGCAGAAGATTCCCCGGAAGGCTCCACGCTGGCCTCCGCGTTTCCTGCCCCCGTATTTCCCGTCTCCGTGGACTCACCCGAAGATGCCGCAGGCTGGCCCCCGCAGCCTAAAAGCGCCCCTGTCATGCATGCACACAATGCCACCGCCAATAATTTGTTTTTCATACCCCTTGTATCCTCCTCAATTATGTAGCTTAAGCACTTCTTTACTCTAGATTAAAATGTTTTACTCAAAATGTCAATAAATCTGTGAAAATTATTGCAAATTCTTTTTCTCCAGTATTGAAAAATAGAGACTTTAGGAGTAAAATAACTTCGGTGTTTATAATTATTTAATCATTATTTCACAATTTAGGAGAGTGTACTTATGAAAAACATTCAAAACAAATGGATCCGTGCCGCCATTCCGGCACTTCTGCTGCATTGCAGCATCGGCACCGTGTACTGCTGGTCCATTTTCAGCCAGGAGATTGCCGACTATATCGGTTTCTCCAAGAGTGCTACCGAGTGGGCCTTCAGCTTTGCCATCTTTTTCCTGGGCATGTCCGCCGCTTTTCTGGGCAATGTGGTGGAAAAAGATATCCATCGCTCCTCGCTGATCGCCGCCATCTGCTTTGCCGCAGGTATGGCGGGCACCGGATTCTTTATCTGGTACGGCGGAAAACAATTTGCAGCCTCGGGATACACAAAAGGTAGCGTACTAGCCCTGATCGGCATCTACATCTGTTACGGCTTTATCATGGGCATCGGCCTGGGAACCGGTTATCTGTCCCCTGTTAAAACGCTGATGCTGTGGTTTCAGGATCGCAAGGGTCTGGCCACCGGCCTGGCCGTGGCGGGTTTCGGTGCCGCCAAGGCCATCGCCAGCCCCATCATGCAGGCTCTTCAGAAATCTTTGGGCACTTGGCAGATGTTCCTGATTTTGGCTGCGGTATATTTCGTGATGATGTTTGTAGGTCATCTGCTGCTGGCCAAGCCCGCAGACTGGCATGAGCCTGCATCCCAGGAAAAGGGTGCGAGAGCCATCGATGTGATCAAGACCAAGCCCGTGGTGTTCATCGGCATCTGGCTGATGTTCTACATCAACATCACCTGCGGCCTGGCGCTGATCTCTCAGGAAAAAATGATTATCAAGTGTATCGGTCTGGCAGGTATGGCCGGAGTGCTGTCCTCCATTACCGCCGTATTCAACGCAGGCGGACGCCTGGGATTCTCCGCGTGGGCGGATACCATGAAAGACAGAAATACCGTATATAAGATTATGCTCATCCTGTCCATCGTCGCCACCGGCCTGGTGATTGTCACAAGAGGTATCGCGGATATGGGACAGAGTACGTTGCTGCTGATTCTGGTGCTGGTACTGCTGTTTGTGGTAAACGCAGGTTACGGCGGCGGTTTCAGCAATGTGCCCACTCTGCTGTCCGACCATTACGGTATGCAGAATATCAGCGCCATCCACGGCATTACCCTGTCCGCCTGGGCCATCGCCGGACTCACCGGCAACCAATTGGCCAGCTTTATCGTGGGACATGTGGGCAGTAAGGTGGATGTCAGCGACGGTCACGGCGGATTTACCAAGGTCAATCCCGTGGGCTATCAGACCGTGCTGTATGTGACCATCGTGCTGTATGTGGTCGCCCTGCTGTGCAGTTTCTTCCTGGTGGGCGGCAAGAAAAAATCCAAGAGCTAAAACATGAATGCCGCAGTCTGTTGCTACTGGCTGAGCAGTTTGTCATAACCGAAACGAAAACGCCGGGAGGGATAAAAGGATCACTGAATCCCAACTCCCGGCTTTTCTCGTTGATAGGCTGACCGCCTTAGACCAGGCGTTTGAGACTGAATTTTCCACATACCGGAAAACGATTTTGCTTGTAATCACTTTCATGACTCCTATAAGTCTTCTGTAAAATCTCCCCATTATTGCTGTAAATATCTATAGACTTCCAGATAATTTCTCCTTATACTGTAAACATAGAGTTTTCCCAAAACCATGTCAAAGCAGAGCCGGAGATCGGGCGATCTCCAAAAGGAGGAAAATACCATGTATGAGGCAACATTTGCATCATTGACACAATTCCAGTCTTACGATCGCAATATCAGTATAACAGCAGTTTTTGTTCTCCGCCCGACTTTTTTTGGTTTTATTTGTCAACAGGAGCAGGGGTCAGTCCCCCTGCTCCTGCTGTGCCTGCCGCACCTCGTTCATCAGGCACAGCATATCGTCTTCTTTGACAAGGGCTATGCCCTGGGCCTCGTCGCCCAGCACCACCAGCCGGTCCCCGGTCTTCAGATGGAATATCTTTCTGGCCCGCTGGGGAATCACGATCTGGCCCTTGTCCCCCAGGGTCACAACGCCGAACAGATGCTTGCCTCTGGGAGGAACCATCATGCCGCTGCCAGTCCCGTCATAGTTCACCAGTTCGTCTATGGACACGTCATAGAGCTGGGCCAGCGCCACGCAGTTATGAATATCCGGGGCTGTCTCCCCGGTCTCCCACTTGGCCACCGCCTGCCGGGAGACTCCCAGGCGGTCAGCCACCTGTTCCTGGGAAAATTTATGCAGTTTACGCAGATTGTACAGATTTTCACTCAGCATCGCCATTTCCTCTTCCTTTATTGAAACATATCAGACGCATTCACAGATCCAGCTTTTCAAAGCGCTCTTCCGAGCGTTTCATGGACAGTAGTGTTCCGGCGGCATATATCAGAACGGCCGCCACCAGCAACGCCAACTGACGCCCCACGCCCGCCCCCTCGCAGTCGTTTAACCAGGTCAGACCGGGAATATGATGCAATGTCTCGCCCAATCCCACCACCGCAAAGGCCGCGACACAGAACAGCACAAAGGGCTTTCCGTAATAGTAGGCCGTCCTGTAAAAGCCTCCCAGAAAAATCAGGTTGAACAGCAACATAATCACCAACAGGTATGCCAAAAAAGCCGGATTCGCGTTCATCAGAGGATTGGTCCGGTACACCTGCGCGTCCCGCAGCGCTGTCATGCGCAGTATCGTCAACATGCCGCAGACGCAAACGCCCAATAGCTGGATACAGACCACAAAGAGATAGCGGACCCTCACCACATCCCTTTTTCGCACCGGCAGAAGAGCCGTAAACAGCACATCATTGTACTCCCTGGCAAACTGAAAGGTGTAAAAGATACCCAGGCAGATAAAGAATCCGCACACCAGGACAGGATATCCCGGAATCATGGTCATCCCCGCAAAGGCCAGGAAGACATATGTGAGCGGCGCAGCCGTCAGGGTAAATTCTTTTTTGATCAGTGTACTCATAATGTACCCCCTTCCAGGTGTATTATAACAGTCTCCAGATCGGCGGGAGTGATCCCGTCCATCCCGGCCTGCCTGGCTCTGTCCTCCTGTTCCCGCAGGATCAGCGCTGTCTGCCCGTCCCTGCCGCGGCGGATTCCCTGGGCCAGCTTTCTTTGCTCCGCTGTCAGCTCGCCGCGCACTGCCGCCAGCCGATACCGCTCTGTAAAATCCTCCCTGGGCCGGGAGGCGACGATCTCCCCCTTCCGGATATAAGTGACGGCGTCCGCGCATTTTTCCAGGTCAGAAGTGATATGCGTGGAAAACAGAATAGACACGCCCTGGGATGCCAGATCCAGAAATATCTCCAGCAACTCCTCCCGGGATACCGGATCCAGTCCGCTGGTGGGCTCGTCCAGAATCAAAAATTCCGCGTGATGGGAAAGCGCCAGAGTAAGGTTAAATTTTACTTTCATCCCCTCCGACAGTTCCGTCAGTCTCTTTTCAGGATGCAGGGCAAACTTTTCCAGATACCGCCCGCAGACTCCATCGTCCCAGTTGGAATAAAAAGTCTTCGTCACCCGGATGATATCCCCTATCCTCCTGCGGTGATAGTAGCTGATGCCCCCGGCGGCATAGCCGATCCGCTGTTTGATCTCCTGCTCCCTGTCCCCCAGCTCCATGCCGAAAAAGCAGATTTCCCCGCTGTCGGGATGCACCAGGTTCATAATGGACTTCAGCGTCGTGGTCTTGCCCGCCCCGTTTCGTCCCACAAATCCCATGATTCTCCCCTTTTCCACAGCAAAGGACACATTCCGCAACGCAAAGGAAGGATAGCGTTTACACAGATTCCGAATACATAGTATCTCTTCCATGACATTTCCCCCATTCTCTATATTTTTCCTACTTATGTTCGCTTTATTTGCATTATAGACCGAAAAATATTCTCCGTCTACCAACCAAAGCTCACATTCCGGGACACTTTTTGTTATGTCCTGTTGCGCGCGTACCGCCTTGCAGCACACACTTTCCTGAATCCTGTCATTTCCTGTCGATATATGTCAACCCTTTTCTCTTGCAATCGTCAATTTACGTTGTCATACTTGTTATAGATAACCTGTATTTTGACAAAATACCACAGCAGGAACGGAATGTTCCACGAAAGGAGAAATTCATGGATTACTTTAAGGACAAACTTTTTGAACTGCTCAACGACGCGGACGATATGGGAATATGCGATATCGAGACCAATGACAGGGAAAACACGTTCCAGATATCCCTGCAGAGTGGCATGATAGTGGAGGTGAAATGCAGACAGATAAAATAAAAAACTTTAAAATTGCTATTGACTCCTACGCTGCGTAATAGTTTATATTGATGTTACACGAGGAGGAGAGGGCCATGAAAACGGTACATGAAGTCAGCAAGCTTGCCGGAGTGAGTATACGCGCTCTGCAATATTATGACAGGATCGGCCTGCTGTGTCCGGCAGGACACACCGATGCCGGGTACAGACTGTATGACGATACGGATCTGGAACGCCTGCAGCAGATATTACTGTTCCGGGAGCTGGAGTTCCCTTTAAAGGAAATCCGTCGGATCATCGAAAGTCCCCATTTTGACAGGGACAGGGCGCTGGATCAGCAGATCGCCCTGCTCCGGATGAAAAAGGAACATCTGGAGGATCTGATCGAACTTGCTCGTGGAATAAAATTGAAAGGAGAAAAAGCTATGGATTTTTCAGCATTTGACACGAGCAAAATGGATGAATACGCGGCGCAGGCCAGAGCGTCCTGGGGAAATACGCCCGAATATAAGGAATACGAGGCCAAATCCGGGAACCGCCCGCAGGAGGAAGAACAGACCCTGGCAGGACAGTTGATGTCCATATTTGCGGAATTTGGGCGGATAAAAGACACCGATCCCGCATCCGCGCAGGCACAGGCACTGGTGGATAAGCTGCAGGGCTTTATCACGGAACATTATTACCGCTGCTCGGATGAGATCTTGTCCGGCCTGGGAAAGATGTATGCGGCGGGCGGCGATTTTACCGCCAATATCGACCGCGCCGGCGGAGCGGGAACTGCCGCTTTCACAAACCGGGCAATCCAGGCTCACTGTAAACAATGATCCGGTATAACCGGAAAGAAGGGGCTGCGGCCCCTTTTTTAATACGCCCTTTTTTGTTTTCCGGGTGGCGGACAGCCCGGTAATATGTTATGCTTAATTATATAGAAAATACCCAAAGAATATACGCCTTTTTCGGCGCTGTACCTGGGGCTTGTCCGTCTGCAAGGCATCGGCCTGTTGCCCATGAAAGAAAAGGAGAAAAGAGATGGTACGCACATTTGCAACACACCGCATCAGAAAACAGGAAGAACTCACAGGAAGGCTATGGCAGTTCACTCCCCTTCAGGGCGAGTACGCCGGGCGGGATTATCAGGTCTCCACTCCCAGCTGCTGGGAGAATTATCCCGACTTTGGACAGTACCGGGGAGAGGGCCGTTATACGACGACGTTTGTGGGAGAGGGAAATCTGCGTATTGTCTGCAAGGGTGTCAGCCATACGGCCACCGTGTTGCTGGACGGACAATGTGTCGCAAAGCATTACAATGCCTACACGGCATTTTCCGCCTTGATCCGGGATATGCCCTCCGGTGCGCACAGGCTGGAAATCATAGCGGACAACCGCTTTTCGGAAGAAAGCGCCCTGCATGTGCCCAACGATTATATGTCCTACGGCGGTGTTTCCCGCCCTGTGGTCCGGGAACAGGTTGAAAGATCCTTTATCGAATATATACATGTGACGCCCTGCCTTATCGAGGGACACTGGCATGTCCGGGTGGAAACGGCCCTTCATAATCTGTCTGAGGCAGAGCCGGTAGATCTGCATGTCCGCATTGTGGATCAATCCCTGGTTTTTTCCGGGCAGACCCTGTTCCCCGGCAGGAATCTGCTCACCGGGGAACTGACTTTTGACAACGTGACGCCCTGGTCTCCCGAGGCTCCGATCCTGTATGATGTGGTGGGAATCCTGGAAAAAGACGGACAACCCTTTGATGACCTGATAGACCGTTTCGGATTTCGCGAAGTCCGTGTGGACGGAAAGCAGATCCTTCTAAACGGCAGCCCTCTGCATATCAAGGGACTGTGCCGCCATGAGGATCACCCGCAGTTTGGTTGCGCGCTCCCCTTTGCCGCCATGGCCGCCGATCTGGCGCTGATCCGGCATATGGGCGCCAACTCCGTCCGCACCGCCCACTATCCCAACGATGAGATCTTTCTGGATCTGTGCGATGAGCAGGGCATCCTGGTATGGGAGGAAAACCATGCCCGGGGATTGAGTCTGGAACAGATGCAGAACCCTCACTTCGAGCCCCAGGCGGAGCAGGTGATCCGGGAGATGGTGGAGCTGCACTACAACCACCCCTCTATCTATATCTGGGGCATTTTAAACGAATGCGCCAGCGAGAGCGAATACGGCAGAGAATGTTACAGGCAGCAGTTTGATCTGCTGCGTTCCCTGGATACCTCCCGCCCCTGTTCCTTTGCCAGCTGCAAGTTTAAGTCCGATATCTGTTTTGACCTGCCGGATGTGGTGTCCTACAATATCTATCCCCTCTGGTACCACGACACACCCCCGGCGGAATACCTGGACGATCTGTATAAATGGGTGCAGAATGAGACCGGCGGCGCGGGCAAGCCCTTCCTGATCACGGAGATTGGCGCGGGAGGGATCTACGGATACCGCAGCGGCTATGCCACCAAGTGGAGCGAGGAATGCCAGGCCCGTATCCTGCAAAAACAGTTGGAGGCCGTGCTGTCCTACCCCGACTGCGCAGGGGTCTACATCTGGCAGTTCTGCGATATCCGCATCAGCGAGGAATGCTGGTTCGGCCGCCCCCGCACCATGAACAACAAGGGAATCGTGGACGAATACCGCCGCCCTAAACTCTGTTATGAGGTTGTGAAAAGACTGTTTGAAAACTCCGTCACGGAGCCAAACCGGTTTACCAGCACCTTGCGGTAAGTCTTCTCATAGCCGCGATGCGTGAGCCGTCCCTGCACCTGACCGCTTTCGTCCACGGTAAACCGATACAGGTTGTACTCTCCATCCCGGTAGGCGAAGTCCTCCCCGTTGTCCTGGTAGTGCTCCCACTCTCCCTCGCCCGGGTACACGTCCAGGAGCAGGGTATCCTCCTCCTTCTCGCCCACATAGGACACAGGCTCCATGGCAGGGATCACGCTGCCCGCTTTTACATAGATGGGGCATACGTCCAGGGGCGCCTCCCGGATCACCCATACCGGGCCGGTAAACTTTTCATCCGTCCAATAATCGTACCAGACGCCCTCGGGCAGATATACCATCCTCCTGCTCATGCCCTGGCAGACCACCGGCGCAACCAATATCCGGTCTCCCACCATAAACTCATCGTTACAGGTTCTGGCTGTTTCGTCTTTTTCGTAGTGATATACCAGGGGGCGCATCACCGGCGCTCCCGTCCCTTCCGTCTCACGGAAAAGATCGTAAAAATAGGGAATCCAGCGGTAACGCAGTTTCACATACTTTCTGTAAATATCCAACACTTCCTGACCGAATTGCCACGGCTCCTGCCGCCTGGTTCCCATGGCGCTGTGGTTGCGAAACAGCGGTGAGAAACATCCCACCTGTACCCAGCGGGCCAGCAGTTCACCGGTGGTATCCGAGCCGAAACCGCCCACGTCCGTGCCCGCAAAGGGCATACCCGACAGTCCCAGATTGCACAGTTGGGGGATCGCCATCTGCAAATGCGCCCAGATGCTGTGATTGTCCCCGGTCCAGCAGGTAGTGTACTTCTGACTGCCCGCATAACAGGCCCTGGTAATCACAAAGGGCCTGCGCCCGTCCAGGCGTTTCAGTCCTTCGTATGTGCCCTTTGCCATTAGATGCCCGTACACATTGTGCATTTGGGCATGATTTGCCTCGCGGTCCCCGTCCGTAAACACCACGTCCTGGGGCAGCGGTCCGTTAAAGCTGGCGGGCTCGTTCATGTCGTTCCAGATGCCCCGGACGCCCTTATCTAGCAGGAAACGCTGTTTCTCTCCCCACCACTGTCGCACCGCCGGATTGCCAAAGTCCGGGAAGGCGGCGTCCCCCGGCCACACCGCGTTGATATAGACTTCCCCCTGGGGCGTCCTGGCAAAATACCCCTTTTCTACGCCCTCGTCATAGACGGAATAACCCGTCTCCTTTTTTACGCCCGGATCATTGATAACCACAGGCTTGAATCCCCGCCGCGCCAGCGACGCAAGGTATCCCGCGGCATCCCCGTAATACCGCCCTTCATTCCAGGTAAATACGCGGTAATCCTGCATATAATCGATATCAAAATGGATGGCGTCACAGGGGATGTCCCGCTCCCGCATACCCCCGGCAATCTCCTCCATATCCTCCAAAGTGGCGTACCCCCATCTGGACTGGTGGTAGCCCAATGTCCACTTCTGGGGCAGGGGACAGGTTCCCGTGAGACAGGTATAGCAGGAAAGTACCTCTGCCATGGAGTCTCCCGCCATATAGTAATAATCCAGATTACCCGCCTCCGCGCCAAAATAATAGTACTCCCGGGACTCCTGCCCCATATTGAAAAAGCTCTTACAGGTGTTGTCCAGGAAAATACCGTACACATGCTCCCCCGTCAACGCCATGAAAAAGGGAATGGACTTATACAGCGCCTTAAAGCTGTCCACCTGGGGATCGGGATTGTCCGTATTCCACATCTCATAGTCATATCCCCGCTTATCCAGGAACCCGGTCTTGTCCCCCAGCCCGTAAAAATGCTCATCCCCGTTAAGACGTTTCAGCACGTCAAAAGCATGGCCCGCCCCCTGGTCGGCCCTGTGCCCTTCGCTGGCTAGGACTTTCAATGCCTCGTCGCTGAGTACCTGCAGGGGTCTGCGCTCTCCCCGGTAATCTTCGCACACCGCATGGCCCGCCTCATCATAAAAGTCCACATAAAAATCGTCGCTGACCCTGACAAAGATCTTTCCCGTACCGATCCACAGGCCGTCCTCCCGTTCCTCCACCGTCAATTCCACCGGCTGCCGTTTATCACCCTCTATGGCTTTGGAGTCCTGCTCCCGGCTCTCCAAACCGTAAAAAACATTGACGATCCATGGCGTGATCGCCCGCACCTTCGCCTCGCCCCGCTCAAACGTCAATGCGACCTCCTGCCCTGAGACCTCGTAGCTCTTCCTCTTTCCCAGATTCATTTTTCCGCCCATTCCTTTCCAAAATTTGTACACGCAGCCAGACCGCCATCCTCTCCCAGCAAAATGTCCGCTGCCTTCCCCCAGTCACCGTCCGTCACCTGATAGGTGGGACGATATCGGCCCCCGCCCTGAGAGGAGGTCGCCGTATGCAGATAGAGGCTGTCCATACCCACGTTGGCCGCCCCCGCGATATCCGACTCCATATCGTTTCCCACCATGAGACAGTCCGCAGGATTCAGGTCATACCGCTCCAGCAGTCTGCGGTAAAACGCCTGGCAGGGCTTTTTGCAGCCCTCCTCGGAGGAGATCAGGATCCCGTCAAAGCAGTCCGCAAGCCCCAGCAGCTCCAGCTCCGGCCTGGTAAAATCGCTCTGGGCATTGGACAGCAGATACAGGCTCTTTCCTCTGGCACGCAGCTCTGCCAACGTCTCTTTTACCCCATCGTACACCCGCAGTAGCTGTCTGGTCAAGGCGCGGAAAAAGATTGCCGTCATCCGGGCGCTCTGCCGGTCGCAGGCCACTCCCTTCTCCTGATACAACCGCTGAAAGACCCTTGTGAGATCCGGCTCCGCCAGCACATCCCTCTGCCCGAAGACTGCCGCGTCCCTCTGCATTTGCACAGTGCTTGCCTCCTCCAGCCTCCGAAAGGCGGCATGGAGCTGAGAGGGCGTATAGGCCGCTCCCATGGAGCCATACAGTTCGCCCATTTTCTCCCACACATAAGGCTTTTCCTCATCGGTGCGGATATCCGCCAGCGTCCCATACAGGTCAAAAATATAATTGTCATACATGCTCCAGCACCTCGTAAACCCGCAAGATCTCGCCCACGCTCCAGGCCTGGGCAAAACAACCCTTGGAGTTTATGGGATCGCCGCCGTCATAGATTTCCGGCAGCTGCCCCACACAGCCCTCCCGCAAAGCCGTTTCGATCCCTCTGAGCTGTTCCCTGACATACGCCCTGGCCTGTCGGGAATGATCGTTCACCTTCAGGTAGGCCAGGTAATACCCTCCCAGGGGAAAGGTCCACACGGTTCCCTGATGATACGCCAGATCCCGGTCCAGCTGCGCTCCTCCGTAAAAGGGATGAAACTGGCTGTCCTGGGGATCCAGCGTCCGCAGCCCCAGCGGTGTGTAAAGCTTGCGGAACACTGTCTCCACCACCTGTTTTTCCTTATCCCTGGGCAACAGGGAGAAGGGCAGGGACACCGCCCATATCTGGTTGCACCGTATCTGATCGTCCGCCTCTGTGCCGGATATCACATCCCGCAGGCATCCCTTTTCCTGATTCCAGTAAAGCGGCTCAAACGCCGCATACACCCGGTCCGCCATGGCGCCGTAATCCGGTTCTGGCCGGGGGATCCCCTCCTCGGCCCGGGCGCCCTGGGGTACATGCGCCCCAGGCGAGTCTCCTCCCGGCAGACTTGTCTGGAACTGCCCGGCCTCGCCCAGTCCGGCGTCGTACAGTTCCTGCATAACGCGCAGGGCATTGTACCAGTACGCATTGATCTCCACCGGCTTTCCGTGACGGGGCGTGGGAAGGATATCCTCTACCCGCACATCCATCCATGTCACCTGATCATATCCCTGCCCCGCCATGATCAAACCGTCCTGATCCATGTGTATCCCGTGATCCGTCCCGTTCGCATACCAATAGACAATATCCCGCATCACAGGATATGCCTGTCTCACAAAGGCATTGTCCCCCGTCCTGCGCAGATACTCATATACGGCAAGAATAAACAGCAGCGCCGCGTCCGCCGTATTGTACGCGGCCGCCTCCGTGCCCTCGGGGAACAGATTGGGCATCAGGCCCCCGCGGCAATGAACCATAAACGTCCGCAGGATACTCCTGGCCGTATCATACTGTCTGGTAGACAGACAGCACCCCACCAGCGCGATCATAGTGTCCCGCCCCCAGTCCTCAAAAAAGGGAAAGCCTGCCAGAATAGTCTTTTCCCCGGTGGAATCCCGATAAGAGATAAACTGATCCGCCGCGGCCGCCAGTGCCCTGGCGGTCTCATCATGAAATCTCTCCTGCAGATTCTTTCTATGATTTGATACATTCTGCAAGATTTCTGTCATATTGGCCAGTTTTTCCTCTATTCCGTACACAATTTCCAGTGTTTTCTCTTCACCGGCCTCCACGTCAAAATATATCTCATGATTTACCGCCGTGCGGCCCAGCGCCATCTTGCCGTCTCTCACATCATCGCCATAGTACAGATCCTCATGATATTGAACCGGTATCTCCGCGCATATCCCATTGGTGCGCAGATACAGCGTCTGTCCGTTGGAGGTAATCTGCCCCTTTCGGATCCGGACTCTGCCCGGCTCCCGCGCATCGCTGTATGCGCCGGTGTCACCGCTTTGCCCCATATCTTCCATTCGGCACGAGAACTGCTGCTCTGTCCGCAGCCGCTGACCCTTGGGAACAAATTGCAGATGCGGACGGACTGTCAATGTCACGGCGCTTTGAGAGCGGTTTCTGATACGGTAAGATATCCCCACCGTATTACGGCCCTGCATGAGAGCGATGGTCCGTACCACTTCCACACCCTGAACCAGATAGCTCCAAACCGGATAATCCTCATAGGCAAAACCGGTCTGCAGACGATACCCGTCCTCCCGCTTTTCATGACACTGAAAATCCTGGCTGGAGAGAAAGAGCCGCCCGGAGGGGGAATGCCCGTCGCCTCCCGGCGAGAGCTCCTCTTCCAGCCTGTGGATCATATTGTACCGATGATTGGGAGAATGGGTACAGGCCATCAGCACAGCCTGGTCATTGCGGCTGCAGGAGGCGATCATACTGAGAGAGGAAAATCCCCCCAGTCCATTGGTCATCAGATAGCAATTTTCCTCGCCCCGTTCAAAGGTTCTCCAATCCCGTCTGCCATATTGAAATCGCATAATCATACCCCTTTGCGTGTTTTTACCCTAAAATCACTCTACGGTTTTTGTGTATCCGGCACAAGTCCCAGCATTATGCCGCTGCAGGGCGCAGCGGAGACTGTGCCCTGCCTGCAAGCCGATGTCTCCGGCATACAGTCCGCCTGTTTACCGTCCGCCAGGACTTTCCATTGCCCCTGGGGCAGATGCGTTTCGATCACCTCATCGGAAGCATTGAAGACCACAAACAACTCCGGCCAGTCCACAGCCGTTTTCCAATCTTTGCCAGGACGGTTATCCAGACGAAATGCCACCGCCCCCGGCTGAAGTATCTCCTGTTCTAACATGCGTTTGGCGGCGGAGGCGCTCTTGTCACACAGTCCCGGCAGCCGCTTGCGCAACCGGATCAGGCCCCTGTAATATTTCACCAGCTCCCCGTATTCCACCGACTGTCTCCAGCGCAGCATATTGATCTCCGGGTGAGATCGGTAGCTGTTCCCCTCACCCAGCTTGGTACGCGCAAATTCCTCACCCGCATGAATAAACAGGTTGCCCTGACAGCTAAAACAGATCATGGCCGCCAGTCTATTGGCGCGCAGCACGTCCTCATACGGAATATTGAAATCGGCATCCTGTCCGTGAAGAGATATGACCAGCTTATCCCACAGGGTAAAATTGTCATGAGCAGACACATAGTTGATAATCTGGGAACAGCTCTTAGGCCGGAATTTTCCGTTTACAGAAGGATTGCCTCGCCATGCTGTCACTGCCTGCAATACCTTCTTCTCCAGATCCTTTCCTCCGTTTACAAACCCCGGCTCCTCACCATAAAATACATGCCCCTTGATCACATCTCTTGTATCGTCCCCGAAGATCGCGATATTTTCGTCCAAATACCCGATATTTTCTTTCAGGGCGGCATGCGTTCCCTCCTCCATGGGAGATTCCGCAGCCCTCCAGGGTTCCCCGTACAGCAGTATCTCTCCTTTTCCAAACTCCCGGTCCAGCTCCCGCCGTATCCTGTTCATCAATTCCACTGTTAAAAGCCCCATCAGATCAAATCTGAAACCGTCCAGGTGATATTCTCTGGCCCAATACAGCACGGAGTTGACGATATAGTTATCCACCATTTGTCTGCCCACAGCCATATCGCTGCCGCATGCGGAACCGTTGGACAGAGTTCCGTCCTCCAGGCGGCGGCAAAAATACCCCGGCGCTGTTCTCTCCAGCCAGGAATCCGCGTCCTGGGTATGGTTATACACCACATCCATGACCACCCGGATACCCGCCCGGTGCAGCGCCTGGATCATTTCCTTGCACTCCCGGATACGCGTCGTACCGTCATGCACATCCGTGGCATAGGAACCCTCCGGCACATTATAATTCACCGGGTCGTACCCCCAGTTAAACTGCTCCCCATCGCCGTCCTCATCCAGCCAGCCAAAGTCGAAAAAGGGCAGTAAATGCACATGGGTGACGCCCAGCTCCTTCAGATAAGCCATGCAAGTGGGATACGCGCCGTTTCCTCCCGGCACCGTAAACGCTTTGTATTTTCCGCGGTACTCCGCAGGGACGCCGCTGTCGGGGTCGTGGGAAAAATCCTTGATATGCAGCTCATATATAATGTTTTCCACGGGACGGGGAGGGGGCGCGTCTTTTTCAAATCCCTCCGGATCGGTGCGCTCCAGATCCACCACCATACTGCGGTAGCCGTTGCATCCGCATCCCACGGCGTAGGGATCCGCAGTCTGCACACATTTTTCCGCCGTCCGGATACGATAGTCATAATAAAGGCCGTGAAGATCCCCTTCCAGATGTTGACTCCAGACTCCCCGCTCCTGTTTCTCCATATTCAGAATACGGAAATGGTCTGTTTTCCTGTCCCCGTCCCGGTAAAGACACAGCTCGACCCTGTCCGCAAAGGGCGCCCACAGCTTAAAGTCCGTTCCCTGAGGGCTACAGACTATTCCCAGATCCCCGCCGTCATATCCGTATTCCGTATCAAATTCTCTGAAATAACGAAATTCTTCCATGCCAACCTCCGATCCGCCGCCTCCCGGCGACTGTCATTCTGCCCCTATGGGCATAAAGAGAGCCGCTGCAAAATAAACATATCTTTTTTCGCAGCGGCCCCCGTCTCTGACAGAACCTGCGGGGACTAACCCTTTACAGCCCCCGACAATCCTTCCACATAGCATCTCTGCGTCAATACGAACAGAATAGATATGGGAATGGATATCAATACGCAGCCCGCATAGAATTGCGTATAGAATGTCTCCACATACTCTTTTTCCAACATGGTCCACAGGCCGATGGCAATGGTGTAGTACTTGGTGTCATTACCCATGATAACCTTGGCGAAAATATAATCCACCCAGGGACCCATGAACGTGGTGATCAATGTATAGGTGATGATCGGCTTGGACATGGGGATCGTCACATGAATAAAGGTATCCCATTTGGTGGCTCCGTCGATATAGGCCGCCTCGTCAATGGTCTTGGGAATCGTATCAAAGAAACCCTTTGCCATATAGAAACCCAGCCCCGCGCCGCCGGAATACACCATGACCAGCGCAACCTGCTTGAGCACGCCTGTCTCCAGGAATCCCAAACCCTTCAGGATATAGTACACGGCGATCATGGACATAAACCCGGGGAACATGCCCAGAATCAGCGCAATGTTCATAAAGGGTTTGCGCATCTTAAATTTCAGACGGCTCATACAGTAGGACACGCACAGCACGAAAAACGCTGCGATGACGGTACTGATAATGGCGATCACCAATGTGTTGGTGAACCATCTGAAAAAGTCGATCTGGCTGGTGGATTTGAACAGGTTTTTATAGTTATCCAGCGTAAAACCTCTGGGCCATATATAGCTTTTGTAGGAACCGCTCTCCTTTCTAAAGGAGGTCAGCACCACATAAAATATGGGCAGCACCCAGATAAAGCTGAGTATGGCCAGCAGTATATGAACGAATGTGTTGGTGATAAATCTCTTCGCTTTCATTATTGGAACGCCCCCTCATCTTTGTAAGAACCGGTGTGCCGGTAGGTCAACAGTGACAGAGTAGCCAGAATAATGAATACCAGGATACCGATTACAGCGCCCAGGTTGTAGTCCTTCTGCGTGATCGTCAGACGGTACAGCCAGGTGACCAGCAGATCCGTCTTACCTGCGTAATAGTAATCCAGCGTATCGGGTCCGCCGCCGGAGAGCAGGAATATCACGTTAAAGTTATTGATATTTCCTGTGAAGGATGTGATCAGGTTAGGCGTCATAATAAACACGATATAAGGGATCGTGATCTTGCGGAAGATCACAAACGCGCTGGCGCCGTCGATCTTGGCCGCCTCATACAGCTCCGCCGGTATATTCTGCAGGATACCTGTGGTGGACAGCATGGTAAAGGGAATACCGATCCACAGATTAATGCAGATAATCGTGATCTTAGCCAGCGTGGGGTCCGTGAAGAACGGAACGGATTCCGTAGCGCCGATCATGCCGATCTCCCGCAGCAGTACGTTTACGGGACCGTTGGCATTAAAGATAGTTCTCATACTCAGCAGGGATACGAACTGAGGAACCGCGATGGACAGCACAAACATAAATCTCCAGAATCCCTTGATACGGGTTCCCTTGCGGTTGATCAGCAGCGCCAGTATGATGCCCAGTATAAAGCAACTGAAAGTAGCGCACACGGCCCAGATCAGCGTCCAGCTCAGCACCGGCCAGAATGTGGCGGCCAGCTTGCTGCCCTGTCCCAGCATGGTCTTAAAATTATCCAGACCCACCCAGCCAAACAGATTTCCGGGAGGCTGATGCTCATGGTCATAGCTGGTAAACGCGATCAGGATCATAAAGATCAATGGTATAATGGTAAAGATGATAATACCGATAATAGGCAGCGCCATCAATCCGGTGTGAATATTTTCCTCCCGGAGAGAGAGCAGATCATCCTTAAAGGTGGGGACATGCATTCCCTTCTCCCTGCGCACCTGCGTGCAGTATGCGCTCTTTGCAGACATGCAGGCCACAAAGATTGCAGCCAGAGTAAGTACGATGGTGATAACGCCATAGAGCAGAAACAGCATGGAGTTATCCCCTGCGGTATATTCATAAATTCCCAGAGCCTCATTGTATGTCTGACCCTGTTCCCTGGTTCCAAGCGTAATAAAGTTTCCAATGGCACTTATACCGAATGTAACCATATAAAAGATATAGGCGATCTCAATGGCCAGAAAGATCAACCCCCGCACGATCTGTTTATTCAAAATATTTCCGAGGCCAAAGACTATAAGCGAGCATTTGGTGATCGCGTTTCCTTTTGCGATCGCTTCACCCACACTTGCGTCGCTGGGTCTCCCGGAAGTCGTCTGCAATTTATTCTTCTTCAAAGCCCCCATATGGAACCTCCTCATATTTTAGGGGAAGATAAGGAAACCCCAGGGGTTTCCTTATCTTCGGAATTTACATTTTGAGAAATACTGTTATTCCGCAGTCATAGCCGATACGAAAGTATCCATCTTCTCCTGCACGTTATCCTTGTTGATCGCGCCGCTGCGGATCTCTGTGGGAATAGCGCCGGCATAGGTCCAGTATCTGGTGGAGAATACGCTGTGGGAAGGCTGCATAACGCTGGCCTCGTTGGACTCCTTTACAATAACCGCTGCCAGAGGGTCTGCCATAACGGCGTCGCTGGAGCCCGCATTGATATTGGTGGGAACCTGCGCGGATTTCTGATAGCGCAGCGTCTGGTTCTCCTCATTGCCCAGGAAGGTAGCAAAGGCAACCGCCGCCGCCATGTTCTTGGAATGAGCGTTCACACCGATACACTTGGAACCGTAGAATCCAAGCAGCTGATAGTCATTGCCGTCGGGATTGAAGGTGGGGATCACGCCGATACCCATGTCGTCGCCCAGGATATTCTTGTAGGTGTCATAGTTCCAGGAACCGTCGAACCACACGCCCAGTCTGTGATCCTCGATCAGCTCGGTAACGGAAATCTCGCCGTCATAAGCGCATTTCGGATTGTTGATCAGGTCGATCAGATAATTGGTTACAGCTATACCTGTCTCATTGTTCCAATTTACGCCTGCAGCCAGATCGTTGCCCTCGGGACCGAACACGGTCAGGCCCGCGCCATAGTAGTACGCGCCCAGTTTCCAGCCGCCCGAAGACT
Source organism: uncultured Acetatifactor sp. (assembly GCA_910584375.1). GTDB lineage: Bacteria > Bacillota > Clostridia > Lachnospirales > Lachnospiraceae > Acetatifactor. The sequence goes on from CAJUAH010000003.1 coordinate 164,660, forward strand.
CAAAGTAGTAATTGTATACATTGTCCCCGGTCTCCTTGGCCATGATCTTCTCCAGGGAAGTCACGTCGTCCTCACTCATAATGGTCTTGTCATAGAACATGAAAAATGTGTTGTGGGTAAAAGGAATCGCATAGGTAGCATCCCCGATCATAGCGGTGGCGCGCACGGAGTCAGCGATCGTCTCCTTCACCAGTTTCTCGGCGTCGCCGCCCAACTGCGCGATAGCGCCCGCGTCCACCAGCTCGATCAGCTGATCGGAGGCAAACAGGAATACGTCTGCCGCGGCGTCCACATCCTTCAGGACTTCCGTCTTGGCATTGTCCTCGCCCACGATCTCGGTGGTCCAGGTAATGTTCCACTCAGGATGCGCCTCTGCGAAAGCCTTCTGCTGCTCTTCCATGATGCCGGTATCCACCTGGTTCTGAGGGCACCAAACTTTCAAAGCTACGTCAGTGGTACCGCCGCTGGCGTTACCGCCGCCTGCGCTGTCGCTACTGCCCTGTCCGCTGCCTTCATTGCCACAGCCTGCCAGCATGGAAACGGACAACATCGCTGCCAAAGTACATGCTAAAACTTTCTTTTTCATAAATTTATTCCTCCTTCTATACATGTTCCCGAAACAAGTTTCGGTATGTCGTTCCTCTACAAGCTAACATAGAATTTTCCAGATGTCAACCACTATTTTCGGTATATTTTATACATTGCCGGCCTGTTTTTTGTGTCGTTTGTGCATTTTGTATATTTTTATTTCCTTGTGCAACGATCTGTGTTTCGAAACATTTGAATTTCTTATTTCGTGCCGGGAGTATGAAAAACTGCGCAGATTCCAAATATTTTGTGTGTATTTCCCAGAAATACTCCCCTGGTGTTTAGAAAATATCCTTGCATTTTTCTGTCCCCATTGCTATAATAAGTTTCGATACAAGCTTTTTATTGGCATTTTTCACAAAAATATTTACAGGAATCACTGTATTACCGGGATTAAAACGTAATCGTTTTTGTTGCGAAACTTACCGTTGTTATCCGGCTGCCATTGATTCCGAAGGAGTACCTATGACTACCATATCCGATATTGCCGCACGGCTGGGTATATCCAAGAGTACCGTTTCCAAGGCACTGCACAATGCCACCGATATCAGCGTGTCCATGCGCCAGAGAGTTCTGGAGACTGCGGCCGAAATGGGATATATCAACCGAAAGATCTCCGGCGCGGAGAAAAAACTCTGTATTTTGATTGAGAACATGGACTATGAAACGCCCAACCAGTTTGGCCACGATATCGTACAGGGATTTCGCCAGATGGCGGAGCCTGACGGATGGATCGTAGAAGTCGTTCCTCTGGATATGGAATTTCAGAGGATGACGCCCTACGGGGTCTTTATGCTGGATCACGGCTATCAGGCTGCTTTTGTGCTGGGCTTTTCTTTGTTGGATCCCTGGATGCAGGAATTCAAATCCACGCAAATCCCCACCGTTCTGTATGACAACTATATTAAGAACAATCCCTACACCGCTTCCGTGGGCTGCGACAATCAGGAGGGCATAGAACTGGCTGTCAAGCACCTGATGGGGTTGGGCCACAAGAAGATCGGCCTCATCTCAGGTCCCCTGGACTCCTATATATTAAAGGCCCGTTACCAGGCTTATCTCAGTGCCCTGAAAAAATACAAGCTGGAAATCAATGAGAACTATATAGGCCTGGGTTATTTTGTGGCGGAATCCACCAGAACTTATATTCCCCGACTGTTGGACAATGGGGTGACTGCCATCCTGTTTTCCCACGATGTGCGGGCTTTTTCCGCCATGACGGAGTGCAATGACAGAAGTATCCAGATTCCCCGGGATCTAAGCATTATCGGCTTTGACGATCTGCCCATGACCGCCTACACCACGCCGCCTCTTACCACGATCCGCCAGGACCGGATCGGTCTGGGCCGTTGCGGTTATTTTGCCACGGGCTGTCTGCTGGGAGGCCTGCCCATCGGTTCCATCCTGCTGCGAGCGCCCCTGATCGTCCGGGATTCTACCGGCCCGGCTCCAAAAGACTGAAACCCTTTTCGATGAACATATACTCATTATTGACATATATTTTGTCTGTTAAGATGGGAAAATTTGTTAATGATGCGCATAAAGAATCCGGGCGGAAAGCTTATCAGAATACTTTCCGCCCGACTTTTAGCCGTAAAACTCGCTGATCCATGAAAAATCCGGATATTTCTCTTTTAAAAATATGAGTATCTCTTTCCATTCCCCCGCGTCCGTGATATCCAGTTCTTCCACTGCCACCCCATATTCGGAATATGTGACGGTGTCTTCCGTCCCACCAAAATGGAAATACAGCTCTTTTTCCAACCGATATTCCCCGTCCTGTAGACCGTATATCTCATACCACGGTTCCGGCGCGCCGCATTGTCCCCAGCTATAGAGCTTGTGTTTTTCATAATCCACGATATTGCACCATGGCAGTTCCATACATACGTATCGCTGCTCCTTCTCCGACCAACACAGCAGATAATAGATATTCCAAGTGCCCCCGCTGCCGCCGTCACAACCGGCATAATACAGGATGTCCTCATATCCGTCGTCATTGCCGTCCCAGGCTGTGCAGTTGCTCTCATCCGACTGCAGATGACCGCGCACTCTGCAGACCGGAACCGTCTGCTCCAGGCTCTTCCCTTTATCCTCCCGTATAAGCTGCAGCCACACGTATTCTATCCCGCCGTCACCCACGGGAAAACCTGTCTGTACCACCTTTACACCCGGCATCTTTTCTGTCACCGTCACGGCCCTCACCCGGCGGTATCTCCCCCGCCGATCCTCCGATCCATACCATTCGTACAGAGCCATCTCGGATTTTTCGGAATTGCGGTAGACGGCAACAGTGGGTATGCCCGTGTCACGAACGTCAAAATATATGTGGTATAGCAGAGCCAGAGCAAGCTGCGGCTCCTCCCAAGTCCCCCCTGTCAGATAAGTCGCCCGGGGCAGGGTGATCCGGCGACGGAAATCCCTATCGAGCCATACGTCTCCGCCGCCGATGTTCTCCATTCCTTCTATATCTACGCAGCCGTGCAGTACGACATAGTCCTGGGCGCCGTCGCCGTCATAGTCGTATTCCACATACCACAGGTATTCCCACTGTTCCCCCGCCGCGTCATACAATGCCTGTATCTCCGGGTTGTCCCGACCATTTCGGAAAGCGAAGAAGAGATTGTCGCAGACGATCTCCCCAGGCGCAAAGTCCTTCGGGTCAAAGACGACCGTGTACTCTCCACACTTTTCCCATGCACGCTGCTCTATATCCATACCGCGATACCCGATCTCACAAAGGCTGTCCGCGATACCTGTCCGGTTGGAAGGTCCTTCCTCCCGTACATCTATGACGGGTAGGAGCCCCGTATGCGGATCTATACGGCCTCCCGCAGAAGTTCCCTGTATGCAGACCCCCAGGATCGGCGCACAGATCCATGTGTATATGATTGCTGGTTTCACTGCTTTTATCTCCTGCTCTCCTTGTTCGCTTTACATGGCTTTTCTTAATTATAGGTTAGTTTTGACATCTTTACAATCCTCTGCTAAACTATATTTGTGTATACAGACTGTTTAAACAAGGAGGATCAGTCATGTCGTATATAAACTGCCGATGCGGGAATGTATTGCATGATATAACTGACGGGATCCGCTATAAGGGATTTATCATCTCTGACCGGGAACAGTTCGATCTATATGATTTTGCAGACGAAATGATCGAATCCGACAATCCGGACAGGGAACTTCTGGCAATGACATTTCGCTCAAACATTAGTCTTGGAGACAGCTATATCCGTATGAAGGAAATATTTCATTGTCCTCAATGCGGAAGAGTGCTTATCGAGACCACTCCAGGAAAATTTGCGGTATTTACGCCAGAAGAGCATACAGAAAAAAACCTTCTCGACTACGGAGCACAAAAGGAAAAAAAGCACTACCGCACGAGAAAGTCTCAGCCGATCAGTACCTCTTTTCCCGAAAAGGCAAAGCCGTAACGGCGGATACGCTGAGCCGGGATGCCCCGGGCGGTCAGCTCCGCGCTGTAACCCTTTTCCTCGATCTGCGCCAGAGCCGCCTGCACTGTGTCCTCCAGGGTCTTCTCCCTGCGGGCGTTCTGCACCTTAAACTCCAGGAGAATGGCGTCATCGGCCTGGGGATCTTTGGGCTCCAGCATTACATCATATCGGCCGAAACCGCTTTCTCGATTGGAAGTAATAAAATATCGGCTCTGCAAGTCTACCATCAGTCCCAGCACAAAACCGTGGTAAAAGCGCTCCGGCTCCGCCCCGGAGGGCCTGCGGCCCGTGTCAAAACTGCTGAACGTATTCAGCGCCACCCGGTTCATGTAAGCGTTCATAGACTCCAAATCGTCCTGCAGCATCGCCTTGATAAAGTCGTTATAGTCCCCCTGGCTGCCTTTAAACCATCCTCGTACCATATTATTGAACATCCGTTCCACCTCATGGTTGGTCAGGGTCAGCTCGTATTTTACCTCCTCGTTAAGCTCCAGCATATCCTCCCGCTCATAGCTTAGGACTTTCAAGTATCCGCTGGCCAGGAGCAGACTCCAGACGGCGGATTCGCTCTGATCCAGCTGGTTATAGACAATCTGCTCGTCGATGGGCACCCAGATCGCCTTGCCCTGTAAAAGCGTCTCAAACTGCTCCTTTACCCTACGGCTCCCCTCCCGGATCAGCTTGCCCACCAGACTGTTGGAGCTGGTGTTGGCCCAGTAGGTCGTGAGTTTCCCGGTATCCAGAAAGTTCAGTATCGACCAGGGATTGTAGATATCTCTGTGCTGCCCGAAAATAAATCCGTCATACCACCGCTTGACCTGCTCCTTTTGCCCGGAGAGACCGCACTCCTCCATTGCGGCAAACACTTCTTCCTCGGTAAAACCAAAGGATGTGGCATATTCGTCCGACGTAGTAGTCACGACTTTCAAATTGTTCAGATCGGAAAAAATAGACTCTTTACTGACTCTGGTGATTCCGGTCATGACTGCCCGTTCCAGCCAGGGATTGGTCTTAAAGGAAGAGTTGAACATACTTCTGATAAATCCCACCAATTCCTCCCAGAACCCACCCACAAAAGCCTCCTGCATGGGCGTGTCATACTCATCCAACAGAATGATCACCTTTTTCCCATAATAACGGTATAAAAAGTCACACAACTTATAGATGGCCAGCGTAGCTACCACCTCCGACATATCGGGGCGGACGGAGTCAAAATATTCCTTTTCTGCCGTATCCATCCAGTCACAATCTTTTAAAAAGCTGTTTTTCCAATACAAATCCGCAATCAACTGGCAGATTCTGTCTTTTGTAGAGCGATAATCCTTCTCCTTCACATTGGCAAAGGACAGACTGATCACCGGGTAGGTGCCCTGCAACTCACGGTATTTTGGCTCTTCCCAGATGGACAGCCCTTCAAACAAATCCCCACGGTCCGCATACTTCACAGAAAAGAACTGTTCCAGCATACTGATATTCAGGGTCTTTCCAAAACGGCGGGGCCGGGCAATCAACGTGACACCGTCTCCACTCTCCCACCATTCTTTGATAAAGGCAGTCTTATCAATATATAAATACCGATTTTTGATTATAGTTTCAAAATCCTGTAACCCTATCGCCACCGTTCTTGCCATAAGCGCCTCCCCAGGTCTCTAAAAATCACTTATTTGCCCTTAGTATAACGGATTTCCCTCTGAATTACAATGTCTTTTGCCGCTTTATCAAAAAGCATATCCACAGGGCAGACAGTATAAACGCGGGCAGCAAATAAAAAGATTTACTCTCCAAAACAGCTTTTCCGATCCAGAAGGAAGGCAGTGGGGACAGTATATACTGTACACTGTTCCTGACAAAAAACGGGACAGCCGCGCCGAAGATTGTCAGCGAAGACAGTTTTGTCACCGCCATGCCCTCCAGTTTATTGGTAGAGAACGTCAGGATCAGCAGGGAGATAATGACGCCCTGCAGCGCCCCTCCTGCCGCGAGCAGCAGCATGTCCATGGCGGGGCGGGGAGTCAACCGGAAAACAGGCAGCAGTACAGCGGTAACCAGAAAGGCGGCAGCAGCGGGGATACAGAGCCGCGCGGTCAGATAGCCGTTTCTCCCCAGCGGCGTGACAAACAGATAGTCCGTTATCCCTTCATCCGCCTCCTCCAGGGAAACCATGGCCGACACAAAGCAGAACATAGCGGGCGACAGCATGGCAAAGAAAATATCGATCAGCGCATAGTAGGGAGACAGGATCGCCGGTGATTCAAGCCAGCCCGTCAATGCGGTTTCCAAAGGCGGTATGGCAAACCGGAACAGAACCCCCGCGAAAACCGGCGCCACACAGGCGGCAAACAGCATCCTGTCCCGCCGCATATATTCCAGCATTTGCAAATAACATACCCGGATAGCCCTCATAATTTTACACCTCCCGAACTGCTCCACATTTTCAGGACACAGGATTTTGAATAAACCAGCAAAATGGCCAGCAACGCCATTACCGTAAGGATTGCCGCCATGGACGGGACATTGCCCATAACCATATCCATACAGACATTGACGGGATAATACCGCATCCAGCCCGGAGTGATCTTAAATATGTGCAGGACCGCAGGGACAAAGCAGAGGATCTCGACAGGCACAGTCCATAAAATAAACTGATTCAAACTGCTTATTTTTGTCGCCACAATTATGCCCATGAGCGTAAATACCGCGCTGGATATTACCGTTCCCAGCAGTACAACCGATAAATGATCCACGTCTGCGATCAGTGCCAGTACAGCCGCCACCGCCAGGGAAATAACGGACAGGGAGCAGACTTTGGAAAAAATATACTCCGCCGCCCGGACAGGAGAGACCGCAAACGCGCAGGGTATCCGCTGGCTCTTTTCCAACAGGACAATGGCCCCATGAAGAACAGACCCATGGACGCCGGATCGGAAAAGATCAAAATAGCCGCCGTCTTATCTCTCCAGCTCACGGGGACGGCAAAAAGCGCGATCCCATAGATTGCCGTCAAAACAGCGTACAGAAAATAAAAACAGCTGACAATGCTTTTGACTTTCGCATATTCTTCTGCTAGAATATGTATGTGATAATTTTAGGCGGGAGGGAGGAAATTGTTTTTATGAGAAGATATGTTATGTCTGCGTAGCACTGGCTATCGCAAGAGAAAATGAATTGTCATAGCCATTGCTATTCCTAAAGAGAATCTATATTTAGGAGGCAGACATGGGCTATAGAAACGCGGGAGATATCTTGCCGCAGGAGATCGTTGCGCTGATACAGCAGTATGTGGACGGAGAGAATATCTACATTCCCAGGCGCTCGGAGAACCGCCTGAAATGGGGTTCCCAGACCAGGATCACACAGGAGTTGTCTTACCGGAACAGACAAATCTATGAAGACTATTCCACGGGAATGACCACTTCGGAGCTGGCGGACAAGTATTGCCTGTCCCACAAGAGCATACAGCGCATCGTCAGAATAATGAAAAACAAATGTACGTTGTAAGGTACACATATAACGAGCCGATACCCTGCCGGGTACCGGCTCGTTACATATTCCCCTGACCCACCCTCATCCGGCAGTTGACGCGACGGTAGTGATCAGAAATTATTAACTATGCACATGTTCTCATGCAGGACATGCATTGTTATATGGAGAGTTGAACTCCGGGGCTGTCCGAGCCCCCGCATATGGGGTTTTCGGCACATTCTCTGCCGAGGGAGAAACGTCCACCCTGCCGGATTACCGACTGACCGTTTGAAACAGCCGTCTACAATATGCTCAACACAGTTCCGTGATCCAGTTCAGCTCCTGGATCCGCTCGTCGCATTCCCGCAGTTCTTTTGACAGAGCGTCCACCTCTTTTTGGATCTCGGATACCGGCACCGTGCTTTTGATCCTGATCTCAGAATGGGTCGTGCGACGCACCCTATTGCTGGCGCTATCCAAAAAATCCCGCATGACCTGGATCCTGCTCTTCAGGCAGTCCCTGTGGGCCAAAAGTTCCGTTATGCTCTTGCCGCCGCAGACAGTGCTGCTGTTGGTCAGATTGATCCTCGCAATCAATTCCTCCATCCTGCCCACGACCCTGTCCAGCTCTGCCATGAGTTCCTCCGGCGCCTCCGCCGGTTCCTCTCCCTCCTGCACCTTGGCGTTTTGGTTCAACCTGTTTCCAAGCTCCGCCATCTTCCGCTGTAAGTCCGCTCTTTCCGTTAATGCTGTCGCCAGTTTCATATTTTCCCTCTCCTTCCTCTGTTTTTCGCTCACTCAATATAATGATCTTAAGCCTTTTAGCCTCATTGGCCTTACAACCGAACTTTTCATAAAAAGGAATTTTATCCGGCATGGCCATCCATAGCAGTTCCTCCGCAAATAGATATTTTCAAATACAATTTACAGTATAATTCCAAAAATTACAACGAAATTTTTTAGTTTAAACACATTTTTACACCGAAAAAGTGCTGGATTTGATTAACTGCCCTGAAATGCGGCTCATACTTTTTTAGAAATGATTCTAAGGTAGCAATCACGATGAATATCTGATAGACTGATACTATGTAAATTTGCTTTTTAAACCATATAGAACAGGAGACAGAGATGATACCGAAGGACATCAGCCAAAAGATTTCCCAGCGCCTTTGGAACCAGCCCGACAAAGGGGAGCTGGAAAGCCACAGGGAAGAAACTTTTATCGATGATATTATTCAAAAAAATCATATAGAGCGGGAACTCCTGACAAGTCTGGACGGGATAGAGACCGTATTTGACGGCGGGGCCGGATGCGGACGGTTTTCCATACTGCTGGCCAAAAGAGGATGCCAGGTGACACATTTTGATATTTCCAGGCCCATGCTGGACAAGGCCCGGGAACTGGCCCGGGCCGCGGGGGTAGAGCGGAATATTACCTTTGTGCAGGGCGCGTTGGAGGATCTGTCGGCCTATTCCGACAGGGCCTTCGATCTGGTCATGTCCTTTGACGCTCCCATATCCTATACCTGGCCCAACCAGGAGACGGTGATCGGAGAACTGATCCGCATAGCGGGAAAAAAGGTCATGTTCAGCGTGTCCTCCCGGCTGGGATATCTCCCTTACCTGGCCAATCCGATCCAGAAGAATCCCTTTATACTGGATACCGACTCCTCTGATCCCTGGGTGCAACAGCTCCTTGCGGGCAGACAGAACGCGATAGATTCTTTTGTGCTGAATAAACATGCCGTGGAGAATTTATGGGAAAACGGTCTAATGGGCGGGGAGGCGGAAGCCGCCGAATATGAGAAGGGCGGCACACCCTGGTGCATCACCTACACTTTTATGCCGGACGAGTTACAGGCGCTGCTGGAAAAACAGGGGGTGCAAAACATACAGATGGCAGGCCCGGGCGCATACGCCAGAACCATTCCGGGGGAAATACTGGCAAAGATCATGCAGGAACCTCAGAGCAGGAAAGATTTTCTGGAGATATGTTATAAGTTTGACTCCTCCCCCTATGTCTGCGGCATGGGGAAGGATAATCTCTTTATAAAGGGCGATATCGCAGGTTTACCCGTCGGCTAAGGTATAGGATATGGATGATTGTGAGGCGCATTTGGGGAGGCAGTGATCGGGTAATCCCGACAAAAGGTGAGGAGGAAATATTATGGCAGATACATTTTACGCTTATCATGTGGTAACGGACAGACCAATAGAACTGGGGCAGCATATTTTGTTTGACGAAACCCATCACAGCGGCGTCTACGAACGCGTTATGGCAAGGCTGGATACCGTAAACGAGCTTTACAGCAATCCTTCAAAATATGAGGACGCGGAGCTGGAATATCCCGTAACGGTGGCGCTGCGGGAGCTGGCCCTGGAGGAAGTCAGGCGGGAAAAATATCCCGATTACCCTTCCCGCATGGGTTGTCTGTATGTGTCGGAAACGCTGCAGGAATCTCGGAATTGGGCGGAGTATTTCATCGGTCTGGGCAGACCCACCTTTTCCATCGTAAAAGTCAAAGTCACAGGAGCCCGTTTTATCGGGGACGCCACCAAGTGCTTTGACGGCACTGTGCATAAGGAGGAGAATCTGCGGATGGCGGAAAAATATTGGGAGAATGGGCCAAATCCCCCAGAGGAACCTCCCATCTGCGAATATCTGGTCAGCGGCGATATCGAGATTGTGGAGATCATTGAGGAGTTTTAAGATCATCGGGATGGACAGATAAAACAAGCATTGCGTTTATTGAAGGAGTATTAAATCAGAGGGATAGGCAAATATGGAAATCATAAATGATTATCGTGATGATGCAGTACTGCGGCGCAGCTTTAACGAATTGGCTGGAAAAACTTTTGGCCTGGACTTTGAGGACTGGTATCAAAACGGATTCTGGAAGAACGCCTACAATCCCTACTCTGTGGTAGAGAACGGGCAGGTCGTGGCCAATATATCCGTCAATGTCACGGATCTGCTGTTCGACGGCAGCATAAAGCGCTTTCTGCAATTGGGCACGGTAATGACAGAGGAAACGCACCGCCATCAGGGCTGTATCCGGGCCATTATGGAGCGGATTGACGCAGATTACCACGGAAAGACGGACGGGGTCTACCTCTTTGCCAATGACAGCGTGCTGGATTTCTACCCCAGATTCGGTTTTCAGAAAAGCCGGGAATACCAATACAGTCTGTCCCTCCACGGCGCAGGGCCGTGCAGGTATGTACCTGCTGCCATGGACTGCGCCGCTGCCTGGGCGCGGCTGGAGCAGGCGGCAGAGCGCAGTATATTCCGTGGCCGTCTGGATCTGACAGGCAATCGGGGACTCCTGCTGTTCCATGTGACCAAATTTATGCGGGATAACGTGTACTACCACGCTCCCAGCTCCACCTATGTGGTGGCGGACCGGCAGGGGACGGAGCTTTTTATGCACAATGTCTTTTCCGACACATTGACGGAACTGACAGACGTGCTGGATTTGTTTGGCGAAGAGATCAGGCAGGTTACCTTGGGGTTCACGCCTGTTCAAAACGCGGGGTATCAGGTGGCTGGGCTACAAGAAGATGATTGCACTCTTTTCATAAGAGGCACAGATCTGGAGATCATAGAACGGGAGAAATTACGAATCCCTTCTCTTGCCCATGCATAGAAACAAACAATAAGCATACCGCTTAAATCCCAATAGAAAAAAAATACAAGGGGGAAAAAGATGTTCATAGAGACAAAAAGGCTGATTATCCGCAGCTTGGTACCGGAGGACGCAGACTCCTATATAGAGATGGCCTGCGACGGCAGTCTGCAGGAAATCTTTGGGGACTGTACTGATTGCCGGGAATGGATGGAGTCCTGGATAACGGAATCACAGGCACTGGACCGCAGAGATGACCCACGCGGAGAATATTTGGCCTATGCCGTCACAGAAAAGCAGAGCGGCGCCGTGCTGGGCAGTGTGGGCTGTTCATATTACGATGATCTGGATCAGATAGGGATCACTTTCTTTATCGACAGCGCCTGCCGAGGGAACGGCTACGCCTCTGAGGCAGTGAGCGCCTATGCAGGATATCTTTTTGCTCATTATGCCTCGAATCCGTGTGTTTCAGCGCATAGCGGTGATACCGGGCGTTCTGTCCGTCAGCTGATTGCCACTGTGCGGGAAGGCAATACCGCCTCCTGGAAAACTCTGGAGAAAGCAGGATTTATTCTGACAGAATCCAGGCTCTATCGGGATATCCATGATGAGACGGAGTTACCGTACCGTTTTTATGTACTGCACAGCCACGGTCTGGACAGGGTTTTATCTCGTTGGGGACTACAGGACAGCAGCGCCGAACAGATATATGATACTGCCTGGCAGATCGGCAACAGCTATGTGCTGAAAGTATACCATGACCGGGGGATGCTTGAGCGCAATCTGAAGATGCTGCGCCTTTTATACGAGCAGGACATTCCAGTGGCGCGTATCATACCCACGCATGATAACGAGCAATATGTATCCTGTGACGACGCTTATTATTTTCTGTCCGAAAAACTCCCCGGCAGCCAGATCACACAGATCGACGGCTCTATGGCCCGTTCCATGGGGGAGATCATCGCCCGGCTGCACGTGGCTTTCCGGAAATGCGAGCCTCTGGAGGCAACATGGGACAACAGCCTGTTGGACGAGATGAACGGTTGGGTGATGGAAAGTATGGAAAAAAGCCACTGGAAATATATCTCCAAAAAAGAATACCTGCAAACCGTTTCAAAACTGGCTGCCATATATGATCTGTTGCCGGTACAGTTGATTCACAGAGATATCCATTTTGGCAACTTTTTGTTTGCGGACGGCGCTTTTTCCGGCTATATAGACTTCGATCTGAGCCAGCGCAATATACGGGTCTTTGACCTGTGTTACTTTGTGCTGGGACTGTTGTCGGAGGAGGAGAGTTTCATAATTACAGAGGAAACCTGGTTTAATATTTTGGAGAATGTCTTTGACGGCTATGAGAGTATACAAAAACTCACGTCTGCGGAAAAGAAAGCCATTCCCTATGTGATGGAATGTATCGAACTGCTCTTTGCCGCCTGGTTTGAAGACCAGAATGACGAATGCCTTGCCAAAAATGCCGTGAAAATCTGTGAATTTGTCATGCTTCACAAAGATAAAATATGGAAATGCCTCCAGCTGCCCTAAGCTCTGCGGTAGCCGGAGGCTCTCTATACGGATTGATAAAAAGGCGAATTGCGTAAGTATGCTACACTGCTTATCAGACCAAATCGCTGACGCTTATCTGTTTGATAGACTTGATTTCTACCTTGGGCGCTGCGCTGTGCGCGAACTGCGTATAAATCTGTACCGCGTACAGCTCCGTCTCCGGGTTAAGTACTACCGGATTACCGGTGCAAATAAAGATATAGTTGATGCCATTTACAAGCTGGCTCGCTACCGCCACCGGTTCAAAATGCATTCCCACACGATCTTTCATCGCGTACTCGAAAACTGCCTTTTCCTGCTCCCCTATCTCGGGATGTACCTGATATCCACCTGCTAAATCTGACATATTGTTTACCCCCTTTTTAAGTATTGTATCCCCCATTTTACACCAATCCTATCTTATATATTGGCATTTTATGCACACAATAACAGGGGAGCTTATTCCGGTTTCGTCACATATTGCGCATAAAGTTTCCTTTGGGTTTAGAATGTATAAATTACGAATTTTCTGTGAAAACCTATTAAAATAATATAAAGCTATAGATATTCTTAAAAAGGACATGTTATTATATGGAAACAGACTTTTACGAATAGAAGGATGGAGGTCGGGTCATGGCGGCGTTTGTGGAATTTCAGAATGTGAGCAAAATATATCGGACAGGAGAAGTGTCCATACAGGCTCTTCAAGACGTGAATTTTCAGATACAGCAGGGGGAATTCTGTGTCATTGTGGGAGCATCCGGAGCTGGAAAGACTACTATCCTGAATATTCTGGGCGGCATGGATACCCTGACGGAAGGCAAAGTCCTTTTGGATGAGAAGGAGATTTCTGCCTACAGCAAAAGGGAACTTACCAGATACAGGCGGTATGACGTGGGATTTGTGTTTCAATTCTATAATCTGGTGCCCAACCTTACGGCGCAGGAGAATGTGGAGCTGGCGGCGCAGATCTGTACAGACCCGCTGGATGCGGCCCAGGTACTTACCGAAGTCGGCCTTGCAGACAGGAAAAAGAACTTTCCGGCCCAACTGTCCGGCGGCGAACAACAGAGAGTTGCCATCGCCCGCGCCCTGGCCAAAAACCCCAAGCTGCTGCTATGCGACGAACCCACGGGAGCGCTGGACTACAACACGGGCAAGGCTGTGTTGAAACTGCTACAGGATACATGCAGGGAAAAGGGCAAAACCGTTATTGTCATCACGCACAACCAGGCGCTGACCGCCATGGCCGACAGGATCATAACCGTCAAGAGCGGCACTGTGGTCAGCATGGTTAAAAATGAACATATTGTGCGGGTGGAAGACATTGAATGGTGACTCGTGTCATGGCATAGCCGCCGTAGACGGTATCCGCCATGGGAAAACAGAGACAGAAAACTGTCAGGAAATGGGGAAATCACATGAAATCCATGATGAAAAAGACTACATTGCGGGAAATCCGTCAGAGTCTGGGACGCTATCTGGCCATCTTTGCCATCGTGGCATTGGGCGTAGGTTTTTTTGCCGGACTGAAGATCACAAAGACCGTTATGGTGGAGTCCGCGAACGATTATCTGCGGGAATATCAGCTTTTCGATTACCGGCTGCTGTCCACTCTGGGCTTTCAAGAAGAGGATGTGCAGTCCCTGCGGCAAAAAGAATCTGTCCGGGCCGTGGAAGGCGCGGTGGAGGCAGATATCCTCTATCTGAATGATACAGGCAACGAGGGCGTGCTCAAGGCTCACACGCTGATGGAACAGATCAACGGTCTGAAACTTCTGGCTGGAAGAATGCCTCAGTCTCCCTCGGAGTGTATTGTGGATTCCAACCGCTATGACGAGACGGCTCTGGGAGAAACGATTTTCCTCTCCGACAATAACACCCAGGACGATATGGACAAATTTGCCTACCGTGAATACACCATCGTGGGCGTTGCCCAGGCGTCCGCCTATATCCAGTTTGAGCGGGGAAACAGTTCTCTGGGCAACGGCCGTGTGGACGGATTTATGTACCTGCTGCCGGAAGGTTTTGCTGTGGATTACTATACAGATATCTATGTAAAATTTGATATGGATGAGCCAATCTATTCCCAGCAGTATGACGCCTGCATGGAAAAGCAAAAACCTCTGTGGGAACAGTACTGCCGGGAACAGGGCGAGAGAAGGTACCTAGCCATAGTGGAGGAGGCGGAGACAAAACTGGCAGATGCCAGAGAGAAGTTAAGCGCCGAAAAAGCCGATGCGGAGCAGGACCTGGCAGATGCGGAACGACAACTGCTGGACGCCGAAACGGAAATCCTGGACGGAGAAACAAAATTGGCAGAAGGACAGCAACAGCTTGCCGATCACAAGTCCCGGGTAGAGCAGGAAGAGCAGAAACTGGCGGATGCAAAAGCCGCTCTTGAACAGCAAAAGGCTCAGCTTGCGCAGATCACACAGATACCGGCAGCCCGGAGTATCTCTCCTGAACAGGCCGCACTGTTGCAACAGCAACTGGAACTGGCGGAAAAGCAGATTTTGGACGGTGAGACCACGCTGTCGGAGGCCAAAAAGCAGATTGAGGAGGCGGAAACAGAGCTGGAAAAAACCCGACAGACGCTGGAAGACGCCAGAAAAGAACTGACTCAGGGACAGGAAGACTACAATAAAGCCAAAGCGGAATTTGAAGAGCAGATCGCAGAGGCCGAACAGGAGATCCTTCAGGCCCAGGCAGATATTGCCGCCATCAAAAAGCCCGAAACCTATGTGCTTGGCAGAGATACCAATGTGGGATACACACTATTTGAAAATGATTCCAGTATCGTCGAGGGAATTGCCAATGTGTTCCCGGTCTTTTTCTTTCTGGTGGCGGCGCTGGTCTGTATGACTACCATGAATCGCATGGTGGAGGAGCAGCGTACCCAGATCGGTGTATTGAAAGCTCTGGGTTACGGAAACGGCAGCATCATGGGAAAATATCTGTTTTATTCGGGCAGCGCCGCTCTGGGAGGCTGTCTGGCCGGATATTTTCTGGGAATCTTTATCTTCCCTCTGGTGATCTGGCAGGCATATGGCATGATGTACAGATTGGGAGATATTGTGTTTGTGTTTGACTGGAGCGCCGCGTTCCTTTGCCTGACAGCCTCCCTGCTTTGCTCCATGGGCACCACCTGGATCTCCTGCCGTCACGAGCTGAGAGCTCCGGCGGCGGGCCTGATGCGTCCCAAGTCCCCCAAGGCGGGCAAAAGAATTCTGTTGGAACGCGCGGGATTTATCTGGAACCGTTTGAAATTTCTGCATAAAGTATCGATCCGAAACATCGTCAGGTACAAGAAAAGACTGTTTATGATGGTTATGGGCATCAGCGGCTGTACGGCCCTCCTGGTGACCGGTTTTGGCGTGCGGGATTCCGTAACCGACATAGCCGACCGGCAATACGCTGAGATACAGACCTATCAGTTGAACGTGGCTCTGAGCGATGAAGAAGAAGAGGACGCTTATCAGGAATTGTATGACCTTATCGGCTCCTATGGTGGAACATACACCCGCGCCTTTGAGACAGCGCTGGATATGGTAAGCGCGGAGGGAATCAAATCCGTCAATCTGATCGTGGCGGAGAATCCGGCTCAATTTGAGGATTATATAGATCTGCATACTTCTTCCGGGGAAAAGCTCTCCTATCCCGGCGCAGGAGAAATTCTCATCTGCAACAAGCTGGCGGAGCAGTACCGCCTTAAAGCAGGGGATACCGTGCGCCTTGTGGATGAGGACAGAAGGGAGCTGTCCGCAGTTATAAGCGGCATCTGTGAAAACTATATCTTCAATTACGTATATATGAGCAGCGAAACTTATGAAAAGGCAATGGGCGATATCAGGTTCCAGAACCTTTATGTCAATCTGCCGGAAGATATAGATGTACATGAGGCAGGCGCCGCTGCTATGAATGCGGAAAATGTATCCTCCGTACAGGTGAACGCGGATATGCTGGTACGTTTCTCCAGCATGATGAGCAGCATGAACTATATCGTATTCCTGGTGATCGGCTGCGCCGCGGCGCTGGCTTTTATCGTGCTTTACAACCTGAACAATATCAATATCACCGAGCGTGTCCGGGAGATCGCCACCATCAAAGTGCTGGGATTCTACCGGGGTGAGACCTCCTCCTATGTCTTCCGGGAGAATACGGTACTCACAGCCATGGGCTGCGCGCTGGGCCTTGTGCTGGGAAAGCTGCTGCACATCTATGTGATGCATGAAGTGAATATTGACATGATCTCCTTTGACGTACATGTGACGTCCCTCAGCTATTTTCTCAGCGTCGTGCTCACTTTTGCCTTTACCTGGGTAGTCAATCGGATCATGGCTGTAAAACTGGACCGGATCAATATGGCGGAATCCCTGAAGTCCGTGGATTAATCCCGCTTATCGTCCGCATTATTTCCGGTAAAACTTCGCAGGCAGATTTTCTATCGACGAAACGGAAGAAGGAGGCGATACGGTGGTATCGTTGACTCCGGTCAACCGATCAACACTTTCTTACCCTGAAACGCGAAACCATAACTGTGAATACGCTCTCTGGGAATACCACGACCCTCAAGCTGCGCGGCATACTGCCTCTCTTCGATCTGCCTGTGAGCCTCCTGCACGGTATCTTTAAGCGTCGCCTCGTCCTCCGGATCGTGTACCTTAAATTCCAGGATGATGACATCGTCCTCCGCCGGTTTCTTGGGCTCCAGCATTACGTCATACCTGCCGAACGAGCTTGCTCGTTCCATCCGCATTTCTCGGTTGGAAGTAATAATATATCTGCTCTGCAGATCCACGATCAGTCCCAGCACAAATCCGTGATAGAAACGCTCCGGCTCTTCTCCGGAAGGTTTCAGCCCTGTATCAAAATAGCTGAAGGTGTTCAGCGCCACCCGATTCATGTATGCGTTCATGGCTTTCAGGTCACCCTTTAACATTGACTTGATAAAATCGTTGTAGTCCGAATCCACACAGGAGAACCAATCGCGAACCATGTTGTAAAACATGATCTTCACTTCCCGATTGGTCAGGGTAAGTTCATATACCGGTTTTTCATCGTCCATGACATCCTGATAGCTCTCGTAGGAAAGAACTTTCAGATAACCGCTGGTTAAAAGAAAGCTCCACACCGCCGTCACATTTCCGTCTAGCCGATTATATACAATCTGCTCATCTATCGCCGACCGAATATTCTCCCCATGGAGCAAGCTCTCAAATTGCTCTTTCAGTTTATTGTTCCCCTCGCGCAACAGTTTTCCCACCAGACTGTTTGAGCTGGTGTTGGCCCAGTATGGACCATATTTTCCCTTATCCAAAAAATTGATAATAGACCATGGATTATAAATGTCTTTATGCAGTCCAAATATAAAACCGTCATACCACAGTTTTACCCGTTCCTTTTCTTCTGGATAGCCACATTCATCCAGCGCGGCAAACACTTCCTCCTCCGTAAAACCAAATGAAGTGGCATATTTGTCAGATGTGGTAGTCACCACCTCAAGATTATTCAAATCAGAAAAAACAGACTCCTTGCTGACTCTTGTAATCCCGGTCATTATTGCCCTTTCCAGCCAGGGATTGGTCTTAAAGGCAGAGTTAAACATGCTCCTGGTAAAACCCACCGCTTCACTCCAGAATCCGTTTACATAAGCCTCCTGCATGGGAGTGTCATACTCATCCAGCAAAATGATGACCTTTTTCCCATAATAGCGGTACAGAAATTCACACATTTTATGAATCGCCATGGCGGCCACTGTCTCCGGCATGTCACTGCGCACAGAGTCAAAAAATTGCCGTTCTGCCTCGCCCATCCAGTCGCAATCCCTTAAAAAGCGGTTTCGGGAATACAGATCCGTGAGCAGCCAGCAAATTCTCTCCTTTGTATCCGGGTAATTTCTCTCCTTCACATTGGCGAAGGTCAGGCTGATCACCGGATAAGTACCCTGCATCTCTCTGTATTTTTTCTCTCTCCAGATAGAGAGTCCCTGAAACCACTCTCCCCTGTCTGCATAATCCACGGAGAAAAACTGCTCCAGCATACTCATATTAAGCGTCTTGCCAAACCTCCGGGGGCGGGTGATCAGCGTCACATCGTCTCCGCTCTCCCACCACTCTCGGATAAAATCGGTTTTATCCACATAAAGGCATCGGTTTGAAATTATTTTTCCAAAATCCTGCAACCCTATCGCTACATTCCTTGCCATACCCGTCTCCTTACTAAGCTACATCCATTCTGCTCTTATTTCAGACAATCCACCTGTAATCCCTCGCCTACACTTTTCGCCTGTAATATTTTGGCGCAACCTTTGTTTTATAATACGTCGTTCATACATCGGCGAAACTCTCCAAAGCTTGTAGTATTAGGCGCTGCCATATACCATTTTTTCAAAGTCTCGCCGTCCTGTTCCTCCTCTATCCGTCTGCGAATGTCCTCCGGGATTTCCCCCAAGAGCTCTAAAAAAGTATATATCACCTGCCGCTTTTCCTCTATTTTTCCTTCTATTTTTCCCTCAGCTTTACCCTCAGCCCTGCCAATCGTGATCCCGGCCTCCCTGCCGTCCTCATATGCCTCTTCCCGTTCCACTTCAACCGCGTCGTCATAGTTCCACTGCGTATACAGCATATTTACCACCTCCGACCCATGCTCTCTCATAAACTCTGCCATGATCCCTTCCGCCCTGCAGTCCTTGACCGCCTGTGTGATGGCGGTGTCCCGGGTCCACCCTGTGGTCAGATACTCCTTGATCCGCTGGATAAACCAGGAATACTCGTACATCGGACGACACTCTTTAAGCAGCTTATGTCCCGACGGCAGATTGATATTGATCACTTTCACATCCAATTCTAACATAGGATGCTCCGTTTTTTCAAGAAAAGCGTCGGAAAGCCGCAATATTTTTTCCGGCGGGTAAGGAGCATCGCCATTGCAAAACAAACGCTTACATTTTTGTAAGCAAATATTTTCACAAAATCATGTATAATATACACAGAAAACTCTGCCTGTGGTATGAAGGGAGGTATTTTGCATGCAAAAGCTCTTACTGCTTGAAGATGACGTCAGCCTGATCGATGGCCTGACCTACTCTTTGGTAAAAAACGGATTTGAAGTGAAAGTGGCGAGAACCGTAGCGGAGGCGGAACGGTTGATCGCGGGCCATATTTGTTTCGACCTTTTTCTGTTTGATGTGACACTGCCGGACGGAAACGGATTTACGCTGTGCGAAAAACTCCGCTCATCCGGCACTCAGACCCCGATCATCTTTTTGACGGCGTCCGATGAGGAGACCAATGTGATCCGGGGTCTTGACTGCGGGGGTGACGATTATATCACCAAACCTTTTAAGTTAGGAGAACTGTGTTCCCGTATCCGGGCCTTGCTGCGCCGCAGCAGTTGCGCAGATACAGGGAACAAAGTCCTTACCTCCGAAGAGCTGTCCGTATATCTGGCAGAGGGCCGGGTACTGCTGCGCGGGGAGACCCTGGAACTCACCGGAGCAGAATACCGCCTTCTCTGCCTGTTGCTGGGAAATAAGGGGAGGATTCTCACCCGCAGCATGATTCTGGACAAGCTCTGGGACGGCGCCGGCAACTTTGTGGATGACAACACACTGTCCGTATATATACACCGTCTCCGGGAAAAGTTGGAGAAAGACCCGTCCCAACCGGAACATCTAAAGACAGTCCGGGGCATCGGCTATCAGTGGAAGGAGTGAACGGATTGAAATTCCTATATGAAAAACAGACCCGGAGATTCTATTTGTTTCTCACGGGAGTACTCATTTTGCAGACTGTCTTTCTGGGCATTTGCGGCGTTCTTCAGGCTCGGGATCTCTGCGGGCTCCTGCTCGGACGGGAGCTTGCGACAGCCTCCTATCTGCTTGAGCAGGATATTCCGCCCCAGATAGTGGCGTCCGCGTTAAGCCACACAGAGGCAACACCGGAAGGGGCAATATTGTTGGGGCAGATCGGCCATACAGAGCAAACGCAAAATTACCTGACGCTCCTTATAGAACAAACATCCTTTCCACTCCTTCTGATATTGCCGCTGGCAGGGGTGACGACGGCGGCAATCATACTGACTGGCGCGACCCTCTTTTTTCAGCGCAGAGAACGGATTTACGAGGAGGCGGAACAGGTGATCGCGCAATATGCGAATAATCTGTTTGAAAGACACCTTCCCACAGGACAGGCCGGAACACTCTATCAATTATTCAGTAACACAGAACAGCTCGCTCAGTCCCTGCAGGCCAGGAGCGCCATGGAACACAGGGCAAAAATATTCCTGCGGGACATGATCTCCCACATTTCCCATCAGCTGAAAACCCCCTTGGCTGCACTCAGCATGTATATGGAGATCATCTCGGAGGAATCGGAAAACGCGGACACAGTGGCAGCTTTTACCCAAAAATCCCTGCAATCTCTGGAGCGAATGGAACAGCTCATTCAATCGCTGCTTAAAATGGCGCGGCTGGATTCGGGAACCATTATCTTTGAAAAAAGGCCGTGTGTGCTCCTGGAGTTGGTCAAACACGCTATAGAGGATCTGACGGAACGGGCAACGCAGGAGGAAAAAAAGATCCTGCTACAGGGCCCGCCTGAAAAAACCGTCTGCTGCGACTGGGAATGGACAAAGCAGGCTCTTGGAAATCTTGTCAAAAATGCCCTGGACCACACAGAGGCAGGAGGAACCGTCAAAATATCCTGGGAGGGAACTTCCGCCATATCCCGGCTGACGGTGGAGGACAACGGACGGGGTATCGCTCCGGAAGATATCCACCATATTTTCAAGCAGTTTTACCGGGGCAGCGCATCCCGGAACAGACAGGGGACGGGACTGGGACTTTCCCTGGCGAAATCCATCGTGGAGGGCCAGGGCGGGAATCTGTCTGTGGAAAGCCGTTGCGGCCAGGGGAGCGTTTTCTGCATGACCTTTCTTGCCGATCCGTAAGATTTCGTTCATGGGATTGTAAGTCTGACGTGCTAGGATCTCTTTATAAAAACTGTAGAGAAAGGCAGGATATAACAAATGGAATTATTAAAAGTGGAAAATCTGTGCAAGACCTACGGGACAGGAGAGGCCCGCGTGGAGGCGCTGAAGAAAGTTTCCTTTTCCATGCAAAGAGGGGAGTTTGCCGCCGTGGTGGGAGCGTCCGGCTCCGGGAAAAGTACGCTTCTGAACTGTATCGGCGGACTGGACAATGCGGACGGGGGAAAGGTTCTCCTGGGCGGAAGAGACCTGTTTGCCATGGAGGATACGGAGCGGACGGTCTTTCGCAGGCAGAATATCGGGTTTATCTTCCAGTCCTTCCATCTGATCCCGGAACTCAATGTGGAGCAGAATATTATTTTTCCCCTTCTGCTGGACTATAAAAAGCCTGACCGGAACCGGGTGGACGAGATGTTGGATGTGCTTGGGCTTACCGGCAGGCGCAGACATCTTCCGGGGCAACTGTCCGGCGGACAGCAGCAGCGTGTAGCCATAGGGCGGGCGCTCATCACACATCCCACACTGGTTCTCGCCGACGAACCCACCGGGAATCTGGACTCCCAGAGCAGCCGGGATGTGATGGATCTTCTGTGCAGGGCATCCCGACATTACCAGCAGACCGTTCTGATGATTACCCACAATATGAATCTGACCGCGTCCGCGGACAGGGTGTTTCAGGTTGCGGACGGAGAGCTGAAAGAGCTGGGAGGTGCCGCACAGTGAAACATTATCTGGACTTGATCAAAATTTCGGCCAGGCAGCACCGAAGACAGAGCAGGATGACCAGACTTTGTATTGTTCTGGCCGTATTTCTGGTCACTGTGATCTTTGGCATGGCGGATATGGAAATGCGCGCCCAACTGATGCAGGCTAAACAGTCCGACGGGAGCTGGCACGCGGCGTTTGTGATAGATGAGGAGCAGGCGGCGCTGCTGGAAGTCCGCCCGGAAATAAGCGCCGTCGCCCGGTACGGAACGCTCAATTACCATCTGAGAGACGGATATCGGATAGAGGGAACGGAGACCGGCGTCTGCGGTTTTGATATGGAATTTCAGGAAATGATCCCGGACGCCAAAATCATGGAGGGGACATTTCCGAAAAATGCCGATGAGACAGCAATCAACGAAAATATCAGAGATCGGCTGGGCATACAGATCGGAGATACCGTTGACATGACTGTGCCCCAGGGAGATACAAGAACCTACCGCGTCACCGGGATCGCCAAAAATACAGCGCTGACTGCTGAGCTGGACGCTTTCTGCATTTTTCTAAACATGGACGGATTTTCGGCATTACATTCAGAGGAGGCGGATGCGGCCAGGGAATTGCTCTATTTCGTTGAATTCCGTCAATTTTGCAATATTCGCAGGGCGATAGCCGAGATCAGCCAGCAGTTTGCGCTGTCCCCGCAGCAGGTGAGACAGAACGCGAAAGTTCTCATGCTGATGTTTCAGAGCGGGGACCCTTACATGCTGCAGCTCTATCTGGTAGCCGCAGTGCTGGCCGTTTTGGTGGTGATCGCGGGAATCTTCATGATCACAGCCAGCATGAACAGCAATGTGGCCCAGAGGACGGAATTTTTCGGGCTGATGCGCTGTCTGGGAGCAACCGGAAAACAAGTCGCCCGATTCGTGCGAAGGGAGGCTTTGCGTTGGTGCAAGACGTCTATTCCGGCAGGTGTACTTGCGGGCACTGTTGTAGTGTGGGGCCTTTGCGGCATGCTGCGCTGTTTAAGCCCCGGGCTGTTTGAGGGACTTCCGATGTTCGGAATCAGTTGGCTGGGAATCACAGCCGGAGTGTTCGTGGGATTTGTCACAGTTATCATGGCGGCAAAGTCGCCCGCGAAACGGGCGGCGAAAGTATCTCCCCTGACTGCGGTCTCCGGCAATGCGGGAACTGTGCAGGCCATGCGCAGAGCGGCGAATACACGCCTGTTTAAGGTGGATACGGCCCTGGGCATCCATCACGCGTTGGGCAGCAGAAAAAATTTTCTGCTTGTGACCGGCTCTTTCGCGTTCAGCATTGTCCTGTTCCTGGCATTCAGCACCGCCATTGATTTTATGGGCCATGCGATCACCCCTCTGCGCCCGTCGGCCCCGGATATCAATCTATATGTGGAAAACGGATCCAATCAAATCCCTTTCGATACTGTGGAAAAGATTCGGGAAATACCGGAAGTAAAACGCGCGTTTGGGCGATGTTACGCGGAATTTATGCTTCCTGCGGAGGAAAGAAACATCCTCGTAATCTCCTATGACAGACAACAGTTTCAGTGGGCGGAGGAATCCCTGTTGGAGGGCAGTATCCAGGACGCGGCGGATGGAAAAGGCCTGCTGGCCGTGTTCAGCGAGGAAAATCTGTACGCCACCGGCGACGACATCCTGATATCGGCAGACGGAAAAGAGCAGGAGATTCCAATAGCAGGAATCATGGGATCTGCGCCGTATCATTCTTTGGCTCCTAATACAAACAGCGACACGGATATGCTTATATGCTCGGAAGAATTGTTTGAGGAACTGACAGGGGAAAGAAATTACGCGGTGCTGGACATACAGCTCTACCGGGAGGCAACCGACGCGCAGGTGCTGGAGATACGGCAGACAGTAGAGCAGGCTTGCGAGACAGGTCTGGTATTTTCGGACAGGCGCATCAAAAATCAAAATGCAAAGGGAGCCAGCTATTCCATGTCGGTATTTTTGTATGGGTTCCTGGCGGTGATCGCTCTGATCGGATTCTTTAATATGATCAACAATATTGCCATGAGCGTTTCGGCCCGAACAAAAGAATACGGCGCAATGCGTGCCATCGGAATGAGCAGAAAGCAGCTGTTTCGGATGGTGGCAGGCGAGGCGGCTGCCTATGCCCTGTTCGGAGTGGCCTTCGGCTGCGCCGCCGGGCTGCCTCTCAACAGATTGCTGTTTCGCTCTCTGGTAACTTCCAGATGGGGGGACGCCTGGAGCGTTCCCGGCCGCGAACTGCTGGTGATCCTGGCTGTCATGCTCAGCTCTGTATGCCTGGCCGTCATAGGA
This sequence comes from uncultured Acetatifactor sp., assembly GCA_910584375.1. GTDB lineage: Bacteria > Bacillota > Clostridia > Lachnospirales > Lachnospiraceae > Acetatifactor. Next base: position 189,359 of record CAJUAH010000003.1, read on the forward strand.
CCTACCAGGCAGATCAGAAGAATGACGATTGTTGATACTATAAGCAGGGAATAAATGCTCGGCATCATATTAGCAGAGCCCCCGAGGCCGCAGTAGCTTACAGCCTCAGGGGCTCCGCGCTATTCCTGTTTTTCACGATTGCCCTTTGACTCCTGGCAGATCAAACCTGAAATACGTTACAGTTCTTATACTTTCATGCATTTACGAAAATCCTCAAAACTTGTAGCATTCGGCGCTGCCATATACCATTTTTTCAAAGTCTCGCCGTCCTGTTCCTCCTCTATCCGTCTGCGAATGTCCTCAGGGATTTCCCCCAGGAGCTCTAAAAAAGTATATATCACCTGCCGCTTTTCCTCTGTTTTTCCTTCTATTTTTCCCTCTATTTTTCCTTCTATTTTTCCCTCAGCTTTACCCTCAGCCCTGCCTATCGTGATCCCGGCCTCCCTGCCGTCCTCATATGCCTCTTCCCGTTCCACTTCAACCGCGTCGTCATAGTTCCACTGCGTATACAGCATATTTACCACCTCCGAACCATGTTCCCTCATGAACTCTGCCATGATCCCTTCTGCCCTGCAGTCCTTGACCGCCTGTGTGATGGCGGTGTCCCGGGCCCATCCTGCGGTCAGATACTCTTTAATCCGCTGGATAAACCAGGAATACTCGTACATTGGACGGCACTCTTTAAGCAGCTTATGTCCTGACGGCAGATTGATATTGATCACTTTCACTTCCAATTCTAACATAGGATGCTCTGTTTTTTCAAGAAAAGCGTCGGAAAGCCGCAATATTTTTTCCGGCGGGTGAGGAGCGTCGCCATTGTAAAATACATAGAACTCCGGCGTAGGGATCTTGAACTGCCTGCGCCTGTAGATTGCTCTCTCATCCAGCAGCTTTTCCAATGTGCGCCCCAGGTAGATCAGATCCCGCAGGGGCATGTTCTCATTGACCGTGGATTGATGCTCGCTGATGACCAGCACGCGGTTCTTTACCGTGAAGGCCAGATCATTCTTTCTGGCAATGAACAGTACTCCCTCCAGCGTTACATAGTGGATATCTTCGGGGTGTACCTCCTCCTCTCCCAGCGCCGCATAGAGCTTGGACGCATTCTCCGGATTGCCGAAATATGTAGTGAACGCGCTGTCTTTTGTCTTCCGGTTAGTAATGTCTTTCTTTTCTTCTTTTGCCATAAGCAGATTCCTTCCTTTCCGATATCTGTAAAATAAAACAGCAGAAAGAATAACGCCTCAAATAACCTGAGAATGTTATTCTTTCTGCTGTTGTAGTTCCTATTATACATGATGGAAAAGACATGTCAAGCGCTAAATAATTCTCCACTGCCTGCCCTGTTCCGGACAGTTGCCGTACTACCGACTCATACCCGTCTTCAGCGGTTTTATCATGATCAGGCAGGGATTGTTTTCATCCCACATCTCGGTGAGCGTAATCAGAGGTTCAAGGCCCATGCTCTCATAAAAAAGCCGGGTTTTTTCATAGGGTTCGTACTCCGCCCTGTCGCTCAGGGTCTCCACCATGGCGTATCTGCAGCCCTTTTCGAGAAAAAACCGTTCGACCCGGCCATACAGGGCCCTGCCCACGCCCATGCGGTGACACTGCGGGCGCACCCCACAGACATAGATGTCTCCGGTGTGCCCGTAATGTATCCTCACGGAAAAAAATCCCAGGCATTCCCCCTCCCCATCCAGAGCCGCCCAGAAGGGAAGGTCAGCGACACCTTTCACATATTCTTCCAATGACTCCTTATTGCCAAACCAATCCGGCAAGCTCTCCAAAACCGCTCTTGCATAAAGAGATTTTTGCTCCCCCTGACTGATCTCCGCTATATGATATTCTTGTTGCTTTTCCATATACATACCTCTTTACGCGTTTCGATTCCCTGGGCTGCCTAATTGGCTCCGGTCAGCTCCTCCATACCGCTCAGCGCGGCACGGCATCCCATATGGTAAAAATCCCTGTTGTCATATCCCCTGTAGTCCGTTTCCAGACACCACAGCAGCGCCAGGTAGACATCGTACCACCTCGCCCGCCGATCCTCTTCCCGGCTCAGTTTCCTCAACCCATATCCGTCCAGAAACGCCCCGTTTCGCTCATAACCACGAAATCCCACCTCCATCAGCGGATCGCCCCAGAGACATCTCTCAAAATCTATAAACCCCTGTATCCGTCCATCCGCTATGAAAACATTGCCCGCCCAGATATCCCAATGGACAAACCGGGGCGTCTCCACAGCCTCAAACAAAGCCCTGTCCCGCTCCAGCAATTCCAGGGTATCTTGCTCCTTCACAGGCATAGTGATCCCTTTACGCCCCGCGTCCGCGAAGGGATCCCGGAGCATATCCCGGAACACTTCATACCAGTCCTTACCCTGCCGGTCCGGCTGTCCGTAATATCCAAAACCTGCTCCTGTGATCCGGTTCAGTATCGCCGTATACCGTCCTATATCATAATAGATCTTCTGTTTTTGCTCCTGGGACAGAGTATCCGAAATGCTGGACAGGCTCTGCCCCTCCAGCATTTCCATGAAAAAGTATTCCCTGTCCGCCACGCTGCGGCTATTGTCGTAAAAAAGGACCTCCGGGACGGGAACTTCCGTGCGCCGCGCCACCATTCTCATAGAGTCCACTTCGCTGAACATGATGTTCTTTTCAAACGTCATGACTTCTGTCTCCGGCGACGGCGCGATCTTCAGCACCGTACTGCGGTCTTTTAAACGTACCCGGTACGCAATGTTAAAATAGCCCTCTTTCAGCTCCTGAATCTCCAGGGCATCCTCTCCAAACGCCTTTTGCGCCATACGTTTTACTGTATCTTCCGACACGGCTGCTTTTGTTATACTGACCGGCATTCTTCATCTCCATTTTTTGTCTTTAACTTTCCGTTTCGTATATCTATAACGTTTTCTGATAGTTTTACACTCGGATCTCTTATGCATTATTTTCTATGAACAATATTCCCAGCGTACCGGGGCCGCAGTGGCTGGATATCACGCCCCCCGCCCTTGTCTCCAGGATCTCGTCAAAAATGCCCAGTTGCCGCAGATAATCCCGCACCGTATCCACCGTCTCCGGACTGCAGCCGGAATGGGTGATAAATACCCGTTCTTTTCTGGCCCTTCTCATGAGAGGCTCCAGATCCCTGGCATAGGCCGCCAAAGCTTTCTCCAGGCTGCCCCGGTACTTTTTGGCGCTGTGCATCCTGCCGTTTTCCACCACGATCTGGGGGTGGAGATGCAGAGTACTGCCCAGCATGGCGGCCAGTCCGCTGCATCTGCCGCCCCGGTGCAGATACACCAGCGTATCCACCACAAAGCTTGCCCTCACTTGGGGACGCAGCTCCGCCATCCTGTCCGCGATCTCTCTGGCGCTGCGGCCCGCCTGGGCCATAATGGCCGCCTCCACCACCAGCAGTCCGATGCCTGTGGAAAGATTCTCCGAATCGATCACTGTCACATGCCGGGAGATTCCCGCCTCCTGTGCCGCCAGCTGCATCACATTGCCGGAAGTGGACATTTGCCCTGAGATAGAAAAACAGATAATCTCCTCATATTTCGCGCTCACTTCCTGAAACAGCGCTGCCGCGCTCTCCATGGAAGGGGCGGAAGTTCTGGGAGTGAGGCCGTGTTCATCCGACCAGCGGTATATCTCCTCTGGCCGGATATCCCGGCCGTCCTCGTACTCGTCCTCTCCCAGCAGAATGTGAAGGGGCAGTATCGCCACCTGATATTTTTCCAGCAGATCCTGCGATAAGTCGCAGGTACTGTCCGCAATGATTCCTACCATAACATATTTCCTCCTACTCTTCCCAGCTTTCAGCACACCAACTCACAGACCGTCTGTGTCACATCATACCAAAACGTACCGAGTTTAACATTCCCACTGGCAGGCTCGCATATCCACATGGTCGTCGTCCCGAAACTTTACCTTTTCCGCCAGCAGCAATTCCCTCTGCTCCCAAAAGCCGGGAGCCAGCCGGCCGGCATGATTTACCACCCGGTGACAGGGATACTCCCCATAGTAATCCGCCCGGCTCAGCACTTTCCCCACCAGCCGGGCGTTATTTTCCCTGCCGATGAGCCTGGCGATCTGGCCGTAGGATGCCACCTTCCCCTCCGGTATCTCCTCCACCACGGAAAGTGTCTCATATATCAGATCGTCGTCCAAAACAGCGCCCATACACGCTACCCCTCCGCGCCCGGCAGACTGTATTCCAGCTGACAGTCAAAAGGTTCCTTATCCACATGCTCCTGTTGGTACTCCAACGTCTCCACGCATCCCATGGCACGGTAAAATGCCTGGCTCTCCACTGCGGAGTGCGCGGAAATATAAAGCTTTCGCGCCCCTTTTTTCTCTGCCCACTCTGCAGCCGCCTTAAAAAGTATTCTTCCGATCCCCTGTCCGCGCATATCCCGGGACACATGGATACTGGACAGATCCATATAGTCATGCGCTCTGCCAAACCGTTCCGGCTCCACCGACGCAAAACCCTTTAAAGCATTATCACAGAACGCCGCCAGAACAAAGCCGCCCGTGGCAACCGTTCTTTTCAGACAAAAAACCAGCGTCTGATAATCCTCCTCCGTCCAGTCGTCCACAAAAGGATCGCTCTTCACCATCCAGATCCCGTCTATTTTGCGCCAACAGTCTGTGACATTCTGACGCCGTATGAACTGCCGGAACAATTCTCGGCAGATTTCATTTTCCGCAAGCTCTCTATACTCTGTCATTTCTTCTCACATCAGACTCTCTTTTACGGCGGCATCCCACTCCTTTATCAACTGTCGGATACTCTGCTGCCTGCTTTCTCTCTTTTTACATACGGACTTTCGCACCACCCTGAAAAGCCTTTTGCTGAGCGTCCATGTCTCCAGGCGGCGCTCATATCCTCCGAACAGGGCAAAGGCAAAAGCCCCGGCCATATAGACATTGCTGACCTCGTCTATTTCCGCCCCCCTTATGAACTCCTCGGGGGACATAAAACGGGAGCTGCCCCACATCCGTCCCACAGGGTTTATATAGGGCTTTTTGCAGAATAAATCTATATCGCAGAAGAGCGCTTTCCCCTCTTTTGTGTACATGACACTTCCGTCATAAAAGTCCACCGCCACATAGCCCTTGCGGTGAACATGATCCAAAAAGGTCAGCAGCTCCCGAAAAATCCGCAATCTGGTCTTTGTTGGCAGACTCATAAACCGGCGATGTTCCTCAGGATACATCCTCCCCATACTGATGCCCTGCACCCACTTAAAGACCATGGCATAACCGCCCGCCATCTCCCGGGCCTCCAGCAACTGTATCAGACGGGGATGCGCCAGCGTCTGGTACAGCGGCAGCGTTGCCTTGAGCCGCTCTACGGCGTCCTGGGGCGCACCGTCATAAGCCTCGGTGGGAGCGCCCGCAAACTTGATAAAATACAGGGGCGCCTCGCCGGATCCGTCGCTCTTCCCGCATACGCCAAAACAGATATTTCCCGAGTCCTGATCGTCAAACACTTTGAACACAGTTCCGTACTCATGTATGAAATCAAAGTCAAAGCCGGACTTCATCTTGTAGGGCAGGCCGTCGATATATTGCAGATAAAAGCCCTTAAAGTACCACGAAGGTACGCGCTCTCTCATATGGCCGTACCAGCCGATCACCTCCCGCGCCTGGGCCAGGACTTTCTCGACCTCCTCATCGCCATAAAAAGTAGACTCGGGGATGGCAGCCAACAGATCGCTGCTGATATACAGGGCCTGCAATCTCCAAAATTCTTCAGGCACTTCCCCGTCAAAGTACCCGTTCACCATACCTGACACGAAAATGGGAGAAACATGCGCGCTCTTGACGGCAGCACTGAACTCCGCCCATGGATCCGCATATTCATACTGATTGAACCCTACTATAACAAGTCTGCCGTCTTGTATCATCATGTTTTCGAGCTGATAGTCCCCGTGGATAAAACACTGGGGCCTGTCTCTCAACAGCATGCGGTTGGCCAGTATACAGGCGCTAAAATCCGGCGAATCCTCAAACTGTACCGGGCACTCGTTGTATTCTCTCATCCTGCGGCGGGTTCTGGCGCCAACACGGGCCTCCCAGGCCATCTCGTCCGCAGGCGCGGGAATGGAATGCAGGCGTTTCAGGATCCTGCCCGCCTCCAGCCCATACGCGTACTGCCGGGAGTCCGGCAGTTCCGGTATCACATCCAACGCGTCTTCCCCGTCGATCCAGGTATGGATACTGTACACGCCGTCGGCGCACTGTCCGTGTTCCACCGGCTCGCATATGGGTACGCCCAGCTCGATAAGCTGTCGCTGCGTCCTGGCTATATCAGCTCTCTTCTTATCCAGAATGCTCCACATGGAATACTCTCCTATACCGCCGGCAAAATTCACCGGCGTGATACGGAGCAGATATTTTGTGCCGTCAGCGGTCACTATCCTGAACTTTTTATCGCCGGACCAGCCCTTGTCAATATATGTAATATCCGTGACAGCATATTTCTCTGTCAGCCACTCCTGTACAGTGGGTGATATCTCCGTCCACCTTATCTCATGATCTTCCATCGCCGCCGTCTCCTGTTTTTTGCCCGTCTACGTTTCCGTTGATATCTCAGGCTACGCCTGTACCTTCATCTCTGCCTTCCGTTTCTCATACTCTTCCGTCATCAGCTTGAAAGTCTCCTCATCCCCTACCTCCGTGTCGGGATGATATGTCTTACAAAGCGCGCGGTATCTTTTTTCCAGCTTTTCCGGCGTATTGCAGCCTGCGAAAAATCCGGCGCCCGCCGCCGCGCTGACCTTCTGTTCCTCCGCAATCCGCGCCGCCTGTTTCTCTATGGTCTGTTTTAATTCCTCCAGCCTGTCAATCAGCGGTATGAGCTTTTCAAATTCGTCCATCGGCACATTGCCTTTATATTTTGTGACCCCTTCCACCGTCTCCTGCAGCTTGGGAAAATACTCTCCCCAACTGGAACGCAGGATATAGTTGTCGCTCTCGTCCACCAGCACGGATATTCTCTGTGAAAAATCCTCGATCTCCGTAATATGCCGCTGCAATATCTCCTGATACCGCAGACATTTTTCCAGCCGTTTATCGTCTGCGGCATCCACGTTTTGAAAATTACCCGCACCGATCTCTTCCGTACTCTCCATGATATAGCTCAAATAACTCTCGTAGTCCCCTGTGGACATCTCCATCTCTCTGCCCCACTCGCTCCACTCTATACCCAGCGATATCATGATGACCACGACGGCGATGAAAGACGCCACATACATCGTAACGCCATAAATAATGGGAAAGGTGGAGAACAATTTTATATAGGCCAGCATACCGATCCCAAACTGGCTTTGCGTATACTGATTACACATAACCAGAGAACCGATCACCAGAACCGCGCTGGCCAGTATGAATATCTTGATGGCATGGGTAACAAACAGGATGATCACTCTGTTGACAACCCTGAGCAGCGTATAAAAGAGACAGCACAGACCGTTGACCAGGCCGTTGCCGCCCTGACTGACTGCCGCATAATCCGTCTTGCAGGTATGATACAGCGCCGTGTACCCCGCGTAAATCAGCTCGTATATACCGTTCAGCAACGAGATAATCAGGGATACCACCGCCATGACCACCGCGGACACCAGACTCAGGATCCATATGGCTATAGCGGTAAAGATACCGCCTATCACCAAAACGACGATAACCATAAAAATGCCGTTCAGCCATCCCGACGGGTTTTTAAATATCTCAAAGATTATGGATATTCCAAGCAGAATAAAGACGGCGCCTATGATCGTGACCGTTTTTTCCAGCGCCTTTGCCGCCAGTTTTGCCGCCGTTGCCAGCAGCAGGAGCGGCAGCGCGACGATTGCAAGTATATTAATTTTAACTATCTTCAGAATCTTTTTCATGATATTGCTGTCTCCCTCCTCCCCGCTATTCATATACGGCAAACTCATATATGATATCACAGATATACTCCGCGTCCGTGGTACACTCCAACGTGATCTTGTCGCCGGAGGACTCGTCATAATAGACCATACCCGTCTTGTCCATACCTGTGCCGATGAGGAGAAATCCTGTCATGGAATCCGGCGTACCGTATATCCCATCCTGGGCGTGCACAATCTCTTTTACCGACATTCCCACTCTCGCGCCCTGGGGAAAAATGACGTCGGATGCCCCTGCCTGTACTTTGATCAGTTCACATTCTGTCCAATCTACGGATTCCGACGTCTGGTTCTGTACGGTGATCATAATTCCGGATCCGGACAGACTGACCTGCTCATAGCCCCGCACCTGCCTGTCAAGCGTAAAATCTATATAATCCGTGATATCCTGCATATCTATGATCTGACCGTTCCACTGCACCTTGCGGGAAAATTTGTCCTGCTGCATGATCTCCCGGGTAGGCTGAGCGTTCCAGACTGTGTCTGTAAATTCTTCCATATTCTCAATATAAACCGTCAGTTCATTGCTCCCGCCCTTGCTCACATTCAACTGGTCCTCTCTGGCCTTCATTTTCATATGAAGAAAATGAGGAGACGCGCTGCAATAGTACACTTTATATGTACCCGGATTCAGCGAGGCGTCCTGCGCAAACCCATTTTCCTCATTCAGCGCAAAGGTATAACGCCGCTCTGTGGTGATATTTTCCAGAACAACTTCTATCCCCAGCAGGCTCTTCTCATTGTCCCCCAGCATCTTGAACTCCTGGGGAATGCTCTCCAGTCTGACGACGCAGGCGCAGTCTCCCTCGTCCAGTTTTCCCGTTTTGGCGCAGCCCGTCAAAAAAAGTGCCAGAATACAGATAAGCGCCGCACCTCTCTGTTTATTACAAATTCTCATTGGTTATACCCCCTCTTTAATAATCTGAATCCATATCCAAATGCCGGTCTTCTCCTTCATCCGATTCATGTTTCATGATATCTGTCAAATATTAGATTTATTGTAACACAGGATTAATAAAATGTCATTCATTTTTGAGCTATATCTGCCGACGTATCTATCCCTTAAAAACTGCTTTTTATCTAATTTTCTTGAATTTAGTTAACTTTGTTAAAGTTTTAGCTAATCATATGGTTAAAAATTTACAACTCAAAATTTTAGACAATAATATTACAAATAAATATTGACTAAATTATCTGTAGAGCGTATAGTGTAATATATAAAATTTTTGTGAATTTTTTATTGGGGAGTTTTTCTCTTGTGGAAAAGAGAGAAAAGAAAAAATATGAAAGGAGTGATTTCGGCAAAATCGCCAAGAAAAATTTAGCTCATTTTTAATTAAAATCCGGTTAATAATCAGTTAACCAAAAGGAGGAGGGTACTATGGCAAAATCAAAAAACGTTCTGCTCACATCCGTTATCATTGTAATGACGATAATAGCCATTGTTATGGGCGGATGCGGACAGAAACCGGAGAATGTGCCAGCGGAAGGCAGCGACATATCCGTGGAGACAGAAGAAAGCAGTGCGGAATTGCCGGAGGAGACGCCAACGCCTGCGGCGCCGGAAAAGGAGTCGGAAGATACTCCCGTTTCCACAGAGGAAGAGGTCGTTTTGACCTCAGAGTCGTATATGGCAGAACTTACGCAGGGCGATTGTCTGGAATTCAAATTTTCCGATTACAATCCCGATTATAAGTTGGGAAACAGGGTCACACTCAGCATAACCATGGAGAGCGTGGGGATGTTTAACGGATGCGTGGGAGCCAGTGTGGGATCAAGCTATGAGTGGCAACAGGAAGAATATGACTTTGAAGCCGGCTGCCACACTGTAACATGGACCGTGACGCCCAGCGTAGACAGCGCTCAGTTAAATCTGTGGTATGCAGAAAGCGCGCCTGTTGGCGTTATTTCCATTGAGGTAAACGTGGAGGAAGTAGAGCCTGCGGTTATCGGCAAACTGGCCACTTTTACAGAGCAGGATTCTCTGGAGTTCACACTCTCAGAATACAACTCCCTGTACAAGGTGGGCAATCTGGTTAAAATATCCGTAGTCCTGGAGAGCGACGGAGATTTCAACGGCTCCATCGGCGCCAGTGTAGGCAAGGATTATACCTGGAACCAAAAGGAATTCAAGTATGACGAAGGTGGCAGATATACTCTGTCCTGGACCGTAAAGCCCAGCTCCGACTATGCCAATATCGGTATCTGGTGGGTCGGAGGTACTTCGGTGGGTATTCACTCCATCACTGTCACCATCTTAGAGGAGGAAATCGGTATTCATGGCGATTATATCACCATGTTCACGGATGACGGCAATTTTGAATTTGTCCCCTCTTTGATAAATCCTTCTTTTAAATTCGGTGATAAGATCCGAATTACCGCCACTCTTGAGAGTGACGGAGAATTTACCGGCAGTATGGGCACCAGCGTCGGCGGCAACTATGAATGGACACAGACAGAGTATGAATCCGATACAGGTATTTCTACCTGGGTACTGGATGTTTCTCCCGCTATAGACATGGTACAGTTGGGTATATGGTACATTGGCGGAACGGCTGTGGGTGTCGTGGATATCGATATAGAGATATTGGACTGGGGATATCAGCATGTCGACGTCAAGGGACTTATTTATACATCCACCGAAAAGAACGATGTATATACCTTTATGCCGTCCGATTACTGTGACTTTGAAGATGGAGATATTATTACCATACGGGTTGAACTGGATTCCAACGAGGTCTACAACGGCTGTATCAGTGTCAACGACATAAACGGCACCAGCAGAAGCACCAATTACAGCAGCAACGGCGGCACTGTAATCTGCGAGCTTGTAGTAGAAGCAAGCACTAAGGAAGAAGCCAAGATCGAATTCTGGTGGATGAATACCAAGGTGGCTCTGAACTCCATCACTGTAACCAAGGGCGGAACCATCATAGATACCAATGATGACGATACTTTCTATCCCAATGAGATGAGAAAATTCAGAACGGCCGCAAATTACTGTGACTATAAACAGGGCGATACCGTCACCGTATCAGTGACCTTATCCGGAGACGGATATTTTAAGGGTTCTGTAGGTATGTCCGGTACCTCATGGGTACAGAGTGACTTTGAATCCGCAGACGGAAGTCCTGTGACATGTACGATCAAAGTACCCAGCGCCGTCTCGGAAACCAACGACATTCAGATCGGCGTATGGTGGTCCGAAGGCAGCTTTGTACATATCGACAATATCACTGTAACAAAAGAAGACAAGGCTCCTGATGAGGACGACAATAAACCGGGTGAAGATGACAGGATCGATACTTCCGACTGGCAGCTGGCATTCAACGGCTTTGGCACGGACTGGAGCGGGTGGAACAGCGTAAACGGCAGTACCGGTACTTTGGAGTTCTCTGCAAAGATTAAGGATATCATGGATGTTAATCACTTTACCGATATCAGTGAATTCGGCGGATTTATATTCCAGATTTGGCATGTGGACAGCAGATATAACGGAAGATCCTATACTTACAGGTTGGATATCAACGGCGCCACCTTTAAGGAGGGAACCGGAATTATTGATTGCAGCCAGTACAACAGCACGGATGTAGTTCAGCTCTCCATGAGCGATTATTCCTTCTCCCCTGAGGATGAGATCTCCTGTGTGATCTCTGTATCTGACGCGGCAGAACCCGAGGAACCGGAGGATGCCATTTATACTTTTACTTACGAGAAGTGGGCTGTTGACGGCGCCGATGCGTTTACATTCTCACCCAGAAAATACGGCGATTTTGAGACCGGCGATACCATTATCATTACTGTTGATTTTGAATCCATAAGCGGTCAGTATAATGGTACTCTGGGTGTAAGTGATGCCAATAACGACTGGCAGGCCGCGGGAGAGCAGAAAGACACCAGCAGTCAGTGGATTCTGGAAGTCCCCAACGCCAGCAGGAACAATGACGCTCAGGTTCAGATGTGGTGGATGGATACGGGCGCTTCTGCCAAGATAACCAATATCACTGTGACAAAGAAGGAGGAAGAGGTAAAGAAACCTATATATACCTTTAACCAGGCTGAGAATTATCCGTTCACCCCCAGCGATTACGGTACTTTTGAAACCGGCGACACCATCGTTATCACTGTTACCTTTGACGCTTCCAGCAACCAGTTCAACGGTACAATCGGAACAAACGACGCAACCGGCAACTGGGTTTCCGCATCGCAGCAAAGCGGTACGCAGTGGACCTTTGAAGTTCCCAATGCCAATAAGGACAGCGGCGGCGAGATTCAGATGTGGTGGATGGATACAGGCGTAACCGCCGCAATAACCGATATCACCGTGGCAAAGAAAGAGGAAGAGGTAAAGAAACCTATATATACCTTTAGCCAGGCTGAGAATTATCCGTTTACACCCAGCGACTACGGCACTTTTGAAACCGGCGACACCATCGTTATCACTGTTACCTTTGACGCTTCCAGCAGCCAGTTTAACGGAACGATCGGAACAAACGACGCAACCGGCAACTGGGTTTCCGCAACACAGCAAAGCGGTACGCAGTGGAGCTTTGAAGTTCCCAATGCCAATAAGGACAGCAGCGGTGAGATTCAGATGTGGTGGATGGATACAGGTGTGACCGCCGCAATAACCGATATCACCGTAACGAAAAAGGTTCCCATACACGTATTTAATCAAGCTGAAAACTTTGCGTTTACTCCCAGTGACTACGGTACTTTTGAAACCGGTGATACCATTATCATCACTGTTGACTTTAACGCTTCCAGCGATCAGTTCAACGGTACGATCGGAACAAACGACGCAACTGGCAACTGGGTTTCCGCAACACAGCAAAGCGGTACGCAGTGGACTTTTGAAGTTCCCAATGCCAATAAGGACAGCGGCGGCGAGATTCAAATGTGGTGGATGGATACGGGCGTAACTGCCACAATAACCGATATCACGGTGACCAAGGTAAAAGCGCCCATATACACCTTTAACCAGGCTGAAAATTATCCGTTTACTCCCGGCAACTACGGCACTTTTGAAACTGGCGACACCATTGTTATTACCGTTACCTTTGACGCTTCCAGCAGTCAGTTCAATGGCACCATCGGTACAAACGATGCTACGGGCAACTGGGTCTCCGCAACACAGCAAAGCGGCACGCAGTGGACCTTTGAGGTTCCCAATGCCAATAAGGACAGCGGCGGCGAGATTCAAATGTGGTGGATGGATACAGGCGTGACCGCCACGATAACCGATATCACGGTGACGAAAAAGGAAACCACCAGAACCGCAAAATTGTCTGTAATGAGCCAGATAAATAATGAGGGAGGCAAACATCCCGCTCCGATGCCTGACAGCTCTGAACCGGATGAGGGAGCCGATAACATACCCACTGTCTCCGGCGGCAACGCAGTAATTTCGGAAACCGGCAACACAGACACCGTCTCCGGCAATGACGCCGCAATAGCAGAAAACGGATAAACTTTCCGGTATTATAAAAGGCCCCGCTGACAACCAGTCAGCGGGGCTTTTATAAAGCAGGTGGTGATCCTCTATTTCACCATTTTATTGAGTATCTGAGAGTATATCGCTTTTACAGGGTGGCGTCCACAGCCGCACCTTTCAGGTCTTCGGCCATCAGTTTCATCCGGTTCATGATATCCTTGAGTTCCTGCTGAAAATCGGCTCTTCCGTCCTTCATCTGCAGCATCTCTTCTGTAGGCAGAGCATCCAACAGCTCTTCGGCACGCTCCTCGTTCTCCTTTGCCTTCTCTCTGGCAGCCTCTGCCTGGCTTTGTATCTGGGCCTTGTCTTCCCGGATCGCCTCCAGCTTTTCTTCCTCTTCTTCTTTTTTCTCTTTGTTTTCCTGGGCCTGCTCCACTTTCTCCTGCATTTCCTCGTCCACGTGATCCATGCCCTCATCCTTGAGCATTCCGATAATCTCCTTGCGGGCGGCGTCCATGATAGCCTCCGCCTGCTCTTGGGCCGAAATCATGGGGTTGCCCTTGCGCAGATCCAGACGGCCCTTATGTACCGCCTTGTTGACAGCCTCATAGCCTTTGATCTCTTTGGTATTCTCATTGATCGTCTGCTTATAGGGCTTTGCCAGATCGTCTATGTCCTGACAGCGTTTGTTATACTCAATCAGTTCCCGGCAGCGGCCCTTCTCCTCATCCGTCAGCCCGCCGGGCTCCTGCCGAAACTTTTCAAGAAGATTTTGATCCTCCTCAGACAGGCCCTCCTCTCCCAGGCCATACGCTTTGCCTGCCTGCCGTTTTTGCTCCTCCAGCTCCTGCAAGGCCTTTTGGGCCTCCAGATTTTCAGCGCGCATTGCCTTGATCCTGGCCTCCCGATCCGCAACTTCCGTATCCAGTTTGCGATCCGCGGCAAAAGCGTCAGAAACCACTTTCAGGGCCTGTTTCTGCGCCTGCTGCTTTTTCTGGGCGATGGGATCCACATTGTTACACAACGATCCGGCGAAAAAAGTACAGGTATTGCCCTGTTTCTGATCCAGCCCCAAAAGCTGCCTCTGGCCGTTCCGGGGGTCTTCCCCCACAAAAATACTCACATTGTTTACTTTCATAAGAAATCCCTTTCCTTCCCTGTTGTCAATTCCTTTTGACAAGATTTGTCGTCTCTGCTATCTATATCGGATTACATGTGTAAATTGTTTAGGGCGATTCCTGATTTTTTGTATTTTCTCCCAGATAGAGGGCCCCCAATGACAACAGCAGCACCAGCGACAGCTTTGCCAAAAAGCCGATCCAGCCAAAGACGCCGCTGATAATGCTCATATTTACCAGGCCGCTGGCCCCTTCCAGCCTGCTGACAAGGATATTGTTGAAAAACGCGCCTATATTGCCCAACAGTCCCCCTATCGTCAGCATCACTCCGCTGTAGACGGCCAACAGCAAATGCAGGTTCCTCCTGCTCCCGAAATTCTCCGACATGGACAGGATACCCAGCGCCACACAGGGAATCCCCACCAATACCAGCTCCATCACACTCTGTATCGGATATACGTTGATCAGCTCCACGCTGTCGCCATAGCCCATGACAGCCTTGATACTGTCCTGAAAAACAAACAGCACCGCGAGGCCTGCTGCCAGATAGGCCGCTCCGGCCACGGTAGCCATAATAGATAACACCTTTTTCATATCGCACCTCCTCCTGTATTCTAACACAGCTGTACATTTTGCACAAGCGACTATGCCCTCTGGTTTGCGCTGATTTGTGCCAGATACGTATCCCCGAAACAGATGCGGCGCATCCGATTTTATCAAACCTCTTGAATACGCCAAACGCTTTCGTTATAATGTGTATGAAAGTTACCCTGCTATTTCCGCATAAATTGTACGCACAGACAATAATGAAAAGGGAAAATAATATGATCATTCAAGAGATCCGCACCATCGACGAACTGTTGCAGTTCATGAACGGTTTATATGAAAAACACGGCTCCCGGCTGTGGTACCGGGGCGAGGAGAACGCCGCGCTGACTTTGATCCCCTCCATCCAGCGCAGCAAAAAGCGCCTGGAGGTGGAGCGGTATATCACCAATGATTTCTATATCCGCGCCCGGCAGATCCTGGACAATCCGCCCCGCAAGCACAATTACGCGGCCTGGGTGTCCCTGATGCAGCACTACGGACTGCCCACCAGGATGCTGGACTGGAGCGAGTCGCCTCTCATCGCCGCCTTTTTTGCCACGGAGACTTACCGCTCCACCCCGGAGATTGACGCCGGGGTATGGGTGCTGGCCCCTGACCTGCTGAATGAGATGGAAGGCTTTGGCCGCTGTATCTATCCCATCGACGCGGATACCACCCAGGAGATGCTGCTGCCCGCCTTTAAGCACAATCACCACAATCTGGAGCTGGTGGATCGGATCCTGGCCTGCAGTTCTACGGAAAACGATCTGCGGATGTACTCTCAGCACTCCAATTTTACCGTCCACAATTCTTTGCAACGGCTGGAGGATATCTGTGACGAAAATATGCTGTACAAAATCATTATTCCTGCGGACCGGAAAAAGTATTTTATAGACAGCCTGCGGGTATTCGGCATCACGGAGAGCGCGGTATATCCCGATCTGGATCACATCTCCAGCGATCTGCGGGATTCCTACGGGATCTGAAAAACCCGGCGTTCACTGACAGTCCACTACAAAAGTTATATATCTGCGGGCAGATTTTCGCGGTCAAGATAGACCTTGGAGCCGGTGGCTCCTCTCTGTCCCTGGTATTTACCCTGATAGGGGTGCAGCGCCGGACTGTCCATATGGGCAAATACCAGTTGTCCCACCCGTCTCCCGGATTTCAGCTCTATAGCGCAGCGGTTGGCATTGAACAGTTCCAGCGTGATTTCCCCTTTGAAACCGGGATCCACCCAGCCCGCGTTCTGGATAAACAGACCCATCCTGCCCAGAGAGCTGCGCCCTTCCACAAAGGCCGTAATATCGTCCGGCAGCTCGAAATATTCCATCGTGGTCGCCAGCACGAACTGCCCCGGCAACAGGATATAGGTATCCGTGTGGATGGTCTTGTACCGGACTTCGCTGTCCAGCGTGATAACGCCGGTGGGAGTATCCTCCACAATGCTGAAGGTATTGCCCAGCCGCACGTCCACGCTGGCAGGCTGTATCTGGTTTTCCTCCAGGGGGGAGATGACAAGGGACTTCTCCTCCAGCATTCTTAACATGGTTTTGTCTGATAAAATCATGAATTTTTCCTCGCTTATTGTATTTTAACTTGCGTCCACACGCCTTTGAATACGCAAGTCCCATACTGCACTGCATACTTACAGAGGCTGCGCCCACACGATCACACGGTCCAGCAGTATACCGGGCCTGGCGATAAACTCCTCCCAGGCGCCCATTTTCCGCAGAGTATCTTCCTCCGCATCCCAAAAACAGACCTTCCGGGACTTAGGTTCCCACACCAGGGTAATATCCCCGTCATCGCTGTCCTCCACTAGAGAGAGAACTTTCTTACCCGCGCAGACCATCTCCGGCACATCCATATAAGAATACAATTTGATCCAGGACAGAGCAGAGTTCCCGGAAAGTTCCAGCCGCAGGTTTCCGCTCCTTAAGTACTCCTCCACGGCTTTCGGAACCTGATATTGCTCAAAACGCCGTGCCTGCGCCTCCTGGCTGTGCAGTTCTTCCGGCTCCATGGACCTTATATATTCCGCCATCTCATGGTTATGGATTCTCCTGGCGGCGGTATAAGGGCGCTCGCCGTATCGATTGGCGATGGAGAGGTCCGCTCCCCGCTCCGCAAAGTATCGCACCATCTCAAAATGGTTCTCCTGGGCAGCCTGCAATACGGGTGTGTCCCCGGCAAAATCCTCTCCGGCATCGATATCCACCCCCAGGGAAAGCAGATAATCCGCCATTCGAGGCTCATTCTCCTGGGCGGCACAGTGCAGGCCGTCTCCCCCATATCTCTTAATCGGCAGATGCAAAGCGGCGATCCACGGGATATAAGCGTCGTCCCAATTACCCGCCAGATTGGCCAGGAGCTGAACCACCGCTCCTTTAGTTTTCTCCAAGGCCGCCCCATGTTCCACCATATAGGCGAACAGATCCGGCCTGCCCAGACGGATGGCGCGGATCAGGGGCGAGTTGGAGGCTGGCAGCTCCGCTCCGCTGTCTATCAGCAGTTTCGCGATGTCAAACTGTTTTTCGGAGAGGGCATACTCCAGAGGCGTGGTATATAGGGAGAGCTTTTTACCGCCTGTCTCGATCTGTTTCAAAATGTTTTTCCCACTGACCGGATAACCCTTTGCGATCAAACGCTCTACCCCCGCGAAATCTCCCGCTATAATGGCTTTCGTCATTTTCTCCGCTTTTGCTGTCATGGTATACCCCTTCTCCGTCGGTCGTCAGGCATCTTATAACGGTTTCACACCCCACATCATGGCGTTTTGTGTCAGGACTTCCGTGTTGATATAGGTCTTAAATTCCTCTGAAAGATAAGCGCCAAACCTCTGCCACAGAACATCCTCATCCGACAAACGCTCCAAAATGGTCACGTCCACCACATTGACCACGGCCTCGTCCCCATACCGCCATAAAGTCTCTATGACGCTGCAATATATGCGAATCCTGCGCTCCGGTGCGGGCGTTTTGCCCAGCAGGCGCAGCAGCGGTTCGCTGACGCATTCGCCTGCAAATACATGTAACAGGATTTCCCCATAATCTCCCAGATGCCTGTCCAGCGTTTCCCAGCCTTGCCTTTCCAGACGGGCAATCAAATCGACCGCGTCCCTGACGGAGAGTTTTTCCTTGGGTTTATATTGCTCCATCTGCTCCCAGGTAGTTATCTCCCAGTATTCCTCCAACATGTTTTCATACGCGGCTCTGTCAAATACCCAATCCGTCTCTTTTATCCAGAACACGCTGCCCTCTGTCTGATAATAGGGCAGCGTATAGTTCATGCGCCTTCGGTACAGCTCTTCCGCCCAGTTCTCGCTGATCCACTGACGCCAGGCCGGGCTGTCTGCCTCCTCCAGCGCGATATTATCCCCGTATCGCTCCCAGTCTTCCTCAGAGTAGGACTCCAGGTTCAGTATGCCGCTTTTCTTCTCTTCCTGAAAGTCCTCCCCGGTATGCAGCACATAACCCACCCTGTTCCAGCGGACAGTATCTTTTGTCTTTTCCACTTCGGCCACCACCACAATACAGGAAAAATCCGCGTCCTCCGGGCAGAGGAGCAGGGGCAGGACAGCGCTGTCCAGCTCCAGGGCTTTCCAGACAAACCGCACATCCCCTTCCCACTCCAGATCCTTGCTCCAGGCGGGGCACAGATCCGTAAATGGCGCCATCATTTTGACAGTTTTGTCCTCCGGGTAGTCGGCAGACCATATCCGCAGATATTCCGGCAGGGATTTCCCGTCGATGCAGCAGTGATACAGGTCTGCCTCACGGTGAAACTGCTCATATATATAATGTGTTTTCTGGATCTCTATACGGTTGTATGCCACGGTCTCTCTGTTTCCCTCCCGGCCTATCTGCCGTATTCTGCCTGCAAGGGGGTAATGACTTCCGGGTTCTGTCTCACCCACGCCAGGGCGCAGCTACATAAAACCGTTGTCAATCGGTCGTCTATAAAACCCTTCGTTCCGTTTTCCTTTAAGAGCTGCACCAGAATTTCCGCGCTTTTTATATCTTCTTCATCAAATCCGTTGCCCAGCCGAAGATATTCTAAAAAGGCGTCCAGCATTTTATGATAGTCCTCGTCCCAGTTGATACAGCCGTTGTCTAAGAACTCATGCTGCACCCTGCCAACGATTCGGATTACCTCCCCCTGCGCTGTCTGCGCTTTTCCATATGGCGGGACGAGATACTCCCAGAGCGATTGAAACGCCTTGTCCTCGTCTCCCTCCGGGACACTGATCGGCGATATCCCGTCATGAACAGGTTTTTCATTGGTGTTTGCTTGATTTTCAGCCATCTTGACCCCTCCTGAGATTGTGGTTTTTTAATTATTTTTACGGTCGGCTCCGATCCGTTCCGCTCAGAAATACATATTTCCGCTCATCGGACAGTTCCTCACAATAGGCAAATCCCAGACCCTGGAACTCCTTAATGCCCTCCGGGACGCTGATTTGGCGCTCTGCCAGGAAACGCACCATCTCGCCCCTGGCCATCTTGGCCAGAGTGCCTTTCTGCCTTATTTTCCCATCTGCCAATTCGCCAAATTCCACGGTGATCCACCGAACCCCGTCCGTAATATATTTCTCAATACACCGAGAGTATTCCCTGGAGGCCAGATTGACAATGGTCTTACTCTCACCGATAAGGCTTTTGTACAGGCGATCTCCCCAAAATTCATACAAATCCCTGTACCCTCCCACAGAAAGCCCGGCCTGCATCTCCAGACGGTAGGGAGTCACGCCGTCAAAGGGCCGTAGCAGACCGTAAAATCCGGACAGGATGCGAAGTCGTTCGGCTATGTATTCCAGCGCCTTTTGCGTCAGCACCGCCGGAGCCATATGCTGGTACTGCAATCCCTCGTAGGCCAGTATCGCCGGAGTCAGCAGATGTTCCAGATCCATGGAGCGATAGCGCTGGAAGTTTAACTCCGCGAGAGCGTCGTTACATTTCCACAACGCCTTTGCCTCCGCCAGAGACATAGCCTGTATCTCGCCCATCAGGACTTTCGTATCCCCCAGGAACTGCGGCATTCCTCTCACAGCAAAAGAGTCCGTGTCCACATTCATCTTTTTTGCCGGAGAAATTATTATTTGAAACATGTCCTCTGTTCTCCCGTGGAATCTTCCACCACTAACATCTCCGGGCTTTCTTTGCCGGAATATGTCTCCGCACTGTAAATACGATACAATTCGTTATAAGTTTGTTTTATGTCGTGATACTTTCCGGAAGTATGGATACCATAGATTTCATCCACCGAATACGGCAGATTGGGCAGGTCCTCCCTTGTGACGATCACAAAATAATTGTCTGAGCCTTTCACCGCGGCGGCAAATTCCCGGGACTTTACAAAACGGTTTTCCTCGTCAAGAAAAATGATCTGTCCACGGATATTGGGCAGCACCAGGGTCCAGTCCTTTCCAGCGAGAGTCCGGCACGGGCGCTCGCAGAAAACTTCCACGCCTGAGCCTTCCCCAAGACTGGCCGCTTGCTCGATCATATCGATCAACTTCGTCTTCCCTGTAGCACTATCCCCGCGAATAATTGTGATGTTTCGCCGAATATCCAGTTCATAGCGGAGCTTATTATTCTGTACGACAATATGATATTTCCCTTTCATACATTAACGCTCCTTTATATTAAGTGTTTCCTGTAAATATTCCTGGTAACTGTGGACTGTCGCTCCAGTGTTGAGCATTATCGCCTGAAATTCCGCAACGGAACTAAAATCCATCACATGATGAAGATTAATGGTCAGATCTTTTTTCTTACCGATCTCTACAATCCATTTCACACAGTTATCTCCACAGGCAGAGGCGTTGAAAATCTTGCCACTGTTGTCAAAAGCCATCAGAATCAACGTTTTAACACCGCCGGAGATCTCTTTTGTAGAGATTGGCCCCAGCACCGGACTTTGGATCAGATGCGCGCCGACTACTTCTGAGCGATCAATGTCTTTAATCATCTCAACAGTCAGAGGATCGGTGATCCACTCGTCCTCATACTGATTGTCAAAGTAAGTGGGGGGATGGTAAACCGCATTGTCCACATCGCCAAATACAATTCGCAGCATTGATTCTTTCTCCCTTCAAGCATTATTCTGATATTCAGTATAGCATTAGTGTGGGTAAAAAGCGAGAAAAATAGTAAAAAGCCAGGCGCGGCTCACCGCGTCTGGCTGCACTCCTGCATCTTTTTCTGGTATTCCTCCAGTTTTTCATTCATCCGGGCCGCATCTGCCGCCGACTTTCTCCATGAGATCGCCGTTACCACCCCAAAGATAAGGGTAATGGCAAGTACCATGGCTGCTATATTGCGTACCTGGGATGGGTCGTACCAGTAGAATAATGCCCCGCCGCCAAGCACTATTGCATTTATAAGGAGATAGTGGATCAACGTTTTAACGATAATCTCCTTCTTACTCATCTCCCTGTTCCAGGGATAGATCAGGGATGTCAGCGTACACAGCGCGGACACCAGAGGCATCTGCCAGAATAACTTTGTTTCCACCGTCTCGGTCGGATTGATTACCATGGTAAACACAGCCACCGCAAACACCACGCCTGTCAGAACCATTGTAAATACCCGCATCATAAAATGTATCTTCTTCATACCCGGCATCCTCCTACAGTCCCAGCTTTTCCTTTAAGCCGGGCACATACTGTCTGGACACGATCAACTTCTCCCCGTTTTTCATCAGCAGTTCAAATCGCCCGCTGAAAGCGGGACTAAAACTTTTCACTTTGGAGAGATTGACGATCGTGGACTTGGTAGCCCTGAAAAAATCCGTCTCCGCAAACCGTTGCTCCAACTCATACAGCTTAAGCTTACACTCATAGACGTCCCTTTCCAGACAGGCAAATACCCTGTTATCCACTGCCTCAAAATAGAAGATGTCCCTGGGAGCCAGTTGGACAAATCTTCCATCCTTGAGAGCAGTCAGTTTTTCCTGCCCTTCCTTCAAGGCATATATCATTTTCAACATCCTGTCATCCAGATGACGGCATCGGACGATGATCTCATCCTCCTCGCCATCCGGGCGATCCTGTATCGTTATCTTCATCGCCTCTGCCCTGCTCCTCTGTCCCTGCTCTTTTCTCGGTCCGTTCTGTCCCTTCGTCCCTGTTCTTCTCTCGGGGTCCCTTCTGTCCCTCTTCCCTTACTCTTTTCTCAGTCTGTTCTGTCCTTTAATCTGCGCCGCTTATTCAAAATCACCGCTATGCCTATTGCCAGTATACCATATAACAGCAAAATGGAAAACTGCGCGCCGAAAGAAATGATCTCTTCCCCCGCAGTCAGAGTGATTCCCATTTTCTCCTGAAATATCTCCACAGCCATCGGCGGCATACCCTGGAAAGTTGTGTCTGTAATCTCCTCCAGACAAACCCTGCGCATCATGGATATCCCCTGCAAAACGGGCAGACATTTCAGCACCGTCTGCAATCTCTCCGAAAAAGCCGACATGGGCAGATAGATACCCCCCGCAAAACCCACCAGCGTGCCCACTATCGTCAACATGCCGCCCCAGGCGCTGTAGCTGTGGATAAACAAGGCCAACAGATATCCCAGAGACGCATACACAAAGGTATTGAGCAGGATCATACCGCACATGGCGGCCAGCACTGAAACGGGGAGCAGCCCCCATCCCTGGGACATCATGTAGATCTCTCCCACCGCCAGAGTCAGCATACTCATAACTGCTCCCGTCAACCATGCCGCAAGTACATATCCAAGCACCAGCTTTCCCCTTTTGACCGGCGTCACATAAAAGCTGGCCAGGCGGCTCTGTTCCTCGTCCTGTACCATGGTTCCGATCACCGTCAGCGTCACAGTGACCGAATTGACCACCAGAATACCCGCCAAAGTCCACATCTGGATCAGCGCTCTCGCGTTTTCCTCATCCTGGGCCGCATCCCTTGCACCCCCGTACTGCGCCAGCAGCTCCACCAGATCCCGGCTGTTCATGCTCCCCAGAAAAATAACCATCAGTCCAAGAACGATCAACATGGAAAGTATGGAAAAAAATACCGCCCTCCTGTCCCGAAGATATACCAGACTGTTTCTTTTTGTCAAATACATGATCTCTCTCATCTCTGTCCTCCCATACGGTTTTTCGGAATAAACGCCCTGCGTTTTCTGTTCGTCGGCATATAACTCCGCTCTGTTTTACGCGATTTCTTCCAGGTTTTTCCCCGTGATGTTTAAGAATACATCGTCCATGGAACCCTGTACCAGCTCAAATCCCTCCAGAAGTTGCTCCGTTTCCTTTAAGATGGGGATGGCCATCATGCTGTCCTTTAGATAAATATTGTACAGATACTTTTCGGAGCCGCCCTCTCTTCTACAATGCAGGCCATCCAGTTTTGCCTCCAGCAAGGTGTCCGCTCCCGGCTTTGCCGCCAGCCGCAGCCTGTCGCTGGAATATTTCTCTTTCAGGGAAAAGGGTGTCCCAAACTCTCTGATCTTACCTGCGTCCATCACTGCGATATGGCTGCATTTTGCCGCTTCCTCCATATAATGTGTGGTGAGGAAGATTGTCATGCCCTCCTGCCTTAGTCTGTCCAGGCTTTCCCAGACCGTTTTTCTGGTGGCCGGGTCGAGCCCTGTGGTGGGTTCGTCCAGAAATAAGACCTCCGGCGTATGGAGCAGCGCCCGGGCTATCTCGCACTTTCGTTTCTGCCCACCCGAGAGCATACCGAAATGCCTGCCAAGCGTTTCCTCCAACTGAAGGAGTTTACATGTCCGCCCTATCTTCTCTTTTAATATTTTGGTATTTTTCTCGTACAGACTGCCCCGGATCATCAGGTTTTCCCGCACCGTCAGCCGTTCGTCCAGACAGTTGTTCTGATACACCACGCCGATCCGGCGCCGGATCGCCTCGTCCTCCCTGCCCAGGGTATTGCCGCCGATGACGATCTCTCCGGCGGTAGGGCGAAACAGTGTACACAGCATATTGATAGTGGTGGACTTTCCGGCTCCGTTTACCCCCAGGAATCCAAACAGCTCCCCTCTCTCCACCGAAAAACTGATATCATCCACCGCCTTGATTTTACCGAAATATTTTTTTAGCCCTCTGACTAGAATAACCTGCTCCATCTTATTTTTCCTGCCTCCCTGCCGTTTTTTTTATCATAAGCAAAAAAACAGCCCGCCGCAACAAAATCGCGGTAAGCTGCTTTTTAAGGCCTGTGACCTGCGTGATTTGGCAGGTCAGTGTATGGGATATGCTCTACCGAATTTCCTCCAGCATCTGGGCCGGGTTCTCAGCCGCCTTGACATTGCCCAGGGCCCTGACAATCACGCCGTCCTCGTCGATCAGATACGTGGTGCGCACTACGCCCATGCTCACCTTCCCGTAGTTTTTCTTTTCCTGCCATACATCATAAGCCTGGATGCAGGACAACTCGGGGTCGGAGAGTAATGTGAACGGCAGGTCGTATTTCTCCTCAAACTTCTTGTGGGACGCCACGCTGTCTTTGCTGACTCCCAGCACCACCGCGCCCTGCTCCTGAAACTGCGGATACAGTTGGCCAAAATTGCAGGCCTGTTTGGTGCAGCCGGGGGTGTTGTCCTTGGGATAAAAGTACAGGATCACCTTTTTGCCCCGATACTCCTCCAGTGTGTGTACGGTTCCGTTTTGATCCGGCAGCGAGAATGCCGGAGCCTTTGTTCCTACTTTTAACATGTGCATTCCTCCTTATACAGGTTTGATAAATCTTTGCCACGTCTATATCTTTCCGGTATGGACGGGTTATAGCGCGTTCTTATACTCCGTTCCCCATTTCAGCATGGCGTCCAGAATCGGGTGCATGGACTCACCCAATTCGCTCAGGGCATACTCCACCCGGGGCGGCACTTCGGGGTAAACGGTTCTGGTGACAATGCCGTCCTCCTCCATGGAGCGCAGGGAATCCGTCAGCACCTTCTGGCTGATTCCGTCCAGATCCTTTTTCAGCTCGTTAAACCGCCAGGGGCGGGTGAGAAGATTGCGCATGATCAGCAGTTTCCACTTGCTCCCGATGAGGGATACCGTTGTAGCTACCGGGCATTCCGGCAGTTCTTCCTTGGTTTTCATGATTTACCTCCCATTCCGTATAATTCCCTGTACATAAGATTTAATCCGGCATCTGTAACTAAAAATGCCTCTCCAACACCACAAATCCGTCCTCCCGGGGCCTTTCACAGACGCGGTAATCCTCCGGATCCGCAAAGGCTTTCGGATACCCAGGCTCTTGGTTATATGATAACATCTATAGCCCAAACATAAAAGATTTAATTTTCAAAAGCCCCCGCCATGCAAACTTATTCTGCATGGCAGGGGTAACTCTATTATCCGGATGCCGTTATGCACTTGCGATTCCCGGCATCTCCAGGATTTTCTCTGCCAGACGGCAGCTCTCCCCGTCCAGCGCAAGGGCATTTTCAAGCAACTCTATCTGCTCCCTGCGCAGCCCCGGCGTGGATACGCCGGTACCGACGGTACCGTTATATTGGAGCGCGCAGGAGGATGTGCGGTTCAATTTATCCCGAAACGCCGAAACCCGGTCACAGATGGTCTGGCAATTACCCGCTATTTTTTCCAGGAGTTCCCGGCTTTCTCCGGAGAGTAACGGCAGGTTCTCCCGCAGATAGGAGGCCGCCGCCCGCCGCGCGTCCTCAAGGTTGAGCAGCATACTGTCGTTGACGTCCAACCTCCTGCACACATTGTCCCTGTCGCTCTCCAGCTGAAAATCCGATTCCCGGGAAAGGCTCTCCATCCATGACGCATAGGCGTCCTTTCCCTGACGGTAGCAGTCTCTGGGCGGGGCGGAAAAAGATTCCGTCAGCACCTTCAAGGATGTTTTCAGGATGGATAGAGGCGACGGCGTCTCCCCTTTTTCACCGAAATGCGCGATGATAAAAGGCCAGAAATCGCTGAACAGATAGCCCTTGTTGTCTTCGTAGACAGTTTGCCGCTCCTCCGTACTCCCGGCGTCTTCCCGTTCCAGAACCGAGAAGATCTCCCCGTCAAAATAAGTGCGGCAGAGGAGTCTGTTGCCGTTTTCGGTATAGCCTGTGATAACGCCCCATTCCGGCGCTACCCGCAGATTGATGGCCAGCACGGGTACACCGTTTTGAATGTCTTCCATGATCGCCTGTCGCTCCGCTTTTCTCTCCTGCTTTTCCAACCTCTCCGCAAAGCGGAAGGAATAACCCAGACTGTTGTACAGGGGCGTGGCGTAGTCATAGGCTACGAGGGCATCGGTACAGCTCCAGTCCCACACGTCGGTAAAGCACACCCGGTAACATGCGCCGCTCATTCCCATGATCTGGTGATACGTGTATGTCTCTCCCATATATTTGAGGGCCGCATAGAGAGCGCCCGCCCAGGGGCAGTCCATCCCCTTTCCCCAGGACAGTCTGTCCACACCCTCCAGGATACATTTTGAACGGTCCCTCGGCATAAGCTTTGTGCGGTGATCTGCGTAATAGATCTCAGAGCCCTCCGGACAGCTTACGGTATGGATTCCCTGGCTGTTTAAATAAACCAACGTCAGATATTCCGTGTCGTCACTGGCAATATTGCTGGGAAAAATTTCATGGTTTACCGCTATGCTGTTCCATCTGAAATAGTCATAGTGTTCCATTTTCCCCATTACGGAGGAATAGCCCTTGTCGTTTCCGTAATACGCGCCGATTACCTGAAAGTCCCTGTCGCCTCTATGGCTTTCGCTCTCCTTGTCCAGGACAAGCTTTTCATTTTGGGTCGAAAAAGTATAAAAAATTCCTTTCGGCGTCTGATACTTCACCGTCAGAACCTTCACCCTGTCGCTTTCAAGGCAGACGCCTGTAAATGGCGGATTTACATAAATATTGAGCGTATTGTCCCGCACCAGATTGTTGATAAAATGGGTGACGGGAATATGCGCTTCCCCATCCGTATAGACCGCCTCAAGGATAAATAATTCCCGCGGATACAGCAGGCTGTCGATGCTGCAGTCCAGCGCCTCCGCCAGATCGGGAAGAACGGACGTCTCCGGCAGGCATTTTGCGTTTTCCCATTTGGATACGGCCTGAGGGCTTACCTGTAACCGCTGCGCAAGCTGCTCGCCCGTGTATCCCCGCTCTCTGCGCAGGGACGCGATCTTCTTTCCGACTTTTTCCATATCAATCATAATGTGATTACCTCCAATATAGTATCAGCGCTGTGCCTTTATTGTAGGCTACTTAGCCTGCTTTTACAACATATGCTGCATTAAGAACCAAAACAAAAAATCAACCTGTGGTTTATCCGGCATATCTCACGCCCGAAGGGCTGCTCCCTTATCTGGCACAGGGGCAGTTACCTTTTTGTGACCGGGTAATAAAAAAGTGCGTACTTTTAAGCGGGATAAATTCTGATAAAATACTATTAAAGAAACATAAAAATTTGTAAGGGAGTGGTAACTACGATAGAACTTTCCAATAAGTTTAAAAAATTTCAACAGGCGTGGAATCAGGCGGACGCCATTGTCATCGGGGCAGGGGCAGGGCTGTCTGCTGCCGCCGGATTCACCTACAGCGGAGAGCGTTTTTCCCGGTATTTTGGGGACTTCGCCGCTATATACCACTTTCGGGATATGTACGCCGGAGGTTTTTACCCCTATTCCACGCTCAATGAATATTGGGCATACTGGAGCCGGTATATCTATATCAACCGGTACATGGATCCGCCCAAACCCTTGTACCGGGAGCTTTACAACCAGGTGAAGGGCAGGGATTATTTTGTGATCACCACCAATGTGGATCACTGTTTTCAAAAGGCCGGTTTTGACAAAGACAGGCTGTACTATACCCAGGGCGATTACGGCCTCTTCCAGTGCAGTGAGCCCTGTCATCGGGAGACCTATGACAATGAGGAGACCGTGGCGCGGATGGTGGAGGCGCAGGGATATCGGATCGCGGCGGATGGACGCCTGTATCTGCCGGAGGGCGCGACTGCTGCCATGCGGGTACCGGACGAGCTGATCCCTCACTGCCCGAAATGCGGCAGGCCCATGAGCATGAATCTGCGGGCGGACGATACTTTTGTGCAGGATGAGGGCTGGTATCAGGCGGCCCGGCGGTACCAGGCGTTTCTGCGACAGCACCGGGATACCAGGATCCTGTTTCTGGAGCTGGGCGTGGGCTATAACACCCCTGGGATCATCAAGTATCCTTTCTGGCAGATGACGGCAGAGAATCCCAAGGCGGTGTATGCCTGCGTGAATTATGGGGAGGCGGTCTGTCCGAAAGAAATCAGGCAACAATCCATTTGCATTGACGGGGATATTGGTGAAATTTTAAGTTATATTGAACCCAACCCGTCAAAGAATCATAGAGAAAATGAGGTAATTGAACATATGGGTTCCAAAAGTAATGGGGGCGGAAAATCTGAAGGCGACGTATGTGTACATCAATTACGGATAGGGCATAGAAGTGTTTTGAACACAATGGAGGACTAAATATGACACATGAGGAAAAAAGGCTATACCTGATCAAAGAGCTTTTATCAGAATTGCCGCAATACAGGAATATGGAAATCCCGGAGAATACAGAGGAACAGAAACGACTTCTCAGAAGCCTTATGAACATACGCTCCCCCCGTCCGATCGGAGAGGAATTTCTAAAAGTCCAGGACGAATATCTAAGCGCGGAAGTGAAGGAAAAAGGGATTACCGACAGCGATACCCTGCCTGTATCCCCCGCCCATAGCCGCCTTATCCTTTGGCGCGGGGACATTACCACGTTAAAGGTGGATGCGATCGTAAATGCCGCTAACAGCGCTTTAAGGGGCTGTTTCGTACCCTGCCACTCCTGCGTGGATAACATCATTCACAGCGTCAGCGGTATCCAGCTGCGACTGGCCTGCGATAAGCTGATGACAGAACAGGGATATGACGAACCGACGGGGAAAGCAAAGATCACTCCAGGTTTCAATCTCCCCTGCCGTTATGTTCTGCACACCGTCGGACCCATCGTCCACGGGCCGCTTACAGAGCGCCATTGCAGAGAGCTTGCGGACTGTTATCGGTCATGCATGGAGCTTGCGGCCGATAACGGGCTGAAGAGCATCGCCTTCTGCTGTATCTCCACGGGAGAATTTCATTTCCCACAGAAAAAAGCGGCTGAAATTGCCGTGCAGACAGTTACGGAGCATTTACGGACGGATGCGCGGATAGAAAAGGTTATATTCAATGTCTTCAAGCAGGAGGATTATGAAATCTATAAAACAATTTTACGCGGGTAAGCCCATCCATCGCTTACCCGCCTCTCTTTTTTGTGCAAAAATAGAGAGGACAAACGAACGAATAAGCTTTATAATGATAAAAACAGATTTATAGAGCAAACTATTCGGAGATAAGGAGGTCTCTCATGGAATGGGTTCACAGATTAAACCAAAGCATGCATTATATTGAAGAACATTTGACAGACGAAATCGACTATGAACAGCTGGCCCGGATCGCCTGCTGCTCTGTCTATCACTATCAGAGGATGTTTACTTATATGGCGGGCATATCTCTGGCAGAGTATATCCGAAGAAGAAAGATGTCTTTAGCGGCGGTAGACTTGCAGGGCGGGGATGAACGGATTATTGATATTGCGGAGAAATACGGCTACCGTTCTCCGACTGCGTTTAACAGGGCGTTCCAGTCCTTTCACGGGATAGCCCCATCGTCCGTCAAAGACGAGGGCGTATCCGTGAAGTCCTTTTCTCCCATTGTATTTAAAATTGCTGTGAAAGGAGCGACAGAAATGAATTATAGAATCGAGACAAAAGAAGCATTCCGCATCATTGGCTTATCTGCGCCGCTGGAACAGGAAATCGAAAAAAATTTTACGGTAGTGCCCGCGATGTGGCAGGAGGCCTCTGTAAACGGAACAATACAGAAACTGGCGGGATTGATGGACACGCCGCCAATGGGACTTTTGGGCGTAAGCGCCTGCAATGACGAAGAACAGTGGAAGTATTTCATAGCCGTTTCCAGTACAAAGGCAAGTGATGAGTTTGAAGAATATACCGTGCCTGCGTCTACCTGGGCCATCTTTTCCGGAACGGGTACAAACCAGTCAATACAGGAATTGGAGCAGCGGATCATAACGGAGTGGCTTCCGACCTCCGGATATGAATATGCCAACGCCCCCGATATTGAGGTCTACTTAAATCCCGACCCGCAGAACGCACAATATGAGGTTTGGATACCCGTAACAAAAAAGATATAGCGGAGGGTCTTATGGACGACAGATTTAATATGTTTTTGGATACGGTTGACGGTAATTTCCGTAACTTTGTAAATCAAATCAACGAGTATCTCACAGCAAACGGCTGTAAATGCGATATAAAACTGCAAAAGAGCGGCTATGTTGTCTCCTATGTGTCAAACGGCAGCAACAGGACTCTGGCAACCTTCGTATGCCGAAAAACGGGTATGAAACTCCGCATTTATCCCGAACATATACAGGAATACCAGAGCTTTCTTGACACACTGCCCGAAAAGGTAAAAAAGGAAATCAAAAAGGCGTCCGTCTGCAAACGGCTTATCAATCCCGATGACTGTAATCCGAAATGCGCAATGGGATATTCCTTTACGCTGGATGGCGAGCCGTATCAAAAATGCCGTTATATGGCGTTTCAGCCTACGCTCAGTGAGGAAAACAATCCGTACATAAAACAGTTTTTAGAGAAAGAATTATATTTCAAATCGGTTGTTTGACCGGTATAGGACTGCCGTCAAGACCAGGATCACGGCGCAGATTCCCGCTTTCAGATAAGCGGTATACTCTCCGGGAACTGCCCCCGTGATCACCGCGCACAGGATCGACAGAATAAATCCGCCCATTCCCCCTAACACGGAAGAGGCGCTCTGTTTGACGACGCGCACCTCGCTTTCCCACTCCAGTAAGGGGAAACGCAGATTAACGGCAATACCGTACACACAGGAAAACAGGATCAACACAGCGGGAATAAGCAACAGCCACAGTAGTTCGCCCGCTCCCGGCTTAAGGGCAAAGATAAGAAACAGCTCCGACAGAAGATAAAATGGCAACAGGAGCAACAGGTTCATCAGAATCTTCCCATCCAGAATATTCTTTGCGGTCAGCGGCAGGCTTTTGAGAATCCACCAGTTTTTGCCTTCCATGGAAATGGAGGTGGCCGTGGCGGTCATCATACAGAACACGCCTGCAATCACAAATGGGACGATGCCTTCCACGTCAATGGGCAGAGGCAGAACTCCCTTTATAAAGTCTGTTCCCGAAAGAAACAGCGCCGCCGACAAAACGCATCCCATAATGGGACCGATGATGGTATTGGTCACATAAATGCTGGAAGAAAAGTATCGCCGCAGCTCCCGTTTGCACAGGGAGCGCAGGAGGGATTCCGCTTTGAGTCTCCCCATTCGATAATCGTGTCTCGCAAAATTGCTGTACAGGCTCCGGCTGATCTTATGGAAGGAGAGGGCCGCAGCGGCCGCCACCGCTCCAAATGCTGCCAGAGACAGGCCCACACAAGCCACAGTTCCCGAAATATCCCCACGGATCATAGCCATACCAAGCCATACCGCCGGCGGATATACTTTTTCCAGCAGCGCCATAATAGATGCAGACAGATCTTTCAGCATTTCAGTATCCATACTGCCCTGCATTGCCGACAGCCGGGAGGAGCCGTACAGAATCCCCAGAACTGCCAGGATCGACAAACCTGCCGATATCATACTTTTGTGCCGCATACGGCAGGATATCCCGGCGATCAGCGTACCCAACAGAATGGACGCCGCCATGGGAAGGAGCGGTACAATCCATATCCCCAGAAATACCGTCAGATAAAAATCTGCTCCCGGCCCGACATTCCAGATATATACTCCGATACCGGGCAGCAACACCGCCAACGTCATCAGCAGATCTTCCACATACATTTTCAGCAGACGGCTGACGGCTATGGCCCCTGTACGCAGCGGCAGCGCGCACAGCATATCGTATCCTTCTCTCCGGAATATTATACTTCCCGCTTTGAGCATACCGAAAAAAAAGATCAGCACACCGGAAAGGGTGATGAGATACGCGGGAACAGCCGCCTCCAACCCCAGGTAAATCAGCCCATAGGACAGGCCGCCCACATAGCAGATCAGCATAACCAGCAGTATGAGCCAGAGCGCCATCAGACCCAAGGTCTTCTGTCTGGACTTTTTATCTCTGGAAAACCGAAATACGTTCAGCCCATACAGGTTGCACAGCTCCAGCTTTGTCAGTATTCTAATCTGTGTCAGCATGTTCCACCACCTCCATAAAAATAGATTCCAGAGACTGTCCCTGTTTTACGACCTCCTCCATGTCCCCGGATGTTACCAGAGTGCCGTCCTTTATGATCGCCACTTTGTTGCACAGTTTTTCCGCTACATCCAGCACATGGGTGGAAAAAAATATCGCGCCGCCCTCCCCGCAGATACTGTGCATAATGTCTTTAAGAATAACCGCCGCCTTCGGGTCAAGCCCCACAAAGGGTTCGTCCAGAATCAGGAGCCTGGGCTGATGCACCAGAGCCGAGAGGAGCGCCAGCTTTTGTTTCATGCCGTGGGAATAGGTGGATATCAGATCGCCCAAAGAGGCTGTGATCTCAAACCCGTCTCCGTACTTTTTGATCCTTTCTTCCCGTTCCCGGGCATTAACGCCGAATATATCGGCAATAAAATTCAGGTACTGGATACCGGTAAGATACTCGTATATATCAGGATTGTCAGGAATATAGGCAAACTGTCGCTTACAATCCAGGGGATTTTTCCGTATATCATATCCGCAGACCTGTATGGTTCCGGCATCGAAACCCTGAATACCCGCCACACATTTTAATGTGGTGGTCTTACCCGCGCCGTTATGCCCGATAAAAGCATAAATATCTCCCGGCGCTATATGCAGACTCAGATCGGTGACTCCTTTACTGCTCCCCTTATAATGCTTGGTCAAATGTTCAATCTTTAACATGTTTAACTCCTTTTTGTCAATCTGTGGGCAAGCCTTTGAAACGCCTCCTGCCCCCTTATACCGTCAAAGGCCCGATGCGCCAGGGATTCCCTCAGGTTCTGCCAGATAAAGCTTTTATCCCTGGGAGCCATACTTCCCAGAGGCAATCGGTCGATCCATTCATCCAGCCGGTCGAAATATTCGTCTCCGTGGAGTTCGATCGAATCGGTCTTCAACAATCTGTTCACACACCTCTCAAAATGTAGAAGAGTCTCCAGGGCTTTCTCCTCTTTCCCGTTCTCCGCGTAGACGTGTAGTGGTCAAGCTTTTTTGTAACACTTGTGGCTAAAAAAATCAAGTCGCTTA
>CAJUAH010000004.1:0-136235 GCA_910584375.1 uncultured Acetatifactor sp.
AACCACTATAGCAGATACACATTATTTACACAAGAACTTTCAATACGCTATACTACATAGTGCATGGTTTCACCTTATCCCGGTAAAATAATTATTGTCCGTCGTTTATTTTCCAATAACCTTTTGTATCCGATCCGATCCGTTGGAGAACTCCCTTGTTTTTAAGTGATTTTATCCTTGAGGAAATTGTTTTGCGGCTAACCCTCAATTTTTTTGATAAACTAACATAAGTATAGGCAGGATCTGCAACACGTTCCTCACATTTTCTTATTGACTTTGGGCTTTTTGACTTTTCGCTCTACTGTATTTATTATATTCTTTACCGAGAAGGATATCAAGAGAACAGAAAAGAAATTGAATGGCCTGGATTATTGAATTGGACAGATTTACATAGCGTCAGTGGATGTGATATAATGGAAACAATGAAATTTGTGTTCCCGATGAAATAATGAGGGAAGTATTCGTGTGGAATGTAAATTAAAGAAGGAGTCGGTAAAATGTTAAGAGCGGCAGCGGTATTCAGCGACCATATGGTATTGCAGAGAGACAAAAAGATATGTGTATTTGGTCAGGGAGAGAGCGGCAGGACGATCCGTGTTTCCCTGGGAGATGCCCAGGCCAGCGCCATGTGCCGGGACGGAAGATGGACAGTCTATCTACCGGAGCGGGAGGCCGGGGAGGATCTGACCATGGAGATCTGCGACGGCGAGGAGACCGTCCGCTTTGTGGACGTTGCGGTGGGCGAGGTATGGCTGGCCGGAGGGCAGTCCAACATGGAGCTGGAGCTGAAGGACGCGGAGGGAGGAAAAGAGATCCTGCAAAGCGGGAACTATCCGTTGATCCGTTTTTATTATACCCCTAAGCAGGCTTATAAAGGCCCGGACTTTGAGGAGGTAGAGAGAGCATCCTGCTGGGAGCGGTTTGGCGGGCGGGAGGCGGCAAAATGGTCCGCCGTGGGATTTTATTTTGCCCGGGAGCTGGCGCAGCGGCTGCAGGTGCCCGTGGGAATCGTCGGCTGCAACTGGGGTGGCACCTCCGCCAGTTGCTGGATGAGCAGAGAGGCCATACTGTCCCGCCAGGCCACCCGCAGTTATGTGGAAGACTATGACAATTCTGAGGCGGTGCGTAAGTCTGAGGCGGAGCAGATCAAAGAATATCAGGAATACCAGGCGTATCAGGAGGACTGGGACAAAAGAGCGGCGGCCGTCTATGAGAAGGAGCCCATGATGGCCTTTGACAAGGTGCAGGAGCTGATCGGCCCCTGCCGCTATCCCGGTCCCATGAATTGCGCCAACTTCACCCGCCCGGCCGGCCTGTACGAGACCATGTTAAAAAGGGTGGCGCCCTATACGCTGAAAGGGTTTATCTATTATCAGGGGGAGAGCGACGACCACAGGCCCCAGGACTATTATGAACTGTTCACGGGCCTGATCCAGCAGTGGAGACGGGACTGGAAGGACAATCGGCTGCCGTTTTTGATGGTGCAGCTCCCCATGCACAGATACCAGCACGACCCGGATACCAGGAGCTGGTGCATTATCCGGGAGAGCCAGATGCGGGCCTTTGAGATGATCCGCAATACCGGCATCGCGGTGGCTATTGACTGCGGGCAGTTTCACGAGATCCACCCCAAGAACAAAAAACCCGTGGGGGAAAGACTGGCCTTGCAGGCGCTGTGCGGCGTGTATCATGTGATCCCCGAGGAGGAGGCGTTTGGCCCCTTATACCGGGATTTCCGCTATCATAAGGGCGGCATGGAGCTGACCTTTGACCATGTGGGAGTCTGCTTTACCTGCCCGGGAAAGAAAGTGACCGGCTTTGAGCTGGCCGGAGCTGACGGCGTGTTCAGGGAGGCGGATGTCGTAGTGCTGGAAGGCAGCCGGATCTTTTTGGCCTGCGGGGAGATAGACGAGCCTGTCATGGCCAGATATCTGTGGACCAATTACGGCGAAGTGACGCTCTTTGGAGAAAACGGCCTGCCGCTGGCCCCTTTCCGCACCCATGCCTTTTAACGGGGAGAAATGAAATGGCATCCTGGATCATACATCTGCGGGTGGCGCAGGGCGTCTACCGACAGCTTGGTCTAAAGTATATTGACGAGTTTATACTGGGAAACATCGCGCCGGACAGCGGCGTACCCAGTGCGGACGGCAGCGGTTATCAGCCGGACGCGGAAGTGTCCCATTTCCGCAGCATAGACGTGAACGGCATAAAAGACGTGCATGAGGAAGTTTTTATAGAGCGATATTATACCGATGCCCGGAGGCGGGACTACGACGGCGGAACAGATTCTTTTTTCCTGGGGTATCTGGTTCATCTGCTGACGGATAAGCTGTGGGCCAGAAAGATCGTCTATGGGGCCAAAGACATGTTTCCCGATCTGTTTGCCGGTGACAGAGACGCCTTTTGGAAAAAGATCAAGCGGGACTGGTATGACATGGATTTTATGTATCTGCGGGCAAACCCGGACTTCGAGGCGTTTCGGATCTACGAAGACATGAAGGATCTGCGCAACCGATATGTGGATTTCTTCGCCCGGGACGCCTTTGAAAAACGCCGGGATTTTATCACGGCGTTTTACCGGGAAGGGGCGGCCAATGTCAGGAAGAGGGAGACCTATCTCTCCGCCGGGGAACTTGACAGCTTTGTCCGATCTGCCGTGGAAGAGATCTCGCGGCGGTGTTCCGGGTATTGACTTTTCCCCATGCCGATGCTATTCTGGATACAACAGTCAGTCGAGTGCAGGAATACAGGGAAAGGCGGTGGTTAATATGATGAGGACAAGTGTATATGCGGTAAATGTCATATTAGCCATTCCCATCTGTTCTTAAGTCACAGCAGCCCTGAAAACCACGGCTTTGCCCGGGACTTCTCCGGGGAACTGCGGACACTCGGACAGAATCCGGATAAAAACGCAACAAAACCGGAAAGGCTAAGACATACGGTACAGGTATGTCTTTTTCTATTGTATAAAAATATCGTTTAGCCATATGGACTTGTTCTCCTGTCTGCATGATCCTGCCGGATGCCCCTGTAAAAACAAAGCGTCCGCCGAGGGAGGCGGGAGGTCTGGACAGACCTCAAAAAAGGAGAGCAGTATATGAAACAGTTTAAAAAAATCATGGCCCAGAGCCATACCCAGAACAGGGACTGCCTGCACGGACTCTACACGGACAGGCAGATCTACCTCAGTTGTTTAAGCAGCAGTATGCAGCCTATTGAAGATGAAAAGGTCTATTTCTACCGAAACATATCTTTTACCTTCGCGGGCACGGGATACCGCACGCCCCAGAGGATGATACTGTATGTGTGGGTACCGAAAGAGCTGTTGGGATATGAAGGAGAGACGGCTAAGTCCCCTGTCCCCTGTGAGGACTGGCTGCTGAGGAACCTGTCGGGTCCGGTGAATGCCCTGGCGTGTACTCTGCGAAACGACCATAAGGACGCCCGAGAGAAACCGGATTTTTCCATGCAGGAGACGGGCGCCGCAGTCCGCAGACGTTCCGGCTGTCTGTTTATCCGGGAACGGCAGCAATTTCGCCTGCAGATCTCTTATACGTTTCCGCTGATCGGCGGCCACAGCGTCAACGGCAAAAGCGGTTATAAGGGGGTGAAAATGCTGCTGGATACTCTATGCGACCGCCTGGAAAACGCGGACAGGGAAAGCCTTGGGGAGCAGATACGGTTATACAAAAGGCAGCGGGCCATCCGGGCATATCTGCAAAAGAACGGACTGCTCGCCTTTGTGGCGGACGGCAGCATACTGCCCAGACAGGGGGATACCCGGATGCCGTTAGCCGGGGCGGTTCCCTTTCAGTCACCCGACGCGCTGCGGGTAAATATATCTCTTGAGGACGGCACAGTGTTGACCGGGATGGGTATAAAGAAAGGAATCACGGTTATCACAGGCGGCGGATACGGCGGCAAGAGTACGCTGTTGGACGCGTTGGAGCAGGGAATATACGATCATGTGAAAGGGGACGGCCGGGAGTATGTGCTCACCGAGGAGAGCGCCTGCAAGATCTACGCGGAGGACGGCAGATGTGTCCAGACCACAGACCTGTCCCCTTTTTTCTCCTATCTGCCGGGCGGCGGCGTAGATGCCTTTTCCACGGCCCATGCCAGCGGCAGCGTGTCCCAGGCCGTCAATATCGTGGAGGCGGTGTACGGAGGCAGCCGTCTGTTGCTGATCGACGAGGACACCAGCGCCACCAACTTTATGATCCGGGACCGGCTCATGCGCCGTCTGGTGCGCCGGGAGCCCATCGTTCCGTATACCGACAGGATACAGGAGCTGAGCGGGCGGGACGTCTCCACGATCCTGGTCATCGGCGGTTCCGGCGAGTACCTTAAGTATGCGGATTGCGTTCTGCTGCTGGAGGATTACCGGGTGTATGATAAAACCATGGAGATTCGTGATATGCTGCTCTGCGCGGGATCTGAGGACGGCGGGGAATACGGAGACGGTCAAAGGCTCTGCAGATGGACAGAGCGGAGAGTCCTTCCCCACGAATTGCGGCTCGGTGAACGGTATGCGGGCTATACGGTACAGTTCGACCACGAGCGCTGTATCCGGCTGGGGGAGATCACGGCCGATCTCAAATATCTGACAGTCCTGGATTCCCCGGGGCAGCTCCATACTTTGGCCTGGCTCCTGGAAATGCTGCTTTTACAGGAGCGGTCACAGGACGGGGATCTGCGGTTTTGCTGTGAAAGACTGGTTCAGGATATGTTTGAGGATTTCCGGGATGTGGCGCTGACGTCCCGAACCCACGGGTATGAGCTGCAACTGGAAGAGGTGCGCGGTCTGGATCTGTTGATGGCGGCATTCAGGCTCAGAAACCCTTGATATACGTTCCCGGTGATGATAAAATATACTAAAAGATTCATCGGGAGGCGATCATGGACATTATCTACACAGACAAAAGAGAATACACCGCGGCGCAGCTCCAGGCCCTGTTTCACTCCGTTGCGTGGCGTTCCGCGGACTACCCGGACAGGCTCAGAAAAGCCCTGGAGCACTGCGAGACGGTATACACCGCATGGCATGAAGGCAGGCTGGTGGGCCTGATCAACGCCATAGACGACAGCGAACTGACCGCTTATGTACATTATCTGTGCGTGGATCCCGGGTATCAGGGTATGGGTATAGGCAAAGAATTACTGCGCCGAGTCAAAGAAAAATATAAGGACTATCTCTATATCATTCTGATAGCGGAGAACGAACCTTTGATAAAGTATTACCGGGATAACGGTTTTAAACTGATTGACGGGCAGTATATAATGGAACTTCTGAACCCCTAGGACGGCATTCTTTTGTTGACATAGCGCGGGGTGATTGATAGAATTAGAGTATATTCAGCATTACATAAAAAATGTTGTACCATACGGGGGAAAAGCCAATGTATCATTGTCATATGAAAATTTATCTTATGGGCTGTCAGCCGGATCTTTGGAAGGCCTTCAGGGAGATGGCTCCGCTGGAGTCTTTTACGCACACTTTTTCAGAGAGCGACAGACTTCAGGAGGAGCTGGCGGCCCAGGCGGATGTGATCTTTGCCGACCTGCGGGATATGGATGAGGCCAGTGTGGCAAGAGAACTGGTTTCCTGCAAAAAGCCGGATACGGGGCTGATTCTGCTGGTAGAACGGAATCAGACGGATGCGCTGACGAACCATCTGGCGCAGATACAGGATCTCTGGATCCTGCCCATGTCGGAGGCGGAACTGCGTTTCCGTTTTCTGCGGTGGCAGCAGACCGTTAAGACACAGAAGGATTACTGGGAGACCAGCCAGTACCTGGAGACCACTGTAAACAGCGTCCCCAATCTGATTTGGTACAAGGATAAAGACGGTGTCCATGAGAAGGTAAACGACTGCTTTTGCAGCATGGTTCACAAGAACCGGCAGCAGGTGGAGGGTTATCGGCACGCCCATATCTGGGATGTGGAGCAGGACGATCCCGCCTGTATCGAATCAGAGCGTATCGTCATGGAGAAAAAGGAGACCTGTGTAGCCGGAGAATGCATTCAGACCCAGGAGGGAACCAGGCTCCTCACCACTTATAAATCTCCGCTGTACGATGTGGACGGCAGCGTCATGGGCACGGTGGGCGTGGCCATCGACGTGACCAAGGAGCAGGAGTACGCCCAGGAGCTGCTCAATAAGACCCAGACTCTGGAGTCGGTGTTTACTTCCATGGACTGCGGTATGATGATCCACAGTATGGACGGTTCCCGGATTGTCCGGATCAATGGGGCGGCGCTGCATATCCTGGGTTACGAGTCGGTGCAGGAACTGATGGATGCGGGTTTTGACATGATAGCCTCCTCCGTTCTGGAGAAAGACAGGCCCAAGCTGCGCAAAAGCTTACAGGCGCTGCGGCAGGAGGGGGACAGCATCACCGTGGCTTACCGGGTAAAGCATGCGGGCGGCGATATCCTGCATGTAATGGGGAATTTTAAGCTGATTAGGGAGAACGGGGAACTGCTCTACCAGAGATTCCTTTTGGACTGTACCGCGCAGAGACAGCATGAGGAGATCAAACAGAGGGAAAAAGACAAGCATCAGATCGAGCTGATCCACGCCCTCAGTATAGAATACAATCTGGTATGCTATTTTGATCTGGACACCGGGAAAGGCAATTCTCTCCGGGTGGGGGACTGTGAAGACCATGTGCTGGAAGATATTTTCACCGGGGATCTGTCTCTGGAGAAATGTATAGAGAATTACATAAATGCCTGTGTTTATGCCGATGACAGAGAGGTACTCAGACAGGCGGCCTGCCGTGAGCGGCTGGAAAAAGAGTTATCGGGAAAAAAGATGTGTTTTGTCAATTACCGTACCCACTGCGGCGGCGAGATACGGTATTTCCAGATGCTGGCCGTGCGGGCCGGAGAGTGGGAAAAGAACAGGGGCATCGTGCTGGGATTCCGCAGCGTGGATGAGGAAATCCGCAGTGAGATGGAGAAAAAGGCGCTGCTGGAGGACGCGCTGTCCCAGGCCAACCGCGCCAATGAGGCCAAGAGCGTGTTCCTCTCCAATATGTCCCACGATATCCGCACGCCCATGAATGCCATCATCGGTTTCACCACACTGGCAATCAGTCATATCGATCACAAGGAACATGTGGAGATGTACCTCCAGAAGATCATGACGTCGGGGAACCATCTGTTGAGCCTGATAAACGATATCCTGGATATGAGCCGAATAGAAAGCGGCAAGATGCATCTGGAGGAAAAGCCCTGCAGCCTGCCGGATATCCTGCACAATCTCCGCAGCATTATGCAGGCGGATATCCATGCCAAACAGCTGGAACTGTATATGGACGCCAAAGATATACGCAATGAAGACATCTATTGCGACGGGCTGCGGCTCAACCAGGTGTTCTTAAATCTGATGAGCAATGCGGTCAAATACACGGATCCGGGCGGAAAGGTGATCGTAAAGGCGGCGGAAAAAGAAGGCGCGCCGGAAGGCTTTGCCAACTATGAATTTCATATCATAGATACCGGTATCGGCATGAGCGAGGAATTTTTGGAGCATATCTTTGAGCCCTTTGAGCGAGAGCGCAACTCCACGATCAGCAAGATCCAGGGAACCGGCCTGGGTATGTCCATTACCAAGAATATTGTGGACATGATGCAGGGAACAATAGAGGTTAAGAGTCGGAAGGGCGAGGGCACAGAGTGTATAGTCTCCTTTACGTTCCGCCTGTATAACGGGAAAAAAGATCCCGGTATAATCCCCGAGCTGAAGGATCTCCGGGCGCTGGTGGTGGATTCCGATTTTAACGCCTGCGACAGCGTATCCAGTATGCTGCAGCAGATCGGACTGCGGGCAGAGTGGACCATGTCCGGCAAGGAAGCGATCCTGCGCACGCGGCAGGCAATTATGAGAAAAGATAACTACCGGGTTTATATCATCGACTGGACGCTGCCGGATATGAACGGGATAGAAGTGACGAGAAGGATCAGGAAAGAGTCGGGCAAGGATGCGCCCATCGTAGTGCTGACTGCTTATGATTGGTCCGAGATCGAGGATGAGGCGCTGGAGGCGGGCGTTACGGCATTTTGCAGCAAGCCGCTGTTTTTGTCGGAGCTTAGGGGTTGTCTGAACTCCATTCTCAATACGGAAACGGAGAGCAACGTCTTAGGCAGCGCGTCTCAGGAGCCGGATAAGGGGCGCATCCTGCTGACAGAGGACAATGAGCTCAACCAGGAGATCGCCACAGCCATACTGGAGGGCGCGGGCTTTACCATTGAGATTGCCGAAAACGGGCAGGTGGCCGTGGATATGCTGAGTCGTTCGCAGCCGGGATACTATCAGATGATTCTTATGGATGTGCAGATGCCGGTTATGAACGGCTATGAGGCCACCAGAATCATCCGAAAGCTGGAGAACCGCAAGTTGGCGTCGATCCCCATTCTGGCCATGACGGCCAATGCCTTTGAGGAGGATAAACAGGAGGCTTTGAGGAGCGGCATGAACGGCCATATAGCAAAACCCATTA
The DNA here is from genome assembly GCA_910584375.1 of uncultured Acetatifactor sp. Taxonomy (GTDB): domain Bacteria; phylum Bacillota; class Clostridia; order Lachnospirales; family Lachnospiraceae; genus Acetatifactor. The sequence continues at coordinate 8,512 of CAJUAH010000004.1, forward strand.
ATATTGAGATCCTGATGCAGGAGCTGGATAAGGTATTAAAACAAAAGGGATGAGTAGGAACAGAGAAAGGCTAAGGATATGAAGATCGCAGATTATGTATCAGAGAGATTGTCAGAGATGGTACATTGCAGCACGTCCATAAACCGAGAGTACATGGTCTTGATGGGGGACGAATATTTCTATCAGTTCCTGGGTAAGACCGTGGGCATCTGTATGACGGACTGTGTTCATCCGGACCTTCAAGAGGAGTTTTGTCAAACCTGTAAGAGCCTGAAAAAAGGACAGTCGATGCGCATTTTGACGGCCATACGGGGGACGGAAGGGACTTATCAGCAGGTGGATATGACGATCAGCGATCAGGGACATACGGTAAATGGAGAGCCGGTGTGGGAGCTGATGATCTACAATCTCTTTACCATCGAAGAAAAGTATCTGCAGGCCTCCAACGACACTAACAGATACAGGGCCTTTTTGTCCATGTATCAGGATTGGCTCTTTGACTATGACGTGGAGCAGGACTGCATCGCCGTGTTCCGTTATGCGGGCATCAGATCTACCGTGCTGTTGAAGTGCAGTCTGGAGCAGTTTCGGCAACGGGTAAAGGAGATGTATCCCCGGAGCAGCTTTCAGGAGGAGCTGGAAGAATTCTGCCAGCATCTGATCAGCGCGCAGGAGAATTTCAGCTGTGACCTGCGGGGGCCGATCCCCGGGCGGACAACGGCGATGGGCCTGTTCCATATAGACGGAAAAGTAATCTACAAGCACAACAATGAGAAAGTGGTGCTGGGTATTCTCAGAATGCTGGATCAGCGCGAGGAGGATACGGTTCCTTATTATGCCACGGCGGAGGGCAAAGACTCCTTTACCGGCCTGTTGAACAAACGGGCCTGTGCCGAATACGCGACGGAGATGCTGGCGGCGAACGACGGAATGCATTACATGGCCATGGTGGATATTGACAATTTTAAAAATGTCAACGATACTTACGGTCATATGTATGGAGATACGGTCATAGGACAGGTTGCCTCCATCATCAACAGCAGTCTGAACGGACGGGGGATCGTGGGGCGTTTCGGAGGGGACGAGTTCTTTATTTTTACCAACTGGATCACTTCGGAGATGCAGTTGCGGGCGTTCCTGACCTCTATCAGGAAAAGGGTGCAGAATACCTTTGAAAACCAGAAACAGAGCTGTAAAGTCACACTGTCCATCGGCGTGAGCATGGCGCCCACGGATGGCGTCACCTACGACGAGCTGTTCAAAAAAGCGGATAAATGCCTGTATTTGGCGAAGTTCAAGGGCAAGAACCGTTTTGTGATTTATGAGGAAGATAAACACGGAGGCATGACGGCGACACAGCAGTCCATCCGCCATACCATGGATCCGCTGGAGAAAGCGGAGTATCTGGCGGACGTGGTGGCGGACATAGGTATCCGCCTGTTTACGGAGGGCACGGGGCCCATGGAGGAAATCATGGACCAGATCCGTGCCGCGTTTGAGATCGACGGCGTGAGGATATACCGGGCGGGACAGGAGGAACCCCTGTACATCAGCGGGGACTATCAGTCCGCGCCGGATATGCACCGTTTCATCGTGGACGACGAGATGGTAAAACTGTTGGATCGCCCTCACTATCTGATGGCAAGTCATGTGACCAATCTGGAGGGTGTGAACAGGGAGCTCTTTGAACTGCTCCGGGACAGCAGGGTGGAGGGGATGGTGTGTTTCAGCTATCAGGACCAAAACGGCTCCAACCTCTATTTCTTCTACGAGGCGTTTAACGACCATTTCCGCTGGTCGGAATCGGACAAGAATTTCCTGCTGACGGCCAGCAAGCTTATGGCGCATGTCCTGTAGGGTTACAGGGAGGAGCTTATCCGCAGTATGGACACCGAACGGGCGGGGGCCTCATAAGTAAAGGAGGCGCTTACGGCGATCTCCGATGTGGATGGGATCATCTTATCCGGCTCGTCAAAACTGTTCACAGCGCTGAGAGAATCACCTGACAGTACTGTCACCTGGGCGGCAGCCTCGTATTTTTCAGCGGAGAAATCTTCCAGCAGTGTATCCACTAAGATGCCGTGATCCGTGGGATTGACGAGCTTGATGATTATGTCACCGTTGTCATCCACATTGGCGGACTCATACAGAGCAAGAGGCGCCTGATAGGTGTAGTCCAGATATTTGGTATCATCCAGATAACCCTCCACATGGTTACCGTCCACCACCACCTTGATCGTGTAGGTCTTGCCACGCTGCAGCTTTATGTTTTTCACGGTGCCGGACACCTGGCCGCTCTTGCTGCCGCCGGAGACGATCTGCAGACAGGATACGGTGTTGCCCCAGCCGCCGATATTCCAGAACAGATTGTTGGCGGCATCCTGCGCGCATACCGGGATCAGAAAACCCTCGGCGCCGGAGAGGATCTCCGCCTCCACGGTAAGAGTATAATCGCTCCAGTCGGTATTGCCGAAATACAGGCTGTCGCCGGTATTGATATCACTTGGATCCCCGGTATGGCTCTGCACCAGTCTGCAGTCTTCCACGACCCAGTCTCCCTCCCAGATATCCATATCCGAGGGGATCTCTCCATCCTCAAAATCCGCCTGGTACAGTATATTTCCCGTGGCATTGTCGGTTACGGTGATATTGTCATAAGCCACGCTGGTCTGCCAACTGCCCAGCCCTGCTCTGCCCGACAGACCGTTGGAGACAGCGGCGTCCACGGTCAGCTCCGTGGGCAGATTGACAGTCCCTTTATTGTTTGCAAAGAGCTGCTGCACATAATAGTTGACCGAGCCATATGCGGTGGTGTTGTCAAACCAGATCATATCCGGGCTCCACTGACTCTGCAGCCGGTTGCCAAACAGCGGCGCGTAGCAGGCCATTTCTACCACGTCGCCGTTTTTCTCCAGCCCTGTCATGTAGGCGGCCTCCGAGAGCGCCGCCTCCAGCGTATTGGCCTGGGCGGCATACTCTCCCAGGAATACTTTCGCCTGACTGTTCCTGTCATAGCTGTCGTAGCGGTGGGTATTGGTGAAAAAGAAGGAGGGCGGCTCATAATAGTGTTCGTCCACCAGGGCGGTGATTTCATCCCCCCAGTCGGCGCAGTCCTCCACATAGTTCCAGCCCACCCGGTCCCCGGAGGAGGTGCTGTTGGCCACGATCAGCCGGATATCCCCGTACAGCGCCGGGTTTTCCTGTGCGGCCTCGTTGAAAGCCTCTACAAAAAGGCGGTAATGCTGGAAATACTCGGACTGCCACTGCTCGTTGCCGATGCCGATATATTGCAGGGCGAAGGGCTCCTCATGTCCCATGGCGATCCGCACGCTGCCCCAATAGGTAGAGTTATCTCCCCGGCAGAACTCCACCAGATCCAGCGCATCCTGCACACACTGGCGGAACTCCTCGCCGTTTATATCATACACAATATACTTTGGACTCTGCACCTGACAGGTCATACCCGCGTTCAGCACAGGCACCGGCATACAGTCCAGCGTTTCGCACAGTTCAAAGAATTCATAGAAACCAATACCGTAGGTAGTATAATAGGGATGGCCCTGGGTGCCCTTCCATATGGAATAGCTCTGCGGCCGCACCTCAATGCCTCCGACGGAAACCGCATCTTCCACCGCAAGCTGCGCCCCGCTGCCGATAGAATCCTTCCAGCTGTACATGGACTCCTCGTCCCGTCCCTCGATGACACAGCCGCCGGGGAACCGCAGAAAAGCGGGATGCAGAGACTCCAGCATCTCTCCCAGATCTCTGCGTATGGGCAGATCCTTATAAGTATCCGCAGGCATTAGACTTACCATGTCCATATCCACCGTGCCCCTGCCGATCTGCAAGAGCAGGAAAGAACCGGATTTTGGCAGCCCGGCATCCGCCAGGCCGGCAAAAGTATCCGGCTCGCCTGCCCCGGAATGATCCGCCGTCAGCGTCAGCTCGCACTTTTGCCACTCATCGGTGATATCCGTGATCTCCCCGTATGCCACCACACGGGCGCTGTCGATCAGAGCCACGGACACGGAGCCGCCATAACCGTCAGGGCTTTTCAAATATGCGGAGAAGTTGTACTTTTCCCCGTCCCGCAGACACATGCCATTTAAATAGCCACGGTTAAAGATTCCTGGCCGCGCGTCCTCACCGGTACAGGTAAGCCGGGCATAGTGGGGATTGTTCTCATGGAGGCAGCTGCCGTCCCCGGTACCGTCCACAACGGAAAAATCCAGCACTTTTTCCTCATCCAGAGTGCTCCACCCATGTTTATTCTGATTCCCGGCGATATTGCCGTACTCAAAGGAACGGTTTTTTATCAGCTCCGCGTACAATCCGCCATCCAGCGCGTGATTGATATCTTCCAGAAAGATTCCGTAGAGCGTATCGCTGATCCTGTGAGACGCATCCAGCGCCGAAGGATCCGTATGAATCACATAATTGGCCGTGGGGACCGTAACGTTTTCTGTCTCTTCGCTGGTCGTCATCTCCGTATGCTGCTCTGTAACCTGACCAGCCCCTGCCTGGCTCTCCCCCGGATTATCCGCCGGAGCCTGACAGGAGGTAAGCAGACATGCCGCTGTGACCAAACAGCCTGCGACTTTATAGCTTTGGGTTTTATGTAACATATTCTGTCTCCTTTCTTTAAAAGCGGTTGAGTTTGCAGTAATTGCGTGGCATACAATTTTACCAAATTTGCACCCGGAAATTTGTCTGTTTTTCCAAGAGTGCCTAAAACACGAGTGAGCGAATCCCTTTTACATATAAAATATCACAAAAAAAATATATTTCCAGCATTGACTTTTTGCCCAAAACATAGTAACTTAGAAATGTATAGAGTTTACTAAAACATTTAAGCTTTTAATGAAATAAAGAAGGAAAGGAAAGGGTATCATTATGAAGCAGAAAAGCGGTGCAAAATTGACGGCCACAGTGCTTGCTGCCACCATGCTTCTGGCTACCGTTCCCTGCCGGGAGCTGCGGGCTGAGACAGACGACGGGAGCGCAGCGTCTACCTACAGTTCTGACGGCGGGTATGTCAATGAGATGATCACCAACAACTACACCAAGGTGAGTGCCGGTTATAAAGCGCCTGTATATACCGGTGACGCTGTGATCATGAAAGCGGCAGAGCGGATAATCGGTACGGAGTCCGGAACCGTTACTTCCGACACCAGAGATTATGAGTTGGCGGACACTGTGCTGGATCTCCATATAGGAGACACGGTCACTTTGCAGGTGGATGTACCGGAGACGGCGCAGTACTGGCTGGGCTTTGATTATCTGTCTTATGACGAATCCGTACTGCCTGTGGGCCTGGCTATGACCGTGGACGGGGAATATCCTTATTATGAGTGCCGTAACCTGGAGTTTGAGACCACCTGGATAGGAGATGGCGAGAAATCCGTGGATCGTTACGGCAATGAGATCGTGACCGTGCCGGATAAACTGATCCGTTGGGAGCGGAAATACTTAAGCGACGGCAGTTACCGACGCTCCCGCCCCCTGATGCTGGAACTGGAGGCCGGCAGTCACGAGTTCCGGCTGGCAGTCAACGAGGGTAATTTCCTGCTGGGAGGGTTGGCGCTGTCCGCGCCGGCGCAGATTCCGGAGTACGCGGGCGGCCAAAAAGCGGAAGGCGAAGAGCTGATCGAGATTCAGGGCGAAGAGTTCACCTATCGGAATGACTCCTCCATTCATGGCGTAGCGGAGTATGATACCAGCCTGTCTCCCTATGAAGTCAAGGATACGGTACTGAACACAATTGACTCCGATTCCTTTGTCTCCGCGGGGCAGAAAGTGACCTACCAGTTTGATGTTTATAAAGACGGTTACTATTACATAGGGATGAATTACCGGCAGTCCGATAAGAACGATTTTCCGGTGTTTCTCAATGTGGAGATAGACGGGGAGATTCCCAACAGACTGCTGGAATCCTATCCCATGGCCTATACCACCAAGTACAAGACGACTGCCCTTACAGACGAAAACGGTGAGAATATAAGCGTATATCTGGAAAAGGGTACGCATACCATATCTTTCACGATCAGCATTGATGAGATCCGAGAGATATTGGAGGGGCTGGACGAGATCATGTCGGCCGTCAACGATCTGTCTCTGGAGATCACCAAGGTGGCGGGCAACAATGCCGACAAATATCGAGACCTGAAATTGTCCCGCTACATTCCCGACATTGAGGAGCAGCTGTACGGCTATGCCGACAGGCTGTATGCTTTACAGGATACGGTAAAAGAATACGCGGGCAAAAAAGGAACGGTTGCCGTTCTGTCCTCCATGAGCATTGCCGCCCGTCAGCTGATCTCTCTGGCGGAGGAGCCGGATGAAATACCCTTCCGCGTGGCGGAGCTGTGTACCAGCCCTTCCAGCGCCAACCGCCATCTGGCGAACACGGTGGACACTTTGATCAAAAACAAACTGGCCATCGACAGGATCTACATTTATCAGGAGGATGCGCAGCTTCCTCAAAAGCCCAACATCTTTGTCTCGGCGGGCATGAATATCAAGCGGTTTGTGACTTCCTTTACCGACCAGGCGTACTCCACCAATAACACGGATCCGGAGCATCTGCAGGTATGGGTGAACCGGTCCAGCCAGTATGTGCAGATCATGCAGAAGATGATCGACGAATATTTCACCCCCCAGACAGGCATCGAAGTGGATATTTCCATTATGCCGGATCAGTATAAGCTGGTACTGGCCAACACCTCCGGCAAGGCGCCGGATGTGGCTACGGGTATCAACTATACGATTCCCTACGAGCTGGCTATCCGGGGAGCGCTGGTGGAGATGACGCAGTTTGACGATTTCAGGGAAGTGGCCGCACCCTATGAGGACGGGTTCTTCCTGACCTCCTGTATCAACGGCGGCATATATGCCATGCCGGAGACCATGAACTTCTGGGTGTTGTATTACCGCAGCGATATTATGGAGAAACTGGGGCTGGAGGTTCCGGACACCATGCAGGATGTGATCGACATGCTGCCGGAGCTGCAGATGAGAGGTCTGAATTATTATCAGCCCGTGTCCGGTATGCTGCTGATGCGGAACTTCCACGGCACGACGCCGTTGATCCATCAGTTTGGCGGCTCCCTGTACGGCGCCACGGCCCAGGAGGGTACGGCTCTGGGCAGCGCGGAGTCAGTGGACGGTTTCACGTTTTTGACAGAGCTGTTTACCATTTACAATATGCCCATCAACATAGACAATTTTTATCAGCATTTCCGCAATGGAGATATGCCCATCGGAGTGGCGGATTACGCTACTTACAATCTGCTGTCCAACGCGGCGCCGGAATTGAAGAATTCCTGGGGCATCGCTCTGGTTCCCGGCATGGAACAGGAGGACGGCAGCATTGACCGCACCGTCTGCGGCTGCGCGGAGAGCAGTGTGATCTTTAAGTCCGACAGCGAGCGGGAGGCAAAGGCATGGGAATTTGTGAAATGGTGGTCTTCTCCGGAAGTGCAGGCGGAGTTCGGTCAGACGCTGCAAATCACTTACGGTAAGGAATATATGTGGACTACAGCCAATATGGAAGCTTTCATGCAGTTGCCCTGGGACACCGCTGACAAGCAGATCATAGCGGAGCAGATGAGCCAGGTGGTGGATGTGGCCAGAGTGCCGGGCACCTATCTGCTGGAGCGTGAGATGAGCAATGCTTTTAACGATATTGTGGTCAACCGTATGACGGCTCAGACCCGTATCGACAAGGCGGTAAAGACCATCAACCGTGAGTTCAACCGCAAGCTGGAGGAATTTGAGTTCATCGACAGCGAAGGCAACACGATTACGGACTACAATATACCCACGATAGAAACCGTACGCGAAATTTTGGGCAGGGAATAGGAGGTGAGGATAATTTATGGCTGATGTAAAGGTAAAAAAGAATAAAATAAGCAAGCGCAGCAACAACAGGAACGGTTATCTGTTTATCGCACCCTACGGTCTGGCTTTTACCGTCTTTATTCTGGTGCCGGTGCTGCTGGCGGTGGCGTTATCCTTCACCAACTTTAACGCCATAGAGTTCCCGTCTTGGGTGGGTTTTCTGAATTACATAACCGTGCTGACCAATGATGAGGTATTCATGCAGCATGTCCTGCCCAACACGGTGGTATACGCTCTTATCGTAGGTGTGGGCGGCTATATACTGTCCTTTATCCTGGCGTGGGCGCTGTGCAACCTGACCAGAGGTTTCAGGACGGTATTCGCCCTGATCCTGTATTCTCCCAGCATGACGGCGGGCGTTGCCATGACGGTGGTGTGGAAAGTAATCTTTTCCGGCGACCAGACCGGTCTTCTGAACAGTTGGCTCATGAGTCTGGGCGTGCTCAATGAGCCGGTGATCTGGCTGATCAATGCCAACTACCTGCTGCCCATCGTCATCATTATCGGGCTTTGGTCCAGTATGGGTATCGGCTTTTTATCCCTGATCGCCGGTATTCTGAATACGGACGAATCCCTGTACGAGGCGGGAGCCATCGACGGTATCAAGAACCGGTTCCAGGAGATGATCTATATCGTCATTCCCAGCATGAAACCTCAGATGCTGTTTGCGGCGGTCATGGCCATCGTCAACGCTTTCCAGGCGGGTACGATCTTTACGCTGCTCACAGGCAACCCTTCGCCGGGCTATGCCTCCCAGCTCATCGTAAATCATATCGAGGACTACGGTTTCCTGCGATATGAGATGGGCTATGCGGCGGCGGTATCGGTAGTATTGCTGCTCATTGTACAGTTGTTCTCCAAGGTGGCCGACAGGCTCTTCGGAGAGAGAGACGACTTTTAGAAAGGAGGAAAATAAGATATGGCATATAAAGGACATCGCATCAATCCAACCAGATTTGAGAAGAGCCAGATCAAGATCATCGTGATCCTGCTGCCTCTGGTGATCTTCATGGCGTTACCTATTCTGTTTATTATTAACCATGCGTTTAAGCCCATGGAAGAGCTGTTCGCGTTTCCTCCTACCTTTTTTGTGCGGAACGCCACGCTGGAGAACTTTGAGAGTCTGATCAAGGCCAGCCGCACCTCGGGTATTCCCATGAGCCGCTATGTGTTCAACAGCCTGATCGTAACGCTGGTAACAATATTTTTATCCCTGCTGCTGACTACCTGCGCGGCCTTCGCGCTGTCCAAGATCAAGTTCAAGGCCAAGAACACACTGCTGAACATCAACCAGACCGCTATCATGTTCGTGGCAACCGCCGTGCTGATTCCCAGATATCTGGTTATCAGCAAGACCGGTATGGTGGACAGCTATCTGGCCCATATTCTGCCGCTGGTGGCCATGCCTGTGGCGCTGTTTCTGGTGAAACAGTTCGTGGATCAGGTACCTGACTCCCTGATGGAGGCGGCCTATATGGACGGCGCCACAGACTGGCAGGTATATCTGAAGATCATCATTCCCATGATAAAGCCCGCCATCGCTACGGCTGCCATTCTGGTATTCCAACAGGTTTGGACCAATATGGAGACGTCTAATTATTTTGTGAACGACGACAGCATGAAGACGCTGACATTTTACATGAACACGCTGGCTAACGCCAACAACACCGTGGCCGGACAGGGTATGGCGGCGGCGGCGTCCCTGATCATGTTTATTCCCAATCTGGTACTGTTTATCATATTGCAGAAGAATGTCATGAACACCATGGCACACTCCGGCATCAAGTAAAGGAAAAGGTGAGAAAAGAAATGAAAAAGATGAAAAAGCATTTCAAACGGATAGCCTTAAGCCTTTGCGTAGCGGCGCTGCTGCTGGGCAGCGTGCTCTCCGCGGGAGCGGACGCTCCTTACAAGACCTTTACTTTTGACGGCTATGGCTATATGATCCAGACGCAGACGGCATATCTGCCCTACGAGACCATCACCAAATTTGACGACGAGGCGCTGAGCGGCCCCAGCGATCTGCATGTGACGGACGAGGGCAGGATCTATGTGGCGGATACCGGCAATGCCCGGGTGGTAGTGGGCGATCTGGAGGGCAATCTGCTGCAGACCATCGGCGAGGGTACGCTGGTATCTCCCCGGGGCATATTTGTGACGGAAAAAGGACATGTGTATGTGGCTGACCGGGACGCGGAGGCGGTGTTTGAGTTTGACGCGGACGGACAGCTGTTAAACCGCTACGGCAAGCCGGATTCCCCGCTGTACGGGGAGGCGCTCAGTTTCCTGCCTATCAAGCTGGTGGTCAACGACGCGGGCATCATGTATGTGATCTGCGAGTCCAACACCAACGGCATCGTGGAGATCTCTCCCATAGACGGCGGAACTTTTCTGGGATATTTCGGCACCAATATGGCGTCCAGCTCTCCCATGATCATCATCCGCAGGATGCTGGCCACCAAGGCCCAGAGGGCAAAAATGGTCTCCAACATCCCCTCCACTCCCGACAACCTGTGTATCGACAGCAAGGGCCTGATCTATACGGTGACAAGGGGTGAAGAGGAAAATACATTAAAGCGGCTGAATATCGCCGGTAAGAATGTGATCGAGCCGGATACCTACGACGAGATACCGGCGGCCGTAGCCGCGGGCAATCACGACAATGTGTTTATGGTATCCCAACAGGGTTTTGTGTATGAGTTCAACAGCGAGGGCGAGGCGCTCTTTGTGTTCGGCGGTTCCGATGACGGAACCCAGCGCGTGGGCCTGTGTACGGTGGTCAGCGCCATTGACGTGGATCTGCAGGACCGGCTGTACATCCTGGATTCCGACAAGGCGCAGATACAGGTCTATGAGCCCACCGAGTTCACCGATCTGCTGCATAAGGCATTGAACCTGTATTCCACCGGACGCTATACCGAGAGTAAGGCGCCGCTGGAAGAAGTGCTGAAGATGAACAGCATGTTCGACTATGCCAACATGGCTATGGGCCGGGCTTATTTCCAGGAAGAGAACTACGAGATGGCACGGTATTACGCCAAGCTGGCCAAGGACTATCAGGGATATTCCGACGCCACCTGGGAAGTGCGTAACCTGTGGCTGAAAAAATGGATCGTTCCCATCATCTGGGCGATCGTGATCCTCTGGGCGGTGAGTAAGGCGGTAAAAGTCCTGGATAAGAAAAAAGGTATCCTGAAACCGCTGCGAAATGCCTCCGAGAGCCTGGGCCAAAACCGGCGCGTCAAAGACTTTAAATATGCCTGGTACTTTATGAGACATCCCATAGACGGCTGTTACGGCATAGCCAGGGAGGGCAGGGCATCCCTGTTTACGGCCAATATCCTGGTGGTGCTGTTCACTGTGGAATATATGATCAACAAGTACCTGTGCGGTTTCCTGCAAAAGACCGTGCGGGAAGGACGCTATGAGATATTCTCCGATATCGGTATGGTCGTGGTGGTGCTGCTGGCGCTTACCGCCTGCAACTACCTGGTGTGTACTATCAACGACGGCGAAGGCACGGTAAAGAAGATCTTCTGTTCCTTTACATACTGCCTGACTCCCTATGTGACTCTGATCCCGGTGATATTCCTGCTGTCCCATGTGGTGACGGTCAACGAGCAGTTCCTGATCAGCTTTGGCTACTTTGCCATCTATGCCTGGGTGACGGTGCTGTTTGTACTGGCGGTCAAGGAAGTCAACAACTACACGGCCAAAGAAACCTTCAAGGTTCTGTGTCTGACGGCGTTTACCATATTGATCATGGCACTGTTACTCTTTATCATTTATGTACTTTGGGCGCAGGTATTTGAATTTATCAGCGCCATCGGCGGAGAGGTGGTGTATCGAATTGGCAATTAAGGGATTGAAAAAAAGTATCTGTATCCTTGTAGCGGCTTTTCTGCTGGTGCTGTCGATACCGCAGCTACGTCTGACAGCCCGGGCGGCCGGGGATATTCCCGCTGACTACGATAAAGTGGCGGAGAGCGAGAGCTATGAACTGTACTTATATGAGCCTGCGATGTCCGTCATTTTGAAAAACAAGGCCACGGGGGCGCTCCTTCTGTCCACTCTTTCCCAGGAGGACGACAACGGAGCCAACAACAAGACATGGACCGCTTATATGCAGTCAGGCGTGGTACTCAGCGCCATCAAAAATGCCAACGACACCTATCAGGTGGATCTGGTCAGCTGCGCCAACACCATTGACTACAGCTATGAGAATAACGGTTTTGCCGCAAAGATCTACTGGAAGGAATATGACTTCGGCCTTACGGTGAAGGTTTCCCTGGAGGGAGACGAACTGGTGGTGGAAGTGCCGGAAGACTCTATCGTGGAGAACGGAACGGATTCCTATATCGGAACGGTGAGCCTTTTCCCCATGCTGGGCTACAGTTATCTGGATAATCAGGAGGGCTATATGTTCATCCCGGACGGCAACGGCGCTCTGATCTACCTGGACGACAAGGACGGGCGCTATGCCAGCGGCTACTCTCAGATGATCTACGGCGCGGACGCGGGCTTTACGGAGTCCACTACAGAGACACTGCTGTGGGGCCGTTACCAGACAGTCAACGAATCGGAAAAAGTACTGGCGCCCGTGTTCGGCATGGCCCACACCGACGATCGGCTGGCCTATCTGGCCATTGTGGAGGAGGGCGAGAAAAGGGCGAGTATCGAGGCCCAGCCCAACGGCGTCATGGTGGATTACAACAGATGTTACGCGCGGTTTTTGCTGCGCCGGACCTATATTCAGCCTCTGAACAATTCCAATTCCGGCACCATGACCAGCGTGGAAGCGGACAGGACCCACGGCAATCTGAGAGTGCGCTACATACTGCTCTCCGGTGAGGAAGCGGGATACTCGGGCATGGCGGTGGCATACCGGGATTACCTGCTGGACAATAATATGATCCAGCGCCGGGACAACAGTTATAAGACCCGGGTGGATTTCCTGGGGACGGACAGAGAGGAATTCCTGATCTCCACCAGAGCGGTGGTCATGACGGATGTGGACCAGGTGCGCGAGATCTTCGGAGAACTGCAAAGCGCCGGTGTGAATACGCTGCTGAGCATCTACAAGGGATGGCAGAAAGGCGGTATGTACCAGATTCCCATCAGCAAATACAAGGCGGACGGGAAGATCGGCGGAACGGGAGCGCTGACGGATCTGATCAGGGATTCGGAGGCCGTGGGCTATGAGGTTTACCTGTACAACGAAGCACTGAGAGCCAATCCCGCGGAGAGCAATACCACCTTTACTATTGTGAAAAAGGTAAACAAGAGACGGCTGGAGATCCAGACCAGAGACTATGTATACGATACCTTCAACTATCTGCTGCCTACCAGAAGCGATAACAATCTGGATAAGTTCGTCAAGAGTTATATCTCTAAGGGCGTCGACAATCTGGCGGTTGCAGGCATTACAGGCAATCTGTTCTCCTACAGCTACAGCGGAGGGTATTATGACAGGCTGTATACGGCGGACATCTATGAAAACAGCATTGCGGATATATCCGGACAGACCAGCCTGATCCTGGAGAAACCTTTTGCCTACCTGTGGAATTACACCGAGGCCATGATCGATATGCCGCTGGGCACATCCGATTTTATGTATGAGGATGAGGAAGTACCCTTCTTTTCCATTGTACTTAAAGGCATCGTTCCCATGTACTCGGAGTATGTGAACTTTGAGGCCAACAAGCAGGAGTTTCGGCTGCAGATGATAGAGTCCGGGGTATATCCCTCCTTCTATCTGACCTATGAGGATTCGGCGGATCTGATCTATACCAATTCCGCCGATCTGTACAGCACCAAATATTCCTCCTACAAGGATACCATCATAGAGTATGACGCGGACTTCCGACAGGTGGCGGCGCTGACAGGGGACGCCATGATCGTCAGCCATGAGAGACTGGCGGAGGGCGTAAACAAGGTAACCTATGACAACGGCGTAGTGATCTATGTCAACTACAACCAGGACGCAGTGACAGTGGACGGCGTGACCATTGATGGTTTGTCCTATAAGGCAGGTGAGTGATGGCGATGAGTAAAGAGAGCAGAAAAGAAAAAAAGGCGAAAGTGAAAATCAAGCCCGGGCGTCTGGCCCGGCGGGAAGCCATCACCGGACTGATCTTTGTAAGCCCCTGGATCATCGGCGCGGCTATCTTTCTGATCTACACCATGGGCAGCTCTTTCTGGTACGGCCTAAACAATATCCGTATCACACCCATGGGCAAGAACTTTAATTTTGTGGGCCTGGGCAACTACACCCAGATCCTGCTGGTGGATACGGACTTTACGCCCCAGCTGATGCAGTACCTGTTCAGCACCATCATATCGGTGCCGGTGATCGTGGTGTTTGCGTTGATCATCGCGATACTGCTCAACGGCAATATCCGCTGCAAAGGATTTTTCCGGCTGATCTTCTTTCTGCCGGTGATCGTGGTCAGCGGCCCGGTGATGGGTATGCTGGCGGATCAGGGCGCGGCGACCATCTCCACCATCGACACCCAGGCCATAGGCAACGCGATCTCGGGTTTTCTGCCCCGGTCCCTTGCCAGCAGTATCACGGAGCTGTTCAGCAATATGATTACGATCCTGTGGTACTCCGGGGTACAGATCCTGATTTTCCTGTCCGCGCTGCAAAAGATCGACAGCTCCATGTATGAGGCGGCGCAGATCGACGGTGGCTCCGGATGGGAGTGTTTCTGGAAGATTACGCTGCCCACCATCAAACCCATGATCCTGCTGAACGTGGTATATACGGTGGTGTTTATCTCCGGCAACGAGCAGAATTCCATCATCACGCTGATCCAGGACTCCATGTTTTCGGGGACCAAGGAGAAGGGATACGGTTACGCGTCCGCCATGGCGTGGCTCTATTCCGTGGTGGTGGTCCTGATCGTGGTGCTGTTTGCGGTGCTGCTGATGGCCCGTAAGGATATATATGAACGCCAGGTGAAACGGGCGAAACGGGAGAGGAAGAAAGAGGCAAGAAATGTCAAACGTATAGAAAGGAGGGGAATCCGCAATGCCAAAAAGATTGAAAAAGCAAGGAAAAAGCATAAATACTCAACCTATGACGGCTCTGGAGATTACTAGAAGTAACTCCGAGATTACTAAAAGTAACTCCGAGACCAAGGCTGTTGCAAAGGAAAAGTGGAACTGGAAACCCCATAAGCTTACGGACGTAGAGAAGGACCGGATCAAAAAGTTCTTTATGGGCTCCAGGGAAAAAGAGGGATTCCTGAAACAGTTTGTAGTCTATGCCCTGCTGATCTGCATTGGATTCATCTACCTGTATCCGATCCTGTATATGCTCAGCAGCTCCCTGATGACGCTGGACGATCTGCTGGATTCCTCCATCAACTGGATCCCCAGCAGCCTTAACTTCAAAAACTATGCCCAGGCCGGTTCCAGCATGAATTTCTGGCCGGTGCTGGGACTGAGCATCGTCATAGCGGGCGTTCCCACGCTGCTGAACGTGCTGTCCTGCTCCGTCGTGGGCTATGGACTGGCGAGATTTGAGTTTCCGGGCAAGAAGATCATGATGGGCATCATCATCTTTACCTTTATCCTGCCCAGCCAGGTGACGATGATCCCCACCTATGTGTTGTACTCGAACCTGAAGATACTCAGCACGCTGTGGGCTTTTGTGGTGCCTTCGCTGCTGGCGCAGGGCATCAATGCCTCCATCTTTATCCTGATATTCTATCAGTTCTTCAAGCAGGTGCCCAAAGTGCTGATAGAGGCGGCGCAGATCGACGGCGCGGGATACTTTAAGTCCTTTGTGCGGATATCTCTGCCCTCCGCGGCACCGGCCATACTTACGGTGTTCCTGTTCTCCTTTGTGTGGTATTGGAACAACTCTTACCTGACCCGGATGTACGTGTCCGGTGTCATGACACAGTCTAAATGGACCACATTGGTGGTACAGCTGCAGAAGTTCGCGGCCAATTATAACAGCTATGCCCAGACGGAAGCCAGCGGGGCGGTCACTCTCAACGAATCCATCAGTATGGCGGGAACCATGCTCAGTATCCTGCCCATCCTGCTTATGTATTTCGTACTTCAGAGATATTTCGTGGAGAGTATCGACCGGGTGGGTATCACGGGAGAGTGATCTCCGCCAGTGACAATATCCCTTTGGCTGTCTGACAGAGTAGGAAGTATGGTTAGTATTTGCTGACGAAAACGTTTAATAGATTTAGTTCCATACAGATTCACTGGAGAAGGTGCTGAAATATTTCACAATTTCAGCACCTTCTTTTAGTTAGTTTTTCATAAAATTTTATTTTTGACTAAATAAGTTAAGTTTTTTATATAAAAGATATGGATTTTTTCTGCGGAGTATGATATAAATGTGTATAGAAAAGATTAGAACGCTTTCATGGCAAAAAGGAGGAAAAGTATGAAAAAGAGAAACAGGCTTTTGGCTTTGCTGCTGTCTGCTGCCATGGTGGCCGGTATGGCCGGATGCGGCAACGAGAGCGGTAATGCCGGAGACGCGGGAAGCGGCAGCGAAGGCGGTCAGGAGAGAGCGGAAGAGGTGGTGATTAACGGGATTACCTACCACCCGGCGGCCGACCTGACCCATGACAACATCGAGTTGACCTATTTCCATTTTGATCAGGATGAGACGGTAAAATATCTGGCGGACAGATTTATGGAGCTGTACCCCAACATCAAGGTTAATGCCGTGTATGAGAATGTGGCTACATACAATACCACGTTGAACACGTTGGTGAGCAACGGCAACGCCCCGGATTGCATTATGTATTCCGACGCGGATTTTGCTCTGTCCAATATGTTGCTGCTGGATGTTTCCGAGTACTGGAACGCGGACCCCGAGACACAGAATCTGGCGGATACCGTGAATGGCGCCGGGCTGGGCACTTTCCAGACGAGCGGCAGATACGGCGTACCGGTTAAGTTCTTCCCCGGCGTGATGTATGTGGACCGCAATGTGCTGGAGACCCTGAACGTGGACGTACCCGGCATGGATTGGACCTGGAGTGAGATGATTCAGCTGATCAAGGATTGTACCGTGCTGGATTCTCCCGACGGTATGGCCTACTATGGACTGGGCGTTCTGAACAGGCTGGATTCTTATTACGGGATCGCCGCCAGCCAGGATATCATCGGTGAGTTCGGATATAATGGCAAGACCTTTGACCTGAGCGTATGGGCTGTGGGTGAGCAGGACTTTGCGGATCTGAAACTGGGCGGTTATGTGGCTCCTGTCACCGAGACCCAGGAGATGGAAGACTGGGCGGGCGACTGGGAGGCATGGTTTGGAGCAACCGGCCATGTGGCCATGTTCTCCGAGGCATTTTGGACCTATCAGGGAACCTGGGCTACGGAAGCCTTTGAACAGTACAATCTGGATATCATCCCTTATGTAGTACCGGCAGTGTCCGAGCAGGACGCCACCGCGGATCATCATTCCATCGCTACCATCGACTTCGGCGGTGTGACCACGGGTACAAAGTATCCCCGCGAGGCGTATGAACTGTTGAAATTTATGAGTTTCGGACTGGACGGCTGGAAGACAAGACTGGAGGCCTATAATGATGAATCCATCGTGAACGCGTCCGGCCTGGCTCTGAAATATGACGTTATGCCCGCTCCCATCACCAAGGATGCGGAAATATGGGACAGCTATATCGCCATGTATACCAAGGGCATGGATGACGAGCATGTGGCGCATTGGAAAAATTATTTCGCCAGCTGTATGCAGCCCATTCCTTTCGGATGGACCTCCATAGCCGGTTACTGGAACTATTGCGACGAGTATTTCAACAAGATCGGTATTCATGACAAAGTGGACAGCGGCGCCTCCAAGGCGGCGGACTTTGCCACCGAGGCAACGGAGAAAGCGAATCTGTATCACGCCCAGGCCATGATCGATTACTTTGGTCCTGGCGGTTATAATGTGCTGTCCGACGAGGAGATTGCGGCATACGAGCAGCAGATCGCAGACAATTCATAATGAGATGCTCAGTGATTCAAGGTGCAGAGGGCGTTGTCATGCCCTTTGACATAAAGCCCTGTAGAAGGCGAAAATAGGAGGAGTAAGAGAATATGAAAAAGAAAGTTTTTGCGGCGCTTTTGAGCGCCACCATGGTTATGTCCATGTTGACCGCCTGTGGCAGCACGCCCGAGCAGCAGGTAAACGATTCCACAGAACAGTCCACGGTAGAACCCAGTTCTGAGGAGAGCAGCGCTCCGGTGGAGAGTTCCGAGGAGAGCAGCGTTCCCGAAGAGAGTTCTGAGGAGCCCGCTGGCGGTATGGCCGAGGCGGAACCCCTGCCGGATCCGCTGTATCACTTTGCCATGGACGGCAGCGACGAGGGTATCCTGACCATGATCCAGTCTGAGGATAAGGGTGGTAACACCGGCGCAACCTACGGCGTAGTGGAGAGTTCTACCTATGTGGATAAGGACGGCGCTGAGCAGCCCATCGTTGTGCAGTATGCCGACGGCCCTGTGGGCAAGTGTACCTATATCGACGGTAATTTCGGTTTGAAACTTCCCGTGGAAGCCCTGAACACCAACGAGTATACCATATCTTTCTGGCTGAACGCTGACAGACTTTCCAACTACGGACCGACCCTGCAGATCGGCAGCGATATGGGTATGGCAGATACGGATGATGGCGTCGCCGTCAAGTGGATCAATATCACCCAGTCCGAGTGGGGAACCAACAACACCAAGATCTTCCCTGTGGTATGGGACAGAAATTCCGAGACCGGCGTATGGCCTTGGGTATATGCGGCGGATGACTCCATTCACGGCAAAAAGGAATGGCTCCTGGTGACACTGGTAGCCACCGGAGACGTGTATAATTTTGCGGATGACGGCCTGGACAGAGTGGCGGCGAAACTGTATCTGAACGGCGAACTGGCATTTGACGCGGCTGAGGGAACATATGGCGGCCTGGCTCCCGATGTACTGACGGCAGACGACAATTTTGAGTGCCTCTTCGGTATCAACTATTGGGACAGCATTTTCAAGGGATTTGTGGATGAGGTATACTTCTTTGACAAGGCTCTGACCGACGGTCAGGTTGCCAGCCTGTATCAGGAGGGCGATGCCAGCGTTGAGTCCGTGGCGGAAACTCCCGCTGCCGCAGAGGATGAGGCTGAGCCTGTAGCTATCGATCACAGCGCGGTGACCACCTCCGGCACTGTAGTGGGCGCTACCGATTGCAGCACCGGGTTCTGGAGTGAGTTCTCTGAGGTTGTAGCCGTACCCTCCGGCGAGTCTGTAACCGTAAACTTTGTCAACTATACCGACGGTCTGGCTAACTGGCACAACTTCCTGGTAGTGCTGCAGAACGTGGCGGATGTACATTCCGCGGACGCCAACGCCGATTATAAAGAGTACGGTGTGCTGCGTGCCGATAACTATGGCTGGGGCGGCGGCTACGACGGTATTGCCACAGCCGAGTGTGATTGGAACTGGGATACCTTTATGACGGATATGGATGGCGCTAATGTGGAACTGACCATCACCAACAACGGCGACAGCGCTGACGTAGTGGCGAAAGTCACGTTGGCTGACGGCACGGTACACAATCAGTCCTATAAGGGCGTAGCCGTGGACGGCGACCTGTACTACTGCCTGACAGTGGAGAACGCTTTCCTGGATATCCAGTAATTGGACGTATAGTGTCAGATAGTTGCGATTTTGAACCGGTCTCCCGCTCTGGGGGGCCGGTTTTAAATTACTGTGCCGATTTCCCTGAAAATGGGAATAAAATACCTCCGGGAAATTTCTTTCCCGGAGGCGTCTGCGTATGTGCAAAATATTTATCCTTCATTTTCCTCTTCATAATAGGCTTTGACCTTGATCGCCTGGTTATAATCCCCGAAATCTTCTCCAAA
This sequence comes from uncultured Acetatifactor sp., assembly GCA_910584375.1. Lineage (GTDB taxonomy): Bacteria > Bacillota > Clostridia > Lachnospirales > Lachnospiraceae > Acetatifactor. The sequence continues at coordinate 28,302 of CAJUAH010000004.1, forward strand.
CAAGGTACATCCCCCTACGTTGGCGGTATCCTTAGGCACCTCAAAGCGGAAAGTGATGTAGCTGTTGTAATTCAGATCCAGATCCTGGATCGTCACATCGGAGATTTTGTTGGTACCGTCGATAAAACAGCCCTCATTATTGATAATCAGAGTTTTTAACAGACCGTACTGGTTCAACAGCTCAGGCCACCAGGCGGGACAGAGATAACCCTTACGGGCGCCGAAATCACCTGGGCTGACCCACATACCCAAATTAATCCCGTTGATGGAAAAATGGATATCCGAGGGGTAGTCTTCGTTGTATTCCGGACATTCGGAAGATATCTCAAAAGATATCTGCAGCTCTGTCAGGGTTTGACCCGCCTGCAGGTGATTGGGAAGATTGTACTCCACATAGCCGCTGCCAAACCACAGGATACCGGCCTTAAACCTCTCCGGAAAGGAAAATACCCGGGCGTCGTCCAGCGAACCGATGATGTCTTTGCTGGTTGCCAGCCCGCAGGTGGGAGATACGCTGCAGGTGGTATAGTAACCTACCTGAATATCGTCCGTATAACAGTGCCGCACATCCTTTATAGGCGCAAGATCGATTATCAGACGGTCATATCGGGGACGAATGATCTTCATGGTCCCTCTTTTGCCGGAGGTGGTACGGATCTTTACCAGACCGGCTTCCTCCAATTTGCTTACATGCATGGAGATGGCGCCGTTGGTCAGTCCCAGAGCTTCCGCCAGATCATTCATGCTCAGTTTGTCGTCTTTATAGATCATTTCCATAATCTTCAGACGCATGGGAGTACTCAGAGCTTTAAAAACCGTCTCAGCCTCCCCGATAGATTGAAAATAAAGCATAGTAACCCTCTTTCCTGCATATTTCAGACTTCTTTTGCTTAATATCTGACTTAATTATAGCATTTCATAAGGTAAAGTCAATGCTATAGCAGTTCAAAATGTTGTATATCCAACAAATATTTTGACTATTTAAGCACAAGGTAAATGTGCCCAAAAAAATTTTAAAAATCTGTGAAACTTATTTTACGGTTTGTGTTGACATTGGATGCGTTTCATAATACTATTAAAGTAATTAAGGGGATAGTATACTGTTTTAGTAAAAAATAAAATATAAAGCGAGGACTAAACTATGGCAAAATTGTATGTAAACCCTAAGCACCAGTTAGGTCATGTCAATCCGGAATTACAGGGACATTTTTCCGAACATCTGGGAAGATGTATTTACGAGGGTCTGTTTGTGGGTGAAAATTCCGATATTCCCAATACGAACGGTATGCGCAATGATGTGGTGGAAGCGCTTAAGGAGATGCAGATTCCGGTACTGCGCTGGCCGGGAGGCTGTTTTGCGGATGAGTATCATTGGATGGATGGCGTTGGCCCCAAGGAGGGCCGTAAAAAGATGATCAACACTCACTGGGGCGGAGTAGTGGAAGATAACAGTTTCGGTACACATGAATTTATGGAGCTGTGCCGCCAACTGGGTTGTAAGACATATATCAACGGCAATGTGGGCAGCGGCACGGTGCAGGAGATGAGCGAGTGGGTGGAGTATATGACCTTTGAGGGCGTGTCCCCCATGGCGGATCTGCGGGCGAAAAACGGCCATCCCGAGAGCTGGAAAGTAGACTATTTCGGCGTGGGCAACGAGAACTGGGGTTGCGGCGGCAATATGACACCGGAATATTACGGCAACCTGTACCGCAGATATCAGACCTATGTGCGCAATTATAAAAAGGGTGAAGAGATATTCAAGGTGTGCTGCGGCGCCAATGCGGGCGACTACCATTGGACGGAGGGTGTGCTGAAGACCACCCATGACCATGCGGAGCATGCCCACGGATTTATGAACGGTTTGTCCCTTCACTACTATACGGTTCCTGATGACTGGGAACACAAGGGCGGCGCTCTGAACTTTGACGAGCAGAAGTATTACAGGACCTTGCAGAAAACGCTGTATATGGAAGAGCTGATCAAAGGGCACGGCGCTATCATGGATCAGTATGACCCGGAGAAGAAGATCGGGCTTATCATAGACGAGTGGGGCACCTGGTACGATGTGGAGCCCGGCACCAACCCGGGATTCCTGTATCAGCAGAACACCATGCGGGATGCCCTGGTGGCGGGTATTAATCTGAATATCTTCAACAAGCACTGCGACCGTGTGAAGATGGCCAATATCGCCCAGTTGGTGAATGTGCTGCAGGCGGTGATCCTGACCGAGGGAGAAAAGATGATCAAGACTCCCACCTATCATGTATTCAACATGTACAAGTATCACCAGGACGCAGAGTTGTTGGAGAGCTATGTGGAGACTCAGGAGATCGGCTGCGAAGACGGAAAAGTGCCCAATCTTCACGAGTCCGTAACGCTGGGCAGGGACGGCAGGATCCATGTGACTCTGAACAATCTGTCCGCGACAGAGAGCTATGATATTGACGCGGTATTTACCGAGACCGATATCAAGGGAGTGGAGGGCACGATCCTCACCGGGGAGATGCAGGCGCACAATACCTTTGACGATCCCGAGGCGGTACATACGGAGCGTTTTGACAGGGTGGAGATCGGGGAACAGGGCCTGAAGTTCACGATTCCGGCATGCAGTGTGCTGCACCTGGCGGTGGAGATATAACAGGATTGGATTAACATGCATGCGCAGTGTCAGGGCAAATCTGTGAAAGCATGGTCTGCGGTATGTGGAAAAGAGGAATATATGGAACAGAAAATCAACGGACCCATTACGGAATACAATAAGCCTTTTATCATCCAGCGGGCGGATCCCTTTGTGGGCCAGGCGCCGGACGGCAGCTACTATTTTACCGCTTCCGTTCCGGCCTATGACAGGATCATCCTGCGCCACGCGGATACCATAGAGGGACTGGCCCAGGCGGAGGAGATCACCGTGTGGACCCGCCATGAGAGCGGCCCTATGAGCGACCATATCTGGGCCCCGGAGATACATTATCTGTTTGGGAAATGGTATATCTATTTTGCCGGGGATGACAGGGATAATTGGTGGCATATCCGCCCCTATGTGCTGGAGTGCAGCGGTCAGGATCCCATGGCGGATGCCTGGATCGAGAGAGGGCAGATGCAATGCGCCGATGAAGACAGATTTTCTTTTCGCGCGTTTTCCCTGGATGCCACGATTCTGGAAAATAAAGGTGAGTATTATTACATCTGGGCGGAGAAGGTCAGCGTAGGCGACCAGATCTCCAACCTGTATATTGCCCGGATGGAGTCGGGTACAAAGCTGGCTACGGTGCAGGTCCTGCTGACCACGCCCGACTATGACTGGGAGCGGATCGGTTTCTGGGTCAACGAGGGGCCTGCAGTGGTAAAACGAAACGGGCACATCTATCTGACGTACTCCGCCAGCGCTACCGGCGCCTGCTATTGCATGGGTATGCTCAGCACTACCGAGGACGCGGATCTCTTAGACCCCGGGAGCTGGACCAAGGAGCGCTATCCGGTGTTGGCTACGGATGCGGAAAAGGGCATATACGGTCCCGGCCACAACAGTTTTACCAAGGACAAAGAGGGCAACGATATCTGTGTCTACCACGCCCGCACCTATGAGGAGATCATTGGCGATTCCCTGGCGGATCCCAACCGCCATGCCATGCTGATGAAGGTGGAGTGGGACGAGAACGACAGGCCGGTGTTTGCCTATCAAAAACAGGATTAGATAAGGGAACAGACAGGAGCGGACTCTGTGTGGAGGGCCGCTCTTTCTTATGAGGTTTTGCGCCGCGATGCCCTTGACTGCAATAAACTGTAAAATGTTCGTGCATTTTGGATGGTCATCTGGTATGCTAAAGATATGCGGAAGGAATGCCCGCCGGTCTTTTGGAGGCGGGTAAACATAAAGGAATGGAGGATATGCGATGAAGTTCAGTAACGGTTGTTGGTTACAAAAAGAGGGCTGCGGCTGTTTTGCGCCAACGGAGGCTTATTTTATCAAAAAGGCGGACACGGAGGTCAGTATCTGTGCCCCCACCGCAAATATTAACAGCAAAGGGGCGACTCTGGGCGGTATCAATCTGACGGTCAGGATCACTTCTCCCAGAGTGAATGTGTTGCGGGTACAGACCTGTCATCATCTGGGCGCGGTAACGCGCGAGCCCGCCTTTGAACTGAATATGCAGGAATGCCCGCTGGATGTGAGCGAGACGGAAGATGCGCTCACAATAAAAAGCGGAAATCTGTCTCTGGAAATCACAAAAAAGCCATGGTCTATGACTTATAAGAGAGACGGCAAACTGCTGACCCGCAGCACCGGAAAAGATCTGGCGCTGATGAAGACCAACTGGAAAGGCGAATATTATGACCGGGGGGACAACACGGACACCTATATCCGCCAGCAGCTGTCTCTTGGCGTAGGGGAACTGCTATACGGTACAGGAGAGCATTTCACTCCCTTTGTCAAAAACGGCCAGAGCATTGATATCTGGAATGCGGACGGAGGCACCAGCACCGAGCAGGCCTACAAAAATATTCCTTTTTATATGTCTAACAAAGGGTACGGAGTATTGATCAACCACCCGGAGAATGTATCTATGGAGCTTGGCACGGAGATGGTGACCCGGGCGGAGTTTTCCGTGGAGGGCGGTTATCTGGACTATATGCTCTTTGATGGGCCTACGATGAAGGATGTCCTGGTAGCCTATACGGATATTACGGGCAAGCCTTCCCTGCCTGCGCCCTGGACCTTTGGACTGTGGCTGTCTACTTCCTTTACCACCAGTTATGACGAGAAAACGGTCATGAGCTTTATCGACGGTATGCTGGACCGGGGTATTCCCCTGCGCACCTTCCACTTTGACTGCTGTTGGATGAAGGAGTTTCACTGGTCGGATTTTCTGTGGGATGAGAGGATATTCCCGGATCCGGAGGGGTTGCTTAAGCGCATCAAGGAGAAGGGTCTGAATATCTGCGTATGGATCAACTCCTATATCGGACAGGAGTCTTATCTGTTTAAGGAGGGCATGGAGAAAGGCTATTTCATCAAGCGCCCGAACGGCCAGGTGTATCAGTGGGATATGTGGCAGCCGGGCATGGCCATCGTGGATTTCACCAATCCGGAGGCCTGGAAATGGTTTCAGGACAAGCTGGAAGTGTTGCTGGATATGGGCGTGGACTGCTTTAAGACTGATTTCGGCGAGAGGATTCCCACCGAGGCGGCGTATTTTGACGGTTCTGACCCCAGGAAGATGCACAATTACTATACTTATCTGTACAATAAATGTGTTTATGAACTGCTGGAGAGAAAGCGGGGCAAAGGAGAGGCTGTGCTGTTTGCCCGTTCGGCCACTGTGGGCGGCCAGAAATTCCCGGTACACTGGGGCGGAGACTGCTGGTCCGATTATGAGTCCATGGAGGAGAGCCTCAGAGGGGGGCTTAGCCTGCTGATGAGCGGGTTTGGTTTCTGGGCCCATGATATCGGCGGATTTGAGCATACCTCCACGCCGGATGTATACAAGAGATGGGTGGCATTTGGCCTGCTGTCCTCCCACAGCCGTCTCCATGGCAGCACTTCATATAGGGTGCCCTGGGTCTACGACGAGGAGGCGGTGGATGTGTGCCGGTTCTTCACCCGGCAGAAGGCCCGGCTGATGCCCTATCTGTATGAGACTTCCATCTATACCAGCCGCACCGGTATTCCCACCATGCGCAGTATGGTGCTGGAGTATACCGCCGACAAAAACTGTAGTTATCTGGACAAGCAGTATATGCTGGGGGACAGCTTGCTGGTAGCCCCGATCTTTAATGAAGAAGGCATTGGCGAGTACTATCTGCCCGATGGCACATGGACGGATTTCCTCACCGGACAGGTACAGGAGGGCGGCAGGTGGTACAGCGCGAAATATGATTATCTCAGCCTGCCCATGATGGTCAAAGAATGCTCCATCATCGCCCTGGGCGCCCGGGATGACAGGCCGGATTATGATTACGCCGACGGCGTGGAGCTGCGGATCTATGAATTGCATAACGGAGCCGCAACGGAGCGGACGGTCTACGGCATGGACAAACAGGCGGCGCTGACCGTCAGGGCGTCCCGTCACGCGGGAGCGCTCACGCTGGACGTAGAGACCGCTAAGCCCTATACGGTGCGTCTGGTCAATGTGCGGGCCGTGTCCGCCGAGGGCGCAGAGATCCGCATAGAGGGCAACGACACCCTGGTAACGCCTAAGGCGGCTCATATGGTGGTGAACTGCTGATCTTAAAAGTGTTCATAATACGAAATATAAAACTGGGCAACGCCGCATTGCCGCGGCCTTCCCCAGTTTTATTTCCTTTTCATTTATTTCCCTCAGATGTTCTGACAAAAGTTGAAAAATTAAAAATTTGGAAAATCCAGTTTTACAGTTGACAATATTTATCAGAGTCCCTATAATGATTCCAAGATAGAAGAAAATCTTCTCTGTGAAATTCTGTGCCCTGTTCAGATCAGGGTGACATATCAGGAGCGTCATTGCCCTGATTCCGGCGTTATCAGCCATATTTCACACAGACAATAATAATATGGCTGGATGCGGTTCTGCAGAAAATATTTCATGCGGTATCCTTGCGGCCGGAAAGGGGTATATGGGAAAAATAGATATTGTGGACAGGCCGTATTTTTCCGACCGCGAACGGTTTGCGGAACTTATGAATGTGGCGCTCTATCACGGGGAGAGGGTTCTCAGGCCGGGAGACCTTGTGTTACGAAGGGGGAAATACCCGGCGCTCTCCCATGCGTACAGTGAGATGGAGAGGGATGTGCTGATGACTGATACGCGGCAAAATATCTGTTATGGCATTGAGATTGAAACAGAGTCCGATTATGGGATGCCGGAGCGGGTGATGACTTACGATGCCTGCGAGTATGAATACCAGATGCGGGAGATTGGTCAAAGGCATAAGAACCGGAGTAACTATCAAAGCTACCGTGAGAAAAAGAGCAGAATAAAAGAAAGCGATTTTCTTCTCCCCACAGTGACGGTGGTCTTATATCTGAAAGAGGGGCGCTGGGAGGGCAGACGCTGCCTGTCGCAGATGTTTCATATGTCGGCAAGATCCCGGGAAATGTTGGGGAGTGCTCTGCAGGACTATGATTTTCCACTGATAGAGGCGGATTTTGCCGATCCTCAAAGCTATAATACGGATCTAAAGGAATTTTTCCGAGCCATGCAATGCAGGAAAGACAGGGAAAAGCTGAGAAAATTGTTTCAGACAAAAGAATTTCAGCGTCTATGCCCCGAGACAGAGCTTGTGATCGCAAGACATCTGCATATAAAGAGCCTGATAAATAAGATGGAAAAGGAGGAACTGCCCATGTGTAAAGCTTTTGATGACCTGATGAAAGAGGAACGGCGTGAAGGGAAACGTGAAGGGAAACGGGAGGGCAGACGAGAAGGAAAACGGGAGGAAAGACTCAGGATCATCCGCCAGATGGCAAAGGAAGGACTGGACGAAACCTCCATCAGCAGAATAACAAAATGCACCCGGGAGGAACTTGCTGCCGCGGGACTATAAAAATATACGGCAGAACATGAATTTTCTGTGAAAAGGTTTACAACTCCCATAAAAAAAGGTATGATACTAAATTAGAGCGGTTTGCATATACATCGGCAGACCAGGAGAGGAGAAATCATATGAAATTCAGTGATATGCCCTATGAAAGAGTAAATTTTGAGCAGGTGGGGAAGGAGCTTTCCGGTTTGATCGGGGAGCTGGATGCGGCAGAGAGCGGCGAGGAACAGTTTGCCATACACCAGCGGTATTACAAACTGACCGACCATGTGAATACCCTGATGACCATCGGCCATATCCGCCATGATATCAATACGGTGGACGAGTTCTACGAAAAAGAGCGCAAATATTATGACGAAATGGAACCCATATTTCAGAATCAGGTATTGGAGTACATGCAGAAACTGTACGCATCCCCCTACCGGGACTACCTGGAGAGCAAGATAGGCCCCGTGGCTTTTAAGAACATGGAAGTGGCCATGAAAGCCTTTGACGAGAGGGTTATCACCCTGTCTCAGGAAGAGAACGCGCTGACCACGGAGTATGACCAGTTGATCGCCAGCGCTAAGATCCCTTTTGACGGCAAGGAACTGAACCTGTCCCTGCTGCGTCCCTATCTGGTAAGTCCGGACAGAGACGTCCGCAGGCAGGCATGGCAGAAGAAGACGGAATTCTTTTTACAAAACGCGGAAAAACTGGATGAGATCTATGACAAGTTAGTCAAGAACCGCACAGCCCAGGCCAAAGCCATGGGTTATGAGAACTATCTGGAGCTGGGCTACTACCGCATGGGCCGCAACTGCTACGGACAAAAGGAAGTGGAGAACTTTCGCAGGCAGATCAAACAGTACTTTGTTCCCTTTGCGGAAAAGCTGCACGACCGTCGCAGACAGCGTCTGGGGCTTGACAGGCTGAGTTACATTGACCAGGCCGTGTACTTTAAGCAGGGCAATCCCGCTCCCACCGGAACCCCGGAGGAGATCATGGCAGCGGGCCAGAAGATGTACAGGGAGCTTTCTCAGGAGACAGGCGAGTTTTTTGACTTTATGATGGAGAACCAGCTTTTTGACGTGCTGGGCCGCAAAAACAAAAGAGCGGGCGGTTATATGACATACATGCCGGACTACCACTCTCCTTTTATCTTTGCCAATTTCAACGGAACCAGCGGAGATGTGGACGTGGTCACGCACGAGTGCGGCCATGCCTTCCAGGGCTATCTGTCCGGTCAGGATCCCATTCGTGAGCATGCGGACATCACCATGGAGACCGCGGAGATCCATTCCATGTCTATGGAATTTATGACGGAAGATTGGATGGGGCTGTTCTTTGGCGACAGAAAGCAGGATTATATAGATATGCATCTGGAGGACTCCGCCATTTTCATCCCCTATGGGTGTATGGTTGACGAGTTCCAGCATATCGTGTACGAGAATCCGGATATGACCCCGGCCCAGCGCCATACGGCCTGGCTGCAGCTGGAGGCGGAATACAGGCCCCATATGGATTATGGGGATAACCCATTCTTTGGCAAGGGCGGTCTGTGGCAGCAGCAACTGCATATCTACAATTCGCCGCTGTACTATATCGATTATTGCCTGGCCCAGACCTGCGCGTTGCAGTATAAGATATGGAAGGACAGGGATTTCAAGGCGGCATGGGCGTCGTACCCAAAGCTTTGTAAACTGTCCGCCAGCGATTTCTTTACCCGCATGATCCCCGCCGTGGGTCTTAAGAATCCCTTTGAGGATGGCAGTATCCAGTCTCTGGTAAAAAGTCTGGAGGCGTCGATCTGATCCGGAAAAGCGAACGGAACTAATTATAGAAAGGGCAGGAAAGAAATGTCTAAGAATAACAAACAGCAGGAGACTCCCGGGCAGGAGACCCGGACCATGACCAAGTATGACCGCAAGATGCAGGCATATGAGGAGCGGGAGAAAAAGGCTAAAGTCCATAAAAATTTCGGCAACGTGATTGGCATCCTGGTGGTGCTGGCTGTGGCAACCCTTGTATTATCTTTTCCTATACGCAATTATATGGCAGTGAACGGCACATATATCAATGTGGGCGGCGAGAAGATCACTAAGGTGGAATTTGACTACCATTATGCCATGGCCCGAACCGGGTTTATCGCGCAGAACAGCTACTATCTGTCCATGACGGGTATGGATGCCGGCAATATCGACAGCCAGATGTATTCCGCCGATCTGACCTTCAAGGATTATTTTGAGCAGCTGGCCGTAGAGAATATACGCCAGACAAAGGCGCTGAAGGAACAGGCGCAGACAGCGGGCTTTGTCTATGATACGGATAAAGAGTACGCGGAGATGATGGAGGATATCAGGGACGGGGCCAAAGAAAGCGCTACCACCGTTAATAAATATATGAAGAGCATGTTCGGCGGTTATGCCACCGAGTCCCGTCTGGAAAAAGTGATCCGTGAAGGTATTATGACTACGGCTTATTACGAGCAAATGGCTGAGTCTTCTACGCCCGCCGATACGGAGATAGACAGTTATTACGAACAGCACAAAAACGATTATGACGTGGTGGACTATCATATGACGATCGTTGCGGCACAGTTGCCTACCGCAGCGCCGGACGGCAGTGTAACACTGGATGAAGAAGGCAATGAAGTGCCCTATGAACCCACTGAGGAGGAGATCGCCGCCGCTATGGAAAAGGCCAAAGAGGATGCGGATACGGCGGAGATTACGATCATGGCGGGCGGAGACGCCTATGAGGCTCAGAGCTATGCCTACTCCAATTATCTGCTCAAAGACTGGCTGTTTGACGAGAACAGGACATCCGGCGACACCACGGTGGTGGAGGATAACACAGGGCATCGCTATCTGGTGGCGGGCTATGAGCGGAGATACCGCGTGGAGACTCCAACAGTGGATATCCGGGCTATCGTCAGGAGTTCCACGGATACGGCGGATATCAGTGCCCAGAGCATTCTGGAGGAATGGCAGAACGGGCCGGCCACGGAAGAAAGCTTTATCGAACTGTGTGACCGGTATGATGAGAACGGTATAGAGGGCGGTCTCTATGAAGGCGTGGGAGCCGACAGCATGAGCGAGAATATGAACGCGTGGATGGCGGATGCCGGGCGTCAGGCGGGAGATACGGCGGTGTTTACACAGGAAAACGGCTATGATTATGTGCTGTACTATGTGGGTACCGACGATCCGGCCTGGAAACTCACGATCCGCGATTTGCTGTTGAACCAGACCATGACCGAATATCTGGAGGGGATCAGCGAAAATGTGGCGGTGGACGACCCCCAAGGCAATCTGAATTATCTGAAGGTTGAGGCGGCACAGAATCAGCAGGAGAGCGGAGAAAATCAAAGTGGGGATGACTCCGGGAACTCCACGGAGGAACAGAGCGGGGACAGCTCCGAGGACTCCGGGGAGGATGTGGGTTAGCGACAATTAATTCTGCGGGAAAGGAATCCCGGCAGAACGGATCCGTCAGGATGACAACAGGATCAGCGACAGCGGGTTTTTCCTTCTGTCGCTGAAACCGATTTACAGCGACCGGAATATATGAGTTGATATGCAGGAAAAAAATATGGTAATAAATCTACCTGAAAAAGTCAAGTATATAATAGACAGGATCACGCAGGCGGGATATGAGGCTTACGCGGTGGGAGGCTGCATTCGGGACAGCGTTTTGGGTCGGGAACCGGACGACTGGGATATCACTACCTCGGCCAGGCCCCAGCAGGTGAAAGAGCTGTTCCGGCGGACGGTGGATACGGGGATCGCCCACGGAACGGTGACGGTGATGCTGGACAAAGAGGGCTTTGAAGTGACAACCTACCGCATTGACGGAGAATATGAGGATCACAGGCATCCCCGGGAGGTGCAGTTCACCTCCCGTCTGGTGGAAGATCTGCAGCGCAGGGACTTTACAATCAATGCCATGGCTTACAACGATATATCGGGACTTGTGGATGCGTTTGACGGATTGGGCGATATCCGGCGGGGTGTGATCCGCTGCGTGGGCTGCGCCGAGGAACGCTTTGAGGAAGACGCATTGCGCATTCTGCGAGCGCTGCGTTTTTCCGCGCAGTTAGGCTACAGTATCGAGGAGGAGACTGAACAGGCTATCCGCGGACTGGCGCCCAGCCTGCGGGCAATAAGCGCCGAGAGGATCCAGACAGAGCTGGTAAAGCTGCTGACCTCTCCCCATCCCGACTATCTGCGGCAGGCATATGACATGGGCGTCACAGCCGTGATCCTGCCGGAACTGGACCGCTGCATGGAGACGCCCCAGAACCACCCCCACCATTGTTATACGGTGGGCGAGCATATCCTGCACAGCTTAAACGGTGTGCCCGGGGTAAAGGACATGCGTCTGGCCATGCTGTTTCATGATATAGGGAAACCGCAGACCATACAGACGGACAGAAAGGGGATTACGCATTTTCACGGACATCCGGCTGTCAGCGCCCATATGGCTGTAGAGATCCTGCAAAGGCTCCGATGCGACCGTGATACCATTGCCACAGTCCGACGTCTGGTGGAATATCACGACTATGGAAACGACGTGGATCCGACACCTGTGTCGGCCCGCCGCGCCATAAATCGGATCGGCGAGGATATTATCTTTAAACTGTTCATCATAAAGAAGGCGGATATCTGGGCACAGAGTCAGTATCTGCGCGAAGAGAAACTGGAGCGGGTGGACGCCTGGGACAGGGAGTGCAGAGGAGTCATAGCCCGAAGGCAGTGCGTCTCCCTGAAAGACCTGGCGGTAAGCGGCAGGGATCTTATCGCCGCAGGCATGAGACCGGGGCCGGAGCTGGGGGCGGTTCTGGAGCGGATGCTTGATCATGTGCTGGAGACCCCGGAGGATAATACCAGGGAAAAGCTGTTTGAGATTTTTCTGAATTTAACATAAGTTCCGAAGGGCTCTCATAAGATAGGATAGGGCTGGGCGGGATGCGCCAAAGCCATCTCAATAAGCATATCTTATGGGAGGTACGGAACGTGAATGATAGAGCGGTAGCTTTGTTGGAGCAGTATGACGTGGAGGTTCTGCGGACGAGAAAAGGCAGAGGGGTGATCCTGTGCGACACAAGTAACGGCCTGCTGGTATTCAAGGAATATGAAGGCAACGAGGCAAAGCTGACGCTGCTGGACAGACTGCTGTCCGCGATCAAAGAGCGGGATATGGTCGCCGCAGAGCGCCTGATCCCCACCCGGGAGGGAGCGCTGTGCGTGCGTGAAAACGACGGAACAGCCTATATTTTAAAAACCTGCGGCGAGGGCCGTGAGTGCAATATACACGATTATGGAGAATGCATGGAGGCGGTGAGGACGCTGGCCAGGCTCCACCAGTGCATGTTGCTGCCCTCCAGGGAGGACATTCCGGCGCCTATGGAGTTCTCTCCTTTGCAGGAATATGAAAAGCACAACAGGGAATTTGTCAAGGTACAGCGTTTTTTGCGTAAAAAGAGCCAGAAGACTCTGTTTGAATACAATTTACTGGGCTGTATCGATCATTTTATCGAACAGGCCAGGGAAGTGACGGAGGGCTGGCGCAGCTATGAGGAACGCATGGCAGATCCGTCCGGGCAGGAGACGTACGCCTTTTGCCACGGAGACTATCAATATCATAACATCCTCTGCGGGGAGCAGGGCATGTATATCGTTAATTTTGAAAAATGCGTCCGGGACAGACAGATCAGGGATCTCTATTTGCTGATGCGCAAGCTGCTGGAAAAAACAGACTGGCCCACGGCGCTGGGCCGCGAGCTGATCGCCGCCTACGAGAAAGTTACGCCAATCAGCGCCTATGCGTACATCGACCTGTATTACCGGCTGGCTTATCCGGAGAAATTCTGGAAGATCGTAAACTTCTATTACAATTCCGGCAAGGCTTGGATCCCCCAGCGCAATCAGGAAAAGCTGGATAAACTGCTGGCGCAGGAGCAACAAAAAAGTGATTTTCTGGAAAAAGTATTTCAGCTGTAAATTTAATGAGCAACAATGCGGAGACTCAGGCGGCCTGTGTCACGCGGAAATGAGGTAACGTAGTGGAGAGACAAAAGAGAATGTCCATCGAGATACTTGCGCTGGCGGCAACAGTGGCGCTGTTGACCGCCTGCGGCATGGGGAACAGGGGCGGCCAGACGGCTCCGCCCGCGCCCACCGCCGTCCGGGAATCCCAGCCGGGCACGGGGTTTGTGCCCGCCAGTCCCAACAGCTACGATTCGGCGGACACGGCGGTGCTGGTAAAAAAGGATGGCAAGGAGGGAACGGTCACACTGCTGAATCTGGATACAGGCCGATGCTACACGCTGGCAGTGGAAGGAACCAGCAATCTGTACGATAAATACGGGGAGGCGGTGTCTCTGGAGCAGATTGGCGTTGGGGACATTGTGGATGTGACATTCCTGCGGTCCAAAAAGAGACTGAACACCATGCAGATCAGTCCGTCCGCCTGGGTATACGCCTCCGCGTCCCGCTATGAGATCGATCTAAAGCGCAGCGAGGTGACGATAGGGGAAGACGTTTACAAGCTGACGGGGGACACCCTCTATCTGTCTCAGAATATGCGGATAGAGGCCATGGATATCAATCCGGTGGATGTGCTGACCTTCAAGGGGATCGGCAGCAGTATTCTCAGCGTCAGTGTGGAGCAGGGTCACGGATATCTGCGTCTCAAGAACGAGGAGAATTTTATCGACGGATATATGGAGATCGGGCAGTCCAGCTACCGCAGGATCGAGGAGGACATGCTGCTCACCGTGCCGGAGGGCCACTACCAGATCAGGGTCAGTAAGCGCGGAGGAGGCGGCGTCAAGGAGGTGACGATCCGCCGGGGAGAGGAGACGACTCTGGACATAGGCGATCTGGAAGTACCGGAGATACAACTCGGTACCATTATCTTTACGCTGGAGCCCTCCTCGGCGAAACTGTATATCGATGGGGAAAAAGCGGATCCCACCGCCCCCGTGGAGCTGGAGTACGGGATCCACCAGATGATGGTCAGAGCAAACGGATATCAGACCATCACCCAATATATAAAAGTGGCGCAGCCTTCCGGCGGTCTGGATATTAAGTTGGACAAAGTGGAGGACGAAGAGGAGGATGAGGAGGACGAGGACAGGCTGGCAAAGTACAAGGTGTTCGTGGACGCGCCGGAAAACGCGGAGGTGTATCTGGACGGCAACTATGTGGGAATCGCCCCGGTCAGCTTTGCCAAATCCGAGGGGAGCCATATCGTCACACTGCGCCGCAGCGGCTATGAGACCCGCAGTTACACGATATCTGTGGACGGCGAATACAAGGATATCACTTACTCTTTCGCGGAGTTGATACCCGGCCTTACGACCGTGCCGACGGGTGAACCGGCGGTTGACGCCACGCCTGCGCCCACCGCCCAACCTGCTCCCGCTCAATAATAGGGACGGATTTACAGTTTTTATGAAAAAACCTTGACAAATCAAGGAAAAGCGGATATAAATATATGTAGACGTTTCGCATATGAAGAATCTGTCAAAAAAACAGTATACTCAATAGAGGAGGAGTTACAACATGAACAAAACAGAATTAGTTGCAGCTATGGCTGAGCAGGCAGACCTGTCCAAGAAGGATGCCGAGAAGGCTCTGAAGGCATTTACCGATGTGGTAGAGGCTGAGCTTAAGAAGGGCGGCAAGGTTCAGTTAGTAGGTTTCGGTACTTTTGAAGTATCTGAGAGAAGCGCAAGAGAGGGCAGGAATCCCCAGAGCGGCAAGCCCATGAAGATCGCTGCCTCCAAGGCTCCCAAGTTCAAGGCGGGCAAGGCTTTAAAGGATTCTTTGAACAAGTAAGGTACGACACGATAGAGAACCTAGCGATAGGTTCTCTTTTCTATTAAAAAATGGAGAGAGACATGAGACTGGATAAATATTTGAAGGTGTCCCGGCTGATCAAGCGGCGCACGGTGGCCAACGAGGCATGCGACGCCGGAAGAGTAACGATCAACGATAAGCCCGCCAAAGCCTCATCCAATGTAAAGGCAGGGGATATCCTCACCATCTCCTTTGGCAACAGGGAGGTAAAGGTGGAAGTGCTGGACGTACAGGAAACGGTAAAAAAGGAAGAGGCCGGAGAACTGTTTCGCTATCTGTAATATCTCTTCCTCCCGACTCATATACTTTAGGGAGTCGCAGATGGGAGGGAGGGCCTTATGGAGGAATTAAACACTGCCGGAGGACGCGCGCACAAGGTTACCATGACCAACCGCAGAACATGCGGCATCACGGGTGTGAACGATGTACTGTCCTTTGACGAACATGAGATCCTGCTGGAGACGGAGCAGGGAATGCTGATGATCAAGGGGCAGGAACTGCATGTGAGCAGGCTTATGCTGGATAAAGGAGAAGTGGACATCGACGGCAGGATCGACAGTTTCACCTATTCGGACGTGTCGGGCAATACCTTTGGCAAGTCGGAATCCCTGCTTTCCAGGCTGTTTCGGTAGAGACAGGGGAGCCGGAAGATGTCTGAGGAAAATGTGTTTCTGCTG
This sequence comes from uncultured Acetatifactor sp., assembly GCA_910584375.1. GTDB lineage: Bacteria > Bacillota > Clostridia > Lachnospirales > Lachnospiraceae > Acetatifactor. The sequence goes on from CAJUAH010000004.1 coordinate 44,350, forward strand.
TATGCCTTTTTTTCGGGTATATTGATCACGTCCGTTTACGATATCCTGCGGATATGGCGGAGAGTGCTGCCTCATAAGGGGCTGCTGGTATCTCTCGAAGATCTGGCATTCTGGATCTTTTGCGCCCTGTATATCTTTGGGCTGATGCACCGGGAGAGCAACGGCAGCCTGCGGTGGTTCGCGGTCATCGGGGCGCTGGCGGGGATGCTGCTGTACAAAAAGACCGTCAGCGGTCTCCTGGTACGCTACATATCTCTGATCCTGTGCCGGGTGCGGGACATTCTGTGTACGGCCATGGGGTTTTGCCTGCGTCCCGTGGGCAGGGCGGGACATGCGGCGAGCGGCGCCGTGGGACGTCTGCTGAAAAAGTGTCGGATATTTTGCAAAAACAGGTTGAAAAACTATAAAAAACTACTTAAAATAAAACTTAAGAAACTATAGGAAGTAAAGCGGGGAGAACATTATGGCTGTGGCACGTACCAGAAGGAAAAAAGCGGCATATCGGAAAAGAGTACAGAACCGTTTCAGTATGTTTCTGGTTATACTGGCGCTGCTGATGATCCTGGCGGCGGTGTATGCCAGCAGCATAAAGATGCAGGCCAAACTGGACACTCTGGAGGCACAGTCCGCCGCCCTGCAGGTACAGATCGACGCGGAAAAGGAGCGGGCCCAGGAGATCGAGCTCCTGCTCAAGCGCTCTCAGACCAAGGAGTATTATGAGGAGATCGCCAAGGAAAAGCTGGGGCTGGTCAATGAGGACGAGATCGTATTCAAGGCCGAGGACTAACAGTATTTGACAGATAGCAGGGACTGTGGAGTATTTTCACAGTCCCTTTTTAGCAATATCAGACCAATAAATGACAAGAAACGATAAGCCTTTTCCGAGAGAATATGATACGATAAACATAGATATCAATATTCTTGAAAGAGGGATAGTTTATGAGTAAGAAAGTGTGGAAGACAACGACGGCCGCGCTGGCGCTGGGGACGATGCTGACAGCGGGGATACTCTGCAGCGGATGCTGTCTGGCGGCGGAGACAGGACCCAATCTGATCCAGTGTCCTGATTTCGCGTCGGATGACGACCTTTCCGTGTGGTACAGGGACCTGGGCGGAGCCACGATCACCGCCCAGGCGGATGAGGAACCCATCTATGGGGACGTGGTCACTTACGGTAAGATCACGGACAGGAGCTCCAACTACGAGTGCTTTTCCCAGGATGTGACAGGGCTGGTGGAGAAGGACAAGGACTATGCCTACAGTTTTTATGTGATGCTGGATCCGGTGGATTATGCGGACGCCCCGGCGCAGCAGCGCACGGTGGAGATCTCTCCCTATATCACGGCGGACGGCACGACTCTGTACAGCCAGGGTTGCACAGGTACTGTGAGCCAGGCTTTGGAGCCGGGCGTATGGACACATTTTTCAGGAACCTACACCCCTTCCTGGACGGGAAATCTGGAGCAGGTGGTGATTCGTATCCTGGAGCAGGGAACCAACTACGGACAGGGAGAAGGCGTGATGGGTACATATTATATGACAGGTATGGAGCTTAGAGAGCAGGGCGCAAGGGAGAGCGTTATCCAGACGGATGTGCCCCGGCTCAGGGACGCTGTACCCGCTCAGATGGGACAGGACTTTATCATAGGCACGTCGATCGTCAATTCGGATCTCAAGGACGTGGACACGATGGCGCTGGTAACCAGACATTTTAACGCCATTACTCTGGGCAACGAGCTGAAACCCGACGCCATGTTCGGATACAGCAACAACCGTTGTCCCGGCACGGAGACGGTGACGCTGAACGGGGAGGAACTGGAGGTTCCCAGACTGGATTACAGCCGGGCGGAGAAAACGTTGGACGCCATATATGAGTGGAACCAGAGTCATCCCGAAGATATTATCAAAGTGAGGGGACATGTGCTGGTGTGGCATTCCCAGACGCCGGAGTGGTGGTTCCACGAGGACTATGACGCCGGGAAAGCCTATGCCGATACCGAGACCATGAACCGTCGGCTGGAGTGGTATATCAAGACCATGGCGGAGCATTTTACCGGAGAGGACAGCAAATACCACGGCATGTTCTACGGTTGGGACGTGGTCAATGAGGCCGTCAGCGACGGAGGTTCCCGCTATCGCAACGCATCGGAAAACAGCAGCTGGTGGGCTGTATACCAAAGCAATGAGTTCATCATTAACGCCTTCCGTTATGCCAATCAATACATGGATCCGGACGTGGAACTGTATTACAATGACTATAACGAGTGGTTTTTGGGCAAGAGAGAAGGCATCGAGCAGTTGCTCAGGGATGTGCAGGAGGCTGAGGGCACTAGAATTGACGGCATGGGGATGCAGGGTCATTATCAAACGGTCGGCAGCCCTACGGTGAAAGAGTTTGAGGACGCCGCCAGAGCTTATGCGGCTATCGTGGGACAGGTACAGATCACGGAACTGGATATGAAAGCCAGCAGTTTTTACAATGGCACGGAGTCTACCCGCAAGAAGGAGTTTGAGACGCAGGGATGGCGCTACAAGTCGTTGCTTGAGAAGGTAAAAAGTCTGCGGGAGGAGGGCGTAAACATCACCAATATCACCCTTTGGGGTGTGGTGGACAAAAATTCCTGGCTCCAGACGTCCAATTCGGTAGGCGGCGCGGCGGACGGCAGACAGAGGCAATGTCCCCTGCTGTTCGACGACGATTACATGGTCAAACCCGCTTTCTGGGCCTTTGCGGATCCCTCCAAACTGGAGGAAACAACGGAGGAGGCCGGGGAGCAGCCAGCGGAAGAGCCGGAGGGATCCGTCTCGGAAGAGAGCAGTCAGCAGCCTGCTGAATCCGAACCGGAGGAAACCGGCCGGCAGCCTGCTGAATCCGAGTCAGGGGAAACCGGTCAGCCGGAGGAAAGCGCCCGGTCCGAGTCGGCCGCATCACCGCAGCAGTCCGAATCGCCTCAGAGGGAGAGCCGGGGAGCGATTCCCTATGTCATAGGCGGGATATGCGCGGCAGCGGCGGCAGGAATTGTGGGATTAGTTTTGATTCGCCGTCGAAAGAAAAGCGGCCGTTAGTATTTCACAGATAGTTTGTCAACGAAAATAGAGGAAAGCGACCCATATTTTGACAAAAAGTATGGATCGCTTTTTGTATACTTGTGAATGCCGCCAAGGGAGCGGATTAACCGAAAATGTAGAGGGCAGGTGATCGTATGTTGACAACGGTGGGCAGAGAGAGACAGCAGCAACTCAGCATGATGCTGTCTGATTACGGAAGGGGAAGGCTTTTGGCTTATGCGGACAGTTTTCGGGAGTTGTCCAGAAGTTACCGGGGAGAACCGGGACAGGGAATTTGCCAGGGCGCGTCCCGTCAGCAGATACTGGAGGAGCGCAGGCTGTGGGAAAACCGGCAGGTTATCTGTGACAATCTGGAGGAGATGTCCCAGATCATGGCGAAACTGGCAGCGGAGGTGTTTCGGCTGACGCCGCTGCCGCCCAGAGAGGAAAAACTGGTGATTCGGGCTCTGAAACAGGAGGGTATCACGGTATTGGATCTCTTCTATATCGATCAGCCGGAGCGGGAGGATGCGCAGAGAGAAGAGCCGGGCCAGGAGGAAGATCTCTGTCGGGAGGAACAGTGCTGTATGGGCGCTACCCTTGGACTGCATATACATACCCAGCGGATGATAGGCCGCAGCACCCAGGAGGTGGCGGACATGCTCTCGGTGCTGCTGGGGCGGCGGCTGACGGTATCCGTGACCAGCCCGCCGCAGATCGAGGAGAGGGAAGGAACCTATCTGTTTGTGGAAGAACCCCGTTTTGTGGTGCTGTCCGGGAGCGCACGGGCGGTGAAAGAAAACGAGACTGTATCCGGGGACAATTACTCAATCATCCAGTCGGACAGAGGATGGACCACCGTGCTGCTGTCCGACGGCATGGGTAGCGGGCAGCAGGCCAACGCGGACAGCAGTCAGGTGCTGGATATGATGGAAAAGATGTTGGAGGCGGGATTTGAGACGGACATGGCGGTCAGTCTGGTAAACAGCGCCCTGCTGGCAGCAGGCGACCGGGAGGGAAGACGCAATATGTCAACGCTGGATATCTGCAGCCTGAATCTGTATCAGGGTGTATGCGTGTTCCGCAAAGTGGGGGCTGCAGCCTCTTTTCTCAAGAGCAACAGCTATGTGGAACAGATCAGCCTGCCCGGACTGCCGCTGGGGATCCTGACCGCCGGGGAGGAGGAGGCCCAGGGGACTTCCCGCCAGAGTGTGGGCCGTGAGCTGATCGACAACGACTACATCATCATGATGAGCGACGGTGTGCTGGACGCGCTGCGGGAAAGCGGCTATGAGACGGCCATGATCCAGTATCTGGAGGGTATGCGGGAACAGCATCCCGACGAGATGGCCAGAAACCTGCTGCAGTTTGTGCTTCGCTGCAGCCAGGGCCGCATACTGGACGATATGACCGTTCTGGTGCTGGGAGTCTTTGACAGCCATAGATGACATATGGCAGCGGGAAAATGCGAAATATTGACATTTTGCAATAAAATGGCTATCATAGACATATGGATGAGCAATATTATGAGCTGGAACAGCATATAATGACATATTGCAGACAATACCGGCTTTTTACACCGGGCGACGGTGTGGTGCTGGGCGTATCCGGAGGGGCAGATTCCGTTTGCCTCTTGTTTGCGTTACACAGACTCCGCGCGGAGCTGGGGATTCGGCTCTACGTGGTGCATGTCAACCATGGGATCCGGGCCGAGGCGGCCCGGGACGCTATCTATGTGCAGGATCTGTGCAGGCGGTTGGAAGTGCCGTATGTGCTGGTGGAGGAGGACGTGCAGGCCCTGGCCCGGCGGCAGGGCTGTTCCACAGAAGAGGCGGGCCGCCAGGTGCGGTACAGGGCTTTTTATGCGGAGATGGACCGGCGGCAGGCCCATAAGATCGCGGTGGCTCACAATGCGGGAGACCGGGCGGAGACCATGCTCTTTCACCTGTTCCGGGGCAGCGGGCTGACCGGCATGGGCAGCATCCGCCCGGTGCGGGACCGGATCGTGCGGCCGCTGCTGGGATTGCAGCGCCGGGAGATTCAGGACTATCTGGCGCAGCGTGGGATAGCCTGCTGCCAGGACAGCACCAATGATACGGACGCCTACACCCGCAATCGGATCCGCCGTCATATCCTTCCCTATGCGGAGCGGGAGATCTGCGGCAACGCCACGGCGCATCTGTGTCGCACAGCGGATATTTTTGCGGAAATTGAGGACTATATGGAAGAGCAGTATCGGCGGGCAGGGGAACTGTGTGTTGTCCGGGAATCTGCCTGCGGCGGATTAGCTGAAATGGACGGCGCGACTGCACAGAGCAGCCGGCTGCTCATCCTCTGCCCGGCCTTTTCCACCCTGCACAGGGCCATACAAAGAGGACTGATCCTGTCCCTGTTAAAGGAGCTTTCTCCGGCGCACAGGGATATGGGTTCCGGCCAGGTGGAGCAGATCCGGGAGCTGTGTGAGCGTCCGGGCAACCGGGAACTGCATCTGCCCCAGGGGATCCGGGCCGCCCGCTGCTATGACCGGGTGATCCTGGAGATACCGGACCGGGAGCCGCCTTCCGCCTATGCCGTGTCCGTCGCGGCGCCGCAAAAACAGGGGGAGACTTTGGTTTACCAGGTTCCGGGCGGCATATTGCGCCTTTCGCGCATTGGAAAAAAAAGTGTGAATCTTTTAGGAAATCAGTATACGAAATGCCTGGACTGTGATAGAATAGAAGAACTATTGGAATGGAGAACCCGCAGGACAGGGGATTATCTGGAGATACGCACTCCCTCCGGCTATGGGCGCAAGACAATAAAAAATCTGTTTATCGACGAAAAGGTGCCGAGACGGGAGCGGGAGCGCATTCCCCTGCTGGCCCAGGGAAACCATATCCTGTGGGTGGCGGGGAGCAGGATCTGCGAGTCCTGCAAGACAGACGGCGATACAAAGGAGATTCTGCGGGTGGAATACCAAAGTTTATAGAGGTACGAAAGGAGTAAATATGGCGGAACATGTGGAGGTACTGATAACGGAAGCGGATGTGGACGCCCGGATACAGGCCATCGGGGAGCAGATCAGCCGCGACTATGCGGGCAGACAGGTGCATCTGGTATGCGTGCTGAAGGGGGGCAGCTTTTTTATGTGCGAGCTGGCCAAGCGTATCACCGTGCCGGTATCGCTGGATTTCATGTCCGTGTCCAGCTATGGCAAGGATACCAAATCCAGCGGTGTTGTAAAGATTGTAAAGGATCTGGATGAGTCGCTCAAGGACAAGGATGTGCTGGTGGTGGAGGATATCGTGGATTCCGGCAGGACTTTGAGCTATCTGTTGGAGATGTTGCGGGATCGGGGGCCCAGAACCCTGCGCCTGTGTACGCTGCTGGACAAGCCGGAGCGCAGAGTCGTGGATGTGCAGGTGGATTATACCGGTTTTCAGATCCCGGATGAATTTGTAGTAGGGTACGGTCTGGACTATGACCAGAGATACCGTAATCTGCCCTATATTGGTATCGTAAAATTTGAGGAGGCATCCATTGAAACAAAATAGATTTTTTGGCTCTTATATAATACTGATAGCATTTCTGCTGGTGATGCTGGCGGCTGTCTCCATGTTTCGACGGCAGGAGAATGACTATACCCAGGCCCAGTTTATTAATGATCTGGATAACGGCCTGGTTCGGGAGGTCATCATCACCCCCAACCGCGAGGCGCCTACCGGATACGCGGAAGTGGTATTTCCCAACATGGTGAAAGAGCTGTATGCCACCGATATTCGCGAGATAGAGAACCTGGCGAGGGAGCACGGCTACGAACCCACAGTGGAGGATATCGAGAGAGAGAGCCTGTTTTTGACCACTATACTGCCGCTGCTGATCATTGCGGCCATGTTCATCTTCTTCTTTATGATGATGAATGCCCAGAATGCGGGGGGCGGCAACAGCAAGATGATGAACTTCGGCAGGCACCGGGCCATCCGTCTCTTTGCCGGGGAAAACAAGACCAATTTCGGCATGGTGGCGGGGCTCAAAGAAGAGAAAGAAGAACTGGAGGAGATCGTGGATTTCCTGCGCAGTCCCGCGAAATACACCAAGCTGGGGGCGCGTATTCCCAAGGGTGTGCTGCTGGAAGGGCCTCCCGGAACAGGTAAGACCCTGCTGGCAAAAGCAGTGGCAGGGGAGGCCGGAGTTCCCTTTTTCAGCATTTCCGGTTCCGATTTTGTGGAAATGTTTGTGGGTGTGGGCGCCAGCCGCGTACGGGATCTGTTTGCGGACGCCAAGCGGAACTCGCCCTGCATTGTGTTCATCGACGAGATCGACGCCGTGGCCCGTATGCGCGGAACCGGAATGGGCGGCGGACATGACGAGAGGGAACAGACCTTGAATCAATTGTTGGTGGAGATGGACGGCTTTGGAGTGAATGAGGGGATCATCGTCATGGCCGCCACCAACCGGGTGGACATCCTGGATCGCGCAATCCTGCGTCCCGGCCGTTTCGACCGCAAGGTGGCGGTGGGAAGACCGGATGTGCGCGGCAGGGAAGAGATCCTGAAGGTGCATTCCCGCAACAAGGCTCTGGCAGAGGATGTGGATCTGGGGAGAGTGGCCCAGACTACGGCGGGATTTTCCGGCGCGGATCTGGAGAATCTGATGAACGAGGCCGCCATCAACGCCGCCAAGAAAGACCGGGCCTATGTGCAGCAGGAAGATATCGAAACGGCCTTTGTCAAGGTAGGCATCGGCGCGGAGAAAAAGAGCCGTATCATTTCAGACAGGGAGAAAAAGATCACTGCCTACCATGAGGCGGGCCACGCTATTCTGTTCCATGTACTGCCGGATGTGGGCCCCGTACACACGGTGTCCATCATTCCCACGGGCCTGGGTGCGGCGGGCTATACCATGCCGCTGCCGGAAAAGGACGAGATGTTCCTGACCAAGGGCAAGATGCTGCAGGATATTATGGTGTCTCTGGGAGGGCGGATCGCGGAGGAGATTATTTTCAAGGATATCACTACCGGAGCCTCCAGCGATATCAAAAAAGCCACCAAGGAGGCCCGCCGCATGGTGACGCGCTACGGCATGTCCGATAACATCGGGGTGATCTGTTACGACGATGATGACGACGAGGTGTTCATCGGCAGGGATCTGGCCCATGCCAAAGGGCACAGCGAGGCCATATCCGGCGAGATTGACAGGGAGGTCAAGGCGATTATCGACGGATGCTACGCCAAAGCCAAAGCCCTGATCCTGGAGCATGTGCAGGTGCTTCACAACTGTGCGGAGCTGCTGCTGGAGAAAGAAAAAATAGGGCAGGAAGAATTTGAAACCTTGTTCCAGCAGGCATAATGTGAAAAATGCACAAAAACAGGACTCCGATTTTGTGATATTTGTGAAAATTAGAGCTATGCAAACCGGGAGACTCATGCTACTATAATATGCGTAACCCCCAATACATTATATAGTTTTTGCTATACCCCATAAGAAAGAAATACCTTCTCTAAAAAGGACAGCTTAGCGGCTGTCCTTTTTACTGATTTGGGGAATACTGGTACTATAGTACTGTAAATTCGGACGGTCAGACTCTTGCGCTGACCATCCTATTCTATTAAAATAAATGTAATGCATCCACGCAGACCGGGAGGTAAGGACATGGATATCGAGCATATACGCAGAGTGGAAGAAAACCAGATATACATGGCAACAATGCGTCCTGTTTTTAACAAAAGAGGCCTTTATACCGATACGACGGAGGACTATGTCAGTCCCATGGAACCGGCCCCTTATGATAAAGTCACCATACGGTTCAGGACGGCGGCGCATAATGTTGACAGGGTGTTCTTTATCTGTAAAGGGCAGCGCTATCTGATGAACCGGGAGGAGTCCGACGGGCTGTTTGACTATTACACCCACGAACTCCAACTGGAAGATGAAAAAGTCACCTATCATTTCGAGGTGGTCACGGGGAAAATATCCGGCACCTATGATGTGCGGGGACTGGCCAGGGATGTAAACGAGTACTATGACTTTGTGATTCTGCCGGGTTTCAAAACCCCGGATTGGGCCAAGGGCGCCGTTATGTATCAAATATATGTGGACCGTTTTTGCAACGGCGATCCTGCCAATGATGTGCTGACGGACGAGTACGCCTATATCGGGGAGCATGTACACCGTGTGGAGGATTGGGACCGTTATCCGGCGCAGATGGATGTGAGAGAATTTTACGGCGGAGATCTGCAGGGCGTTCTGGATAAGATGGATTATCTGCAGGATCTGGGGATAGAGGTGATCTATTTCAACCCGCTGTTCGTCTCGCCCTCCAACCATAAATACGACATTCAGGATTATGACTATATCGATCCTCATTTTGGGCGAATCGTCAGCGACGGGGGTGAACTGCTCGCCCCCGGGGATAAGGACAACAGCCATGCGGGCAGATATATTGAACGCGTTACCAACAGGGCCAACCTGGAGGCCAGCAACGAACTGTTTATCCGGGTGGTGGAAGAGGCGCACCGCCGGGGTATGAAAGTTATATTGGACGGTGTGTTCAACCACTGCGGTTCCTTTAACAAATGGATGGACCGGGAGAGGATCTACGAAAACGCCGTGGGCTATGACAAGGGCGCCTATGTATCCGGAGACAGTCCGTACAAAGACTATTTTGCTTTCTACAGCAATAACTGGCCCTACAACAAGGACTACGACGGATGGTGGGGACACGACACCCTCCCGAAACTGAACTATGAGGGTTCCGACGCTTTGCTGGACTATGTGCTGTATATTGGGAAAAAGTGGGTATCCCCCCCTTTCAATGTGGACGGCTGGCGTCTGGACGTGGCTGCGGATCTGGGCCATTCGCCGGAATTTAATCACCATTTCTGGCGGGAGTTCCGCCGTGTGGTCAAAGAGGCCAATCCCAACGCCATTATACTGGCGGAGCATTACGGCAACACCAGAGAGTGGCTCCAGGGTGACGAATGGGACACTGTCATGAACTACGACGCCTTCATGGAGCCGATTACATGGTTCCTGACTGGTATGGAAAAACACAGCGATGACTTCCGAGAGGATCTGCTTGGCAACGCGGACAGTTTTTGGGGCGCGATGAAACACCACAGCTCCAATCTGGCCATGCCCAGCTGGCAGGTGGCCATGAACGAGCTGTCCAACCACGACCATTCCCGCTTTCTGACCCGCACCAATCACAAAGTGGGCAGAACCAACACTCTGGGCGCTGAGGCGGCCAACCAGGGCGTCAACAAGGCGGTGCTGCGGGTAGCTGTGGTGATGCAGATGACCTGGGTGGGCGCGCCCACGATCTATTATGGCGACGAGGCGGGCGTGTGCGGCTTTACGGATCCCGACAACAGGAGGACCTATCCCTGGGGACATGAAGATATGGAGCTGATAGATTTCCACAAAAAGATTATCGGGATCCACAAGAACAATCAGGAATTAAAGACCGGCTCCATAAAATATATTGACGCGGACTACAATTATCTGGCATACGGGCGTTTTAACCGCCGTGAGCAATGCGTGATTCTGATCAACAACAACAGTTGTGACGTGGAAAAGGAAGTCATGGTATGGGAGGCCAATATTCCCCGTACCGGCGTGATGGTACAGCTCATCCAGACCAACGAGAGCGGTTACAGTCTGGAGCCTGTGAAATACCCGATCTACGCGGGCAAGGTGAAAATTATGCTGCCCAGATTTTCGGCGGTGATATTAAAGCACAAGACGACGTAACGCCGTCAAAACGGCGGATGTTCCATTAAACATCCGCCGGAAAAATACAGTTGCATTTTAGGAAAACATATGCTACAATGGCTTAGGTCAGGGCGTCAGCGCCCTTTCATGGATGGATTCCCGAGTGGCCAAAGGGGACAGACTGTAAATCTGCTGCAAATTGCTTCGGTGGTTCGAATCCACCTCCATCCACTTGCATTTCCCGGCAGGGATCTGCATACGATATAAGGCAGGCGATGGAACCTGCTCTCATGCGTCGGCTGGTGTGGCGGAATAGGCAGACGCAAGGGACTTAAAATCCCTCGGTGGCAACACCGTGCCGGTTCAAGTCCGGCCACCAGCAGTACAGGTTGTATTTTGAAAGCAGTGGATCTCTCAGTGAAAGCTGAAGAGCTCCGCTGTTTTTATTTCCAGCGCAACAGCAAAAATTGATAACAGATTAGCAAAAACCGACGAGAAACAGGGGTATGGCTTTGCTATCCTGATATTGTAACAGTTACTAACCCGTGAGAAATATGGTCAAGACAGGGGGATATTTACGATGACAAAACATATGTTAAGGCGGTTATGCGCAGTAATACTGGCAACTTGTCTGATAATGCCGACTGCGGGCTGCGGCGCGCAGCAGCCCGCGAACGACGCCTCTGAGATCACCGCGACGCGGGACAGCGCGTCCGAACCGCAGGATGAAACCGGTCAGACAGCCGATCAGGATCCCGCGGAGCAGGACAGCATACCGGAGGAAACCGTGTCCGTGACTGACACGACAGAGGAGGAGTCCGTCGGGGAAGAACTGTCGGCGGAGGATATCTACTGGCAGGAGATGCTGGCGGAAATGGGGAACAGCCGCTACGATCTGACCGCAGCTCTGACGGAACCGGCGCTGAAGGACTACTGCAGCGACTATTTCACGCTGGGGGTGGGAATCAATGGCAGCACCCTGGAGAACCAGACTCTCAATATGCCCGAATACATGTTGGTGTCCAAAAAACACTTTAACAGCTGTACCATGACCAATTTGATGAAAAGCTGCTATATATTAGACCAGCAGGGTTCCAAAAAGAGCGAGGACGGCAGTCCCGTGCTTTCTTTTGCGTCCATAGATCCGACACTGGAATGGTGTCAGACCAACGGTATGCGGATGCGGGGACACACGCTGGTCTGGCATGCCCAGGCGCCGGACTGGTTTTTCCGGGAAGGGTACAGCGACAGCGGCAAATATGTGGACCGTGCAACCATGCTGTTTCGCATGGAGAGCTATATTGCGCAGTTGATGACCCATGTGCAGGACGATTATCCCGGCGTAGTATATTGCTGGGACGTGGTAAATGAGGCTGTGGATCCGGACAAGGGAGATCCGGACAGCTTTTTCCTCTGTCGTACCGAGAATGACGGCGTGCCCAATCCCTGGTATGTCACGATAGGGGAAGACTATGTGGAACAGGCTTTTACTTTTGCCCGAAAATACGCGGCGGAAGACGTAAAGCTTTTCTATAATGATTTTAACACATTTCAGAAGGAAAAACGGGATGCCATCTACGCGCTCTGTAATTCGCTGAAGGAAAAGGGCTTGATCGACGGCATCGGTATGCAGGGATACTGGGGAGTAGACTATCCCGACATCGGCACTTTGGAGACTGCTATCCGCAAGTTTGGAGAGTTGGGACTGGAGATTCATATCACAGAGTTGTCCGTGGCGGTGGACGAAGAAAATGAAGATAATTTCGAGGAGCAGGCGCAGCGCTACGCATCCATCTTCATGTCTCTCGCGAAACTGGATACGGAAGGGGGAGGCGACGTCAATATCACTAACGTGACGTTCTTTGGGCTGATAGACCATTACCGCCAGGGTGATACCACCAACTCCCGGCTGTTTGATTCGGTATTCCAGCCCAAACCCGCGTTTTACAAAGTTCGTAATATGCTGAGAACGGTGTATGGCCGTTAGGGCACGGATTTAAAATTATACTTGCAGAGAGACAGATAAAGTATTATATTATTCTTAGGATAATACAAAAATGATGCAAAGGAGGGCTTGCCATGAAATTAAATCAGCGGGATCTGGAAATTTTAAGAATTTTACTTACTTCGGACGAACCATTGACATCTACGCAGATCGTCAGGATCGGGGAATCCACCGGGTTGACACAAAGCACCTCTCAGGTAGTAACGCGCAAATTGGTAGCGGCGGAGCTGATCGAGGTACGGGGAATAACGCACAGCGGCAATGTATTGTGCCGCCAATTTGGCGCTACCGAAAAAGCCAAAGAAGTGATCAACCAGAGATTTGTAGAATCATACAGGAATTATAGCAATATTTTAAGCCCAAGGGACGCGGTCGAAGCCATGCTTAAGGCGGAAGACGATACCGAAAAGAGGGCGCAACAGATTGAGGAACTCGAAACACTGTTAAAAGAGTTACAGGCAAAAAAGAATTAGAGAGTGAAAAACCCCGGTGTGATTCCGGGGTTTTCTATTTGCGGCACATTTATATTTTTTACATAAAAATTTTTCTTGCAATCCAACGCTATATATGCTAGTATACTTTCAAAGCATATATTTCTTTTCACTTTTGATAAGCAAATCACTTTTCAGGATATCAGAAGATCTATGCTTTAAACTCAAACCATTACAATTGAAAAGAGCAGGAGATCTTGATATCTGTTTTTGTCCCTTGGATTTAACGGTTACGGCGCCATGGGACAGGCTTTTATTCGGCGTCTCCTGCCCGCGGGAGGTGCGGATGAAAAGAAGAAAAACGTGGAAAGAGTTCCTTGCTCCCAAGTCGGATCTGGCGTTCAAGGAACTGATGCGCAACGAGGATGTGCGCAAGAACTTTATCAGCAGCGTGCTGAACATTCCCCTGGAGGAGATCCAGTCGGTACGCCTGGAGAACACCATTCTGAGCAGGCGGGGCAGACAGGAGAAGGAGTGTGTTCTGGACGTCAGGATGCTGCTGAACGGCGACCGCAGAATCAATGTGGAGATGCAGATCCGACGCGTGGCCTACTGGGACAAGAGGAGCCTGTATTATCTGGCAAAGATGTACACGGACCCCCTGTTCAGAGGACACCCGTATGACAGGCTGAAGAAATGCATCGTGATTGACATACTGGATTTCGACTGGGACGATTCCCCGGAGTACCACAGGGTGTACGGCCTGCGGGACGAGAAGGGGGAGCTGTATTCAGACCAGTTGGAGATACATATCATCGAGCTGAAAAAGGAGCTGACGGGAGACAGGCTGGACGACTGGATCCGCCTGTTCCAGATCGGGAGCCGTGAGGAACTGGAGAGTATGCGCAGTGAGAACGCGGGGGTGCAGGCTGCCCTGGAAGAGGTAAAAGCGATGAATCTGTTCAGAATGGCGAAGTTGAGGTATGAGGAACATCTGAAGAACCAGCGGGACTTGTGGGCCATGGAGGTAGCGGCCAAGGAGGACGGCTGGAAGGCAGGCCATGCGGCAGGACATGCCGAGGGTGAGCTCCAGCATAGCCGCCAGGTTATCTATGACTTTATGGAACGTCTGGGCGATATCCCGCAGGATATACGCCAGCGTATCGAGGAGGAACAGGATCTTGATACCTTGAAACGGTGGTATCTGCATGCTCCCCAAGTTGGCAGTTTTGACGAATTTCGGAGAAGTATGTAAAGAAAAAAGTAATGTATTTTTCGGAAAGGCCCTGGGGCGCTATTGACCCTGGGGCTTTTTCGTCTGTCTTTTTAGAGGCGACATTTATCCCATATTATGGGGAATATATAAATTTTGTGCTATTTTATATTTAAGCACTACATAAAGTAAATGATTGAGTGAAATATTACAAATATTATTAAAACTTTGCAAGAAATTTGTTAAAAAAGCAAGAAGTAAGGAAATGGGAGCAATATCTGACGAGTAACATGCACAAAGAAATGCTAGAATCGAATTGTCGCACTATAATTTTTAATGGGGGTAAATGTATGAAAAAGCAAGTGAAAAAATGGCTTACTTTGATAATGGCATTTGCGCTGATACTGGGTTCGGTTAGATATAGCCCGCTGTCGGCCAGCGCCACAGAAGTAAGCGATCCGGAATACGTGGACACTGCCAGCGGCGGTGATTCCGGCGAATCCGGAACAACAGATGGGGAGGGCGTGACGGAAAATATCGATACGGTCTCCGGAGATATAGTATCTGGGCCTCAGAAGGTGCAGATGCTTAGTATGGCGAGGAATGCCAGAGCAGCGTCAACGACCCGGTATTATACGTTTAATGATATAACAAAGACGGGTGGATATGGAAATACTGCGAGCGTGACCAGTGAAGGGGCTTTGGAGATATCTTATAATGGGCAGTATCAGGAGATACAATACGGCTCCCTTCCCGCAGGAGTAGATGGAAAGACTCTTGAAAGTATAACATTTAAGGTATCAGGCGGAGATGTATCAGGACTTGCAATTAAGGTGTTTGTTGATGGGCAGGCGGGTACAGACGTAATATATGGCAGCGATACAATAAGCATTACACAAGATCTGTCAAGTGCAACAACCGTAGGTTTTGCGCTGATGAATAATGCCAGCGCGGCGGCGGACTATGTGATAGACTATTTCAGTATTACAGCGGAGCAGACGGGGGGATCGGAGCAGCCTCCTACTGCGGTGGCAACAACCCGATATTATACATTCAATGATATCACAAAGACGGGTGGATATGGAAACACTGCGAATGTGACCAGCGCAGGGGCTTTGGAGATATCTTATAATGGGCAGTACCAGGAGATACAATACGGCTCCCTTCCCGCAGGAGTAGATGGAAAGACTCTTGAAAGTATAACATTTAAGGTATCAGGCGGAGATGTATCAGGACTTGCAATTAAGGTGTTTGTTGATGGGCAGGCGGGTACAGACGTAATATATGGCAGCGATACAATAAGCATTACACAAGATCTGTCAAGTGCAACAACCGTAGGTTTTGCGCTGATGAATAATGCCAGCGCGGCGGCGGACTATGTGATAGACTATTTCAGTATTACAGCGGAGCAGACGGGGGGATCGGAGCAGCCTCCTACTGCGGTGGCAACAACCCGATATTATACATTCAATGATATCACAAAGACGGGTGGATATGGAAACACTGCGAATGTGACCAGCGCGGGGGCTTTGGAGATATCTTATACCGGACAGTACTCTGAGATACAATACGGCTCCCTTCCCGCAGGAGTAGACGGGAAGACTTTGGAAAAGATAACTTTTAAAGTATCTGGAGGAGACGCATCAAATCTGGCAATAAAAGTGCTGAAGGACGGATCGCAGGCACAGGTAGAGTATGGGAAAGAAACAATAACGATAACGGCGGATACATTATCAGATTTGGCAACAGCGTCAGCAATAGGTTTTGCGCTGATGAATAACGCCAGCGTAGCGGCGGATTATGTAATAGACTATTTCAGTATTACGGCGGTACAAACAGGCGGATTAGAGAATCCGCCAGAGGATATCGAACCGGTTGAGACCTACACTATCACAATATATCCCTCCAGCCTAACAAAAGACTGGGGAAATGCGGCAAGTGATGAGTTGGCTGCTGATAACAGGTGGCATATTTCATTCGGTGGTCAGAATAATGAAGTACGTTTGAATCTGCCGGTAACGATTAATATGGCCGAATGCGAGAGCATTACTTTTAATGTTAAAGATCAGGTTGAGCCTTTGAATTTTGCCATATCATCAGGAGGAACTAAAAAAGGGAATTATTATTACAATACAGGGAACACATCCTATGTGCTTACCGCAGACAAAATGAATGAAAATCCCGCATATAGCGGAGATGTGGATGCGGTGAACTTGCAGCAAGGTACGGCCAATGATACTTCGGTTACCTTAGACAGTATTGTATTTACTATGAAGAAAACCGCCGACCAACAGGATGCGGTATATGGCGACGAACCTACCGATGAACCGATAGATCTCACCGTAAACGTTACACCCGAAGCCACAAGCGACAGCGACAGAAGGTTTACGATAAAGGACGGCGGCCTGGTGGCCCAGGCCAGCGCGGATGTTACCTGCACGCCAAAGGAAACGGAAAAGGTAGAGCTTAGTTTTATTGGAACCGGATATCAGGAGATTCAATTTACACTTCCGGAAGTAATAGACTTGGCATATGCCCGTTCAGTGACTTTTGCGGTGTCGGATCAAACCGTTCCGCTCTGCTTCAAATTATATGATATAGACGGAAATGAAATCAGCAGCGTAACCGCATATAAGCAGAACGGCAGCTATACCATGACTAATGTGGGCGGCAGAACGGAAAAGGTAGCAAGCATAGCAGTTATGCTGCATGCAGATAATGCAAATGAGGATACCAAAACCTGTCTGTTTGACGGCGTTCTGTTCAAGATGAACGACCCGGACGAGAAAACCCATGAAGTGACTTTCGGCGGCAGTGATCTGGAAGTGCTTAAGAGCGAAGGCGATACCACCTATACTGTCGGGGCGGATGGACAATATACTTTGTCATTCCCCGCTTTGAATGCCGGAGTCTCTTTCAAGATTCCAAAGATTATTAACATGGCCAACTGTGTTAATATACAGTTTACGGTTTCCGGACAGACGGGTAATGTGAACTATTATTTACAGATGGACGGACTGGATAAAGACTATAAATATAACCTTGAACCGGACCAGCCGGTACATACGATGACTTCTCAGTTGACGGAGGGCGGCATCAACGGAATCAAGGTTCAGTGTGCCGGTCAGGAATATGTTGCCAATTCCGGCATAACGCTGGAGAAAATAACATTCACCATGAAAGGTGAAGACGGAACCAATGATTTCCTGAAAGAGGAAGACGCAAATCCCGAGCCGACTCCCGTGCCTGCGGATAAAGAGAACATTACACCCGTTAAGGCTGAGTCCAAGAGAGTTCTGGCGGGCGATTTGAAGATTGCGCACGCAAATGTAACGGAGTATAACAAGACTACCAACGATCAGATTCAGATTACCTTTAACGGCGCCTGGTCTGAGCTGAAACTTAAGCTGCCGGAAGCAGTCAACATGCTGCAGTGTAAAGGCGTAACATTTGCCGTATCCGAGCAGACCGTACCGTTATCTCTCAAGCTTTATAAGGAAGGTGACCTTGATAATCCTGTTTCTGCCTGGTATCATGAGCAGAATGAGAACGGGATTTACGCGTATGATGTTTCCAGTGCAGAGACGATCACGCACATAGGTATTATGCTGCACTCGGATGATGTTGCGGCGGCACGGGCAGCGGCGGCAAACTACTGTGTATTCGACGGCGTAGTATTTGATATGGACACTACGATATCTACCGAGACACATACCGTAACCGTTCCGGCCAATGAGCTGACGCTGAAGACCAGCGAAGCATCCTCCTGTAACCTGCAGAACGGAAACTGGATGATCAAATTCTCCAACATGGATCAGAAGGTAAACTTTACCCTTCCTGAGATTGTAAATCTGGAGAAGTGCGTTAATATTATCGTTACGGTAGCCGGTCAGAACGGTCCCATGAACTTCTATGTGGGCATGGACAGTGTGCAGCAGGGATCGGTTTATAATTACAATACCGGCAAGACGGAATATGTGTTGGAGCCCAACGCTGCTGCCAAGATCAATGAATTTGGCATCCAGTGCGGCAGAGATAACGGTACAACATACGTACCCGATTCTTTCCTGGAGCTGGTGAGCGTCTCTTTCCTGATGAGGGGGCCTGAACCCGAGGAAACGCCTGCGGATAATGTGTATTCGGCGGGGAAACTGTTCACAACTGCCAAGGATGCGGATGTGACCCAGGAGACGGATGCGAATGGTGTAACTACCATTACATTCCCCAAGAAAGACAACAGCATTACTTATGAGGTACCTGACGCGATAGCGACGAACCATATGACCTCTATCCAGTTCCTGCCCTCTTTAAGCGGCGTGAAAGTGGAACTGTTAAACGCCAGGGGTAAGGTGTTGATGGAAGGTACAGAGAGTATATTGGCGACTAACTGTAACCCGGAAGTAAAATATATCAGATTGGTGAGCCTGGCTGATAATACAGAGCTGACTCTGGACGGCATCAAGTTTAACGTGGATCCCGACGCCTTCGAGGCCATTGTATTGAACGGACGTTTTGAGAGAGAAGACCTCAGTATGTGGAACGGTATCGGCACGTGGGGTAACGCCACGATCACAGCCAGGACCAGCGATACAGAGATCGTCGAAGGTACAGGTATCTATACCTATGCCGAGATTACAGGAAGAGAAAGCCCATATCACTGCTTTGCGCAGGATGTAAGTGACCGTACCGAGCATCAGACTGGCTATAATTTCTCTTTCTGGGCTAAGCTGTCCGATGATTACAAAGATGCGCCTCCCGAGTTGCGTACGGTATCATTTTCACCTTATTACATTGACGCAAACGGTAAGACAAACTACAACATGTATAGTTTGGGCAGTTATAAAGTACTGGAGCCGGGAGTATGGACGCATTTCAGCGGTGTAGTAAATCTGCCTTCAGGAGCGCAGGGCTTTATCATTCGTATTGTGGAGCAGGGTACTGATTATGGACAGGGCAGATGCGTATTAGGCAGCTATGCCGTTACCGATGTGGTACTGACTCCTACAGAGATGGTTCCTGAGCCCTCCTATAATTGGGGCGGCGGTGGCAACCGCAGCCATACGGTCACCAAAGAAGCGACTTGTGAAGTAGCATATGAACTGAAAGACCTGTCTATCGACTGGGCCTCTGCCAAGGCAACTGCTCAGAAGACCGGTATGCAGGCGGAGTTTACCAACAACTATGATGAAGTACGACTGAAACTGCCCCGGACGTTGGATATGTCCACATGCGCGTATATCAAGCTGAACGTTCCGGCGCAGAATGTGCCCATTGCTTTGAAACTGTATCGCAAGGGCAAACAGGTGGATGTGGCATACTACAATGATATCACAGGTTCTTACCTGATGGTGCCGGAATATGACGGCATGATCGATGCCATCGGTATCATGAGTCTGTCCACGCCGAACCCGGCGGGTGCCTTTGCGCTGGCAGATCTGATCACCTTTGGTCTGACGCAGGAGCCTGCGCCGGAAGAGGTATCCAACGATATTGTGATCAACGGATACTTTACGGACGAAGACCTGAGCGACTGGTCCGCCGCGCTGTGGGGAGACGGGGTGAAGATCACCCAGCATACCGCTGATAAGCCGATCTTTGGCGATACCTATACGTATGCGACCTATTCCCGCAGAACCTCTCCGTACCAGTGCTTTGCGCAGGATATTACGGGCAGAGTACAGCAGAATGAGACCTATACGTTCTCCTTCTGGGCAAAGCTTTCTAACGATTATAAGGGTGCGCCCGAGAACCAGAGAGTGGTGCAGTTTGCGCCTTATACCGTGGATAAGAACGGCAAGGAAGATTACAATCCCAGATTGGACGGCGTGTATTCACAGGTACTGGAACCCGGCGTCTGGACCTATTTTGAAGGAACCTATAAGGTAACCAATGATAATCCGATCTCCAAGGTGGTGATCCGTATTTTGGAGCAGGGCACCAAGTACGGCCAGGGCGACTGCGTAATGGGCAGCTACAGTGTAGCAGGTGTGCGGATGGCGAGATATATACCCGAGCCTCCCTCCATTGATGAGGATGTCCCCAATCTGAAGGATGCCATGGCAGAGGTCTTTGGCGACGATTTCATCATGGGCACGGCAGTAACTGTGAATGAGATGGAAGACCTGGGAATAGAGATGCTGGTGAACAAGCATTTCAACGCAGTGACCATCGGCAATGAATTAAAACCGGATGCGCTGTTCAACTACAGCAATGACGCGCATACGCCGCTGCAGACAATAACCTTTAACGGAGAAAAGCTGGAAGTCCCGACGTTGTACTTTGGGCGTGCGGAAGAGATTCTGGATACTCTGAAGAAATGGAACGAGAGTCATCCTGATCAGGATCCCATCAAGGTGAGAGGCCATGTGCTGGTATGGCACAGCCAGACGCCGGAATGGTTCTTCCGTGAAGGCTATACTGTGAAACAGAATGCGGACGGCAGCGAGAACTATGTGACTCCCGAGGTTATGAACCAGCGTTTGGAGTGGTATATCAAGACCGTACTGGAGCACTTTACCGGTGAAGACAGTCCTTACAGGGATATGTTCTATGGATGGGATGTGGTGAATGAGGCCGTATCCAACGGAGGCAACGGGTACCGCACAGAGAAAGCCTCTGCAGTGGAGCCGTTGAGCCAGTCCACACACAGCGCCAACTCCAGTTGGTGGGCAGTATACCAGAGCAATGAGTTTATTCTCAATGCGTTCCGGTATGCCAACCAGTACGCTCCCGCGGATGTGGAACTGTATTACAATGATTACAACGAATGTGACAGCAAGAAGGTCGCCGGTATCGTGAAACTGTTAAGCGATGTCAAGGAAGCGGACGGTACCAGGATTGACGGTATGGGCATGCAGGGACATTACAATATGTTCAATCCCTATATGGCAGATATCGAAAGGGCGATCAGGGCTTACTCGGAAGTGGTTGACAAGGTGATGTATACCGAGTTCGACATGAAGGTAAGCGGCGACATCTCTCAGGATGAGGCCAGAGAGAAAGAATACATGGCACAGGCCGAACGCTACCACGATATCTATGTGCTGCTGAAGAACCTCAATGCCGAGGAAGGTATCAATATCGCCGGATTTACCGTGTGGGGTACCGTGGATAAATATTCCTGGCTGCAAGGCAATTCGGATGTAGGCGGCGGTGCGGACGGCACATTGACGCAGTGCCCTCTGCTGTTCGACTACGACTACAAGGTGAAACCTTCCTACTGGGCGTTTGTGGACTACACGATGGTCGATCCTGACTGGACGGAAGAGGCGGCCGTGGAGGAGGAGGAAGAGCCCAAGCCGGAAGAGAGCGAAACACCTGAGACAGACGATGCACCGGAGACCCAGCCCGAGGCAGAGCCTGTGGTAGAACCCAGCCCCGTGGTTGAGGAGCAAAAAAAGAACAATCCTGCATTGGTTGTCGGATTAGCCGTAGGCGCAGTGGTACTTGGCGCCGGAGCGGGAGCAGGATTCTACTTCTTCAAAAAGAAGAAAAAGATAACAAAATAAAGTAAGACTGAAGCGGGGGCCGTAAGGCCTCCGCTTTTAATAACTCCTTTTAAATAAAGTACAGGAATCCGCAAAAAACAATTGTAAAAAGTTTTGAAATAGAATATTCTATATATAGACCAGCGAAATAAGGTTACGGTTGCAGGCGCCAGACGCGCGGAAAGAGGAAACCATGGCAGTCAGACGAGGAAAGCATACGGTAGGAAAAGGCGGCGGCCCGGTATCGGGAGGAAACAGATTCCGGGGGATCCAGAGAACGGGGACAGGCCTGCTGGAAGGCCTGCTGATGGGAGCCGCCGGAAGGGTAGTGAGTAATGTGGTGGGAACGGTGACGGGGGAAGTATCGGAAGTGATCGCCCAGAGATCCGACCTTTACCAGCAGGAACAGGCCCAGAAGGCCCAACTGGCCAGACAGGAGGAGGTGCACAGAGCCCAGCTTGCCAGGCAGGAAAGGGAGCGGGAGGCCAGACTTAAATATTACTCAGTATGTCCTTACTGTGACGGCGTCAATCAGGGGGGCGAAATTCTGCCCATACTGCGATTCGTCTCTGGCCTATGAACCGGAAGAGGAAAATTGACAGAAGAGTTTGTTGGTCATTATAAAAAATAAAGAGGAGGGAATCGATCATGATTACCTGGAAAAATCTGGATGAAGCATCCGCGTATCAGGAGCTGCTAAAGGCAGCGCCCGTGGATTTGACGGAGGTAATGGCCGGGGAAGGCGGCGCGCAGCGCGTAGAAAAATACAGTGTTCCCATGGCGGCAGGGCTGTCATATCATTACGCGGCAAAACAGGTGGACGACAGCACGCTGGAGACGCTTGCGAAATTGGCGGAAGAAATGCAGCTTACGGAGAAATTTGCTGCTCTTTACAACGGGGAAGTCATCAATACCGGTGAGAAACGCATGGTACTCCATCACCTGACCAGGGGACAGCTGGGCGGAGCCGTTGTGGCCGACGGCGTGGACAAGCGCGATTTCTATGTGGAGCAGCAGCGTAAGATCGCGGAACTGGCCAATAAAGTTCATAGCGGCGAGATCACCAACGCGGCAGGCGAGAAATTTACCACCGTCGTACAGATCGGCATCGGAGGCAGCGACCTCGGCCCCCGCGCCATGTACCTGGCCCTGGAGAACTGGGCCAAGGCAAACAATACATTTAAGATGGAGGCCAGATTTATCAGCAACGTGGATCCCGACGACGCGGCGGCGGTACTCGATACCATCGATGTGGAGCGTTCCCTCTTTGTGCTGGTATCCAAATCCGGCACTACTCTGGAGACTCTGACCAATGAGTCCTTTGTGAAAGACGCGCTGCAAAATGCCGGGCTGGATCCCTCCAGACATATGATCGCCGTCACCAGTGAGACCTCTCCTCTGGCTAAGAGTGATGACTATCTGGCAGCGTTCTTCATGGATGACTATATCGGCGGCCGGTTTTCCTCGACCTCCGGTGTGGGCGGCGCCGTCCTGTCTCTGGCATTTGGCCCGGAGGTATTTGCGCAGTTTTTGGAAGGTGCGGCAGAGGAGGACAAGCTGGCTCGGAATCAGGATATACGGAACAATCCCGCCATGCTGGACGCCCTGATCGGTGTTTATGAGCGCAATGTGCTGGGCTACCAGAATACGGCCGTGCTGCCCTATTCTCAGGCTCTGAGTCGTTTCCCCGCGCATTTGCAGCAGCTTGACATGGAATCCAACGGAAAGTCGGTCAACCGTTTCGGCGAGCCTGTAGAATATTCCACGGGCCCTGTTATATTCGGAGAGCCGGGTACCAACGGACAGCATTCTTTCTATCAGCTCCTGCATCAGGGTACAGACATTATTCCTCTGCAGTTTGTGGGCTTTAAGAGCAACCAGATGGGCAGAGACGTGGTGATTCAGGACAGCACCAGCCAGCAGAAACTGTGCGCCAATGTGGCGGCGCAGATTGTAGCGTTTGCCTGCGGCAAGGAGGATGAGAACCGAAACAAGAATTTTGAGGGCGGACGGCCTTCCAGCATTATCATCGGTGAACAGCTGACTCCCCAGGCTCTGGGCGCTCTCCTGTCCCATTTTGAGAATAAAGTGATGTACCAGGGCTTTGCGTGGAACATCAACAGCTTTGATCAGGAAGGCGTACAGCTCGGCAAGGTGTTGGCCAAGAAAGTGCTTGCGCACGACACGGACGGCGCGCTGAAAGCGTACAGCGAGCTGCTGAATATTTAGAAAAAATTTATTTGGCATATTGCGTAATCGGTCTGCATATGCTATAATTGCCGTAGAATAAAAGCTAATACGTCCATACGGCGTACAAAAAGAACGAACCCCCGATTGCATTTGCGGTACAATCGGGGGTTCTTCTTCTTTTACGGAGAAGTCAACCGTTTGGGCCTGGTTACCGATTATTTATCTCCATCAAGCCACTTGCACAGGTAGTTTGCGGCTACGCTGGTCAACATGGAGATAATAAAAGCTAATAATACTTCCATGACGGCGCACCCCCTTCCTGTCACCAGTATCAGGGCGGTAACGATTCGATTGTAGCATATAATCCCGCGGGAGATAAATAATGACGCGACAAAATAAGTCAACAAAATTGATTAAATTCACACCTTGCGCCAACCAAAAGTTTATGCTAAGATATCACCAATTGAATAACATAAATGCAATGACGAGGAGTAGTAGTCGGATGTGGGACAGCAGAGAACTGCCGGACGGTGCAAGGCAGTCAAAGACAAACGGTGAACTGGCCTCAGAGCAGCCGACCGAAAGCGGGGCGCAGGCGTCGAAACGGTAAGTAGGCTCGGACGGAATACCCGCCGTACAAAGGGGGCAGGCATGTATGTGCCGGTGAGAGCACGGTGAAAGCCGTGAAGTAGAGTGGTACCGCGTTTGGAAGAGCGTCTCTACGAGATATCCGTCGGATGTCTTGTAGGGACTTTTTTTGCGGGTGGGAGATACATCGGCGGCAGGGCACGGCGGATTGCGGAACATAAATATATCAGAAAATGAGAGGAGAATATGACATGAACGCAGCGAAAAAATACGGCAGATCCTATTTTATGCCCCCGGAGGTCACTTATGACTGGGTGCGCAAGGACATCATCGAAAAACCCCCGGTATGGTGCAGCGTGGACTTGCGGGACGGCAACCAGGCCCTGATCGAGCCCATGAGCCTGGAGCAGAAACTGGAGTTTTTCCAGATGCTGGTGGACATCGGTTTCAAGGAAATAGAAGTGGGTTTTCCGGCGGCATCCGACACGGAATACCAATTTCTGCGGGCATTGATCGAGAGAAAGATGATCCCCGAGGATGTGACCGTCCAGGTGCTGACCCAGGCCCGGGAGCATATCATCCGCAAAACCTTCGCGGCGCTGGAGGGTGTGCCCCACGCCATTGTCCATCTGTACAACTCCACCTCGGTGGCCCAGCGGGAGCAGGTCTTTGGCAAGAGCAGAGAAGAGGTAAAACAGTTGGCGGTGGACGGCGCGAAACTGCTGCTGGAGATAGCCGACGAGATGGAGGGAGACTTCCGCTTTGAGTACAGTCCGGAAAGCTTTCCCGGCACGGAGGTGGACTATGCGGTGGAGGTGTGCAACGCCGTGCTGGACGTGTGGCAGCCCAAGGCGTCCCACAAGGCGATCATCAACATCCCCACCACCGTACAGATCGCCATGCCCCACGTGTTTGCCTGCCAGATCGAGTACATTCACAAACATCTGAAATACCGCGACGCGGTGGTGCTCAGCGTACACCCCCATAACGACAGGGGCTGCGGCATCAGCGACGCCGAGTTCGGCGTATTGGCCGGGGCGGATCGGGTGGAAGGCACCCTCTTTGGCAACGGCGAGCGCACAGGCAACGTGGATATCGTCACGCTGGCCATGAACATGACGTGCCACGGCGTAGCCCCGGAACTGGATTTTTCCCATATCAACCCCATCCGGGAAAAATACGAGCTGCTCACCGGCATGCATGTATATGAGCGTTCCCCCTATGCCGGAGACCTGGTGTTCACAGCCTTTTCCGGTTCCCATCAGGACGCCATCTCCAAGGGCATGGCCTGGAGAGACGCGGGGAAGAGCGGGGAGCGCTGGGAAGTGCCCTATCTGCCCATCGATCCCCAGGATCTGGGCCGGGAGTACGAATCCGACGTGATCCGTATCAACAGCCAGTCCGGCAAGGGCGGCATCGCCTTTATCCTCAAGCAGAACTTCGGCATGGCGCTGCCCGCCCAAATGCGGGAGGAAGTGGGCTACCTGATGAAAGGCGTTTCCGACCACAGGCACAAGGAGCTGGCTCCGGCGGATGTGTACCGGATCTTTGAAGACTCCTATATCAAACCCAGAGAAGTGTTTGACATTACCGAGTGCCATTTTAAACAGGTGCCGGATGGGATCATAGCCAGCGTGACCGTCCAGCAGGACAAGGAAAAAAGAGTTGTCGAGGCAGACGGCAACGGCCGCCTGGACGCAGTCAGCAACGCGCTGAAAATGTATTTTGGCATCTCCTACGAACTCTCCGTGTATGAGGAACACGCGGTGTCCAGAGGCTCCTCCTCCAAGGCGGCCTCCTATGTGGGCGTGCTGCAGAACGGCAGTTTCCAGTGGGGCGTAGGCATAGACGGCGATATCATCAAGAGCTCCATCGCCGCTTTGGTGGTGGCAGTGAACAAACTGGCAAAGGCGGCGAACATGACCCAGGGCCGTCAGGAGCGCATCATGGAAATGATGAAATATATCCAGGATCACAGTCAGGACGTGACGCTGGAGGAGATGTCCCAGGTATTTCATCTGTCAAAACCCTATGTGTCCAAATACATCCGGGAAAACACAGGCACCACTTTCCAGGAGGCGGTGAAAGCGGCCCGGATGAAAAGAGCACGCACCCTGCTGAAAGAGACCAACCGCACCGTGGAATCCATAGCGGCGGAGGTGGGCTACGAGACGGTGGAACACTTTAACCGCCTGTTCAAGAAAGCCTACGGCATGACCCCGGTACAGTTTCGCCGGAATAAATAACAGAAAAGTCATTTTGAAATGATTGATCCCCAGGAAAAAGTCATTTTGAAATGACTTTTTCTTTCGTTAAAAAAATCCTATTGACAGATCTCCTGGCAGGTAGTATTATCCTGTTGATAGTTTGACAATCAAAATATTTGATACTCAAACAAATAGAGCGGCGGACTATCACATGTAGTTTGAAAAACCACAAAAAGTATGCATGAAAAGGAGAAGAGGTTATGTTTGAGAAAGTGAAGGAAATCATCGAGGAAAAATTGAACGCGGACGGCATGGACATCAGCGAGTCCACCAGCTTTAAGGACGATTTGAACGCCGATTCCCTGGATCTGTTCGAGATGGTGATGGCTCTGGAGGATGAATTTGGCATTGAGATCCCCTCCGAAGATCTGGAGCAGCTGCTCACCGTGGGGGACGTACTGGAATATATGAAAAACAAGGGCGTGCAGGATTGAACAGCTCGCTGGAAAGAGGTAATATGAAGACAAGAGTGACGGATATGCTGGGGATTGAATATCCCATTATACAGGGCGGCATGGCCTGGGTGGCGGAGTACCATCTGGCGGCGGCGGTGTCCCAGGCCGGAGGGCTGGGCATCCTGGGCGCGGGCGGAGCCCCGGCGGATTTTGTGCGGGAGCAGATACATAAGGTCAGGGAAACCACCCCAAAGCCCTTCGGCGTAAATCTGATGCTGATGAACCCGGAGGCGGACGATATTGCCCGGGTGATCGCCCAGGAGGGCGTGAAGGTCGTGACCACCGGGGCCGGGAACCCCGGCAAATACCTGGCGATGTGGAAAGAGGCCGGGGTGAAGGTTATCCCCGTGGTGGCCAGTGTGGCCATGGCCAGGATGATGGAGAGGGCCGGAGCCGACGCCGTGGTGGCGGAGGGCGCCGAGTCGGGGGGCCATATCGGATCCGCCACTACCATGACGCTGGTCCCCCAGGTGGCGGACGCGGTACATATACCTGTGATCGCCGCCGGAGGCATTGCCGACGGCCGGGGACTGGCAGCGGCCTTTATGCTGGGCGCGGAGGCGGTGCAGATGGGCACGCGCTTTATCGTGGCCAAAGAGTCCACAGTTCATGAGAACTACAAGCAGAAAGTGATCGCCGCCAAAGACATAGACTCCGAGGTGACGGGTATGAGCCACGGCCATCCGGTGCGCCAGCTGCGCAATCAGATGACAAGGGAATACCTGAAACGGGAAAAAGAGGGAGCGTCCTTTGAAGAGTTGGAACAGCTGACTTTGGGGGCGCTGCGCAAAGCCGTGGTGGAGGGCGACGCGGTGAACGGAACCCTGATGGCGGGGCAGATCGCCGGGTTGGTTCACAAAGAGCAGACCTGTGAGGAGATGATCCGGGAGATCATGGAACAGGCGCAGGCGCTGTTAGGCAGACGGTAAATATATCGCGAGCGATATACCACAAGCGCCCGCAGGGGCGGACAGACAGGAGCAAGCCATGGGTAAAACGGCATTTATCTTCCCCGGACAGGGGGCCCAGTACTGTGGGATGGGCAAAGATTTTTATGAAAAATACGAGAAGGCCAGAGAGATCTACGCTCTGGCCGAGCAGGCCACCGGCCTGAACATAGCGGCGCTCTGCTTTGAGGAGGACGAGCGTCTGCATATCACGGAATACACACAGATCGCGATGCTGACCACAGAGGTGGCGATCCTGCGGGTATTGGAGGAGAAGGGACTCAGGGCGGACTGCTGCGCGGGCCTGAGCCTGGGAGAATACGGCGCGCTGGCGGCAGCACGGGTCATGGAGCCGAAAGATCTGTTCAGGCTGATCCGCAGCCGGGGTATTTTTATGCAGGAGGCATATCCCACCGGCGGAGCCATGACGGCGGTGCTGGGACTGGATGCGGACACGATCCGGGCGGTCTGCCAGGAGACGGAGGGCATCGTCTCCATCGCCAACGACAACTGTCCCGGCCAAATCGTTATCACGGGCGAGGAGAAAGCGGTACAGGTTGCTGCCGCCGCGCTCCTGGAAAAGGGCGCGAAACGCTGCGTGCCGCTGAAAGTCAGCGGTCCCTTCCACTCGGCGCTGCTGGAGGGCGCCGGGGAAAAACTGGCGGAAAAGCTGGCGGAGGTGGAAGTGCATCCTCCGGTCATCCCCTACCTGTGCAATGTGGAGGCCGCCCCGGTGACGGAAGTCTCCAGAATCAGGGAGCTGCTGGCAAAACAGGTATCCTCCAGCGTCAGATGGCGCGAGACCATGGAACGCATGCTGGCGGACGGTGTGGACACCTTTATCGAGATCGGGCCGGGCAGGACGCTGACCGGATTCCTGCGCAAGATCAGCAGGGACGTGACCGTATATAATGTGGAAAAAGTGGAAGACATGGAAAATTTACTGAGGAACTCTAAATAGGAGAATAGGCAGATGGCAGAGACAGATAACAATTTTATATCCTGCGGCGGGGAACTGGCGGGCAGGATAGCCCTTGTCACCGGAGCCAGCCGGGGGATCGGCCGGGGCATTGCCCAAAAGCTGGCCTCCCTGGGCGCCACGGTGCTGCTCAATTACAAAGGCTCTCAGGAACAGGCGGAGGCGCTGGAGACCGAGATAACGCAAAAAGGCGGTCTGGCGCGGTGCGTGGGCTGCGACGTATCGGATTTTACAGCCTGCGGCGCTATGGTGGAACAGATCATCAAACAGTACGGCAGAGTGGATATACTGGTCAATAACGCCGGTGTGACCAGAGATAACCTGATTATGCGGATGTCCGAGGAGGATTACGACAGGGTGCTGGATACCAACCTAAAGGGGGCGTTCAACACCATACGCCATCTGTCCAGATATTTTTTAAAACAGCGCAGCGGCAAGATCGTAAACATTTCCTCCGTATCGGGAGTGCTGGGCAATGCGGGGCAGGCCAATTACAGCGCCTCCAAGGCGGGACTGATCGGGCTGACCAAGAGCGTGGCCCGAGAGCTGGCGTCCCGGGGGATATGCGTCAACGCGGTGGCTCCCGGATTTATCGATACGGACATGACCCGGGCGCTGCCGGAAAAGGCCCGGGAGGCCGGTGTGGCCGCCGTGCCCATGGGCAGAATGGGGAGCGTGGCGGATATAGCGGAGACGGTGGCCTTTTTGGCGGGAGACAGAGCGAACTATATCACGGGTCAGGTGATCTGTGTGGACGGAGGTATGGCGATATGAGCAGACGAGTGGTAGTGACCGGCATGGGCGCGGTGACGCCCATCGGGATCGGCGTAAAGGCATTTTGGGAGGGGATTACCCGGGAACAGATCGGGTTCGCCCCCATTACCCGTTTTGACGCGTCGGCGTACAAATGCCGCCTGGCGGCTGAAGTCAAAGACTTCCAGCCGGAGAACTATATGGACAAAAAATCGGCCCGGCGCATGGAGCTTTTCTGCCAGTTTGCGGTGGCGGCGGCGGGGGAGGCCATACAGGACGCCGGTCTGGATATGGAAAAAGAAGACGCCTACAGGGTGGGATGCAGCATCGGCAGTGGGATCGGCAGCCTGCAGGCCATGGAGAGGGAATACGGCAGATTGCTGGAAAAAGGCCCATCCCGGGTAGCACCCCTCTTTGTACCCCTGATGATATCCAATATGGCGGCGGGCAATGTGAGCATTGCTTTCGGGCTCAAGGGCAAGAGCCTGAATGTGGTGACGGCCTGCGCCACGGGTACGAACTCCATCGGCGAGGCCATGCGGACCATCCAGTACGGCGACGCGGACGTGATGATAGCGGGGGGCACAGAGGGAGCGGTAACCCCCATCGGAATTGCCGGATTTACCTCGCTGACGGCGTTGTCCGACAGCACGGACCCCGCCAGATGCTCCCTTCCCTTTGACAGGGACAGGAGCGGCTTTGTCATGGGCGAAGGAGCGGGCGTGGTGATACTGGAGGAACTGGAACACGCCAGAAAAAGAGGCGCCCATATCTATGCGGAGATGCTGGGCTACGGCTGTTCCTCGGACGCCTACCATATCACCTCCCCGGCGGAGGACGGCAGCGGCGCGGCCAGAGCCATGGAAAACGCTCTCCGGGACGGCGGCGTGGCCCCGGAGAAAGTGACCTACATCAATGCCCACGGCACAGGCACCCACCATAACGACCTGTTTGAGACCCGGGCTGTTAAACTGGTTTTTGGAGAACATGCCAAAGCGCTGAAAATCAATTCCACCAAGTCCATGATCGGCCATCTGCTGGGAGCCGCCGGGGCGGTGGAGTGCATCGCCTGCGTCAAGCAGATGGTGGAGGGCTTTATCCACAGGACCGTGGGCCTGCGGGAGAGCGAGGAAGAACTGGATCTGAACTACTGCCGGGAGAGCTGCCGGGAGGAAGTGCCCTACGCCCTCAGCAATTCCCTGGGCTTTGGCGGGCACAATGCCAGCATTTTGCTGGGGAGGGTATAATATGGCAATATATACGGCACAGGAAATCATGAATATCATTCCCCATCGGTATCCCTTTTTGCTGATCGATACCGTCGAGGAACTGGAACCGGGTGTGCGGGCTGTGGGAAAAAAATGCGTCAGCGTGAACGAGCCCTTTTTCCAGGGGCATTTTCCCGGCAATCCGGTGATGCCCGGCGCGCTGATCGTGGAGGCGCTGGCCCAGGTGGGCGCGGTGGCCATGCTGTCCCAGCCGGACTTTAAGGGTCGCACCGCTTACTTTGCGGGCATCGACAAGGCAAGGTTTCGCCGCAAAGTGGTTCCGGGAGACGTGCTGCTGCTGGAGACGGAGATCATCAAGGTCAAGGGCCCCATCGGCGTGGGCCGGGCGGTAGCCAAAGTGGACGGCCAGGTGGCGGCCCAGGCGGAGCTCACTTTTTCGATCGGATAGACAGATATCCCCGGCCGTGAGGCAGATAAGATAGGAACAGGATGGTATAGATTATGAACATGGATGTGTTGAAACAGAAACGGGCGGACTATTTCGCCAGAAAACTCAGCAGGCTTAACGCGTCCCTGGCAGCCTCCAAAAGCCGGGCCGCGGCGTCCGGGGATGGCCGCCAGGAAGGCGAAAACGCCGGAGAGGACAGCGCGCAGACCCGCAGACGACCGTTTTCGCAGCGCAGGGAGGGCGACACCGCCGCCCCCGAGGACTATATGATCCGCTGCCCCAAATGCGGCAGGCAGGTAAACCGACAGCGGGTGGTGAGGAGAAAATATATCTGCTACGAGTGCGAGGGATATTTCCGGGTCAGAGTGCCCAACCGTATCCGCATGGTGGCGGATCCCCACACCTTTGAGCCCTGGTTTACCGAGCTGCCGGTCACCAATCCCCTGGCCTACGAGGGCTATGAGGAAAAGCTGGCCCAGGCCAGAGAGAAGACCGGGCTGGACGAGGCGGTGACGGTGGGGCGGTGCAGGGTATTCGGAGAGGAAATCGTGCTGGGCATCTGCGACTCCCGCTTTATGATGTCCAGCATGGGCCATACCGTGGGGGAAAAGATAACCGCCGCCATAGAGCGGGCTATAGAGTACAAGCTGCCGGTGTTTCTGTTTTGCTGTTCCGGCGGCGCCAGGATGCAGGAGGGCATTGTCTCCCTGATGCAGATGGCCAAGACCGCCGCGGCGGTGCAAAAGCTGGGAGAGGCGGGACTTTTGTATTGCACCATACTGACGGATCCCACCACGGGCGGCGTCACCGCCAGCTTTGCCATGCTGGGCGACGTGATCATGGCGGAGCCGGGAGCGCTGGTGGGTTTCGCGGGTCCCAGAGTCATCAAGCAGACCATCGGACAGGAACTGCCGGAGGGCTTTCAGACGGCGGAATTTCTGTTGGAGCACGGCCTGATCGATGGCATCGTCAAGCGGGAAGTCCTGAAAAAGACCATTTATTTCCTGATCAAGGCCCATCAGTGCCGGGAAGGGCAGTACGCGGGATTTACCCCCGGCAAGGACAGCCCCTTCGTTCTCAGCGAGATTTTGAAGGAACAGTCCTTTAAAGTGGCTCCCATGAATGCCTGGGACAAAGTCAGGGCAGTCCGCAGGGTGGAGAGGCCCCAGGCCAGCGATTATATGAAACACATATTTGACTTCTTTGTGGAATCCCATGGGGACAGGGCGTTTCGGGACGACCCCGCCATCATCGGCGGGCTGGCCTTTCTGGACGGACAGCCGGTGACGGTGATCGCGGAGCACAAGGGCAAGGACATCCGGGAGTGCCAGCGGCGCAACTTTGGCATGCCCATGCCCGAGGGCTACCGAAAAGCGCTGCGGCTGATGAAACAGGCGGAAAAATTTAACCGGCCTGTTATCAGCTTTGTCAACACTGCCGGGGCTTTCTGCGGTATCGAGGCGGAGGAGAGGGGACAGGGCGAGGCCATCGCCAGGAACCTCCGGGAGATGGCGGCGCTGAAAGTGCCTGTACTGTGCATTTTTATCGGAGAGGGCGGCAGCGGCGGCGCCCTGGCCACCGCGGTGGGCAACGAAGTGTGGATGCTGGAGAACGCCACCTACTCCATCCTGTCGCCGGAAGGCTTTGCCTCCATCCTTTGGAAAGACGCCTCCAGGGCCAGAGAGGCCAGCGAGGTAATGCATATCACGGCTCAGGATCTGCTGCAACTACGGGTCATAGAGCGGATCATCCCCGAATTTGGAGGCGCGGACAGCACTACGGCGGCGGCCATAGGCGGATACATGAAGGAACAGATCAGAGACTTTTTGCGGCGCTGCCAGGGGATGAGCGGCGAGGAACTGGCTGCCCGGCGATATGAGAGGTTCCGCCGTTTCTGAGGAGGAAAAGTTTGAAACGGGCGTTTCAAATATCAATTGGCGCGATACCGCAGGCAAAGCCGGCGGTATGCGGGAAAGAGGAAACATGTCAGTAAAAATAATCGGGACAGGGAGCGCTCTCCCGGAAAAAATCGTGACCAATGACGATCTGGCACAGCTGGTGGAGACCTCGGACGAGTGGATCCGGGAGCGCACCGGCATCGGCAGCAGGCATATCTCCACCGGGGAAACCGTGGTATCCCTGGCGGCCCGGGCCGGAGAGCGGGCGCTGGAAAATGCGGGCCGGACGGCGGCGGATGTGCAACTGCTGCTGCTGGCCACCGCCGCGCCGGAGACCGGGATTCCCTGCGCCGCCTGCCAGGTGCAGAGCATATTGGGGGCCGCAGGAGCCGTGGCTTTTGACCTGAACGCCGCCTGCGCGGGCTTTCTGTTTGCCCTGCACACGGCCTGTGCCTACATTGAGGCGGGGATCTATGAAAACGCGTTGGTGGTGGGCAGCGAAGTGCTGTCCAAGATCGTGGACTGGACGGATCGGAGTACCTGCGTCCTCTTCGGAGACGGCGCGGGAGCGGCGTATGTGGAGCGTTGTGATGAGCCGGGCATCCTGGGCTTTGTGCAGCACAGCGACGGCACAAAGGGCGAAGTGCTGCAATGCGGCGGCAGGCAGCTGAGCAATCCCTATATATCCCTGCCGCAGGAGCCTTCCTTTGTGAAAATGGACGGCCGGGAAGTGTTTGCCTTTGCAGTGCGCCAGGTGCCCGCCTGCATACAGGAGCTGCTGGGACGGATCGGGCTGGAGACCGGGGATGTGGATCTGTATGTGCTGCACCAGGCCAACCGCCGGATCGTCGAAGGGATCGCCCGGCGGCTGGCTGTGGCGGAAGACAGATTTCCCATGAATCTGGACAGGGTGGGCAATATGTCCTCCGCCGCCATCCCGGTGCTTCTGGACGAACTGAACCGGGCGGGTCGTCTGCGGGCGGGCATGACCCTGGTACTGTCCGGATTTGGCGCGGGACTGACCTATGGGGCCTGCGCGCTGCGATGGTAACGCGGCGAACGGATATAATATTATCAAAGAGGGGGACGCTGCATGGCACAGGATAAGAAACGTTCGATGAACGAACTGCTGGTAAGTCTGTTTAACCACGTGATGAACATGGAGGCGGACGCAGTCATTACAGAGCAGTACAGGGATATTACCAATAATGACATGCATATCATAGAAGCGATCGGAATCGAAACGCCCAGAAACATGTCCGAGATCGCCCACAGGCTTCGAGTCACGGTGAGCACTCTCACCATCAATATGAACGGTCTGGAAAAAAAGGGCTATATCTGCCGACAGCGGAGCGAGAAGGACAAGCGCGTAGTGCATGTGACCCTGACTGACAAGGGAAAAAAGGCGTTTTACCACCATCGGGACTTTCATAAGAAAATGATCAAAGCCATCGTAAAAGATCTCAGCGAACAGGAGATGGAGATCCTGTACCGCTGTCTGGAGAATCTGAACGACTTTTTCGAG
The DNA here is from genome assembly GCA_910584375.1 of uncultured Acetatifactor sp. Classification (GTDB taxonomy): domain Bacteria; phylum Bacillota; class Clostridia; order Lachnospirales; family Lachnospiraceae; genus Acetatifactor. The sequence continues at coordinate 79,505 of CAJUAH010000004.1, forward strand.
GGAGGGACACAGGACTGAAAAACTCTAATTCAAAAAACTCTAATGCGATAAAAAAGTCTGGTAAATTTGCGTAAAACATAGTATCATTAAAATATAAGGAGCGCAATAACACGGACAGATCCGTGATATGCGCATGGATACCAGACGGAGAGATTAAGGATTAGAGGTTATAGGCTTGTTGAATCTAAGGTTTAAATGGCTCGTGGCCACCAATGGCCTGTATGCGTTATTTACGGTTCCCATAGCGAATCATGTGATCAGCCATAAGGAAAAGTATACCGAGGCGCAGCGTTTCCGGCTGGCGTATCGGATGATCGATCACATGCGCAGATGCAGCCGTACGGCAACCCGCGTATATGGCATGGAAAATATTCCCAGAGAGAAAGGCGCCATATTCTATTCCAACCACCAGGGAAAATATGACGCGCTGGGGATATTACTGGCGCTGAACAGACCCTGCGGCGTGCTGTGGGAGAAAAAACAGGCCAACCGCCTGCTGAGCAAACAGGTATGCAGGCTCCTGGAGGGAGTGGATATCGACCTGACGGATATGCGCGACAAAGTGCGCAGTATCCACAGAGTCACGGACGCAGTGAAAGGCGGAAGAGATTTCCTGATCTTTCCCGAGGGCGGCTATACCAACAACCACAACGAACTTCAGCAGTTTCAAAGCGGGTGCTTTAGCTGCAGCCTGCGGAGCAAAGGTCCTGTGGTGCCGGTGGTAATCTACGATTCCTATAAGGCAATGAACAGCAATACTTTTGAAAAAGTGGTTACGCAGGTACATTTTCTGAAAGCGGTTTTTTACGAGGAATACGGGGGTCTGACCAAGCAGCAGCTGGCAGATCTGGTGAAAAGCCGGATCACGGAAAAACTGGAAGAAATCAAAGCAGGCCGCCTTACAAACAGACAGCCCGACATGATTATAGGAAAGATCTAGGAGTTTGCCGCAGCGTCAGGGATTGGACTGGATCATGGCGCAGCAGGAGCGGGAGGTGTGCATATGACGCATAAAGAAAAGGCCATTGAACTCCTGAAAAAGAAATACCACTGTTCTCAGGCGCTTTTGGGGGCGTTTGCGGGAGATTTCGGCCTGGATCTGAAGACTGCTTTCAGGATCAGCACCTGTTTTGGAAGCGGTATGCGGCAGGGGACGACCTGCGGCTGCATCACCGGCGGCCTGTTGGTGCTGGGGCTGGCCTTTGGCTTTGCCGACCCGCAGGACAAGGAACTGGAGACCTACGGGAACCGCAAGACTGAAGAGTACATAAGGGCATTCCGGGAAAAGATGCAGGGCGACATATACTGCAGGGATATTCTGGGCAAGGATATCTCCAAGCCGGAGGAGATGGCGGAGATCCGCCGGGAGGGACTTATCCTGCAAAAGTGCCCCCGGGCTTTTTTTGCCAGCATAGAGATTCTGGAGAAAATGCTGGAAGAATACGCGGGCGAGCTGCTCAACGTTGACCTGGAGGAGATCAATATCTCCGAGGATGAGGAGATCCAGGCCATGTTGAAAAATATGAACCGCAGGCAGGGATTCCGCCGTAATGTGCAGGGTCTGCTGAACGAGACGCACCGAAAAGTGGCTTTTATCCAGTTCGATATCCGCCGTTTTAAGATTATCAACGACCTGTATGGAGAGCAGTTTGGCGACGAAGTGTTGTACTGGATCAGGGAACAGTTAAAACGGCTCTGCAACGAGAGACAGTATTTTGTAAATCTGCGCAGCGATGTGTTTGAGATCGTGACGGAATATGATGAAACTGATAATCTGCGCGACCGCATTGTCATGCTGGAGCGGGAGCTGCGGATGTACAAAGCCGTGAAACTCCAATATTCCTGCGGTATATATTTGGTGGAGGACGTAGGGATGGAGCTGCGCCAGATGGAAGACCGGGCGGGGATGGCCCGCAAGGCAGCCAAGAACAGCCTGGTTTCCGAGGTAGTGTTTTATCAGGAACAATTTAAAGCATCCCTGTACAACCGTAAATTTGTGGAAGACAATATTGACGCCGCCATCCGGGAAGGGCAGCTGTTGATGTATCTGCAGCCCAAGTACAGCATTTCCCAAAACAGGATCGTCGGGGCGGAGGCCCTGGTGCGCTGGCGGCACCCCCAAAAGGGAATGATTTACCCCATGGAATTTTTGCCGGTGATAGAGGAGGACGGATTTATTACCAAGGTGGATTACTATATGTGGGAAAAGGCGGCGGCGTTTTTGTGTCGGTGCCGGAGCGCGGGGATCGGGGACTGTCCCATATCGGTAAATCTGTCAAGACGGCATCTCCAGGACCGCGAGTTCATGCGGGTGCTGGAGCGTATCGTGGAAGAAAACGGCGTTGATAAGCGGCTGCTGGAGCTGGAGATCACCGAAACTATGGAGGAGCATGTGAGCCAGGCGGTCAGAGAGATGAAAGAGCAGGGATTTAAGCTGCTGATGGACGATTTTGGCAGTGGCTATTCTTCCCTGAATATTTTGCTGGAAACGCCCTTTGACGTGCTGAAACTGGATCGCAAGTTCATGGAGAATATGATGGTGTCCGACAAGGGAAGACTGATATTGGAACATATCATCACAATGGCGGAACAACTGCATCTGGGTCTGATCGCCGAGGGCGTGGAGACCAGGGAACAGGTGGAAGTACTGAAACAGATGGGATGCGATCAGGTACAGGGCTATTACTATGCCAAACCCATGCCGGAAGGGGAGTTCTATGGGCTGCTGCTTGAGAACCGGCATACATAATTAATTACATTTTGCATAAAAATTTTACTTGCAATCCAACGCCGTATATGCTAGTATACTTCTAAAGCATATATTTCTTTTCACTTTTGATAAGCAAATCACTTTTCAGGATATCAGAAGATCTATGCTTTAAACTCAAACTAATACAATTGAAGAGAGCAGGAGATCTTGGTGTCTGTTTTTGCCCCTAAGGCCTGACGGTCACGGCGTCAAGGGACGGGCTTTTGTCTGATATCTCCTGCCCGCGGGAGGTGCGGATGAAAAGAAGAAGAGCGTGGAAAGGGTTCCTTGCCCCCAAGTCGGATCTGGCGTTCAAGGAGCTGATGCGCAACGAGGACGTGCGCAAGAACTTTATCAGCAGCGTATTGGACATTCCCCTGGAGGAGATCCAGTCGGTACGCTTGGAGAACACCATACTGAGCAGGCGTGGCAGACAGGAGAAGGAGTGCGTCCTGGACGTTAAGATGCTGCTGAACGGCGACCGCAGGATCAATGTGGAGATGCAGATCCGACGCGTGGCCTACTGGGACAAGAGGAGCCTGTATTATCTGGCAAAGATGTACACGGACCCCCTGTTCAGAGGACACCCGTATGACAGGCTGAAGAAATGCATCGTGATTGACATACTGGATTTCGACTGGGACGATTCCCCGGAGTACCACAGGGTGTACGGCCTGCGGGACGAGAAGGGGGAGCTGTATTCAGACCAGTTGGAGATACATATCATCGAGCTGAAAAAGGAGCTGACGGGAGACAGGCTGGACGACTGGATCCGCCTGTTCCAGATCGGGAGCCGTGAGGAACTGGAGAGTATGCGCAGTGAGAACGCGGGGGTGCAGGCAGCCCTGGAAGAGGTAAAAGCTATGAATCTGTTCAGAATGGCGAAGTTGAGGTATGAGGAACACCTGAAGAATCAGCGGGATCTATGGGCCATGGAGGTAGCGGCCAAGGAGGACGGCTGGAAGGCAGGCCATGCGGAAGGCCTTGAGGCGGGCCGCACAGAGGGTCACGCGGAGGGTCGTGCGGAAGGTCACGCAGAGGGCCGCGCGGAAGGTCGCGCGGAAGGTCGCGCGGAGGGTGAGCTCCAGCATAGCCGTCAGGTTATCTATGACTTTCTGGGGCGTTTGGGCGATATCCCGCGTGATATTCGTCAGCGTATCGAGGAGGAACAGGATCTTGACACTTTGAAACGCTGGTATCTGCATGCCCCCCAGATCAACAGTTTCGACGAATTTAGGCGCGATTTGAAATAATTATTTTGTGATTTTGACTTGACAAAGCCGTAATAACGATATACAATGTGATTACAAGAGCACAGAGAAAACACGGATTCCCGTTTATTAATGCAGGATCAGTGTTTTCTCTTTTTTTATCATCAAATACAGCATCCGATAAACGTATGCGAAAAAGGAGGAAAATCATGAAACGAACAGATCAACCGTACATGCAGGCTACAGGGGTACTGCCCCATTCCCTGGTCAACGACTACATGTTCAAGGCCCTGCTGCAAAAAAACCAGGTGGTACTGAAACACCTGATCTGCTCCATGCTGCATTTGCGTCCGGAAGAGGTAGTCAGCGTGGACCTCAGGAACCCCATTGTACTGGGCAAGTCCCTTGCGGAGGATTTTGACAGCAAGACATTTGTGCTGGATGTCAATGTACTTCTCAACAATCAGGTATTGATCAATCTGGAAATGCAGGTTGTAAACTACAAGAACTGGCCGGAGAGGTCGCTGACCTACCTGTGCCGCAATTTTGACCAGCTATCCAGAGGAGAAGACTATATCCACGTCAAGCCGGTCGTACATATCGGTTTCCTTGATTTTACACTGTTTAAGGAGTCTCCGGAGTTTTACGCGACCTACAAGATGATGAATGAAAAAAATCATCAAGTTTATACTGACAAATTCATATTGAGTGTGGTAGACTTAAATCATATAGAACTGGCAACAAGGGAGGATCGGGAGTGGAAGATCGACTACTGGGCGTCCCTCTTTAAGGCCACCACATGGGAGGAACTTAAAATGTTAGCGGAACAAAACTCAATATTAGAAGGCGCGGTTGAAACTATATATGAGCTTACAGCTGACGAGACCGTTCAGGAGCAGTGCAAAGCCAGGGAAAAGCATGTGCGGGAGATGAGAACAGTCCTGACAGAGAAAGAGATGGCTGTACAGGAGAAAGAGATGGCTGTACAGGAGAAGGAGATGGCCGTACAGGAGAAAGAGATGGCCGTACAGGAGAAAGAGATGGCCATACAGGAGAAAGAGATGGCTATGCAGGAGAAAGACAAGGCCGTGCAGGAAAAGGAAAAAATATTACAGGAATCTGAGCAGGAAATCGCTCAATTACGTCAAAAGATAGAACAGTTGACCCAGGAGAACAGGCAGTTACAGGAGCAACGGGTCCCAAAACAATAAATGACCGAACAGGAGGGCAGAGTAATTTTGCCCTCCTGTTTTCGCAACTGACGGGTGCGGACAAATGGCAAAACAACGGTTTATAATCACTGTTAATAGGATAATTTTACCCAAAACCATGTTAAAGGCGGTTGACTTTTTGTTCAAAATGGAGTATAACTAAGATACAAGAGATATACAAGTATAGCATTCTACATATGTAACTTCTGACAGAAAAGAATATGTTGCACAAGCAATAGTGGTGGTGTAGAATGCATCCCCACCATCTTGCGTCTTTCGGGCAGAGGCGGATATGCCGTATGCATGTACAAATCGAGGTTGGGAGAAATAAATGGCAAGCTACGGATATGAAGCGATAGATGCGAGCGGCAAACCGGTCAAAGGCAGCATAGAAGCCGAAAATATGGATAAAGCCAGATCCGATCTTAAGACTCAGGGTCTGACCGTAATGAGTCTGAAAGAGCAGAGCCTGCTGACCAGAGATATCAATATCGAGATCGGCGGCAAGCCCAAGGCCAGAGACCTCAGCGTGTTCTGCCGTCAGTTTGTCAGTATGATCCGGGCTGGCGTGACCATCCTGGACGCGTTGCGGATGCTGACAGAGGCCACAGAGAACAAGAAACTGCAAAAAGCCATCAACGAAGTGCGGATCAGCGCCGAGAAGGGCGAAACTTTAGCCAGCGCCATCGCCGAGCATCCCAAGGTATTCCCGGACTTGATGGTGAACATGGTGGCGGCCGGCGAGGCCTCCGGTAGTCTGGATAAATCGCTGGAACGTATGGCAGTACAGTTTGAGCGTTCCAACAAGACCAAGTCGCTGGTCAAAAAAGCTATGATGTACCCTATTGTTGTTATCATAGTGGCAATCATCGTTGTGATTGTCATGCTGGTAAAGGTTATTCCCTCCTATGTGGTCATGTTCGACCAGATGGGGACGGAACTGCCAGGTATAACAAAGGCGGTGCAGGCGGCCAGCAACTTTATTATAAATAAGTGGTTTATCTTAGTTCCCTGTATTGCAGTGATTGTAGTTGCGATTTCTCAGTTTGCCCGCACAGATGCCGGTAAACACTTTTTCGGGAAAGCGGCATTGAGTTTTAAACCAATCAAAAATCTGGTGGTGAAGACAGCGTCGGCTCAGATGTCCCGTACACTGAGCACACTCATGGGTTCCGGCGTACCGCTGGTGGAGGCGGTGGAGATCGTATCCAAGACCATGACCAATGTTTACTTTAAGGAAGCGTTGGAGCAGGCGAAAGATGATATTATCATCGGACAACCGTTGTCCGTACCGTTACAGCGATGCGGCCTGTTCCCGCCCATGGCATACCATATGATCCGTATCGGTGAGGAGTCCGGTAATACAGAAGAAATGCTGGATAAACTGGCCGACTATTATGAGGAAGAAGTGGAGATGGCTGTGGCCACGGTGATGGCGGCTATGGAGCCAATGATTATCGTAGTATTGGCGGGTATTGTGCTGGTACTGGTTGCGGCATGTATGGCGCCTATGCTGACCATGTATGAGGCGCTGGACAGTATGTAAGTATTGGATGTAAAAGCGATAGCTTTTGACATTATATAAATATGGATATTGTATTTAGCCCGTATCGGGCTGGAAAGGAGTCAATATGATATTCAGAAGAGCAGTATCTTCCGCAGAAATAATCTTGCGGGGGGGGTACAATTACCAGACAACATAACACCAGAATGGGACATAGGCATTAGGAATTGACAGATAGCCGTGACTAGGCGATAACCAAACCGAATCCTTTGCAGATGTCCCAAACCATCAGTGAATGACAGAACCGTTATTCACTATTTGTGCTGAGGACATCAGCTTATCCTAATTGTATATCCATCCGCTGTAGGGGGCGGGTAGATAGAATAAAACAATTATCTTAAGGCAAAGGAGAGATTCATTATGAGAAAGAAAATGGATAACAAAGGTTTTTCCCTGGTAGAGTTGATTATCGTTATCGCTATCATGGCAGTGCTGATTGGCGTTTTGGCGCCCCAGTATTTGAAATATGTGGAAAAATCCAGAAAGTCTGCGGATCTTGATACATTGGATAATTTTATCTCGGCAGTTGAGATTTATTCGGCAGACCCGGATAATTCGATTGTAACAGGCCAGATTAAAATTGCAGCTACTGGAGTGGTTACCGCAGATACAGATGTAGTGGCTGCTTTGGTTGATGCAGGCTTGGCACAGACTGGTGCTACGAATACGACAACATTGGCAACATTAAGGAGCACTACATATAAGGTGGCAGGAACGATATCGTTTAGTGCAACAGGAGTGACAGTTACTCAATCGGGCACTACATTAGCTACTGATTTGGGTCGTGCAGGAGCTCCGGCGGCAAGTCCGGCTCCTTAATTCGGGCAAGTAAAGTGATAAAGACATAGCAGTTTTATAGACTAATCCTTTATCAATTACCGTCCCGAATCGCAAAAAGAATTATCCACCTGCGTGTAGGGACGGGGTGAATAAGATAAATAAAAATCTTATAAGGTAAAGGAGAGGTTTATTATGAAGAACGAAAAGAAACTGAATAACAAAGGTTTCTCCCTCGTGGAGTTAATCATTGTTATCGCCATCATGGCAGTGTTGATCGCAGTGCTGGCACCTCAGTACATGAGATATGTTGAGAGAGGACGTGCTGCGTCTGATCGTGACAATGTGCAGGCAGTTGTCAGTGCCTTACAGGTACATGCTGTGGACACCGAGGCTACAAATGCGATAGCTGCGGGAACCATTACACTTCAACGTGGAAGTACAGTTGCGTTCTCAACATTAGATGCCAGCTATTCGGAAGCACTGACGAATGCGGGAATTCCTGATCCACTGCCGGCTCTTACGAATCAGTCTACTTTCAATCCGGTTACTATTACAATTACCACTGCTGGTGGCAATGTCCAGGTTACAGCCGTTGAGACAGCGACACCATAATTTTGTAGTTAAAAGGATACAATAGATGCTCCAGACAATACTTCTCTACACATTGGTATTCCTCTACGGAATCATCATCGGTAGTTTCCTGAACGTTTGTATCTACCGAATACCGAAAAAAGAGAATATAGCAACCACCAGATCCCACTGCATGAGCTGTGGGTATCAGTTGAAATGGTACGACCTTGTGCCGCTTTTCAGCTATCTGGCGCTCCGGGGCAAATGCCGCAAATGCGGCAGCAGGATTTCCGTTCAGTACCCCCTGGTGGAGGCGCTGAACGGAGGCCTGTACCTTCTGATCTTCTGGAGGTACGGATTAAGCGTAGATTCCCTACTCTACTGCTTACTGTTCAGTGCGCTGATTGTACTCAGCGTCATTGACTTTAGAACTTATGAGATTCCTGTTGGGATCAATATCTTCATACTAACCCTGGGGCTGATCCGCATGGTGACGGACCGGTCACACTGGCTCTCCTATGGGATCGGCCTCCTCTCGGTTAGTGTTCCGTTATTATTGATTTACCTCGTCACCAAGGGGCGGGGCATTGGGGGCGGCGATGTGAAACTGATGGCCGCCGCCGGATTATTGATCGGTTGGAAACTGAATGTACTCGGTTTCCTGCTGGGTTGTATACTGGGTTCCGTTATACATGTCTGCCGGATGAAACTTTCCGGCGAGGGCCGCACATTGGCCATGGGACCTTATTTGGCCATGGGTATCGCCATTTCCGTTTTATGGGGGGAACAGATGATAGCCTGGTATTTATCATTTATGGGTTTAAACTGAGCAGGGTGTCCGTTTGAGGCGTAACCTGTCAGATAATAAACAGGGATTGGGAGATACGTTTAAATGGCTAAAGTTGTCAGTATTGAAGTTGGATATAGCTTTATTAAATTATGTGAGATGGACTATAAGGCGAAGACGCCCAGGGTTTACCGTTTTGCCATGGCGCCTACTCCGCTTAATGTAATAGAAGACGGCTACCTGAAAGAGAGCGCAGGATTGCGAACAGCTATCAAGGAAGCCTTGTACCGTAACAAGATTAAGACCAAGAGAGCGATTTTTACCGTGGCCTCCAGCAAGATCATCAACAGGGAGGTAACGCTGCCCCCTGTGAAACCGAATATGATGGAGTCTATGATCAAAGCTAATCTGAAAGACTATTTTCCCATAGATCTCTCAGACCATGAGATTTCCCATGTGGTGCTGGAGACCTTTAAGGATGGCGAGAATGCGGGAAGAACCCGCGTACTGTTGGTGGCGGCGGAGAAAGCGCTGGTGGCCAGCTATGAGGCATTGGCCCAGAGCTGCGGTTTGACGTTGGTGGATCTGGATTACGTGGGTAACAGTATCTATCAGGCGGTAAAGAAGGAAGCGAACAAGACTCCTTCCATGATATTAAAGATCGAGGAAAATCAGACTATTATCACGGTGGTCAGAAATAACAATATGATGCTACAGAGGAGCGTTAATTACGGAATTGACGAAGCGATCCATGAGGTGGCGGCCAATCCCGCTTTTGACGTGATAGAGGATAATGACGCATGGCAGTTGATCAAGCGTCGGTGCTGTATCAAGGTGACTTTGGACAGTGATACCAAGGCTGTAGAGCCGGATACGGAACAGGACGACGATATGGAGATCGCCCAGGCTCGGATGAACGTGGCCCGGACGCTGGCTCCTCTGATCAACAGCATCTCCAGAGTGGTGGATTTTTACAATTCCCGCAATTCCGAACATATCGAACAGGCATATATTATGGGTATGGGCGGCGATATGAGCGGTCTGTCCAAACTGCTGACCAATGAGCTGGGCATCAAAACCAATGTGTTCCGTAAGCTGGAGGGTATCGTGTGGCATCCCAGTATGGGCGACGGCGACCTCTTCAACTATGTGGCCTGTATCGGCGCCACCATGGCTCCGGTGAGTTTTATCAGCGGGGAAAAACAGCAGAAACAGAAACAGGAAAGCAACAGTAAATCTCTGGCGGTACTGTTGGGCGTGTTCTTTGTGGTGGCGTCCGCGGCGCTGGCGGCTAACGGATATATTACCTACCAGAGCGAGGTGGAGGAGCAGAAACGTTTACAGGGTCTGGAGAGTACCTATCTTCCGGCGGAACAGATTTACCTACGCTATAATGCCATGACCACACTCTATCAGGATGTACTGATGGGACATCTGATGACCAATCGCCCCAATGACAATATTTTGAATTTTCTCGGTGAGTTGGAGGAAAAACTTCCGGCGGATGTGTCGGTGCTTGAATTTTCGTCAGATGACGATCAGGCTGTCCTGCGGATGCAGGTGGCGGATAAGGATACGGCGGCGGGCGTCATACAGAACCTTCGGGGATTTGCCAGTCTGCAATATGTATCCATGAGCAGTATGCAGGAAGTGGAAGAAGAGATAGAGGGCGAAGAGGAGAGAGACGACCAGGAAGAGGCGGAGGTTCGCCGGTATGTGGAATTTGGCGTTATCTGTACCTATTATCCCAACGGCTATCTGCCTGGGCAGGATCCCACGGCGCAGACGGGAACCGATACACAGGCGGCGGATCAGCAGGCGGAAGGACAGGTGGAATAAATGGCTATACAGAAGGCGGAAAAAGTAAAAGATGCAAATAAAGGAAACAAAAGCAATAATAAAAATATATTAATATATGTAGCTGCACTTGGCGCGTTGCTGATGATTCTGGTGTATGTGCTTGTATATCAAAAACTGATAACAGAGGCGGAGGCCATTGAGACGTCGAACCGTCAATTGTCCCAGAGGGTGAATGAGCTTAAGGTATATTATGACAACAGGGAGACTTACTTGAGGGACACGGAGACGGCGGAGCTGTTGATCGACGAACTGCTTGCGGTATATCCGGCGGATGCCAGAGACGAGGATGTGATTATGCTGGCGGTGCAGATGCAGCAGGGTAATGACGGGGAATTTTTGACGATCAATGCGGAGAGGGGAGACGCTATCCATGTTGTCTCCGCAGAGACGGTTGCTGCGGCGGCCAGCGAGAAATACACGCAGTCGATTCAGTTTCAGGATATGTATGCAACTTATGTGAATGAAGTGAGCTATCCGGGACTGAAGAGCATGATTCAGAAGATCTATGACAGCAACAACAGGATCGGGATTCAGAATATCGCTTTTACCAAGGGAGATGCGGAGAATCCCAAGCTGTCCGGTCATATAGACCTGGTGTTTTACAGCGTGACCGGCACCGGCAAGGAGTATGTGGCGCCTGATATTGTACCTTATCTGGCGGGTACGGACAATATTTTCGGAGAGATTGTGATTCCGGAGGAATCTGCCGATAATAATAACGCGGGAACCGACGATGCCGTGGAGAATGTTCCGGCACAATAGTGTGCGGATAGTATGGCGGCGCAGGAAGAGGGTTTGCATATCCATGAAGATCTGGAGACGGCGTAACGGAAAATTGAATAACGTGGGCATGACGCTGGTGGAAGTGATCGTGGCGATCGCGATCCTGTCTATTGTCATTTTGCCGGTGCTGCATACTTTCGTCACGTCCGCCATATATAATGCCCGCTCCCGTTCCCGTCAGCAGACGACGGCGGCGGCGCAGACGGTATTGGAGAATTTTAAGGCTTATTCCGTGAAGGAGATATGCGATCAGTTTGCTCATGTTGACGGCAAACATTTCAGCGTAAACGGCACAGTCAATACACAGATTGTTGATCCCGCCACAAATACGCTCGTATCCGGTCCGATACCCGGAGGAGACATGAATTTTCGTATATTTGGAATGGAATATCAGAACGAGCGCTATGATGTGGAAGTTAGTTTGCGCAGCCACAACAGCCTGGCTGCGGATATGGAGACGTTGATCTACGAAAACCGTACCGCCGGTAACTCGGCGGCTTATGTGGGTACACAGAGTATGGACGCTGACGCGATGGCACAGATTGCGGAAGAGGTGGCCGTGGAATGGACGAATGCGGAGAATGCCGCCGCACCGACGCCAGCTCCTTCTGCCTCCCCTGCTCCCACGATCACCCATTCCGGCAGTGAGGTAGATACCAACAAGATCAAGATTACAGAGCGGGAAATCCTGTTTGATGTCTTGAAGACAGGCGATGAATATATCGTAAATGTGAGCTGTAAATATCAGTATCAGGTTGATAATTATCAGTACGGTGTCAGTGAGACCGGAACGCCCAAAACTTTCAGCATACCGTCCACATCATATGCATTTGATATGGACAGTGGCAGCGCGGAGCTTTACAGGGAGATTTTTAAACAGCCCATGGATGCGGCGCAGGATCATCTGAATCTGACGGCATATTATTTTCCGGCTTATAGCCGTGGAACCGGTTCAGCCGTTAAAATAGCCAGCGATAAGATTACTGTCCAAAACAGCACGGACAAAGAGATACGACTTTATCTGTATAAACAGAAGAATCTGTCTGTCAGTAACAGCAGACTTTCTTTCTCGGAGCTTGGGTATCATTTAAATCTGAATCTGGCAACGAATGTAAATATTTATGATGACAATCTGGACGTAGTTCTGGGGAGTCCTACGTCTGTAGCTACCGGCGGTTACGATACTCTGACAAACCGCAATCACGGCATAGGGTATGTAGCGCAGAAGGGCAAGTATCCGGATGCGTCCGATCCGGCTCCGACATTGCCGCCGGATATATCAACCGGCACCACAACCGAGGTCTTGCGTCAGATGTACGACGTCACGGTGACCGTATACAGGGAACATTCATTGCCGACAGACGGCAGCGCTGTGTCCACAGTGACGCCAGCGCCTACACCGTTAAACACATTGAGCGGTACGATCATAGAGTAGCAGAAAACAGTGCGGGAGAGAAGAAACCATGAGCAGGCGGTACATATCCAGAACATGCAGGCGGAATAACAGAGGTTCCGCAATAGTGACAGTGCTGGTGGTAGTTACGTTTATAACGATCCTGGCCACGATCATGTTGTACATATCCGGTTCCAATTTTCAGATGAAGGTGGCGGACTACCGTACCAAGGAAAGCTTTTATCAGGCGGAGATCCCGGTGGAAGAGCTGCGGGCACAGTTGACAGAGGATGTCCAGACGGCATTTGCGAAGGCTTATACCGCCGCCATGTCGGAGTTTTCCGGTCTGGGCGACGCGCAGAATGCGGAAGATAACTACAGAAGACTTTTCTGCGAGGAGATGAACAAGATCTGGGCCGGTCGTTGCCCCAATGATGCGGACGGTAATCGCGTATGGGAGGTTGGCATCCATATGATAGCGGCACAGCCTGCAGACGGTGGGACATGGGCCGTCAGGGTTGCCGCTCCGGCGGATCCCGCATATAAAAATAAGTTTGATGATTCCAAGATTTTCAGCGAGGGATGGTTGATTCTGCGGGGCGTAGAGTTTACATATGACAGCAGTGAGGGCTATACATCCATCATTTCCACAGATTATTGCATCACGATTCCGGATATCCAGTGGCCGGACGCAAACGGATACTATGGAGCTGCGGGAACAGAAGAGCGCCTGAATTTCAGTAACTGTGTGAATTATATGAACTGGACGAAACGGTAAAGGATTGGTTTGGATGGGTAGGAGAACAGGGGAAAAGGATAACCGGGGTATGACTCTGGTAGAGATTATCATTGTTTTGGCCCTCATGACTGTGATTGCGGGTATGACCGGTTATGGCCTGAGTCTGGTCAGCAATAAACCGGTGCAGGAATGCACCAAAAAAGTAGAGATAGCGTTGAACCGCAACCGAACCAATTCCATGGGAAAGAAAGAGGCATGGGTGGAGTTTTATATCAAGGATGGCCATGTTACCGTTCTGGAGCATACATTGAGCGGCAGAGCAGGCGCGACGCCGTTGGAAACGGAAACAACAATCGGAGATCGGGATGTGAATATGCGTCTGACCTACAGTGATGGCTCTGTGGTACCGCTGGACGGTACGCATCGCCGGATTGCTTTTGCCCGGGACAGCGGCGCGCTGCTAGGTGACGAGTCGGGGCGGGTGTGTACGAAGATAGAGATATTTAAAGGGACATATTCGGATGCGGGATTTAAACAGACGATAAATTTGGTGCCGCTTACGGGAAAGGTTACTATTGAGTAAGGATCGAATCTGGAGAGTTGGTGGATGTTATGATGAGTTGGTGGAAGAAACTGGGAAAAAATCATAAGGGCTTTTCGCTGGTGGAGCTGATCTGTACGGTGGCGATCTTCAGTATCATAATAACCGGCGTAGGCAGCGCCATGGTGATCAGTGCCAGGAGTTACAGCAATGGCAATGTGGAGCTGGATCTGCAGCAGCAGGCACAGATCACAGCCAATTTGCTGACCAATCTGATTATTGACGCCAATGTAATAGAAGAACCCAGCAGTGAGGCAGGCGGCTCGTTTCTTCGGATCAAAAAGGAAGAGGCGGGCGTCATGGTTCTCTATGAGGTTACGCATGATGCGGCAAATCAGCAGTTGCTGTACAGCCGTGAGGGGGGCACAGCCCAGGTTTTGGCCGAGCATATAAGCGCTTTTTCCATAAGCCGTGTCTCTTCCAACAATATTGATTTTAGCCTGCGTGTTACAGAGGGTACTCGAAGTTATGAAAGCGATTACCATGTAACGCCCCGCAATGGCGCCAGTGAGGAAACCAATACGGCGCTCGGCGGCGCAAAAAGCCTTTATGTGGAGAATAAGCTGATCCTGGAGCCGGGACAGGGCATGACGCCGGGGGAAGAGTATGATCTGGCAGTGCGGATAACAGGCACATCCATACAGGATTACACGATTGCGAATCTGAGCGGTAATGTCAGTTCAAGTACGGCCGTTACGAAGGTAGATTCCCATCTGGCGCAGATCAAAGTAGGGCTGGACGAGACAGGGACAGGCGTCGGGGACGACGCGCACTTTAGTTTTGACGTGGTGCCCACGGACTCTTCGGTTGCGCCGATCAATGTTAAGGTGTATGTGCGGCGGGTAAATTCGGTCAATGTAAACGGGTTTAAGATTGGCGGCAAAGTCAATAAATCAGGAGCTACATATAAAGTGACTGCGCCCTTGCTGGGTACTACTCTGGAAAAAGAACCAGGCGTATGGTATGATGTGGATTATGTCAATCCTTATACGGTGGGATGGTCCTATGAATTTACCAAAACAGATGCGGACGGTAATACTACGATAGTGCCTTTTGACAGTATGTGTACCGTGGTGGGGCAGGGCGTTGAAGGGAATGTTCCCTATGTCATTGTTAAGCTTACAAATGATCTGACCCCTGGCTGCGAGTTGAAAGTAACAGGTACGGCGCTGCATCCGGAAGGCAGAAATCCCGTTGATTCCAGTATACAGACCAATAAATCAGGTCTGAAATATGGAACGGTAAGTGATTTCTGGATATTGGATTATGAGGCATGGAAGAGAAACGGTAAGTTGGATATTGCTGTTCACCATCTGGGAGATGAGAATTTTTGGTTTAATCCGGATGGCAGTATCATGTATAAGTGGAATGCCAGAGTAAAGTTTAGCGCCTATGACAGCGCAGGGAATTTCTTGCCTGCTCTTGCGGGCGATTTTGATCCCTGGCAAAGAGAACAGCATTTGCCGATAAAGGCGGATCTTGATTTGAATAATATTCGTGACAAATGGGATCTGACACTGATGCCGTATCATGAAACAAATACAGCTTGGGACTGGGGGCCTTCTTACACATTGCCCTATATTTTGGCATACTATAATACCCCTGCGGAAGGGTTCAACAGAGGCTGGTATATATATAATGCGGCGCCTTCTTTTGTCAATCCGGGTTTAGGGGTGGCAGGCTATAGAATAGAACTGAATTATCAATATTTGGATGAGAGCGGGAACTTGGTAAATGATACCGTTATTGAGAATTATGAGGTAGAAGAAGTCGCGGCATTATATAGAAATGCATTGGATTCGGGGTGTTCCTGGCAGAGAGAAAATAAGATTTTTGTGACAACAGCAGATGCCATCAACGATTATAAGGTTCATTTTAAGTTTGACCGAGGATGGGATAAAGACGATCATGATTATTATTTTATTGATATGAGAAGATTTATCGGCGTGGTGGCTGACAGGCCGGGATATCTAAATGATGTGCGACGCGATATCACAGTGACCGGTATGGAGAAAAAGAAAGATGTGCCGGATGGGGATTCTGTATTGACTTTCACTCTTACCGCAGCGGATAAGGCGGAGTGCAAGGCTCTGGCAGATAAAGCCGACGGGACAATTACAATGATTTATGAGTACAATCCGTTTCTGGGGAGATTGCCACTTGAGCCGAAGACAGAAACTGAACTGCGGGCAGAACATCCGGAATGGAACAACGATTCTTTTTGGACGTATTATAATGCTGCGTTAAATGCCGACCCGTTGAACCCGCAATGGTACAAAGAAAAATCTATGCCTATGAATGTTGGCGGCATTACATTGACGCAGGATATAATGGATAGTATAAAGGGCTGTGAGGGTCATGTGGTATTTTGCTTTAAAGACCCAAATATCGATGTCAGGGGCGCAGTTACACCTAAAGTGATGTACTGCCCTACACTTACCGAATACGGGCCATTGTACTATATTGATGATACCACACGTTTCGCTATAAATGCCAGTGCGGCCCAGTATCAGGAGTATGTAGGCGGTTCTTGGATTACCAGTGGCAATCTGGCCTGGGATGCGACGGCTAACGGTTGGATCATGAATTAACTCTATATTAGAGAACCCCGGTGCTATGCGATAGTTAGTGCCGGGGTCTTATTTTTAGAGGCTTGAAACTGCTGAAGAACATAGATTGCTGTGGCTCGTAAGCGCCCTATCTACCGTTTACTTTGCACAGACCATTGGTGAATGAACCAATTGAACTTTAGTATTACTAAAATATATGTTTAATTATAAAAAATAGACAGCCAATTCTTGCTGTTTTACATTAATCCTCCCGACTGATAGAATATATCCACGAAAGATAATTTAGTATTTATAAAATAGATGCAACTAATAATGAATAATTTATGCGCCCATCCAGGGGTTGAAGAGGATTGAGCATTTCTGTTTCGGAAATGTTATGTAGGCTAAATGCTTTCGAATAGTACATAAAGTAGCCCATATACGGACTACTTTATTAAGCGAATATAAAAACAATAAAAGAAATCTTATTTTTTATAGAACCCCTTGCGTTTTCAATTTGACTATGGTATCTTTGAACTGGAAAGTTCAGAATCATTTTCACGTTCCCCAAGATCGTGTTTCAAGTGTTATTTCGGCGGTTCGCCACAGATTCAACTTTTATAACAAATATGGCGGACTGGCGAAAGTTTTTCTCTGTAGCCATGTCTGCGGAAACGGAGGATAGACTGCGGATGCGGGGAAAAATGGCGGAACAGAAAGACTTGGCGGAAAAGGACTTTGTGGCCTTTCCTGATGTGGCGGCGGATACACTCAATGCGCTCTTGTATGATGGGGAGCCCATTGTTAGTGCCGCGGAGCTTTTGTCAGCGCCTACGGAGACGCTCTACTATGGAGACAGTGGGAAAAGACTCCGCAACCAATATGAGGATCTGGCAAAATATGAGATGCGGGAGGGGCAGATCAGGGCGATGTATCTGTTTGCAAACTAGACCCTGCCCTGCCGGACAGCCGCATGATCTTACGAAAGGCGGGATACATTGGAGGCGTGTACCGGGAGCAGTACGAAGGGAAGATAAGTAGCATTTGTCCAGTGGTAGAACTGATACTTTATTGGGGAAATGGACACTGGCATGGCTGCCGCAGTATCGACCAGCTATTTTTTGGGCAGGCTCTGCCGTCCAAACTGAGAGACTACATAGACAATATGCGTCTTCACGTGTGGGAGATGCGCCATCTACCCCGGGAAGTCAGAGAACGTTTTGGCAGCGATATGAGGATCGTACTGGACTATCTGGCGGAAGGAAACGGCTACCGTTCGGACAGGCAGGTAGTTCATAAAGGCGCGCTGATCCGGATGCTGAAAGTGCTTTCCGGAGATTATGATACAGAGGACATAGAAAAGCAGTTGGATACAATGAATATTCGAGAGGGGGATAAGATAACCGTGTGCGAATTATTTGACCAATATGAGAGAAAAGGACGCAATGAGGGACTGCAGCAAGGCCGTAGTGAGAGACTTCATGAGGGTCTCCGTGAGGGAATCCGGATCCTGATACTGACCTGCCGGGATATGAAACTGGGATTTAGAGAAACATCGGAGAGAGTTAAACAGGGATTCCAACTTGATGATACGGAGTTGAGGAAAAATATGGAGTTATACTGGCCAAAATAAAGATTTGTAGTATAAAGTGTGACAGGACTTAGCCGCTCCATATTTTAAAGACCCTGAAATGCCACGAAAGGTTGACGTATGAGAATATCATAAGTTCAAAGCGTACTAAGGTGTTTTCCTGATTGGGGGAAAAGGGTAACTGCGTATGGGTTAGGCTGCAAAAAGGGTATAGAAATAATTGAGTGATTCGATTTTTCTGGAGACCCTTGCTTTTTCGGATTAGGTATGGTATCTTTGGGATAGAAAAGTTCAGGATTATTTTTACACTTCAAAAAATCAGGTTTCAAGTGTTTATTGGGCGGCTCGCCACAGATTCAACTTTTACAACAAATATGGCGGACTGACGAAAGATTTCTCTCTGTTGTCATGTCTGCGGAAACGGAGGACAGACTGCGGATGCAGGGAGAAATGATGGAACAGAAGGATTTGGTGGAAAAGGATTTTGTGGCTTTTCCTGATGTGGCGGCGGACGTGCTCAATGCGCTATTATTTGACGGGGAAATCCTCATCAGCGCCACGGAGCTTTTACCGGCGCCGACGGAGACTCTCTACTATGGGGACAACGGGAAAAGACTACGCAACCAATATGAGGATCTGGCAAAATATGAGATGCGAGGGGGACAGATCAGGGCGATGTACCTGTTTGCCAACCAGACTCTGCCGGACAGCCGTATGATTCTGCGAAAGGCGGGATATCTGGGAGGCGCGTACCGGGAACAGTATGAGGGAAAGATATCCTGCACCTGTCCCGTAATAGAACTGATACTTTATTGGGGAAAGGGACGCTGGCATGGCTGCCGCAGCATCAGTCAGTTATTTTCCAAACATGATCTGCCGCTCAAGCTGAAGGACTACATAGATAATATACATCTCCATGTGTGGGAGATGCGCCATCTGCCACAGGAAGTCAGAGAACGGTTCAATAGCGATATGAGGATTGTACTGGACTATCTGGCGGAGGGAAACAGCTACCGTTCGGACAGGCGGGTGATCCATAAAGGCTCGTTAATCCGGATGCTGAAGGTGCTTTCCGGAGACTGTGATATAGAGGATATAGAAAAGCAATTGGATACGATGAATATTCGAGAGGAGGATGAGATAACCGTGTGCGAATTGTTTGACCAATATGAGAGAAAAGGCCGTAATGAGGGGATCCGGCAAGGGCGCAACGAGGGGCTCCGGCAAGGGCGTAATGAGGGACTCCGGCAAGGGCGCAACGAAGGACTTCAGGAAGGTCTTCGTGAGGGAATCGGCCGGGGAATCAGCCGGGGAATTCAGGTACTGATAATGACTTGCAGGGATATGAAACTGGGATTTCAAGAAACCGCGGAGAGAGTTAAAAATGGGTTTCAACTTGATGATACGGAATTACGTAAAAATATGGAACTATATTGGCCGGAAGAGAGACATGAAAATGCTGAAAAAGTTTAAACGGTCCCCTAAATCCTCAAAGATTTCCGCCCTAATGTCATGAATGGAGTTGTGGGAAAGTATGGAATTACATTGGATGCAATGACATGTGGAACGAAAGAGGCAAAAGCCAAAAACGGTGAAAAGAATAAAAAGAAACGAATGACATTTCCCCCTGTTTGTAGTAAAATAGATATAAATATACGTGGAATTGACCGCAAATAGGAATCGCAAGGAGAGACGATACAGTGAGTAGGGTGGTTTTGCGCATCGGCACGGTGGTCTTATGTTTTTTTATGCTGACAGCCTGCGGCAGTGAGTCACCGGGAAGGGAGGCTGGAGAGCAGCCTGCCGATACGGAGCGATGGCAGGAGGCGAGGGAGATCGTCGGGATACCCATTCCCACCGCCGCTCCTGCGTCAGAGGGAAATGGAGATGAAACGGAGGAAGTACCGCCGATGGAAACGCCCCGGCCCCAGGTAGAGACCATAACTATTTCGGCGGCGGGCGATTGCTCTCTGGGCAATCATCAGGAGCAGGAATACGAGTATTCTTTCCGACAGGCCTATGATCAGATTGAGGATGAGGGCTATTTCTTTGAAAATGTGCGGGCTATCTTTGCAGATGACGACATGACCATCGTTAATTTTGAGGGTGTGCTGACTTACAGTGAGGAGCGGGACGAAAGCAGGACATACAATATCAAGGGTGATCCTGAATATGCACGGCTGTTGACGGCAGGGGATGTGGAGGCCGTCAGTTTTGCCAACAATCACCGGATGGATTATGGTACCCGAGGGAGCGACGATACGGTGGCGGCGCTGGAGGCGGAGGGAATTATTTATGCCTATGACCGCAATGTGGGGATCTATGATACGGACAAGGGGATCCGTATCGGTTTTGTATCCGTCAATGAGGTGGCCTGGGGGCTGGGCAGCGAACAGCTGTTGGCCGAGGGTATCGAGAAATTGCGCGGAGAGGGTGCGGATTTGATTCTGGCCTGCTGTCACTGGGGTATCGAGAAGGATAATTATCCCACGGAGAACCAGCAGTATCTGGGGCGCAAATGCATTGATATGGGTGCGGATCTGGTCATAGGGCATCATCCTCATGTACTTCAGGGCATAGAGGAATACAACGGAAAATATATTATATACAGCCTGGCTAATTTCTGTTTTGGGGCCAATCGGAATCCGGTGGATAAAGATACGATGATCTTCCGACAGACGTTTACATTTGTAGACGGGGTCAAGCAGGAAGACAGACAGATACAGATTATTCCCTGCTCGGTAAGTTCCGTGCGGGACCGAAACAATTTTCAACCCACACCGGCGCAGGGAGATGAGGCGGCCCGGATCATTGAGAAGATCAACGGCTATAGCGCAGGGTATGGGGTAGTTTTCACCCAGGACGGAACACTGAGCCAATAATGCGGAACTCTTAATAAGAAAGGAAGAGCGTATGGAAAAGAGAAAGATGGAGAACCTTGGTATCGAAACGTCCCTGTTGGGATTTGGATGTATGCGTTTTCCCACAGGCGGGGACGGCAAGATCGAGAGGACGCAGGCAAAGGCCATGCTGGAAAAGGCCATGGCGGCGGGAGTCAATTATATCGACACCGCATATCCCTACCATGGCGGCGAGAGCGAGCTGTTCGTGGGAGAAGTGCTGAAAGAGCATGCCAGAGACAGCTTTTATCTGGCTACCAAGCTGCCGGTATGGGAGGTAAAGTCTCTGGAGGATGTGGACCGGATATTCAACCGACAGCTGGAAAAATTACAGGTGGAATACATAGACTTTTACCTGATGCATGCCTTGAACAGGGGCAGCTTTAAAGAGATGCGGGATATGGGCGTGGTGGAGCGTCTGGAACAGTTGAAAGCGGAGGGCAGGATTCGCTACCTGGGTTTCTCTTTCCATGACAGCTACGAGACTTTCGAGGAAATCCTATCCTATCGGGACTGGGACTTCTGCCAGATACAGCTCAACTATATGGACACGGAGGAGCAGGCAGGCTTAAAGGGCTACACCCTGGCGGAGAAAAAAGGCGTTCCCATGGTGATCATGGAGCCGGTCAAGGGAGGTTCTCTGGCGGCGTTCGCTCAGGATATCACAGAAAAGTTCCGGGCCCATGACCCGCAGGCCAGTATGGCGTCCTTTGCTCTGCGCTGGGTGGGTTCGCTGCCCAATGTAAAAGTGGTACTCAGCGGTATGAGCAATATGGAGCAGGTGGAGGACAATCTGAAGACCTTTGGCGATTTCAAAGCCCTTTCCCAGGCGGAGCAGGCCACGGTACAGGAAGTGGTGGCGCTGATGAAGAGCCGCATCCAAAATGGCTGTACGGGCTGTCGCTATTGTATGCCCTGCCCTGCGGGAGTGAATATTCCCGGCGCGTTCGGCTGCTGGAACCGCTATCATATGTATCAGAATTACAATGTGGTCAAGAATCACTGGGAGAACGATCTGGGGGACGCGCAGCAACCTAAGAACTGCATAAAATGCGGAAAATGCGAGCAGGTCTGCCCGCAGCACCTGCATATCCGGGAAGACCTGGAGCGAGCGCAGGCGGATTTGGACGCAAAAGAATATATTGTATAATGGCGCGGAAAACAAGGACTCAGCGGTAGTTGACGAGACAGCTACGGGCATGCGGAAAGAGGGGGAACATGAAAGAAACCATACTATGTAAGTTTGCAGAAGTATTTGGCGATACGGAGGGCACGGAGGTATATTTCGCGCCGGGCCGCGTAAATATGATCGGAGAGCACACGGACTATAACGGCGGTCATGTGTTTCCCTGCGCGCTGACGATAGGTACTTACGGAGTCGCCAGAAAGCGCCAGGATCGAAAACTGCGTTTTTACTCCATGAATTTTGAGCGTATCGGCGTGATCGAGTCCACTCTGGATAATCTATGTCCCGATCCCTGGGCGGACTGGACCAACTACCCCAAGGGCGTGATGTGGGCTTTTGAGGAGAAAGGTGTGCCGATTCCGAACGGTCTGGATATCCTGCTGTGCGGCAATATTCCCAACGGTTCCGGTCTGTCTTCTTCCGCATCGGTGGAAGTGCTCACAGGTTTTATTCTGCGGGATATGTTTGGCTTTGACGTTTCCAATCAGGATCTGGCGCTGATCGGGCAGTATTCGGAGAACCATTTCAATGGGGTGAACTGCGGCATCATGGATCAGTTTGCCATTGCCATGGGAAAAAAGGAACATGCAATCTTTTTGGATACGGCTACGCTCTCCTATGAGTACGCGCCGATCAGACTGGAGGACGCCAAGATCGTTATTGCCTGCAGCAACAAAAAGAGAGGCCTGGGAGACTCCAAATACAACGAGCGGCGCGGCGAGTGCGAACAGGCGCTGTCGGAGCTGCAAAAGGTGTGTGCCGTCGGATCTCTGGGAGAACTGACGGAGGAAGAATTTGAAAAATATCAGGGCAGCATAGGCAGCGAGGTGCATCGGAGAAGAGCCCGCCATGCGGTGTATGAGAATCGGCGGACCGTACAGGCGGTGCAGGCGTTAAAAAATAATGATGTAGCAGCTTTCGGACAGTTGATGAATGCCTCCCATGTATCCCTGCGGGACGACTATGAAGTGACCGGCATAGAGCTGGATACGCTGGTGGAGGAGGCCTGGAAAGTGGAGGGAGTGATCGGCTCCCGCATGACCGGCGCAGGCTTTGGCGGATGTACCGTGAGCATCGTAAAAAACGGTTCCATAGATGACTTCATAGCCCGCGTAGGCGCCGCCTATCAGTCCCGGATCGGGTATGCCGCGGACTTTTATGTGGTGGAGATCGGGGACGGTCCCTGTAAGCTGACATGAGGGTGGCGGTCATCAGCGATGTCCATGGCAATTATAAGGCGCTGGAGGCCTTTCTGTCCTATGTGGATGATCACCCCGTAGAAGCGGTCGTCGGTCTGGGGGATTATGTCACGGACAGTCCTTACCCGGAGCGCACGCTGGCCATGATATACGGGATGGAGAAAAAATATCCCTGTTATCTGATCCGCGGCAACCGGGAGGAATATTTGCTGGATAACCGCCGCCGAAACCAGGGCTGGCATATCTGTTCGCCCAACGGCGCGCTGTACTATACCAGCCTGCATGTCACGGACAGCGATCTGGACTGGATGGAAGCCATGCCTTCGGAGAAGGTGCTGCGGCTGGGAGACTGTCCGCCTCTGACGGTCTGCCATGGCGCGCCGGGAGTGATCCGGGGGAATTTCGAGTTTGACCGCCCCCTGAAAGAGCGGAGCATGCGGGCCTTACAGACCCGGTATCTGCTGGGGGGACATTCCCATCATCAGGAGCTGTGTAAACTCTATGGCAAGACCTACCTCAATCCCGGTTCTCTGGGAATGCCCATAGACGAACAGGGGCGTCACGCCCAGTTTGCCGTTATGGAGGGAGACGTCCGGGGCTGGGAGATGGAATTGCTGACCATAGACTATGATATAGAGAGCTTTTTACAGGATTTTAAAGAGAGCGGTATCGAGGAGTACGGCCTGTATCTGACGAAAGCGGTAAAGAAATCGCTGCTGACCGGACACAACTATTTTTACTATTCCGTTTGCGAGGCCTGCAATATCAGCCATAAGGCGCTGCCGGACACCGACGAGGATACCTGGCGGCAGGTAGCGGAAAAACTGGAGCTGTGACAGAGGTTCTAATATCTGTCCCATGGGCATAAAATGATATTAATCGGAATCTGCGGGACTGATGTAACTGTAAGTCTCCCGCAGAGTGCGGGCGATGGTCTTGCCGGATGGGAAGGTCAGAGCCAGAGCTGTCTGATATAAGGCCTTTACCTTTTCCGGCTCACCGCTCTGGTCATACAGCGAGGCCAGCAGTCGGTAGGACGTGCCTGCGTCGCTGTGGGCAGTCAGCACGGCGTATTCCAGGATCTGCCGGGCCTGGGCGGTATATCCGCCGTTATAGAGTGTCTCGGCCCATTTTTGCAGAGTCTGGGCGAGCAGGGTGAAATTCTGGTCATATTGGGACAGGGCTGTAATATTGGCGGTGCCGTAGGCCAGTTTCAGATCCGTGTTGGTATATCCTGCCAGATTCACCATTTTTTCCCGGGATAAAGAGGCTAAAGTGTCCAGGCAGTCCTGCACGATGACGTCCTGGCTCATGACGTCCGTGGGCAGGGCGTCCAGCGGGATCGTCACATAATCCAGACCGTCCAGAGACTTGCGGCGCACCTGATTGGCGCGCTGTTCCCGTTCCCAGAACTGTTCCTGCCGATTCTTTTCGGTCCGGTTGTGCCGTCTTATGACTATGGAAAGTATGCTTGTAAAAATTATAAAACTTGCAATAAGAAACAAATTCATATATAATATCCTTTCAGAGTTTATACTGCTTAACAGTTAAATTGCAAAACAATCCTAAGGAGAGATGGTTTCATGATGAATTTTAACAACAAAAAAACAAAAAGGGTCGTATCCGCCGTCATAGTCATTCTGATCGTGCTGGCGATGATCATCCCTACATTAGCATATTTGATGTGATTTTTCAACGATTTATTGCGGGATTGATTTGTGTTTTATGATGGAAGAGGGAAGTATGAAAAAGAGGATAAGTTTTTGGAGTCTGGCAATCATTTTTTCATTGGTGTTGTTATGCGGGATCGGTATGCCTGCGAGCGCGGCCGGGGAGGCGACACTGAAGGACGGCGTGCTGATCCAGGGTATGGATGTGGGTGGGATGACCCGGCAGCAGGCCACAGAAACAGTGGAGCAATACATAGACACGACTCTAAAGCCTGTGCAGCTGACCTTGCAGACCTCCAATAATATGGAAGTACAGGTGACGGCAGGAGATCTGGGGATCCGCTGGAGCAATCCGCAGATTCTGGACGAGGCGCTGGCCATCGGTACGGAGGGCAATGTGATCACCCGTTACAAGATATTGAAGGATCTGCAGCGGGAGCCGGTAAACTATGCGCTCACATTCGATTTTGATATTAATGCCATCAACCAGGTTTTGACAGAACAGTGTACCGCGTATGACCAACCGGTAATGAATGCCTCCCTGAAACGTGAAAACGGCGTTTTTACGGTGATAGAGGGACAGGTGGGTTATTATCTGGATGTGGAGACTTCCATCGATACGGTTTATGAGTATATGACGGGGACATGGGATTTGCAGCCCGGCGTGATCGCGTTGAATGTCACGGTGCAGGAGCCGGTGAGCTCTGCCGAAGATCTGGCTCAGGTGACGGATCTGCTGGGCAGTTTTACCACCTCCTTTTCTTCCTCCGGCGCGGACAGGAGCGCCAATGTATCCAATGGGTGTAAGCTGATCGACGGCACCACCCTGTATCCCGGCGAGGAGTTTTCCACCTACGAGGCGGTAGCGCCCTTCACAGAGAAGAACGGTTACTATATGGCGGGCTCTTATCTGAACGGCAAAGTGGTTGACAGTCTGGGCGGCGGCATCTGCCAGGTGTCCACCACACTGTATAACGCGGTGCTGCGCGCGGAGCTGGAGGTAACCCAGCGGTACAACCATTCCATGATTGTCACCTATGTGGATCCTTCCGCGGATGCCGCCATCGCGGAATCTTCCGGTAAAGATTTTAAATTTGTAAATAATCTGGACATTCCTGTTTATATAGAAGGCATCATAGAGGGAAAAAAGATCACTTTTAATATCTATGGGCATGAGACCCGCAGCGGTGACCGCAAAGTGACATATGAGAGCAAAGTGCTGGAAGTGATCAATCCGCCCGGAGAAATGCTGTATGCAGAAGCGTCTCAGCCTATCGGATATCTGGTAAAAGGCGACAGCGCCCATATCGGCTACAAGGCCCAGCTGTGGAAAGTAGTGACGGAAAACGGCGTGGAAGTGGAGCGCACTCAGGTAAACAGCAGTTCCTATAAAATGGTTCCCAGCAGCTATCATGTGGGTACGGCAACGGCGGATCCCAATGCCTATGCCGCTATTATCGATGCCATCAACAGCGGCAGCGTGGCTAACGTGCGCAATGTGATAGCCGTTGTAGCCGCTCAGCAGCAGGCAGCCATGGCCGCTGCCATGGCGCAGGCGCAATAGATCAAAAGAACGCCTGACTTACAGGTCTGCTCAGGCGGACGGAAGGCGGTATGAGAGGGCGCAGGGGATGAGAATAGGGAAAATATCGGACAGTGTTCTGAAACGCTCTATATTAAGTCAGATCAAGACAAAGAGGCCGGAAGTGGTCAGTGGCGCAGGGATAGGGGAAGACTGCGCCATTTTTGCGGTCTCCGACACCTGTGCCTGCGCTGTCTCACAGGGATCTGCGGCGACAGAGGAGGACATGGCCCGGATACTGATCAAATGCACCAACAATCTGGCCGCGTCCGGCGCCCGGCCCACAGCGATTCTGCTCACGCTGTCGCTGTCCCAGGATACAGAGGAATCCCGGCTAAAACGCCTGATGGCAGCGGCGGAGGATACATGCGCACGCCTGGAAATACAGATAGCCGGAGGTCATACCACTGTAAGCAGCCATGTGGACGTCCCTATAGCCTGTGTCACAGGCTGGGGAATCCCCATCAAGGGAGTGTCTCTACAGACTACCCAGGGGGCAAAACCCGGGCAGGATATCATACTTACCAAATGGATCGCCTTGGAGGGCACGGCCATGTTGGCCCGCCAAAACCGCCAGCGGCTGGCAGAGCGTTATCCCATGCGGCTGATAGAGGAGGCGGAAACCTTTGACCGCTTTCTGTCCGTCATACCGGAGGCCGCATCCGCGGCGCAGTCCGGCATCCGTGTCATGCATGACGCCTCGGAAGGCGGCATACTGACAGCCCTCTGGGAACTCGCGGAGAGTTCGGGTGTCGGACTGACCATAGACCTGCGCAGGATCCCCATTCGCCAGGAGACGGTGGAGATATGCGAATTCTGCGGAATCAACCCCTATACGCTGGCCTCCTCCGGCTGCCTGATCCTGACAGCCGACCAGGGAGAAATCCTGGTCAGGAACTTGAAGGAGCAGGGTATTCCAGCCACCATAATCGGACAGATCACCGACAGCAACGACAGGTTGATCTGCAACGCCGAAGAAAAACGCTATCTGGACAAACCTCCGCAGGATGAAATATACAAATGTTTGAATAGCAACCAATAGAAAAGGAGCATAGAGAATGAGAGAAGAATTATTATCCGTAATCGAGAAAAACAGCCGCATAGACTTAAAGGAGCTGGCGGTCATCCTGGGCGTCCGGGAAGTGGACGTGGTCAACGAGCTGGAGACCATGGAAAAGGAAGGCATCATCTGCGGCTACCACACGCTGGTCAACTGGGAAAAGACCTCCAATGAGAAAGTGACTGCGCTGATCGAGGTGCGCGTCACCCCTCAGAGGGGCCAGGGCTTTGACAATGTGGCGGAGAGAATATACCGCTACCCGGAGGTGCGGAGCGTGTACCTGATCTCCGGCGGCTTTGACCTGATGGTGATCCTGGAAGGCAAGACGCTGCGGGAGGTATCCAGCTTTGTGTCGGATAAACTGTCCACGCTGGACCGGGTGCTCAGTACTTCCACCCATTTTATCCTGAAAAAATATAAGGATCACGGAACGATCTTTGTGCAGAAAACAGAGGATGAAAGAGAGGTGATCACGCCATGAGGAATCCGTTGTCAGACCAGGTGGTTGCGCTGAAACCGTCGGGTATACGCAAATTTTTTGATATCGTCAGCGAGATGAAAGACGCCATCTCCCTGGGCGTGGGCGAGCCGGATTTTGATACGCCCTGGCACATTCGCGACGAGGGCATCTACGCCCTGGAGAGGGGCCGGACATTTTATACCTCCAATGCGGGACTGAAGGAACTGCGCCAGGAGGTATGCAATTATATCAGGAGAAAACAGGGCGTGGAATACGCCTGGGACAAGGAAGTAGTGATCACGGTGGGCGGTTCCGAGGCCATTGACATCTGTCTGCGGGCCATGGTCAATCCCGGGGACGAGGTGATCATCCCCCAGCCCAGCTTTGTGTCCTATGAGCCCTGCGCGATCCTGGCCGGAGCCAAACCGGTGATCATCGATCTGAAGGCCGAAAATGAGTTCCGGCTGACGGCTCAGGAGCTGGAGGAGGCGATCACGGACAAAACCAAAGTGCTGATCCTGCCTTTTCCCAACAATCCCACCGGCGCTATCATGGAGAAAAAGGATCTGGAGGCGATAGCCCAGGTGATCATAAAACATGACATATTTGTCATGTCCGACGAGATATACAGCGAGCTGACCTACAAGGAAAAGCACGTGTCTATCGTTTCTCTGCCGGGTATGCAGGAGAGAACCGTTCTGATCAACGGTTTTTCCAAGGCCTATGCCATGACAGGCTGGAGGCTGGGCTATGCCTGCGGCCCTCACGCCATCATCGAGCAGATGACCAAGATCCATCAGTTTGCGATCATGTGCGCTCCCACCACCAGTCAGTATGCGGCTGTGGAGGCGCTGAAAAACGGGGATACGGACGTGGAGAAGATGAAGGTTTCCTACAACCAGCGCAGACGTTTCCTGCTCAACGCCTTTCAGGAGATGGGACTGGAGTGCTTTGAGCCCTTCGGGGCCTTCTATGTGTTCCCCTGCATCAAGGAATTTGGCATGACCAGCGAGGAGTTTGCCAACGCCTTTCTGGAGGCGGAGAAGGTGGCGGCTGTGCCGGGCACGGCGTTCGGCGACAGTGGCGAAGGCTTTCTGCGAATTTCTTATGCCTATTCGCTGGATACCTTGAGAGAGGCCATGACCAGGCTGAGCCGCTTTGTCACCAAATTGCGGGAGAGCGGACAAAGATAGTCTTTGTCCGTCTCAAGGCTGATTCAATAAGTATCCGGGCATGGCGGCCCGGCTCATGGTTTGCAGGATAAAGTATGGGCCAGGGTACATTGGCGCGCCTGAAGACAGGGCCTGAGGAAGAGGAAGGATATGCACATCATACTGCATCAGCCGGAGATTCCGGCCAATACCGGCAATATCGGGCGCACCTGCGTGGCCACGGGCAGCAGTCTGCACCTGATCGAGCCGCTGGGGTTTCACCTGGATGAGAAGTCCATTCGCCGGGCGGGCATGGATTATTGGGAAAAGCTGGATGTAAATCGGTATATAAATTTTGCGGAATTTCAGAAGACCCACCCCGGGGCCAGGATCTGGATGGCCACCACCAAAGCCCGGAAATGCTATACGGAGGCGGCATTTCTTCCCGACGATTATATTATGTTCGGCAAAGAGAGCGCAGGGATACCGGAGGAGATTCTGGTGGAGCATGAGGAAAACTGTATCCGTATCCCCATGCTGGAGGACATTCGCTCTCTGAACCTGTCCAATTCCGTGGCCATCGTACTGTACGAGGCGCTCCGGCAGCAGAATTTTTCAGGATTGCAGGAGCAGGGAGCGCTGCACCGTCTGACCTGGGAGGGGCCGTCATGGGAAAAGACGCCGTCGGCCTACATCTCCCCCAGCGCCTCCCTGTCCGGGGATATTCGGCTGGGCGAGGCTGTCAGCGTCTGGCATCATGCCACGCTGCGGGCGGATGACGGCCCTATCCGTATTGGCCGTGGCAGCAATATTCAGGACAATGCGGTGCTGCATATGGATCCCGGCGGAGAAGTAGAGCTGGGGGAATATGTGACTGTGGGTCACGGTGCGATCCTCCACGGCTGCGCGGTGGGCGACAACACTTTGATCGGCATGGGGGCCATTGTCATGAATCATGCACGGATTGGCCGCAATTGTATAATCGGCGCGGGCGCTCTGGTGACCCAGGGCATGGAGGTTCCGGACAACAGTCTGGTAATAGGAAGCCCCGGCCGCATCAAACGGGCGGTAACGGAAGAGGAAATCCGGGCAAGCCGCCGCAATGCGGAGCATTATGCAGATAAAGCCGCGAAAATGAATTAAGCATTCAAAGGAGATACAACCGTGCAATTGCTATATGCCACATCAAATCCGGCCAAGTATTCCGCCATGCGGGATGCCTTGCTGCCTCTGCATATCTCTTTGTTATCTCTCAGGGATATGGAATCGGTGCCGACGGCGCCGGAAGAGGGCGGCAGCCCTCTGGAAAACGCCCGTCAAAAAGCGCTGTATTACTATGACCATTATAAGATCCCCCTTTTTTCCTGCGACTCCGGGCTGTATCTGGAGAATCTGCCGGAGGAATTGCAGCCGGGTCTGCATGTGCGTTCCCCCCGGGGAGTCTATCTGGACGATCAGGCCATGCTGGACTATTACGGAGGACTGGCCGCCCGGTACGGGGATATCACGGCCCGCTACCGCAATGCGATCTGTCTGGTTCTGGACAGGGAGCATGTCTGCGAGTCCATGGGGGAGAGTCTGGCCAGCCGCCGCTTTCTGCTCACGGCCAGGCCTCATGCGATCCGCCGTCCCGGGTTCCCGCTGGACAGCCTTTCCAAGACACTGGACACGGGGGAATACTATTATGACATAAATCCCCACGATGCGGACGAGCTGGTGGGCTACGAGGGGTTTGCGGAGTTCTTTCGATTAAACGGAGCGCAGGAATATGCCCAGTAAGAGAAATTCCCGGTCAAATGCCGGATCCTCCATTCGGGGGAAAATACTCCTGATGCCCCTGATCGCGGCGCTGCCCTTTTTGCTGCTGGCCATGTATCTTTTGGCCTCTATGCTGAATTACAGCCGCAATTATGAGGAGATCGTCAGCAACATAACGGTCGCCAACAACTACAATCTGAATTTCAAGGAGGACATGGACGAGAGCCTGTATAAGCTGGTGGTCGGCTATGTGTCCTTTGACGGGATCGGACAGGATCCGGCGCTGGAGGATCCCTATGCCCTGATCGACAGGTGCAGGAGCGCCTTTTCACAGCTGATGGATACCACCGTGGAGGAGGAGAGCATGATGTGGCTGCAAAGCATGCTCCGCAATATCGACACGCTGGAGAACAGGGTGGACGATATCCGGGAGAGCGCGTCGGCGGGCGGCAGCTATAATGAAAACATCCAGGAGCTGGACAGCAATATCTATATTCTGACCGAGCTGATTCAGGACGACATTCAGTATTATATTTACTATCAGACCAGGAACATGGAGAAGGTGACCAGCCAGCTGCATCAGCAGATTAATCAGTTTCTGATCCTGTGCAGCGTACTGACGGTGGCGCTGGTACTGGCGGCGGCAGTGGTCACTTTCCTGATTGCCCGGGGGATTCTGCAGCCCATACAGGAGCTGTGCGACGCCACCGAGAAGGTGGGGGAGGGAGACTTTGCGGTCAGGGCGCAGATTCGCTCCCGGGACGAGATAGCCGCTCTGGGGCGGGCTTTTAACAATATGGCAGAGAATATGCAGTCCCTGATCGACCAGGTGAGGGAGGACGAGGAGAAGATGCGCAAGCTGGATCTGCGGCTCTTGCAGGAGCAGATCAACCCGCATTTTCTGTACAATACGCTGGATACCATTGTATGGCTCATCGAGAGCAACGAGACGGATCAGGCCGTGGACATGGTTATCACGCTGTCCAACTTTTTCCGGTTGGTGCTCAGCAAGGGGAAAGAATTTATCTCGATCCGGGAGGAGGAAGAGCATATCCGGAACTATCTGGAGATTCAGGAGATGCGCTATCACGATATTCTGGAATACAATATCCAGATCGATCAGTCGATATACGATCATCAGATTCCCAAGCTGACCCTGCAGCCTCTGGTGGAAAACGCTCTGTACCACGGCATAAAATACAAGCGGGCCAAGGGGTATATTCATATCCACGGGGAGAAGGATGGGGACAGGATACTGCTGACGGTGCGGGATAACGGCGTGGGCATGGATGCGGAGGAGCTCGAGGTTCTGCGCAGGGAGATCAGCCGTCCCTGTCAGGAGACGGAGAAGGGGTTTGGCCTGGCCAATGTAAACGAGAGGATACATATGTATTTCGGGAAAGAGTACGGTCTGGAGATCCGTTCCGCCAGAGGAAAGGGAACGATTGTGAAGGTCACGATCCCGGCAGTGAGAATGACGGAGGAGGACGTGTCATGAGAAAAATAAAAAGCTTTCTCCTCCTTCTTCTGGCTGCCCTGGCACTTACGGGGTGCGTGGGGCAGTTCGAGGTCGGCGGGGAACAGGAGGAGAGCGCCGGGACGGACGAAGCGGATCTGGTGGTGGTAGGGGTATCCCAGGTGGGCAGCGAGTCCGTGTGGAGAACGGCGAACACGGTATCCATACAGAAGGCGTTCACAAACGAGAAGGGATATTTTTTACTCTTCAGCAATGCCCGGCAGAAACAGGAAAACCAGATCAAGGCGATCCGGCGTTTTATCTCCCGCCAGGTGGATTATATCGTGTTCTCCCCCATCACAGAGACCGGGTGGGACGTGGTGCTCCAGGAGGCGAAGGATGCGGGGATACCGGTTATCCTCATGGACCGTCAGGTGGACGTGGAGGATGAAACCCTGTATACCGCCTGGGTGGGATCCGATTTTCACATGGAGGGGGAGAACGCCGGGAAATGGCTGGAAGAATATCTCGCCGGACAGGGCCGTCAGGAGGAGGAGATCCGCATCGTGGTGCTGCAGGGGACGGAGGGCGCTACCGCCGCCATCGGCAGGACGGAGGGGTTTCAGAAGGTGGCGGACGCCCACGAAAACTGGGTGATCCTGGAGCAGGTGGACGCGGAGTACACCACAGCCAAGGGGCGGGAGGTCATGGAGAGCCTTTTGGACAAGTACGACGAGATCGACGTGGTGGTCTCCCAGAACGACGACATGACTTTCGGGGCGCTGGACGCCATGAACCGCCGGGGGATTACCACCGGCGTCGAAGGAGATGTGATTGTGGTCTCTTTTGACGCGGTCAAGGCGGCGCTGAAACTGGTGGAACAGGGTGTGATCAATGTAGACATCGAATGCAACCCCAATCAGGGAGAATGGGTAGAAAAGCTTATCCAGGCCCTGGAGCGGGGGGAGGAAGTGGAGAAGACATTTTATATCAAGGAACAGATATTTACGCCGGAAAATGTGGGCGAATATCTGGACGACAGAGAGTATTGAAGAGGTGAGGCATGATAAAGCTGTTTTTAGTGGAGGACGAAACCGTAATCAGGGAGGGGCTGAAAAACACCATTCCCTGGGAGCAGTACGGCTACCGTTTCGTGGGGGAGGCGGCGGACGGGGAGATGGCGCTTCCGCTGATCCGCCAGACCAGGCCGGACGTGCTGATCACGGATATCAAGATGCCCTTTATGGACGGGCTTTCCCTGTGCAGGATTGTGGCAGGGGAATTTCCAAAGATGAGGATTATTATCATCAGTGGATACGACGATTTTGAGTATGCCAGGACGGCCATCGAGCTGGGAGTGGAGCAGTATCTGCTGAAACCCATCACCAAGCACGCACTGAAGAAGGTGCTGACGGAACTCAGGGACAAGATCGAGCAGAGCGGGGAGACGGAGGATTACCAGACCATCTACCAGGATGAGATGCACGAGTACGAGCAGTTCTCCCGGAGACGCTTTTTTGAGAGGGTACTGGGGGGAGAACTCTCCGTGTCGGAGATCTATGAGGAGGCGGCCAAGGCCTCCCTGGAGATAGTGGCTCCCTGTTACAGTCTGCTCTTTTTTTATCTGAGGGAAAAGAGGGAGCTTACCCTGGAGCAGAGGGAGCAGGCCACCCGGCAGCAGGACATGATTCTCCACTATTTT
This sequence comes from uncultured Acetatifactor sp., assembly GCA_910584375.1. Taxonomy (GTDB): domain Bacteria; phylum Bacillota; class Clostridia; order Lachnospirales; family Lachnospiraceae; genus Acetatifactor. The sequence continues at coordinate 114,017 of CAJUAH010000004.1, forward strand.
CTGCGCAGGAGCGGCTATATACTCTTTAGATGGAACGTGGACTGTTACGGCGTGCTGGTCAAAGCCGCGGCCCAGGAGCTGCCGGAGCTGATTCGCCGGGCGGTGGGACATATACAGAGATGCTGCGAGGACGCCCGGGAGCTGCTGGACTGGTATGTGGCCACGGGCAGATCCGTGGAAAGGCTGAGTATGCTGCCGGAGTGTTATCTGGTGGTGAATCACTGCCTTGCCTACCGTTTTTTGGATCCCAGGCAGCACATACTGTCGGAGGAGCTTTTGGCGGATCAGTCCGGCGGGCAGGAGGAGAGGGAGATCCGGGAGGTAAATCCCGCCCAGATGGATCCCAAGGTCATCCGGGACTTTCTCTTTGGCGGCAGCGCAGGGGAGATCCGGGATTTTGTGGACTCTTATCTGCAAAATATCCGGGGAGCCCTCTCTTCCCGGATATTCCGGGATTATGTGGTGATGAATATCCGTTTTGCCGTCTCCGCCTACCGGGAATCCATGGGGATCAGCGACGAGGAGTTTGCGGGCAGGATGCGCGACCCGGGGCGGGACATGAACATGACGGCGGAGGACGTGGAAGCGTATCTGACCGACATGCTGGAGACGGCCTTTTTCTTCCGCAACAAGGAGAGCGACTACCAGAAGGGCAAGATACTGCGCCGGGCGCTGGAGTATATAGACGCTAATTTCGACCAGGAGAGCCTCTCCCTGAACAGCGTGTCCGAGGAAGTGGGCGTGAGCGCCAATTATTTCAGCGCTATCTTCAGCCAGAGCATGGAGAGGACTTTTGTGGAATATGTGACGGCCAAGAGGATGGAAAAGGCCAGGAGGCTCTTAAAGACCACGGAGAAATCCTCCAGCGAGATAGCGGCGCTGGCAGGCTATAAGGATCCGCATTACTTTGGCTTTGTCTTCAAGAAAAATCACGGCATGAGTCCCAGGGAGTACCGCATGGGGAACAGGGCATGAGGGATCAGGGGGTCGCTGAAGGCAGGCGGTCTCCGTCCCTGACAGCCAGTTTCAGCGGCAGCTCCCGTGAGTATGCGGGCAGCCCTCTCAGACGGTCTGTGATGGCTTGAACCGCCGCTTTTCCCAGCTCCCGGGGGCGTCGCTCCAATGCGGTGAAGGGCAGCAGGTTTCCCGTGCCGGCACAGGTATCTTCACAGGACGCCATGACCGTATCCGGCAGCAGGCGGGAGAGCCAGTAGGCGGCGTCGCCGTTTTGGCAGACCACGGCGGTGCAGCCCTGCAGCCTTGTCTGCGCCATGCGGAGCAAAAAGCCGTAGGGCGCGGAGTAGGAGGGCTCCAGGTCCTCCGTGACATACCAGCATATTTGCTCGTCCCGGACGGGCAGTCCCGCCCCGCGCAGGGTTTCCGCAAAGCCCTGAAAGCGCCGCTGTCCCTGCGCGTCGTCCAACTGAAAGACCGCCCCCACGTCCCGGTGCCCCTGGTGCAGCAGATGGGCGGTCAGCAGGGCGGTTCCGGCGGTATCGTCCTCCCGGATACAGGGAGCCTGGGGCAGCGCCCCATAGGAACCGCGCAGGAACACCGCGGGAACACCCATGGAATGTAGTTGCCGGTACAGATCCAGATTGGGATTGGGCAGGGCGCTCTTCACACCTTCCACCAGCAGTCCCCTGGGAGGCGTTTCCAGCAGTTCGGACAGGATGGCGTGTTCGGCGCAGATTCGGTTGCCGGTGAGATACACATTGGCGGTGAACCCCTTTTGGGACAGGCTCTGCCGTATCTCTTCGAGCAGCGCGGCGCGGTACGAGTCCTGATCATCGGCCAGCAGCAGGCCGACAGTGTTTCTTCCGGAGGTGAGCCCGGTGATGAAGGAGCCGCTGCCCTGTTTTCTGGTTATCAGGCCCTCCTGCTCCAGCAGCGCCAGGGACTGGCGCACGGTCTGGCGGCTCACTCCGTAGTGGCGGCACAGATCCTGCTCGGAAGGCAGTCTGGGGACGCCCTTTTCCATGTTGTCGTATACTTTTTTGCGGAGCTGCTGCGCCAGCCACCTGTACTTGATCGCCATAGGTTTCTGTCCTCCTTATGTCCTGTAAATATTTCCAAAAAAAAATCAACAGGAGTAATAAAAACGGATCTCTCCCTCCGTTTTCCAATAAAATTACTCTGTCAAAATCTCAAAAAATCAGATTATACGGGCGGCAATTGTTAATATGTATATTGCCCATGGTAAATCTGATGCCGAATCTGCGGGCAGAAAAGGGATGCCAGGATAAAATATCCGCCCAAAATATGAAAAAATCCACCATAAGAGCATGCGTACGTATAAGTTGTGTTGAAATTGATTTTACCACACAAAATTTGTATTGTAAACATCTTATAAACTTAGTAAATTTGCTATATTGGTAAATTGACGTGTATTTTTTGCGATGTTACGATTAGTGCGTAAGGAGCAAAGCTCCGGATTATTTCCATAAATGATGGGAGGAAAGAAATATGAAAAAGAAATTATTGGGACTGTTACTTACGGTTGCCATGGTGGCCGGCATGACCGCCTGCGGCAGCGAGCCTGCGGCGACAACCGGCGGAAACCAGGGCGGAGAACTCATCAAGGTGGGTATCATCAACAACGACTCCAACGAGTCCGGTTACCGTACCGCCAACAACAAGGATCTGCAGAACATGTTCACCGAGGCCAACGGCTATGCCGCATCCTTTGCGTACAGCAATCAGAATGACGAGCAGGTCAACGCCGCGCAGAAGTTCATCCAGGACGGTGTGGAGTATCTGCTTTTGTCCGCAGCCGACACAGCCGGTTGGGACACTGTTTTGAAGGATGCGCAGACGGCGGGCGTCAAGGTGATCCTGTTTGACCGTGTCATCGACGCCGACTCCAGCCTGTACGAGGCGTCCATCGTGTCCGACATGGACAAGGAAGGCGAGACGGCCGTGACCTGGCTGACCAACCAGGGTCTGAGCGAGTACAACATCATCCACTTGCAGGGCGTTATCGGTAACGCCGCGCAGAAGGGCCGCAGCGGCGCGCTGAATACCGCGGTGGAGAACAATGCCAACTGGAACCTGGTGATCCAGCAGACCGCGAACTGGAGCGCAGAGGAAGCACAGCAGATTGTGCAGTCCGTTATCGATTCCGGTGAGTCCTTCAACGTGATCTATGCGGAGAACGACGATATGGCCAAGGGCGCTGTGGCTGCTCTGGACAAGGCGAATATTTCCCACGGCGTGGGCAAGGACGTCATCATCATGGGCTTTGACTGCAACACCTGGGCTCTGCAGGAGCTGTACAATAAGAACTGGAACTACGACGGCCAGTGCAATCCTTTCCAGGCGTCCAAGATTCATGAGATCATCCAGAAACTGGAGAAGGGCGAGACCATCTCTCCCAAGGTAATCATCATGGAGGAGAAGGGCTTTGACGCCAACGAGATCACCGAGGACGATATCAAGAATTACGGCATCTAATCCGAAACTATCGTAACATAGAGGCGGCAGGCGAAGTACGCCTGCCGTGCTTTTTGCAGAAAATAAGGAGTGTGCATACCTGTGAAAGAAAAATCTGTGTTGGAAATGAGAAATATCCATAAAAGTTTTCCGGGCGTCAAAGCGTTGCAGGGAGTGGATTTCAGCCTGTGCGAGGGAGAGATTCATGCCCTGATGGGAGAGAACGGCGCGGGAAAATCCACGCTGATCAAGGTGCTGACCGGCGTGTATGAGAAGGATGAGGGCCAGATCTGGCTAAAAGGGATAGACAGGGCCGTAGCCATCCGCTCCCCCCAGGACGCGCAGAGACTGGGGATCAGTACCGTGTATCAGGAGATCACCCTCTGTCCCAATCTCTCTGTGGCGGAAAACATGTATATCGGCCGGACCAGGGGTCTGGGGCAGAACTGGAAGAAGATGAATGCGGACGCCGACAAAATCCTGCAATCTCTGGATATTCCCGCCAGGGCCGACCAGCAGCTGTCAAGCTGCTCCATCGCCATACAGCAGATGGTGGCCATCGCCCGGGCGGTGGACATGGACTGCAAGGTGCTGATCCTGGATGAGCCCACTTCGTCGCTGGATGAGCAGGAGGTGGCAAAACTGTTCGGCCTGATGCGGGATCTGAAGGCCCGGGGCGTGGGCATTATATTTGTCACCCACTTCCTGGATCAGGTGTATGAGGTATGTGACAAGATCACGGTTCTGCGGGACGGCAGACTGGTGGGAGAGTATGAGATCAAAGACCTTCCCCGGGTGCAGCTGGTGTCCAAGATGCTGGGCAAGGAGCTGGATGATATGTCGGAGATCCGCAGCGAGAGCCAGGTCTATCATGAGAAGGACGCGGACAGCGTCGTGCTGGAGGCAACAGGTCTACAGAGCGACGCGGGGATCAAGCCCTTTGATTTCCATATCAGGAAGGGGGAGGTCAACGGCTTTACGGGGCTGCTGGGTTCGGGCAGGAGCGAGTGCGTGCGCGCTATCTTCGGGGCGGATCGCGTGATCGGCGGCACTGTGAAGAAAAACGGAAAGACCGTGAAGATCGCCAAACCCATAGACGCGATGAAGAACGGCATCGCCTATCTGCCCGAGGACCGCAAAATCGACGGTATCGTGGGAGATCTGTCCGTGCGGGAAAATATTATTCTGGCATTGCAGGTATTGAAGGGCTTTTTCAGACCCTTCTCCAAGGCGGAGGCGAATAAGTTCGCGGAGGAGTACATAAAGCTGCTGGAGATCAAGACGGCGTCCGCGGATACGCCGATCAAATCCCTCTCCGGCGGGAACCAGCAGAAGGTCATACTGGCCCGCTGGCTGCTGGCCCATCCGGAGTATCTGATCCTGGATGAACCCACCCGGGGTATCGACGTGGGTACCAAGATCGAGATCCAGAAACTGGTTCTGAAACTTGCCTCGGAGGGCATGAGCGTCACGTTCATCTCCTCGGAGACGGACGAAATGCTCCGCACCTGTTCCCGGCTGATCGTCATGAGGGATCGCAGGGTCGTGGGAGAACTGTCCGGGGACGATCTGACGCAGAACAAGATCATGAATACCATTGCCGGAGGTGAAGAAAATAATGCAGATGCTTAAGAAGATCACGAAACAACAGATATTCATTCCCATTGCGGCGTTATTGATCCTGGCGATCTTTAACCTGATCGCGGATCCTTCTTTTTACAAGATTACTTTCAGCTATAACAGCGCGGGGCAACCCGTGATGACCGGCAACCTGATCACGATCCTGGACAGCGGTTCGGAGCTGGCCATCTTGGCCATCGGCATGACGCTGGTGACGGCGGCCTGCGGAGGCCAGGACATCAGCGTGGGGGCGGCGGTGGCCATCAGCGGCAGCGTGCTGTTGCGGGTGCTGTGCGGGTCAAACACCAGACCGGAGACTCTGCAGGCCCCCATCATCGTGGCGTTTCTGGTGAGCTGTGCGGTGGCTATGCTCTTCGGGGCGTTTAACGGCGTGCTGGTGGCATACTTCAAGATCCAGCCTATGGTGGCGACGCTGATCCTGTTTACGGCGGGCCGTTCCATCGCGGCGTGGATCAACAACAATGAGCTGCCGGTGATCAGCGAGCCCAGATTCGGGTATTTTGGAGGGTACATACCGGGGATCCCCATTCCCACCCCCTTCTTTATAGCCATCCTATGTATTGTTGTGGCGGTGCTGTTGCTGAAGTTCACCAATCTGGGGCTGTATACCCAGGCCGTGGGTATCAACGAGAATTCCTCCCGGCTGAACGGATTGAACCCTGCGCTCATCAAGTTTCTGACTTTTGTGCTGCTGGGACTGTGCGTGGCTGTGGTGGGCCTGATCAAGGTAAGCCGTTTCTCCACGATCAACTACTCCGTCATCGCCAAGGATATTGAGATGGACGCCATTTTGGCGGTGGCTCTGGGAGGCAATGCCTTGAGCGGCGGTAAGTTCAATCTGGCAGCGTCCATTCTCGGCGCGTATGTGATCCAGTTCCTGACCACTACGCTGTACAAGGTCAAGGTGCAGTCGGACGCTCTGCCCGCCTATAAGGCGGTGGTCGTCATCCTGCTGGTGGTGATGAGCGCTCCCGTGGTGCGCAAATGGCTGGCGGGGCTGGGCAAAAAACTGACAAAACAGGTAAAGGAGGCCGTTTGAGATGACAGATAATAAGAAAGTCAAGGCAGTGCGGAAAACTCTTTCCGACACCAACCTGTTGCTCACTATCACTGTGGTGGTATTCTTTGCCATGTATATCGGGGCCATTATTTTTCAGGGCAAGGGTTTCCTGAAACCCCAGACCTTCTTTAATATTTTAAACGCCAACGCGGCTCTGATCATTTCCGCCTGCGGCCTGAGCCTGGTGATGATAACCGGGGGGATCGATATCTCCGTGGGCGGCGTGACGGCTCTGGTGAGTATGTGCTGCGCCGTATACCTGGATTTCCACCAGGGCAATGTGTTCGTGGCGGCGTTGATCTCCCTGGCCATCGGCCTCGCCTTTGGCGTGGTACAGGGTTTCCTGGTGGCTTACCTGGATATCCAGCCCTTTATCGTCACGCTGGCGGGAATGTTCTTTGCCAGAGGCATGACGACGATCGTGAACAACAATCCCTTCAATGTGGCCAACGAGGAGTTCGTGGCTCTGAAGGATACCCGCATCCCCATACCCGGGCTGGGCTCTTATAACAGAGCCGGCACTTATGTGGACGCCTATATTGAGATCGGCGTAGTGGTGGCGCTGCTGATCGTGGCCGTCATGTTCTGCATGCTCAGATGGACCAGGCTGGGCCGCAATTTCTATGCGGTGGGCGGCAACAGCCAGAGCGCGCTGATGCTGGGTATCAACGTCAAGAGAACCCGGTTTTTATCTCACCTGATCTGCGGTCTGCTGGCCGGTATCTGCGGATTTGTATATTTTATGCATGTGGGCTCCGGCTCGGCCTCCCATGCCAAGGGCATGGAGATGAACGCCATAGCCTCCTCCATCATCGGCGGAACCATGCTGACCGGAGGCGTGGGCAATATCATCGGCACGCTGTTCGGCGTTCTGTCCCTGAGCACGATACAGAATATTGTGGCCTCGGCCGGATTGGATCAGCCGTGGTGGACGGGGATCACCATAGCGGCAATGCTCTGTCTGTTCCTGGTGATACAGAGCATCGTGATGGCCCGTAAGAAGAGAGCCGCGCGGTAGACATAGCGAGAGGAGGCTTTGTGAAGACAAAAAACAAGAGGAATCCCGAAAAGAGAGCGAAAACCCGCAAAAAGGGGATACGCCTGTTTGCCGTTATGGCCATACTGTCGCTGGCGCCGCTGACCGTCTCCATAGGGATCATCAGTCTGGTGTCCGCCACGGTGGTGCGGGAAAATCTGGAAAAAAACACAAAAAATACGCTGATGATTGTAGCCAACAATCTGGCCAGCTACTGCTACGACAACGAGATAACCGCGATAAACGCATCCAATTACTATGAGTATATCGACAGCCTGAAACCCTATGAGATCGAGATGGCGATCATCGCCGAGGGGACTCCCTGCACGACCTCGATCAAGAACGGGAACGGCTACCGGATCCGGGAGATATCCATGGATTTTGACATGGAGACGGACAGCGCGTTTCTGGAGCAGGGATATTACGACAAAAATGTGGAGATCGACGGCAATGTCTATTATGCCTACTATGTGCCCATACGGACAGGCGACAGGGTCACGGCGGTGGCCTTTGCCGCGGAATTGCGGCAGAATGTCACCGGACAGATCCTAAGCGTCATAGCGGTGTTCGCCGTGAGCGCGGCGGTGCTGATCCTGGTGTTTATGGCAGTGGCGCTGCTCTACAGCCGCAATCTGTCCCGGCTGTTCAAGCGGATCGGCGCAAGGCTCAACGCGCTCTCCGAGGGCGATCTGCGCAGGCAGAAAGCGGCAGGCAGCGGCGTGCGGGAGCTGGGGATGCTGTTGGAGACAACGGACAGTATGCAGCAAAAGCTCTCCGGTACCATCGGGGAGGTGACGCAGGCATCCGAAAAACTGACGGGCGAGATCCGGGAAGTGACGGCGCTCAGCGGACAGAGCGCCGTCAAGGCCAGGCAGATCCGCTCCTCCATGGAGAAACTGTCCGACTCCACAGTGACCATGAATGAAAATATCAGCAATATCAACGAGCAGATGCTGGAGATCGGCAACGGTGTGAACGATATCTCCGAGAGTGTGGAAGGTCTGTATGAAAACTCTGAAAAGACCTTGCAGACCAATAACGAGGCCATGGCCTACATGGATTCCATCATGAAGAACAGCGAGAAGTCCGTGGAGGCGGTGAGGGACATTCAGGAGCAGATTCGGCAGACCAACGTATCCATCGCCGAGATAGACCATGCGGTGGAGCTGATACTGGAGATTGCCGAGCAGACCAACCTTCTGAGCCTGAACGCCTCCATCGAGGCCGCCAGGGCCGGGGAGATGGGCCGGGGATTTGCCGTGGTTGCCCAGGAGATCCGCAAACTGTCCGAACAGAGCGGAAAAGGGGCGGAGATGATCAAAAACGTGGCCCATGATATCAACGGAAAATCCCAGAGATCCGTTCAGCTTGCGGACAGCGTGCATGAGATCATTCTGTCCGAGCAGGACAGCGTCTCAAAGACCCAGGCGAAATTTGCCGAGCACAGCAGGGATATCCACCAATCCGTGACAGAGATTCGATCCATAGCGGAGAAAACGGAACACCTTTTGCAGTACAAGGAGACTGTGGTGGGCAATGTGCGGGAGCTGAGCGGTTTCAGCGAGAAAAACGCGGCGAACCACGAGGAGGTCAACGAAAATATCGAGCAGATCATCGCCCAGGTGCAGAGGGTAAACGAACACTGTAGAAAGATGAATGATATGGCAAGGGAGATGGGCCAGTCGGTCTCCTATTTTAAAAAGTAAGATTTTGACGCACATGAGTCCCGGGACATGAGTTCCGGGACTTTTTCGGGGTGAGAGGGCGAGGGGAGTTCACAGATTTTTCACAGAACAATCACTTTTTTATGACAATTATCCCTTAATCTAAATTGTAAAATAATTCCGTAAAATAGAAAATGAGAGGAAGTAAAGGAGGAGGAAACGATGATCGAAGTAAACGGTCTGACAAAACGGTATGGCAATCATACCGCCGTAGATCATCTGTCTTTTAAGGTGGAAAAGGGGCAGATATACGGATTTTTAGGCCCTAACGGAGCGGGTAAATCCACCACGATGAACATTATCACCGGCTATCTGGCAGCCACGGAGGGCACAGTGACCATAGACGGCCATGATGTGCAGCTGGAGCCCGAGGAGGCCAAAAAGTGTGTGGGCTATCTGCCCGAACTGCCGCCCCTGTATATGGATATGACGGTGGAGGAGTATCTGCGGTTCGCGGCGGAACTGAAAAAGGTTCTAAGAGCGGAGCGGAAACAGCAGATGGAGCAGGTCATGGATATGACCCGGATCTCGGACATGCGGAGCAGGCTCATCAAAAATCTGTCCAAGGGATACCGGCAGAGGGTGGGGCTGGCCCAGGCTCTGCTGGGCTCCCCGGAGGTGCTGATCCTGGACGAACCCAGCGTGGGCCTGGATCCCAAGCAGATCATCGAGATTAGGGATCTGATACGGGAGCTGGGAAAAAATCATACCATTATCTTAAGTTCCCATATTCTGTCGGAAGTCAGCGCCGTGTGCGACCACATCATGATCATTTCCCACGGGAAACTGGTGGCCAGCGACTCCCCCCAGGGGCTGCAAAAACTGATGAGCGGCGGACAGGAGTTAAAGCTGACGGTGAAGGGCAGCTATGAGGCGCTGCGGGACGCCGTCAGGGATCTGGATGCCACAGCGGAGACAGAGCCCCGGGACGGCGCGGCGGAGGGATGCTGCAATGCGGTGATCAGAACCGACGGGCAGCAGGATATCCGGGAGGAACTTTTCTATCTGTTGGCCCAGAGACGGCTCCCCATTTTATCCATGACGCTGTCTGAGCGCTCCCTGGAAGATATCTTCCTGGAGCTGACGGGAGACAATCAGGGGAACGAACAGGCACAGGAAACGGCGGCGGACACTGCAAACGGCGCAGCGGCTGCCGATAGCGGCGATGCCGTAGAAAGCACGGACGCGGAGCCTGCCACCCAGGGCGACGCCGCGGAGAGCTTAGACGCTGACCGCGCGCAGGAAAAGGGGGAAGAGTAAATGCTGGCTATATATAAAAAAGAACTGCGGTCTTATTTTCATTCCTTTATCGGCTGCCTGTTTATAGGGGTCAGCCTGTTTTTTATCGGTTTGTATTATTTTGTGTACTGCCTGCTGTACGGCTATCCATATTTTTCCTATGTGATCAACAGCGTGGTGGTGCTGTTCATGCTGACGGTGCCTGTTCTGACCATGCGCATCATGGCGGAGGAACGGCGCAGCAAGACGGATCAGCTGATCCTGACGGCCCCGGTGCGTGTGAGCCGGATCGTGCTGGGCAAATTTCTGGCGCTGCTGACGATCCTGGCGGTTCCCACGGCGGTCAGCGCCGTGTATCCGCTGATTTTGCTGCGGTTCGGCTCGGTGCCGCTGGGGGAGTGCTATCTGGCGCTGCTGGCCTTTTTCCTGTACGGGACGGTGAGCATCGCCATCGGTCTGCTGGTGTCCTCCCTGACCGAGAGCCAGGTCATAGCGGCAGTGCTGGGATTCGTGCTGCTGTTTGTGGGCTATATGATGCCCTCCCTGTGCGGGTTGATTTCCTCCACAGGGAATGTGCTGACGCATATACTGGGACTGTACGATCTGCAGACGCCCTTTGTGATGATGCTGAACGGGACGCTGGATGTGGGCTCCGTAGTCTACTTTCTGTCCCTGACGGCGCTGGTGCTGTTTCTGACCTGCCAGTCCATCCAGAAGAGGCGGTACAGCGTGTCGGTGAAGGCGCTGAAGGCGGGCGCCTACAGTGTGGGGATGATCGTGGCCGCAGTGGCGGTGACGGTGGTGCTGAACATGGTCGTGGGACAGCTCCCCGGCAGTTGGACCTCTTTGGATCTGACAGGCAGCAAACTCTATTCCCTGACGGATCAGACGAAAGAATATCTGAAAAACATGGGGCAGGACGTGACGATCTATGTGCTGGTCAATGAGGACAACGAGGACACGGTGCTGGGACAGACGCTGGACCGCTATGAGGAGCTGTCGGAGCATATTCATGTGCAGTATGTGGATCCCATACAGAATCCCCGTTTCCATACCCAGTATACCTCCGGCAATATCAGCGCCAACAGCCTGATCGTGGTCAGCGACAAGCGGAGCAAGGTCATCGACGCTGGCGATATCTACGTCACAAGCTATGACTATGACGGTTACAATTACAGTTCTTCCGTGACCGGCTATGACGGGGAGGGACAGATCACCAGCGCGCTGGACTATGTGCTCAGCGACGATATCCCCGTGGTGTATATGACGGAGGGGCATGGCGAGCAGAGCCTGAGCGCCACCTTCAAAGGCGGTCTGGACAAGGAGAATGTGGAGTATGAGACCTTCAACCTGATGGACTATGAGAGCGTGCCGGACAAGGCGGCCTGCCTGGTGATCAACGCACCCGCCAGCGATCTGTCCGAGGATGACCGGGACAAGGTGACCGCCTATCTGGACCGGGGCGGCAAGGTGATTCTGATCCTGGGATACCGGGAGGTGCCCACGCCCAATCTGGACGCGCTGCTGGCCTATATGGACCTGCGCATAGCCGACGGGCTGGTGGTGGAGGAGGATCAGAACAACTATTATCAGATCCCGTTCTACATCCTGCCCACTGTGGCGGCAGGCTCCTATACCACAGGCATCTATGGAAACTATTATGTGTTCGCGCCCTACAGCCAGGGCATCCTTGTGCCAGAGGCGCAGGAGGACGGCAATATCCGGTACACCGATTTTCTGAAGACTTCCTCCAGCGCTTATGCCATGCGGGACTTTGAGAACGCTACGGAGTATAGCAGACAGGAGGGAGATGCGCAGGGTCCGTTCTCTCTGGGCGTGGAGGCCGTCAAGACGCTGGAGCAGGGAGAGGCCACCATGGTGGTATATTCCAGCGACCAGATGTTTACGGACAGCGCCAGTCTGATGGTGGGCGGCGCCAACCAGATGCTGTTCACCAACACGGTGAGCCGATTTGTGGATCACGAGACTTCCGTGTCCGTTCCGGCCAAGAATTACGAGGTATCCACGTTGCTGCTCAGCCAGAAAGACGCGCTGCTGCTGGGTCTGGTCACGGTGATCCTCCTGCCGTTTGGCAGCCTGGTAGCGGGCTTTGTGATCTGGTTTGGGCGCAGAAGGAGGTAGGTTGACAGACAGCTATGAAAAAACAGGGCAAACATTTTATGATACTGGTGGTCTTGCTGGCGGCGCTGGCCATAGGCTATATCTGCCTGACGCGGTACAATGACGGGCGGCGGGAGAGCGGGGAAAACCGGGTGGAAGGCCAGGTGCTGGCGTATATCGCCGCCGAAGATATACAAAAGTTCAGCTATGAATACGACGGGAAGACGTATTCCTTTGAAAAAACGCAGGAGGGCGTCTGGATATCCGCGGACGATCCCTCCCTGCGCCTGATGCAGAGCCGTTTGCAGACGATGGTCAATAAGTTCACTTACATCGTCGCGCAAAATACCATTACAGATGTGACGGACATGTCACAGTACGGGCTGGAACAGCCCTCCAATACGCTGCGCTGGGAGACGGCCCAGGCCGGGTACGCATACTGTGTGGGAGATTACAACTCTCTCGGCAAAGTATATTATATCCGCGAGCCGGATTCCCGGACGGTATACGCTGTGACCGCCTCCCTGGGAACAGGATTCGGCTACAGTCTGGAGGATCTGACCGAAGAGGAGGAAGGCAGTCCGGAGGAGTCTGGGGCGGAATAACCCCAGGCTCTTTTTATTATGTTTTTTCGGATAAGTTTTTCGCTAAAAAGAATGTACGAATCTATAAAGCTGTGCTATAATTGAGTATGCAGGCGGTAATTTTTTGATTATTTAAGGTTTTTGCCGCAAATCACAAAGATAAAAAACAGATGCGGTATCGCAGGCGATCCGGCGGTATAAGGGGTGTAGGACAATGGACTTTAACAGAAAAAAATTACGTTTGGGCGATGTGCTGGTCAACAGTAAGGCGATTTCCAATACGCAGCTGCTACAGGCTCTGGACTTGCAGAAGGGCAGCGGCAAAAAGCTGGGCGAAGTGCTGGTGGACGAGGGGATCGTCACGGAAGAGCAGATTGCCATGGCGCTGAGTACCCAGCTGCATATCGAGCTGATCGATCTGACCACCATCGCCGTCAGTCAGGACATTCTGGATCTGATTCCGGTGAACGTGCTGAAAAAGAACAAGATCTTTCCCATAGAGTATGCCCAGGACAGTATGAACGTGCTGCGGGTGGCCATGGCGGATCCCATGGATATGTACGCCCAGGATGATATCTCCATCATCACCAACTGCCAGGTGGAGCCTGCCGTAACCACAACTCGAAATATCATGCTGGCGATCGACAAGTATTACGGACAGGACGAGGTGACCACGGCTCTGGAGGCCTATGCCAAGGAGAAGAACCTGACCGTGGAGGAAGTGGACGCCGCCGAGGAGGATATCAACAGTTCCCCCATCGTTATGCTGGTCAAGGAGATGATCGACAAGGCCGTGCGGCAGAGGGCCTCCGATATCCATATCGAGCCCACGGAGCGCAAGGTGCGGGTGCGTTACCGTATCGACGGCGCGCTGTATGAGAGAGCCAAATATGACATCAATGTCTTAAATGCCATGGTGGCCCGTATCAAGATCATCGGCGGCATGGATATCTCCGAGAAGAGAAAGCCCCAGGACGGACGTATCACCCAGGTGGTGGACAGGATGGAGTACGATATCCGTGTGTCCGTGCTGCCCACAGTGTACGGCGAGAAGGTGGTTATGCGTCTGACCTCCAAGACCGGTCTGACCAAAGAGAAGAGCCAGCTGGGCTTAAAGCCCAGGGAGCTGGAGCAGTTTGACTATATCATAAGCAATCCCCACGGTATCCTGCTGGTGACGGGGCCTACCGGAAGCGGTAAGTCCACCACACTGTATACCGCTCTCAGCGAGTTAAATAAAGAAGACGTGAATATCATCACGGTAGAGGATCCTGTGGAGGCCAATATCGACGGCATCAATCAGGTGCAGGTCAATCCCAAGGCGGAGCTTACTTTTGCCACGGCGCTGCGCTCCATTCTGCGTCAGGATCCGGATATCATCATGATCGGTGAGATCCGTGACCAGGAGACGGCCAGTATCGCGGTACAGGCGTCCATCACGGGCCATCTGGTGGTGAGTACGCTGCATACCAACTCCTCCGCCAGCACGATCACCCGTCTGGAGGATATGGGCATCGAGTCCTACCTGATCGCGGATTCCGTGATCGGCGTTATCGCCCAGCGTCTGGTGCGCCGCCTGTGCAAGGAGTGTAAGAGACCGGTGCTGGCCAATGCGGATCAGAAGGAACTGATGGGCTGCAATATGGATGAGGATGTGACGATCTACGAGCCCTGCGGCTGCAGCAAATGCGACAATACCGGCTATAAAGGGCGTATCGGTGTGTATGAGATTATGAAGATGTCTCCCAAACTGAAGACGATCATCAGCAAGCGCCAGGGAGCGGACGCCATCAAGGAGCAGGCTCTGAAAGAGGGTATGTACACCCTGCGGATGAGCGCCACGGAGTATGTGCTGGACGGCACCACCTCCTTTGACGAGATGGTCAAGGTTTCCTTTGACAGTTAATTTTTCATAGAATGTTGCATTGGGAAAGGAGTGCAAGTCTTGCCGGGTTTTACAAAGAAAGCGATACGTGATTCCTTTATAAAACTTTTGAACGAACGGCCTGTAAATCAGATTACGGTTAAAGATATAGTGGAGGATTGCGGGATCAACCGCAATTCCTTTTACTACCATTATCAAGATCTTCCCTCCATGATCGAAGAGATTATTTTGGATGAAGTGAACGTCATTATTCAGCAGTATCCTACGATAGATTCGGTGGAGCAATGTCTTGATGTGGCGATCTCTTTTGCCCTGGAAAACAGGCGCGCCGCATTGCATCTCTATCATTCTTCCAACAGAGACGTGTTTGAGCAGTATCTGTGGAGAGTATGCGGTTATGCGGTAAATACATATTTTACAAGTCTTTTTGAAAAATATCCCCTGCAAAACAGCGATCGGGAGGTATTTGTCCGATATTATAAATGGGAATGTTTCGGCGCGATCATTGACTGGATGAACGGCGGCATGAAGGATGACATTCAGGACATTTTTCACAGGATCGGCCAGTTGAAAAGAGGGATGTTGGAAGAAATGCTGCGCAGGAGCATAAGCGGCGCCATATCGGATCAACAATAAGAATATGTTATTAAAGAGTCCCCGGCACGAAAGTGTCGGGGCTTTTTGGCGTGCGGGGAATTTGCCTTTGGGCATATGGCAGGAAATGTCTGATTTTACGACATAAACCGCGTAATATCCATTTTCTGCTCTGGTTTTTTCTGCTATGTTTTCCATAGACAGATGTTTTCGGGCGCGTCTATATACGGAACATGCGTGGGAGACATCGGAATATGTATCAGGAGGTGATGATATGCGGTCGATCAAACCTGTCGTTACCGCCAAATCCGGTTATATCGCAATGTCCGCGGCGCTGTGCGTTCTGGGTATCGCGATGATGCTGTTTCCCGAAAAGACGGCTCCGCTGATAGCCGGGATGCTGGGGATCTGCATGATTCTGTTTGGACTGATCAAGCTGGTGGGATATTTTTCCAAAGATCTGTTTCGGCTCACCTTTCAGTATGATCTGGCCTATGGGATACTGCTGATCGCCATGGGGATCATCCTGCTGGCAAAGACTGGCGGCAATCTGCTGGTCTCTATCAGCATTATCCACGGTGTGTATGTGCTGTCCGACAGTCTGCTGAAAGTCCAGATTGCCATAGACGCAAGGCATTTTGGGATAGGTCTGTGGTGGTTGATCCTGGGGGCGGCGATTCTGGCGGGGATACTGGGATTTTTGCTGGTACTGCGGCCTTTTGAAGGGGCGGAGCTGCTGGTGGTGATCTCGGGGGCCACCTTACTGGCGGAGGGAATATTGAATCTGATCACCGTGCTCACTACGGTCAGGATCATCCGGCACCAGCTGCCGGACTGACGGTAAGAGATAAATAAAACAGGATAAAGGAGAGAACGGATATGGAAATACGGGAGATGACACATAGGGCCGGAAGAGCCGCTTTTGGAAAGGCGCTGGACGTTGCGCTGAGAAATATCAATCAGAATTGGGAGAAAGAGGCCTGCCTGCTCATAGATATGATGCAGAACTATATGAACGGTGAAAAACTGGATTTTGACTATGACCGGGCAAAAGAAAGGATATGTGACAGGGACGGTACTCTGAACAAATATATCGGCAGGCTGCTCTCGGAGACGGATCCGCATGTACTGAAGACCACGGCGCTGAATCTGGGATTCGAGGCATTTTTCCATGGAACTAAGACCATACGGCAAATGCGGGAGATACACCAATGCAACGTGCCCTGGCTGATCCTGATGGATCCCACCAGCGCCTGCAATCTCCACTGCACCGGCTGCTGGGCGGCGCAGTACGGCAACCGTCTGAACCTGTCTTTTGAGGAGATGGATCATGTTATTTCTCAGGGCAAGGAGTTGGGTATCTATTTTTACATGTTTACCGGCGGGGAACCCCTGGTCAGAAAGGCGGACATTATAAGGCTCTGTGAAAAGCACAGTGACTGCGCGTTTCTGGCCTATACCAATGGCACGCTGGTGGACGGCGCGTTTTGCAGGGAGATGAGGCGGGTGGGAAACCTGTATCTGGCCATCAGTCTGGAAGGTTTTTCGGAAGTGAACGATCTGCGCCGCGGAGACGGCGTATATGGAAAAGTCATGCAGGCGATGGATCTGCTGGAGGCCAACGGACTTATCTTCGGTACTTCGATCTGTTATACGTCCAAAAATGCGGAGACCGTCACCGGCGACGCTTTTATAGATCTGCTGGTGGAAAAAGGCTGCCGTTATGCCCTGTATTTTCACTATATGCCGGTGGGGAACGAGGCGGCCATGGAACTGCTGCCCACCGTAGAGCAGAGGATTTATATGAAACGGCGGGTGCGGGAGATCAGAGACATGACGGACGGAAAGGGCCTATTTACCATGGATTTCCAGAATGACGGTGAGTTTGTGGGAGGCTGTATCGCCGGGGGCAGGAATTATTTTCATATCAATGCCAACGGGGACGCGGAACCCTGTGTGTTTATCCATTATTCCGGAGCCAACATCAGAACCCATTCCCTGTTGGAGATCCTGAAGCAGCCCCTCTTTATGGCATACAGAGACAACCAGCCATTTAACGAAAACCATCTGCGCCCCTGCCCCATGCTGGAAAATCCGGAGATACTGGAGCGCATGGTACGGGAGACCGGAGCGAGATCCACGGATCTGCAATCTCCGGAGAGTGTGGAACATCTATGCGGAAAATGTCATGAGTATGCCGCGAAATGGGGGGATGCGGCGGATCAAATATGGCGGGAAGAACCCCATTGCAAACAGAGTTATGAAAATTACAAGCTGGCGAATCGCTAAGACCGTCTTGTAAAATGCAGCTCCCGCAGCCCTTCCACCTCGTCGCAGACAGGCTTTAGGCTGCAACTGCGGCAGTCCATGACCAGATTGTTGAAGATCTTGTCCAGGGAGCCCGTGACCGCCTCCATCCTGGCGGCCTTTTCGGCCAGCAGTTCATAGGGAAATCCGGGAGCAGTGATGAACAGCAGGGATACCGCCCGCACCTGGGGGTGCTGCCGGTAGGCTCGGAGGAAGAGCTGCCCGACTTTTGAAAAGTCCAGTCCCTCCCGCAGTGCCTGACGGCTCACCCGCACCGGTTCACGGCCTGCGGATGTGGAGATGCGCATCATAAATCCCCGGGGATATATATGATATCTGGTATACTCCATCTGCCGCAGCACCCGATAGGCCTGATCGTCCTGCCAGTCTTTGTCGTCAATATGCAGTACGGTAAGGCGGGCATAAGGGGAGTCCGCCGTCAGATCGGGCAGATCCGGGCCGCAGAGTAACAGTCTGTCCTGTTCCGCGGCCTGGGAGGTGTAGGCAAGAGCGCTGACCGCAGGCAGATTGCCGCCTCCCAGCTCGTAGGCCATGTCTTTTTGAAAGATCAGCCGCTGTTCCTCTTCCGTTTCCCACAGAGGGCCTTTGCTGTCCAAAGGCAGGGGACGGACGGCATAGTCTTTCAGCAGTTCAGAGCATTCCCGGATCAGTTTATCATACAGGTTCATACTACTTTTTTCCTTTTTTCTCCCGTTTATGTTTTTGCCAGTCATAATATCTGTTCATCACCGGGGTCATGGCGGCGGCAAACTTCATATCCAGATTAAAGAAATATATGAGCAGGCTCAACAGGAACAACACAAAAATTACGGCCAGAATAATCAGGATGATTTTCAGTGCGATCACGGATTTCCCCCTTTCTGTCTGGCGTACTCCGCCGCGCCCAGAGCGCCCATAAGCTGGGGGTCAACGGCCAGATCTATGACTTTGATCTTCAGAACTTTCTCTATGGCGTCTTTCAGTCCCGCGTTTTTGGCGCAGCCCCCCGTCAGAGCCAGGCTGTCGGTGGCTCCGGCTTTTTTGGCCATGACGAAACAGCGCTTTGCCACGGACATCTGTATACCGGCGGCGATCTCTTCCATGGGTTTGCCCTCCCCCACCAGGGAGATGACTTCGCTCTCGGCAAAGACCGTGCACTGGGCGGTGATGGGGATCACGTTTCTGGCGGAGAGGGACAGGTTGGAGAAATCCTCTAAAGACATCTCAAAAGCATGGGCCATCGTCTCGTAAAAACGTCCCGTTCCGGCGGCGCACTTGTCGTTCATGGCGAAATCCAGCACGGTGCCGTCCCGGTCTACGGCGATCCCTTTCACGTCCTGCCCGCCGATGTCGATGATGGCCCGGATAGTGGGATCGGTCACATGTACGCCCATGGCGTGACAACTGATCTCCGAGATATTCTCATCCGCAAAGGGCACTTTGTTCCTGCCGTAGCCGGTGCCCACCAGGTAGGCCAGGTCGTCGGCCTTGTCAAGTTCCGGCACCTGGTCCACTGCCTCCTGCAGCGCGGCCTGGGCGCTGAGCACAGGGTTGATCCGGCTTTTGGTGGTCACATGGGCGGCAATATGCCCCGTCTCGTCCAGGATCACGCATTTGGTGTAAGTACTTCCGGCATCGCAGCCGCCATAATATTTCATAGATTTTCCTCCGGTATATTTATTATATCGTGTCTGTATGCACCCGCGTATATCCCCAGACAGAAGGTTCCTCGTGGTCCTCATACAGCAGCGTGTGTACTCCCTGCTGTTCCTCATAGTATCTCTTGAACTGGTGTTTCCCTACGCAGTACAGCTCGATATGGATGTTCTGATTGACGCGTACCAGGTATAATTTCCCGTTTTTCTGTTCGATCTGTATTTTGTCAGGGAGGTAAGTTCCTGTATACCTCCGGAGCTGTGCCGATGTCAGGGAAATTTCACTCTGACGGCGGGAAGGAGAGGGCTGCCTGCCATGCAATATGGCGGCCAGATCATTACCCAAACGGTATTGGTCCAGAGACTCTGTGTTGGACAGGATCATGATACAGGTATCCTCGTCAAAACAGTATTGTATATAGGCGGATATACCCAGAAAATCTCCGCCGTGGCAGTATTTTGTCCGCCCGTCTTCGGCGTATCTCTCCAGCCCATAGCAATAGTGATTGCGGTTTTCGGTGAAAAATATGCCGTATGCGGATGCGGATAAAAGTTTTCGGTCTCGCAGGCATTCATACCATTTCCCCAGATCATCGCAGTTGGTGACCAGCGACCCGGCGCCCATACCAAACAGATTGTTCGTATAGGGGACTCTGACCGGTTTACCGTAATCACGCATATAGTTGTTCGCCTTGCGTATAAGAATTTTTTGCCCGTCATCAAATGCCGAGTTTTCCATTCCCAGCGGGGCAAAGATATTTTCGGATAAAAAAGTATCGTAACTTTGCCCGGAAATATATTCTATGATCCAGGCCAGCAGAGTATAGTTGGAATTATTGTAATCAAATTCCTCTCCCGGCTTTCTGATCGGTTCCCGCATAATCCAGCGGTTAAAAAAATCGTTCCGGTTATAGGGTTTCCTGTCCTCTCCCACATAAAAATCATCCTCAAAGTTGTAATTGTTATGCAATCCTGAAGTGTGGCGCAGCAGGTGGTGGACCGTTATTTCCGCAGGCAGCCGCAAATGGGAGGGGAGATAGCGACAAGCGGGTTCATCCAGCCGCAGCAGTCCCCGGTCATACAGGAGCATGACTGCAAAGGCGGTAAACTGCTTTGCCACAGAGGCGACGCCAAAGCGGGTAGACATATCTATTTTTACATCAAACTCTATACTGGCACGGCCGCGGCAGGTTTCAAAAAGGATATCTCCCCTGCGCAGTATCCTTATCACACCGGAAAAATCCCAATATTCCGTTTCGATGGCAGTATACTCGCTTAGAATCTGACGGATGTCCATATGAAAACTTACCTTTCCTCTGTGTAACGCAGATTTTAGCTGGCTAACAATGCTTTGACAATCCTGTCCGCGCATTCTTCCGGAGTCAGGATACTGGTATCGACTTTGACGCTGTATTCGATGTTTTCCGCCATCAATGCGTGCTGTTCTTCCGATTGGCCCTCGTAGCGGTCGCCCCGGTCAATATTTCGCTGTCTGCAGATATCCAACGGACAATAAACCTCGACTATGTCCAACGGATTATCCGCCATAATATCCAGAAGTTGTCGGTAGTGGGGCTTTATTTGTTCCCGTTCCACCAATATACCGTCGATCAGAACGTTTTTACCCATGTCGGAATACAGTTTCGCGGTGTGGTACATCATCAGGATCACTTCGCTGAGATATTTCCAATAATTCTGCCGCAGATATTTGTCTCCTACCATCTCCTGAAACAGATCGTTGGCCACCACATAAAAGAACACGTCGTCGCGTTCCTGCAATGCCTCCACTATAGAAGTTTTTCCAGCGCTGGTCACACCGTTTAAAAAGATAATTCTTCCCTTTTGCATAGATGCGTCCTTTCACATATTACGAGTCAGGTTTTAGTAACGATCGTACTTAATTGTAGCATAATAACTATTTCCCCTCAACCAAATTCAAACAAATTCAGTAAAAAAATCTTGCAATCCTACTGCGTATATGCTAGTATACTTTCAAAGCATATATTTCTCTTTTCTTTGATTGAACAAGTCACCATTCAAAACATCGGAAAATCTATGCTTTAAACTCAAAAATTACAATTTACATGAAGCAGGAGATTTTCGGAAGAGAGAAGATGGCTTTATCGTTTATCTCCTGTATTGCGGTACAGCAGGAGGTATGAAATGGGCAGAAAAGAAATGTGGGGGAAATTTATTTCCCCAAAATCAGATGTAATTTTCAAGGAATTGATGCGCAATGAACAGGTGCGTAAGCATTTTATCAGCGACGCGCTGCAAATTCCGTTGGAAGAGATTAAGTCTGTGCGTTTGGAGAGTACTTTTTTAAGCAGGCGCAGCAAACTGGAAAAGCAGTGTATTTTGGATATAAGAATTCTGCTTAACGATAACAGCAGGATTAATGTGGAGATGCAGATCAGACATCTGGCTTATTGGGACAAGCGCAGTCTGTTCTATCTGGCAAAGATGTACACGGATGGGATATTCAGCGGGCAATCTTATGACCGGTTGAAGAAATGTATTGTGATCAGTATTTTGGACTTTGATCTGGACCCGTTTCCGGAGTATCACAAAGTATATTTCCTGCGGGATCAGATGGGCAGGCAGTATTCGGATCAATTTGAGATACATGTCATTGAATTGAATAAAAAACTTACCGGGGACAGGATGGATGACTGGATAAAGTTATTTCGTGTCAAGACCAGAGAAGAACTGGATGAAATACAGAGTAGCAACGTAGGCGTTATGAAAGCGGTGGATGAGGTAAGGGTGATGAATCTTTTTAGGTGGGCAAAATGGAGATATGAAGAACATCTGAAATATCAAAGAGATTTGTGGGCCTTTAAGGAATATGCCAGGCAGGAGGGATTGGCCGAGGGACGAGCTGAAGGATTGGCCGAGGGACGAGCTGAAGGATTGGCCGAGGGACGAGCTGAAGGATTGG
>CAJUAH010000004.1:136335-187050 GCA_910584375.1 uncultured Acetatifactor sp.
CTGAAGGACGAGCTGAGGGATTGGCTGAAGGGCACGCTGAGGGACGAGCTGAGGGGCATGCCGGAGGACTCGCTGCGGGCAGCCTTGGTCAAAGCCGGGAGGTTATCTATGATTTTCTGGGACGTCTGGGTGAGATCCCGGAAGACATTCGTCTGCGCGTCGAAGTCGAGCAGAATGCAAATACTTTGAGGAAATGGTATCTTGCAGCGCCCGGCGTCGACAGCTTTGACGAATTCCGTAAAAATATGTGAGTGAAGATTTTTACATTATGGCTGTATAGTCAGGCCGCTTTCTACCATGCCTGTCCATCGTCAAAATCTTCCAGACTGGGATCCAGCGGTTCCTCCCGCAGCACGGTGCGCATATAGCGGTTGACCTCCGTGCGCATGTCCTTGCGGCCCACCCCCCGGGCATCCATCAGGCCGTGGGTAGCCCATACCAGGTGAATGCCGTGTTTCCGGGCCTCCTCCTCGAACAGTCCGTGATAACCGGACATGGATTTGCAGCCCATATGGGCGTACATGATGACCATATCCGCATGGAAATACTCGCAGTAGCGCCACAGGTCTGCCACTCCCACTTCGTAACCGCCGTTGGAGCGGCTGCGCATAATCATTTTTTCATAGAGATAGGCCAGATCGTAGAGGGCTTTTTCCGGATCTTCCGTGTTTACTTCTCTGGTGGAGCAGAGCGTCAGCATATCCACCAGAGGTACGATACCCCAGCAGTTGGTGAGCCATCCGGCAAAAGCCGTGTAATAGGCCGCCTGTACCCCCCAGGTGATGGCTCTGTGCCGCAGGGCGACAGCGCAGGGTTCCTGGCGCTCATACCCCTTCATCACCAATCCGGTCAGTTTCTGATCCCGGCGCAGGAACTCCTTTTCCCGGCCTCCCGCCGCCATGTACACCGCATAGCGGTACAGGGACAGGCTGTTGTCTGTGAACTGGGGATAAGGGGAGCGGGATACCTCGTACCACTCCAGCAAATGGGCCGTCTCCTGATTGAAATCTTTCATGGAGGTAAAAAAGGCATCCCAGTCAAAAGTTTCTCCGGTCTGTTCCTCGATAAAGGAGATTGCGTTTCGTATCTCTTCCGCGGCGTACTGCTGTACGCTGTCCTCATCGTGGCGGATGGGAACCGCCAGTTGGAAGGTGGGAATACCCATCCGGGCAGCCATGAGCCCGTTGCCCATGAGGCTTCCGTCACAGGTGGTATTGCACTGGATGGCGCATTTGCCGATCCGGGGATAGTCATCCTCCAGGGACACGCCGAACTCCGCCGCGGGCATGGGGCATACGTCGCTGGGAATGCCGTATTCCTGTGCCTTATCCAGATAGTAGAACAGGCTGTCCTGCGCCATCATGGCGCAGGTGTAGACTGCGGGAACCTCCACGGATACCCATTTCAGATTGGGGAATCCGTTCATAATCTCGCTCATCATATTCTCGTCAAAGACTACCAGCCGTTCATTCAGCGCCTTGTCGTTGCCCAGGGCCGGATCGGCCCGGAACATGACCCCCATGCTTTTGCACATGTCGGTGACTACCAGCTCCAGAGCGGTGCGGGTGATGCGCAGCTGCGTACCCCGCAATCCTTCCGTATGTCTGTCGAAAAAGTCAGGAACGGCCAGATAGTTCACCATCCAGCGGTAGCGGAAAAAGGCCCTCAGATTATTCAGATGGAGCATAAAACCGATTAAGGTCTTCCAGATGCCCAGCCAATGTACATAGTCGTACCAGGTGTCCCTGAACCCCCGCCATTCCCGACGTCTCTTTGCTTTTTTACCGCTGTAAAATTTCCCAAGCGGTTCACTTCCCATGGCCTTGCCCATATGTATTATCTCCAGTCTATGCTCAGTATTTGTATGTATGTGAGCAGTCAGTTACGACTGCGATTTTTAATCTTTTTTATCTCCATACTTTCTACAAAAGCCTGTACGCGGGTGCGCAGTTGCCCGGCATTTCCCACGGCGTATGGCCGGTCGATGCTCAACACAGGATAGCCGAATTCCTCCCGCATTATGCGGCTGGCATAGGCTCGTTCATAGCCCCAATAATCGCAGAACTTGATCTGCTGATAGATAATTCCGTCCGCGTGAAAGCGCTTTGCAAGCCGATCCATATAGGTATGGCGTTCGTTGATCTTATCCGTGTTCATAAAACGGGGGCACTGGCCTCCCTCCATGTAGTGACGGCAGATTCCTGTAAGAATATCTTCCTTTTCCCTGAGTACAATCTCTTCCCGCCCGGGAAAAGCGCCCAGACAGAAACGGTCGGCCACCACCAACGCTCCTGCCTCTTCGATTAGCCGGATCAACTCAGGGTCATCGATTTCCGATCCGGCCAGCACGACTCTGGCGCGATAAGGCGGGCGTGAATCGGGCTGACGGTTTCCAAGCTCCTCCAAAGTTCCCTCCAGAACAGGTATCAAAGGCTCCTTGGGACAGCAGTAGGAAACCAGACACAGCACGGCAAATTCATAGCCCGTAATACGGGGATTCTGCTCTGCGCGGTAAGCGCCGATATCCGTAAGCAGACGGCATATCCGGTTGTGCAGGGCTACCCCTTTCTGCAATGCAGAATCAGAGGTGTCAATATGAAAACGTTCTGCCAGCGGATCCAATATGTACTGGCGCATCTGCCGCACATAATGCCGCAGGGCCGTTTCATCCGATTTCATGGGAACGTCCGCATAGGTGACAAAAAAGCCATCCTTGTCGCAGAGCCGAAGATGCTCTATATTTTCCACGCAGCGGTTCATCTGGGCGCAGGCGTCCGGCGCCAGTATACAGTCCAAAAACTGATAGCCGCCTTCGATGGCGCGCTCCAGGATCGCCCGGCAGGCCTCGCACATGATGCTGGTCATATAATAAGTGCCCATTTCCATGGAGCCGGTTCTGGGAGCGCGGAGCCTGACAGAAAAACAGCCCGGCAGATTTAAGAGGGGTTCCGGAATCAGGGAACACACGCTGCCTATGGCGATTTCTCCCCGGTCCGTTGCCTGCCGTATCAGTTCGTTGTGCGCCTCCTGGAGCAATTTTTCCAGTTCGTAGATATGTCTTAAGTCTTTCATATAGATTTCCTCATTGCTTTATAGTTCCAGATTATCCAAAGCCTGATATACGCCCCGCATCATTACGGAATCCGATCGCATATAAAACACATTCTGTCCGGTGATATCGAAAGCGGATAAATCGCTGTCCTGGCCGATATACGCCAGCACCGGCAGATCGCCCAGTTCCAGATACTGTTTTACCGATTCATCCGGCAGGCGGTTTACGATCACGCCCAGTTTTTCGTACATAACAAGGGTGTCAGCTACGGATTTGATGGTCTGTATCACCTGGGTTCCCTTTTTGCTGGCGTCTGTCACCAGAACCAAGTGGGTCACCTTTTCCATGACCCGGCGGTTAATCTGCTCTATGCCGGCCTCTCCGTCGATGACAATGTAATCGAAATTGTCTGCTGCCAGTGCGATGACTTCTTTTAGATAGGAGTTGATCTTGCAGTAGCACCCCGCGCTCTCCGGGCGTCCCACGGCGATGAAACAGAATGCGTCGGTCTCCGTTATCGCGTCAAAGATATGATACTTGGCCTCTCCCAGCAGTTCTAAGGCGGATTTGGTGTCGCCGTCTTCCACCGAGGCCACCACCTGTCTGCGGATGTCGTCGATGGTCAGTTTCACTTCGATACCCAGAGCTGTTGCCAGCCCCACAGCCGGATCCGCATCGATGGCCAGGATCTTTTTGCCGGGGTATTTTTCTGTCAGGGCTTTGACGGTCATTGCCGCCAAAGAAGTTTTTCCGACGCCGCCCTTGCCGGACAGGGCTATAATCTTGGGAGTACTCATGTTGGATGTCCTCTTTTCCAAGTATGTTTACCCTTTCGGGCAAGCTATGGGCAGAGACCTGAAAACAGGTTACGAAACTAACGTGAATCTGCCCTTTACGTACATTATACATTACACTTTGCGGATACCGCAAGGAATACTTGTCTCCTTTTTTCATACGGTTGACTTGAAACATCAGATTCCGGTGCAGAAGAAAATTTTACCGTATGATAAAGGAGCGAAATGGACAGAAACCCTTGACAACGATTTACTGCGCTACTATAATAAATGCAACCGAGAAAAACGATGACGGAAACAGTACATATTCCCCAAAGGTCACAGAGAGCCGCGGCAGCTGAGAAACGGCGCGAGTAAGGTATATGGAACATCCCTCCCGAGTTGCAGCACCAAAATGCCCCGAGGGCATGAGTAGATGCTGACGGGTTTCTCCCGTAACAGAGAACGCATATGTTGGTATGTCGTAAATGGATGGGATGAATCACAGTTTCTGCCGTTTACGGCGGGAACTGTTTTTTTGAGGAAAGGAAAGAGGGAAAGATGAAAGACACGATCGAGATCAGATGGCATGGCCGGGGCGGCCAGGGCGCCAAGACGGCGGCGCTGCTATTGGCGGATGTAGCGTTTAAAACGGGAAAATATGTGCAGGGATTTCCTGAGTACGGCCCGGAGCGCATGGGGGCTCCCATCACCGCCTACAACAGGCTCAGCGATCAGCCCATTACGGTTCACTCCAATATCTATGAGCCGGATCTGGTGGCCGTGGTGGATGACAGTCTGTTGGAAACTATCGATGTGACCCACGGCCTGGGGCCGGAGGGGGCTGTCATTGTCAACAGCCAGAAATCCAGAGAAGAGATACTCCCCCACCTGCGGGGCTATCAGGGCAGGGTCTATGTGATTGACGCCAGGGATATCTCTGTGAAAGCGCTGGGAAAATATTTTCCCAATTCTCCCATGCTGGCGGCTGTTGTGGCTGTGTCCGGTGTGATGGACAGGAAAGTGTTTCTGCAGGAGATGCGGGCGTCCTACCAACATAAATTTGCCAAAAAACCGGAGGTTATCGACGGCAACATGAAAGCGCTGGAACTGACTTTTGAGGCACTGGGATAATCCATAGGCCGAAGGGAAAAGAGAATTTGCCCTTTAGAGCCATCGCGCAGCGATTTAAATAGGAGGATCTATAATAATGAAGAGTACGGAAATCAACGAGAAAAGCCCCTGGCAGGATATCACGGAGGGGAACAAAATATTTGAACCGGCCACATCCAGGCACTTTTGCACCGGGGAGTGGCGCACATCCACACCGGTATTTGACGAGGAAAAGTGCAAGCAGTGTCTGCTGTGCTTTCCCGTATGTCCGGATTCTTCCATCCCGGTCAGGGACGGCAAGAGAGAGGATTTTGACTACGACCACTGCAAGGGCTGCGGTATCTGCGCCAAGGTTTGCCCCTTCGGCGCCATCACGATGAAGGAGGGCAAATAAATGGCGATCAGAGAACGTTTATCCGGCAACGAGGCGGTGGCCTATGCCATCAAGCAGATCAACCCGGACGTGATGCCCGCCTTTCCCATCACGCCGTCCACGGAGATCCCCCAGTATGTGGCAAACTATATTGCCAACGGTGAGCTTGATACCGAGTTTATTCATGTGGAGAGCGAGCACAGCGCCATGAGCGCCACGCTGGGCGCCAGCGCGGCGGGAGCCAGGGCCCTGACGGCCACATCCTCCTGCGGTATGGCGCTGATGTGGGAAGAACTGTATGTGGCGGCCTCCGACAGGCTGCCCATTGTGCTGGCGCTGGTCAATCGCGCTCTCACCGGCCCCATCAATATCAACGCGGACCACTCTGACAGCATGGGAGCCAGGGACAGCGGATGGATACAGATCTACGCCGAGTCCAACCAGGAGGTGTATGACAACTTTCTCCAGGCATTTCCCATCGCGGAGGATCCCAGGGTGCATCTGCCGGTGATGATCTGCCAGGACGGCTTTATCACCAGCCACGGCGTGGAGAATATCCTGCTGGTGGAGGACGATAAGGTAAAAGATTTTGTGGGCGAGTACCACCCCGAACATTTCCTGTTAAACAGCAAGGAACCCATAGCCGTGGGTCCCTATGCGGTGTCCAATTATTACATGGAGACCAAGAGGGGGCAGCGGGAGGCCATGAAGAATGCCAGAGAGGTGATCCTGGAGCTGGCGGCCAGATTTGAGGAGATGACAGGCAGACATTACGGATTTTTTGAGGAGTACGCCATGGAGGACGCGGAGTACGTGATCGTCCTCATCGGTTCCGCGGCGGGCACCTGCAAGGCGGCGGTGGACAGGATCCGCCGGACTACCGGAAAAAAGGTGGGGCTGTGCAAGATCCGCGTGTTCCGCCCCTTCCCCGAGGAGGAGCTGGCCCAGGCGCTGAAAGACCGCAGGGCTGTGGCGATCCTGGACCGCAGCGAGATGTTTTCCGCCACCGGAGGTCCTTTGGGCGCGGAGGTGCGGGCGGCGCTGTACAGTGCCAAAGCCCAGGCGGAGGTAGTGAACTATCTCTACGGATTGGGCGGCAGGGATATTACCGTGGAGGATTTTGAACGGGTATACGGGCGTCTGGAGGAGATCGCCGAAACCCATCAGATCCCGGATATGTACGAATACATCGGACTGCGTTCAAAGTAGATTGTGGTATTCGACAGCGGAACCACCGGATAGCGCACTGACCAGGATCAGGCCGTCAAAGCGGCACAGTTCCGCTTACAGGCATCGTGCGACGGAAGGGAATATGAGGAACGGGGGGCAGAGGTTCTCTGGAACCTTCCCCCCGAATAGGAGAAAAACATGGAAAACAGATATAATTTTAAGGAAGTCATGAGCAAGGAGGAGCGTCTGGCCCCCGGACACAGAATGTGCGCCGGATGCGGAGGCACCGTGACCGTGCGGGCCGTGCTGCGGGCGCTGCGCCCGGAGGATCGGGCCGTGGTGGGCAACGCCACAGGCTGCCTGGAGGTGTCCAGTTTTATGTATCCTTATACGGCTTATGAGGACAGCTATATCCACAATGCGTTTGAGAACGCGGGGGCTACTCTGTCAGGTGTGGAAACCGCTTACAGGGTACTGAAAAAGAAGGGAAAGATAGACGACACCTTCAAATTTATAACTTTCGGCGGCGACGGCGGCACCTATGACATCGGTTTCCAGTCCCTGTCCGGCGCTATGGAGCGCGGACATGATATGGTGTATGTGTGCTACGATAACGGCGCTTATATGAACACGGGAACCCAGCGTTCCTCCGCCACGCCGCAGTACGCGGACACCACCACCACCCCCGCGGGCAAGGTCAGCGACGGCAAGGTGCAGGTGCGCAAGGATCTGACGGCCATCATGGCGCAGCACCATATCCCCTATGCGGCGCAGAGTACGTTCACCGGCAATTTTAAGGATCTGCATACCAAGGCGGAGCGGGCCATCTACACGCCGGGCGCGGCCTTCCTCAACGTGCTGTCTCCCTGCCCCAGAGGCTGGGGATACGAGCCGTCCGAGCTGATGACGATCTGCAAGCTGGCCGTGGACACCTGTTACTGGCCGCTGTATGAGGTGATAGACGGGAAATGGATGCTGAATTATGTGCCGAAGAAAAAACTGCCCATTGAGGATTTTCTTCGTCCGCAGAAACGCTTTAAACACCTGTTTAAACCGGGCAGAGAGGAACTGCTGTCGCAGTTCCAGGCCGAGGTGGATAAACAGTGGGAGGCGCTGCGCCGTCGCTGCGAACTTTGATCTCGTCTGTTGCGGTATGCGGTACTGGACAAAACGCAGGAAACTTGATACGATAGAGAAAAGGCATGGGAGATGGGATCAGGTCTCCTGACGCATTGGCAGGATTGGAGTAAACGCGTTATGATAGATCAGGGACAGTTTCAAAGCATATGGGAAAAATGTGATAAACCTGTTTTGATTTATTGTAAGGAAGATCAGGGATACAGATTGCAGTACCGCAATGAACTGGCGATGCGGGTGTGTCCGGACGGCGCTCCGGAACTGGCGCAGATCCGGGAACAGATGTCTGTCTCCAGGACAGAGTCGGAGTCCCCTTTTTGCCATATCGGGGAGCGGGTGTATTCTCTGGTCTTTTTTTCATGGGACGATTTTGAAGTCTGTATGCTGCATGACCTGACGGTACAGTACCAAAACAATCGAAGAGCGCTGGATGAGGCGGTCATGGCCAGCCGGGCCAAGACCAGTTTTCTGTCGGAAATGTCCCATGATATCCGCACACCCATGGGCGCTATCATCGGTATGACGGATATTGCCCTGATGCAGAAGGACATCCCGGTCAGAATCAGCGAATGCCTGCACAAGATAAAGACGGCGTCGGGGCATATGATGTCTCTGCTGAACGAAGTGTTGGACATGTCCAGGATCGAGAGCGGCAAGATCCTGCTGCAGTCGCAGCCTGCGGATATCGCGGATCTGCTGCATGAGATACTGATCGTGGCAAAACCGCAGGCGGATGCGGGGAAACTGGATTTTCATTTTGAGATGGGGCGTATGGATCAGGAAAAGATCCTGGTGGACGGCGTTCGGCTGAAACAGATCTGTATCAATCTTCTCTCCAACGCCATAAAATTTACGCCTGCTCAGGGGCGCGTGGATATGTATCTGGATGTGGCGAACATGGAGGGCGCCTCCAGAGTACTGATGACGCTGCGGGTGCGGGATACGGGCATGGGCATGAGCCCGGAGTTTATGAAAAAACTGTTTACTCCCTTTGAGAGGGAGGAGAAATCTACCACCAACAAGATACAGGGGACCGGCCTGGGCATGGCCATCACCAAGAACCTGGTAGAACTGATGCAGGGGGATATACAGGTGGAGAGCGCCCCGGGAGAGGGGACCTGTTTCACACTGCGGATTCCTTTCGAGGTGGCTGAATCTTCTCTGGAAGTATACCAAAAAGCATTGTTCGGCAAACGAGTGCTGGTGCTGACGGCGGATGAGAAACAGGGCGCGCAGTTACAAAAAATGCTGGATAAACTGGGGATGCAAACAGATCTGGCCAGGGATGCCATGGAGGTAGTGACCTGTTTGAACGATACGCTGCTGGAGGATCAGGAATACCACGCTTTCCTGACGGTGGAGAAAGTACCTGGCATGGATATGATGCAGTTTCTGCCGGATGTCCGCAGACGCATGGGAGCGAAGTTCCCCATCCTGCTTCTCTCGGAGAGCGACTGGAGCCAGACGGAGTATCTCTATACCAGGTCGGGCGTAGACGCCTTTGTTCCGCTGCCGCTGTTTCTCAGCAGACTTTCCGCTGTACTCTACTCCTTCACCAAGGAGGGGAAACAGGAAAAACAGCAGGAGGACGCGGGAATCCAGTGGAATTTTGGAAACAAACGCCTGTTGTTGGCGGAAGACAATGAGATCAACAGAGAGATCGAGCAGGAGATTCTGGGTATGTCGGGCATACAGATTACCGTGGCCGAGAACGGCCAGCAGGCGGTGGACAGATTCAGGGAATCCCAACCCTTCTACTATGATATGATTCTGATGGATATTCAAATGCCGGTGATGAACGGGTTGGATGCCACCAGAACGATCCGCGGCATGGACAGGGAGGACGCGCAGACAGTACCCATTGTGGCCATGACGGCCAACGCGTTTGTAGAAGACGTGAAAAACTCGCTGGACGCGGGCATGAACGCACATCTACCCAAACCGCTTGAGATCGAGCAGGTCTTCTCTACCATGGGCATGTTTCTGGAAAGGGGGCATACATGAAACCCTACCAGGAGCAGTATATCGAAAATGTAAAAAGGGTGATGGCTTTGTCCGATAACTCCGGGGACATACCGGAGGATGTGGAGGCTTTTATGGCAGGCCAGGCAGAAAAAGCCTCTGAGATCCGGCAGATCATCCGGGAAAATACAGAATTACTCCGCGAACATTTTTTCCCGGTAGTGGATGATATAGTCTCTGCGGATGAGGAGGAGATAGAACAACTGGAAGATTTTGCGGCACATCTGTCGGAAGGCGTAAAACGTCTGGATCTGTATCTGCATTATATGATCCATAATGCGTTGATTGCCTATGCGAGACGCTGGGAAAAGCGGGATATGCTGATCCGGGAGTTGTATCAGACCGCATTGGCGCTTTTTTATATCCGGGAGAACCTGGACTCTGTGGGTCAGCGCAATTACAGCTGGAGAATGGGTATGCTGTTTGGGGAAGCGGCCTCCTATATCAAGATATATGACGAGATAGAGGACGTGGAGACCAGGGGATATATCCACCGTTCCATGGGTAATCTTGCGTTGTCCTATGACATATTTACGGAAGGGAAAAAAAAGCTGCGGGCCGTAAGACGTTCCATTCAGATCCTGCAGGATCCGATTTTCAGGGAAAAAACTCCATCCTTGCCCTGGGACACTTATCTCTACAAAAGCCATCAGGAGCGTTCCACCGCAATGGGTCTGCTGCGCCGGGGTGAAAACGATGAACGGCTGGTTCGTGAAGTCATGGAATCCGCAGAGTACGTGTGGGAGCGTCAGTTGGAGAACAGCCAAAAGAGAAATATCCCCCCGGCCATGCGCTGGAGGACCATATATGAGGAAAGCCAGTTTTATTGCGGTCTGCAGCCGTTGCCTTACCTGTTCACTCAGTTGGAAAGAATATATATGGATCGCGGCTGCAGTGATTTTTCCGATGAGGGAATGTACGGAAATATATTTATGCCAGCCGTTTACAGCAACTATATTGAGCGCTATCCCGAGTACAGGGACAGCAAAAGGGAGATCGTGTGCCATATGAACCGCAATGTGGTAGATTATGTGCATCGTGTTCCCAACAACCAGTTCAACGACCAATTACTGTATTATCTGTTGCTTTACTTACAGAACTTTTTGGAGTACCCCGGAGAAATGCAGCAGAAAGACATTCTGACCAAGCTGATTGTCTGCCGCAATCCGGACGCGTATGTATTCAGCCGCCTGACGGCTCAGATGACCCGGATGCTGATGGACAGGGTCATAGAGGAATGTCCGCAGTTGCTGGTGGGAACGCCTGGCTGTGGCAGCGTGGAGGAGACCCGGGAGCGCAGGGGAGAATTATTACAGTTTGCCTATGACGGCGGCCTGCTCCATGATGTGGGCGCGCTGGGAATGTACCGGCTGATGCTGATGTCTGCCCGCAGCTGGATGGACGAGGAATCGGCCATGTACAAATGCCATGTGGTGACCGGCGTCAGGATTCTGGAGCGGTGCGAGTCTACCCGGTCTTTTGCCCCCATCGCGGGAGGTCATCATGTATATTATAACGGCGCCGGCGGATATCCTTCCGAATACAACCGGGCGGACAATCCGGTGCAGATTATAACCGACATGGTTTCTCTGGCGGCGTATGCCAGCAGGATGACAGAACAGACCACACATGACACCATGCCCATATACACCCTGCCGGAGGTTATGAGACAGGTAAAACAGGGAGAGGGTAGCCTGTTCCATCCGGAACTGTCCCGGATCTGGATAACCATGGAACCGCAGTTGGAACAGTATCTGCAAAGCGCGAGAAAAGAGGCATACGAAGAAGCCTTTGGTCTGCTCCGCGGGACGGTTCCCGGATTCCGTCTATCTCCCTCCAAACAGGGTCCCTATGATTCCCCGACCTAATGCCGCGCCTACATTGCCGCCCAGCTTTTTACCAAAGGAGCCGCCCACGGTCTTGCCGATGGAGTTGCCCAGCTCCCGGCCCACCGTGCCGGCAGCACTGTTAGCCACGCTCTTGGCGGCTGACCTTACGGCTCGTTGGCCGGAGGCCTGCCTGCGCTCTTCTGCCCGCTGAGCAGCGGCCAATTCTTTTTGCCGGGCTTTTTCAGCGGCGGCCTCCTCCTTTTGCCGCTGTTTTTCCTCGGCAGCAGCTATTCTCGCCTCCTCGGCGGCCTCGGCGTTGGCCATATTCATGCGCTCCAGGAATTCATAGGCGGAATCCCTGTCAAAGAAATCATTATATTTGGGATACAGAATGTTTTTCCTGATCTGTCGCTCCCTGACGTCGTCGTCCAGAGCGCCCATCTGGCTCTGAGGAGGCAGAATGTCACATTTTTGTACCACGGTGGGGATACCGGCCTCATCCAATACGGACACCAAAGCCTCTCCCACTCCCAGATTGATCAGAGTGTCATAGGTGTCAAAATCGGGATTTACCCGGAAAGACTGGGCGGCAGCTTTGGCGCCCTTCTGTTCTGCGGGGGTGTAGGCATGCAGCGCATGCTGCACCTTGTTGCCCAACTGCGCCAGAACGCCGTCGGGAATATCCCGGGGACTTTGGGTGATGAAATAGATGCCCACGCCCTTGGAGCGGATCAGTTTCACCACCTGCTCGATCTTGGTCAGCAGGGACTTGGAGGCACTGTTAAAGAGCAGATGCGCCTCGTCGAAGAAAAACACCATTCTGGGGGCGTCCAGATCGCCCACCTCCGGTAGCGTCTCAAACAGCTCCGACAGCATCCACAGCAGGAAAGTGGCGTACATCGTGGGCTTGTTAATCAGCGTCTGGCAGTCCAGGACCTGGATCACGCCCTTGCCCTCCCGGTTGCGGCAGAACCAATCCGAGATGTTCAGAGCCGGTTCGCTGAAGAACAGCTCCCCACCCTCGCTCTCTAAGGCGATGATGGCTCTGGTGATGGCTCCCAGGCTGGGTTTGGTGATATTGCCGTACCGCAGCGTCAGCTCCTTGGCATTTTCTCCCACATACTGTATCATGGCCCGCAGATCCTTGGTGTCGATCAGCAGCAGCCCTTCGTCGTCCGCAATCTTGAAGATAACGGTGAGGATATCGCTTTGGGTATCGTTCAGCTCCAGGATACGGGACAGCAGCAGCGGTCCCATCTCCGATATGGTGGTGCGCAGGGGCAGTCCCTTCTCGCCGTAGATATCCCAATAGGTGGTGGGATAGGCGTCAAATGCAAAACCCTCATGGGCGAGTCCCATGTCGTCGATACGCTTTTGCAGATCGGCCGAGATCACGCCGGGCTGGCACATGGCGGCCAGATCCCCCTTGACGTCCGCCAGAAATACAGGTACGCCGCAGTCGCTGAAAGATTCCGCCAGCACCTTTAACGTGATCGTCTTGCCGGTGCCGGTGGCGCCCGCGATCATACCGTGGCGGTTGGCCATGCTGGGGTATATGTACACTTTTTCCTCTCCAGCCATGCCGATCCAGATTTTGTTGTCCTGATACATATTCAATCCTCCAAAGATTTATTTTTTTAATCCGGCTGCGTTCTGCCGGAAACGCTCTTATTCGTACCCTAATCCTCTATAGTTGCTCTATCCAGTTGCCCGTTTCCGTCTCCGTAAACGGTGACCAAATGCCCGTAAAACATATCATCGTCCTCATAGTCTATTTCGAAGTCGCCGCTTTTGCTGATGCGGATCATGGCAAGGGCAATTCTGTTCGCAAACTTTTCTTTTGTAATCTCGGGAGTATCTCCCTGCCGCCAGTCATTGGCAAGCTCTGTCAGCTCCCCGGCAGCGTAACTGCGCAGTGTTCTGTCCCAGCCTTCCGCATCCGCCAGCAAAAGATGCAAAGTGCTCAGCGCCGCCACGGCCGTGTCCCCGTCTGCGTCCTTATACAGAGATACTTCTATGGAGGTTCCCAGCCAGTCGACTTTGCCCCTGAATATCTCATATTTGCGGTCAAGGCTGAAAGCTCCTGCCTCATCTTTGATGAAAACAGGCTTGAGATATTGTTCTCTGATGGCCTCCAGCCGGGGGTCGCTCATATTGCTCTTCAGGAGCCGCACAAGATGAAAACGGTTTTTATACGGATTTCCGGCCGGATTCACTACATCAGGTCGGCACTTTCGCACCAGCACCCTGCAAATGTCATAGTCTTTAAACTTGTAGATGTAGTTTTTCGAGAAATGGGGTATCACCCAGGTAAGCAGCCCCTGCTCCTGGCGTACTTCGCCGGTTTCATTGTCAATGTATGCCATAAACCGGATGCTCGGAAAAGCAACGTCTTTGTTCACAATACATGTTTTCGCAAAATCTTCCAGCAGGACAGTCATTTCCTCTGTGCAGGACTCAAATTCCCGCAGATACTTGTCCGCCGGACTGAGCTGCCCCTCTTCTCGCTCTCTTTGGAGCCGTTTTTGCTTATTACGGTTCATTATAGCGTTTATGATGTGCATGGCAATTTCTCCTGCCTCGAATAGAAATATACTGGAACACACATTCCGTAGAGTTAAATGCTGAACATTTTACTCATTATAGCACATGCATAACCTCCACGCAATTCCGCAATTTCGCCTCACAGCAGGTATCCTATTTTTCCACCGTATACCGGACCTGCTGCATGCGCCGGTCAAGCTGGGCGCTGATCTCGGCGCATTGATACAGCTCGTCCGCCGTGGCCTGCTGCACGGTCTCGGGCAGATCCTTTTTGTAGCGCAGGCGGTGTTCCAGGTTGGCCCAGAACTCCATGGCGATGGTGCGCAGTTGGACTTCCACCTTCATATTGCGCTTTTCGTTTTGCAGAAAGATGGGTACTTCCACGATCAGATGCAGGCTGCGGTATCCGTTCTCCTTGGGATGCTTGATATAGTCCTTGCATTCGATCAGGGTTATATCGTCCTGGCCTGTCAGGCAGTCCGCCAGCATATAGATATCGTCGATAAAGGAGCAGATCACCCGGATTCCCGCCACGTCATTCAGATTTTCCTCGATGGCGGACAGTGTCAGGGGCGTCAGTCCCTTTTTGACCATTTTCCGGCGGATACTGTCCGGCGACTTGATCCGGGTCTTGATATTCTCAATAGGGTTGCGTTCATGCTGCAGCGAAAACTGGTCGTTCAATACGCGAAACTTAGTTTCCACTTCCATGATGGCGCAGCGGTAACGGCTCATCATCTCCTGCCAGGCGGCGAATATACTTTCTATGGTGGCAATGGAATCGGCGTCTGTCAGCTCGCCCACAAGGCGGTCAAAATCCCTTGTCGGCGCGGGGGTATTCTGTTCCATAAAGGTTCTCCTTTTGTAGTGTCCTGGTCTGTTTGGTAATTTCCAGCCTTATTCTGTAAATACCAGATTCATTATAACGTAGCCGGAGAAGAAAAGAAATTAAATTTTTATAGTATTCTTCTAAAATTTCTGACTGAAATTCCCACCGTCCGAACGGTATTGTCAAATATGTTGGAGGAGCCTATAATAAACTCACAGTATAAAAAGGGTAGACAGGCATTGGATACAGTCTGTTTTAAGAGGGAGAAAGTCTATGGAACGGTCTGCGGAAAAAGGAAATCATAAGAAGAAACACCGGGTTCTCAAAATATTGTGCCTGCTGTTGGCGGCAGTGCTGGTCGCGGCGGCAGCGCTGGGAGCTTATACCGTTCCCAGAGCCCGGCAATTGCAGCAGGCGCTGACCGTGCCAAACTGCGCGATAACCCTGCGGGTCAAATTGAGTACGGATAAACTGACGGCGGATCAGCAGAAATTTTTAAGCACACTCTCCGCGCTTACAGGTCTGGAGGGGACGGAGTGGGACAGTGTGACGCTCCGGGGCGGATATGACGGCGAAGTCATAAGGTTGGTGGTGAGCGGGGAGAGCGGCTGCCCGCTCACGGAGCTGTATCTGACCAGGGACTGCCAGGCTATGGATATACATGCCATCTATGACAGAGCCTACGCCCATCTTACCGGTGAGAACAGGCTATTGGAAAAGATGCTGCCCCAGTGGAGCCTCGGGGACTATATTTCCCTGCAACAGCTGGAACAGGCCTTTGGGCTGGAGCTGGGACAGCTCCCCGACCTGGAGGAAAAACTGGAAAAAATACAGGCAAAGCTCTCCCTGCCCATGCTGTGCGGAGCCGTTTTGGCGGCGGACGAGTGGAACAGGCAGGAGCAAAAGCTGATCTACCATATCGCTGAAGGGGATCGGCGGCTGGCTCTGGCGCGCCGGTTGGCCCGGCGAATGGGCAATGCCGGGGATACGGAGGCCTGGGATCTGCCGGAGGGCATGGAGTTGGACGTGGCGGTCTATCTGGGAGAGCCCCGGGTCAGGACTACGCTCACGGGGAGCCTGCCCGGGGCGGAGCAGATAGAGGACTGGTCGCTGGAACTCACATGGGCGGCGTATACGCCGGAGGGCGGCTCCGTCTCCATGGTGGATCAGCAGATGATAGACGGTCTGGCCCAGTTGTTACGGCTGCTTACGTCGATTTTTTAGCGCAAGCCCCAGGGGCACAGCCACCAGCACGGCGATCACGGCATTGACGCCGGATGCCACAGCCTTTTGCGCCACTGTCAGCGCGACTGCCTGAAACGGTAGTCCCAGGACAAAGCGATCCCTTATAAAACTTTTGGAGAGATACAGCAGCACATAGACCAGGGAACCCGCCAGAGCGCCGCCGATGAAACGGGACTTCAGCTTTGCGGTATGTTCTCCGACGATCTTGCCGCATACCCAGGCCATCAGGAACTTGAACACAAAAGTAAGGGGCGCGGAGGCCACATAGGCCGGAGTGGTCAGGTCGAAAAGCATGGAGCCGATTCCCGCCGCCAGCCCTCCCGGCACGCTGCCCAGGAGCATGCCGGAGAGCAGGCACATCACATTGCCCATATGTATCCGGGTGCTGCCGATGGCCGTGGGTATGGGGATCTGCAAAAAAGCGGACGACACATACACGGCCGCCGCCATGATTCCGATCAGCGTTATGTCCTTTGTTTCCATTTTTTTCATTTTCAACTGTAATCCTCCCTGTAAATTTATTATGCGTCTCATTATATCCTTGTAATTGTATGCATACAATGCTAGAATTGTGTTGCATACAATTTTGATCACAAGGAGCGTATCGCCATGCCTGTCAATTCCTTTGAAGATTACCCCATGTCCTGGAAACCCCGGAGGGTCGATCTGGAAAAACCCTATTATCTGTCTCTGGCCACCCGGCTGGAGAGGGATATCCGGGAAGGCATACTGCCGGAAAACACAAAGCTGCCGCCCCAGCGGGAGCTGGCGGACTACCTGGATCTGAACCTGAGCACGGTCACAAGGGCCTACAAGCTGTGCGAGCTGAAAGGGCTCCTGTACGCCGTGACCGGAAGGGGAACCTATGTCTCTCCCGGCGTCGGCGCCCGGGACACCTTTCTCGACAGAGAGAGTTCCGTCATTGAGATGGGCATGATCAAGCCCTTTTACGAGTGCAACCAAAGCATAGTGGAGGCGGCGCAGGCGGTACTGCGCGCGCCGGGGTGTGCGGGCCTGTTTGAATACAGCGATCCGCTGGGGACAAAGCGGCAGGTTGGGGCGGCCTTAAAGTGGCTGCGCCGTCTGGGGATCCCCGCGGCTGCGGACAATGTGCTGCTGTCCGCCGGAGCGCAGAACGCTCTGTCTATCGTACTGATCTCCCTGTTTAAGGCTGGCGACAAGATCGCTGTGGACGCTTTTACCTATACAAATTTTAAGGGACTGGCCAATTTTTTGCAGATACAGTTGATGGCCGTGGACGGGGACGAGTCCGGCATGTCCCCGCAAAGCCTGTGCCAGCTGTGCAAAAACACCGAGATCAAAGGGATCTATCTCATGCCCACCTGCAGCAATCCCACCGCTGTCTTTATGCCCGCCTCCCGCAGGCAGGAGATCGCGGAGATCGCCGAAAGATTCGGGCTGTTGGTGATCGAGGACGATATTTATTCCTTTCTTGCGCCGGGGGATGCAAAGCCCTTTTACGCCATACTTCCCCGGCAGACCATCCATGTGTGCAGCGTCTCAAAGTCTCTGTGCGCCGGGCTGCGGGTGGCTTTTCTGGCGTTCCCGGAAAAATACAGGGAATCCCTGGTGACGGGCATGCTGCATATCAACTTAAAGACCGTCTCCCTCAACGCCGAGATTCTGGCGCAGTTGATCGAGAGCGGCAGGGCCTGGGAGATCGTGCAGACCAAGACGGCTCTTGCCCGGAGGCGGAACGGGGTCTTTGCGTCGGTCTTTGCCGAGCCCGCCACGGATGAGATCGCCCGCTTTTTCCACTGGATTCCCCTTCCCGGGCAGCTCACCGCCGAGGAGACGGAACTGCTGGCGCTGCAAAAGGGCGTACATGTCCTGGGCTCCCACAGGTTTGCCATGCATAGCGGGCAAAAGTCCTCTTTTGTCCGGGTATCCGTCACTTCCCCGGAGACGGAGGAGGAACTGAGGAGAGGACTGTTGATTTTGAAGGATATTTTCAGAGACAAGGGGATGGAGTTTTTTGTATAGGGGTAAACAACGGAAATTTAATACGTATTTTATTGTAATGTCTGGCCTTTTTTTGTATAATTTAAGTACGGCAGGGTAGGACATACAAAATCTTGTGCCACAGATTTTTGAAATAGAGGTGTTAAAGTGCAGGACGATATAAAACAGACGCATGAGATCTTGGCAAAGCGTACCGCAAAGAACAGCGTATTCCTTGATCTTTTTCAGAATAAAAGTTACTTGTTAAAGCTATATAAAACGCTTCACCCAGAGGATGCCACAGCAACAGAGGATTCATTAACAGATGTAACGATAGAAAATGTGTTGACTGACAATCTGTATAATGATTTAGGCTTTATTGTGGGTAATAAGCTAATGATCCTCATAGAAGCACAGTCTACCTGGACAATGAATATTTTGGTCAGAGTTTTGCTGTATCTTGCGCAAAGTTATCACGAATATTTTCAGCGTACCAGCCAAAATTATTACAAAAGAAAGAAAGTAAAAATGCCAAAGCCTGAACTGTATGTGATTTTTACGGGAAATAAAGGGAGGAAACCGGATATAATATCCTTATCTAAAGAATTTTTTGAGGGTGCGGATATTGATATTGAGGTAAAAGCAAAGGTTATCTATGAGAGCGATACAGATGATATCATCAATCAGTACATTATTTTCTGCAAAGTTTTTAACGAGGAGACCGGACAGCATGGTATGACACGAAAAGCGGTTACTGAAACAATTCGCATATGCAAGGATAGGAATGTTTTAAGGGAATATTTACTTGACAGGGAAAAGGAGGTTGTGACAATTATGATGAGTTTATTTGATGAAGAACAGATAATGAAATCATTTATAAGAAGCGAAAGGCATGACGCAGACAGGGAAACCGCAGAAAGATTGATAAAAAAAGGAAAAATGACTCTTGAGGATATTGCTGAATGTGTTCCGTCATTACCACTTGAGGAATTAAAAGAACTTGAAACAGAGATTATGCAGTTGGCGTAATTGGCATACAGTCCAATAAGCTCCGATTATCATAGCGATCACATTATGTATTACAATGGGAGGAATAAGAAATGTCAGTGATAGGGATTTTTGGCACATGCTCACAAAGTAATTACAATAAAATGGCAGACTTGATAAAAGGCGGAGAATCTACAAAAACGGAAGAATTGGTAAAAGAGATTTACAGTGAAGTGGAAACTTCCGCAGCAAAATTAGAAAATGACAGATGTTCAGGTGAAGTATTCATCGCTTTATTTCACTATCTTAAAACCGTTTATGGGGTGGATGTTCGATGCGGCGTAGAGAGCGTCGGTCAAAAATGGCGTGATATAACAGGTGATTTTGATATAATCGCATTCTGCGACAAAGAACGAATTTTAGCGTTGGAAGATTCGATGGATTATGACGGACTTATGCAGTTTATCAATGATTTTTTCCAGGTTGATTACGGTAATGCCGGGCAGATTGCATGGAATGTTCTGCTTGATAACCTCAAAAGTACAGGGGCAGATAATATTTTAATTTTCCATTTGTTTTAACTCTCTGTTTATCTGGACTGCATTTCATGTTTCCCCGTCAATGATAGCGGGGAGTGTCTTTGAAGGACAGTCGGTTTCCAGCAGTATGGTTAAAAGCGCATGGGACAGTAAAATTGAACGCCATGCGTTTTTCTGCACCCCCAAAAGAGCAACAGGCGAGATCAAAAAGGTCGAAGAAATAGCACAGGGCGGTTGACAAAGTAAACCACCCTGTGCTATATTGGGTTTACAAAGTAAACCGCGTGGAAACAGTACAGGAGGGGCGAAGAGATTATGGGAGAGAAAAATATACCGGAAAAGCAGTCGGGAACAGACCTGACCCCGGCGCAGTGGCATCTGATGGAATGTCTGTGGGAGCAGGCTCCCCGCACGAGCCGGGAGGTGGTGGACTATCTGAAAGCGGAGATGGGCTGGAGCAAGAGTACGACGCTGACCATGCTGCGGCGAATGACCGAAAAAGGGCTCATCAGTTGCGACGAGAGCGGGGAGGTCAGGTGCTACAGCCCGCTGGTGAAACGTCAGGAGGCGCTGCTGCGGGAGACGGAGGATTTTTTGAGTCGGGTATACAAGGGCAGCGTGGGCATGTTGATGAGTACGCTTACCCATAAGCAGAACCTGTCCAGGGAGGAGATCCGGGAGCTGTATGAGATCCTGGAAGAGGCAGAGAGGGGGATGTGAGCATGTTGTCATGGATGATTACGTCGAGTGCCGCTATAGCGCTGGTGCTGCTGATTCGCAGAATCTTTAAGGGAAAGATCAGCGCCAGGACGCAATATGGACTTTGGCTGTTGGTTCTGATTCGCCTTCTGATTCCGTTTAATTTTATAGATACGGATGTGAGCATACTGCATCTGTTTCCCGCCCGGCAGCAGGCGCAGGAGACGCAGGACCGATCCTATTTTAGGAAGAACGCAGAGGCGGAGATCATAGGAACTTTTACGCCGGATGATGTCATAGAAAAGCCGTATACGGACTATTTTACGCCTGTTACAGCGCCGGAACCGGCGCAAAGTCCGCAGAGATCGCCTCAAGGCGGCGACAGGGTTTCTGGTTTTTCCTGGCAGGGGGCATTGATGGCCGTCTGGGCGGCGGGCGTGGGGGTCATGGCGCTGGTGCTGCTGGGCGTCAATGTCAGTTTCCGGCGCAGGCTCTGCCGGGCGCGGCGTCTCCAGCGCGCGGGCGGGAAGGGTACAGTGCCCGTGTATGTGGTGGAGGAGCTTACCGGGCCGTGTCTGTTTGGCCTGATACGCCCCGCAATCTATCTGCCCGGGGATCTCACCGAGGAGCAGATGCCCTATGTGCTTGCTCATGAGGAGAGTCACTGCCGGATGAAAGATCCCGTCTGGTCACTGTTTCGCAGCCTGTGCCTGGCGCTGCACTGGTACAATCCGCTGGTGTGGCTGGCTGCCCATGTGAGCCGTCAGGACAGCGAACTGGCCTGTGACGAGAGGACGGTGAACCGTCTGGGTGAGGAATGCCGCAGCGTCTATGGGCGGGTACTGGTGGAGGTGACTGTGCAGCAGAGCCGCAAGGCGGATTTTCTCTGCTGCGCCACCGCCATGACTGCGGATGGCAAAAGCCTGAAAGAGCGGGTGCAGATGATCGCCAAAAGGCCCAGAACTTTGGCGGTGACAGGGGTGGTCCTGGCGATCCTGATGCTGGGAATATTCTGT
Organism: uncultured Acetatifactor sp.; assembly: GCA_910584375.1. Classification (GTDB taxonomy): domain Bacteria; phylum Bacillota; class Clostridia; order Lachnospirales; family Lachnospiraceae; genus Acetatifactor. The sequence continues at coordinate 157,626 of CAJUAH010000004.1, forward strand.
GTAGCCTGTACCGGAGTGCGTGGCGGAGATGATGCGGACAGAAATCCGGGCGGATCCCGTGAGAGCGGCGATATGGCGTCTGAGGATCCCTTCGTTTCGGAGCAGCCTGGAAACAGCCGTGAGGGGCAGTCGGAAAATGACGGGGAAAGCCAGCCGGATCCGGACCCCACAGATCCCGCGTCGGATCATGTGCGCTCGGAGAATGCCTACTACCGGGTCATCCGGGATACCGTGATCGACGATCCTTATTTTACGATGGAAGTTTCCCAGAGCCTGGTGGGCCAGGTGGCCTACGGCGCGGTGCTGGGAGAGAATGAGGAGGGAGAACGCTATCTGCGGCACCTGGCGCTGTTTCACATAGATTCCCTGTCCGGGCTGCTGGAGGGGGAGCCGCAAAACAGCTGGCATGAGCTGGCGACCGAGGGTTGCCTGGCATACTGTTTCTGGACGGGGTATCCTGATCTGGAGCCTGATCTGGAACAGATCGCCCATAGGAGCGGCACCTGGGATATCCGGGGCATGGAATTTCTGCTGGCCTGGGATTATGATCAGTATGCCGGAGTGGGTGGCACGCTGCTCCAGGCCAACCAGGCGGGAACGGGGGCGTATTTCTATATGGAGCCTACCTCCGTGGAGTACGACCCCGAATCGCCGGATGCGTATACGGCCTGTCTGGAGGAGCTCAGAACCTGCTGGAGCAGTTTTTCAGCGAAACAATTCCCTTATGAGGAGTTGGAGGGATATCCTACAGAGGCGGAGATTCCTCGATGGAGACAGGATTTTGAGGAGGCGGAGCAGGCATTCAGCTGGTTTACAACGATGGCGGAGGTTTCCATGAGGCCTTATACGAATGTCAGGCCCTATTATAAGGTGATCGACGATATCAATTACAGCATAGTGGATGAGCCGGGCATTACCAGCATGGATGAGCTGCGGGCATATTTAAACCGTTATTTTGACGCGGGGATCACGGAGGCTTTGCTCTCGGGCAGTCTCCCGACTCTTGACCGCAAGGGAGATTTTGCTCCTTTTGTGGAAGAGGATGGGCAGTTGTTTGCCATGCAAGGGGGCGTGGGCCAGTACGGCTATACGGACGCAGAACGCCAGTATGCCGTCTTTTTCGGGGAACTGGACGAGAATGGGGAGATCGGCCCGCATCAGGACTATGTGGAAAATGGAAAGAGATGGGGAGCTATTGTCCATCTGAAATGTCGGTGCAATTGGTCTTTGATGCCCGGAGAGGTTCCTCCCCAGGCGGAGGTATTCTATGTCATGCTACAGCGGGAGGACGGCAGCTGGTATTTGACAGGGCGCTACGAACTTCCCATAAGTCTGACGCTGGAGGAGGCGGCCAAATATGGCACTTATGTTGCTCCGATAGAGGGGCACTACTATGTTCTGGAGCTTTGCAGGAATAAAAGTTTTAAATTCTTTGACGCACTTAGCTCTGGCCCGAAAAGAGAAAATGAGAACGATTACTTTTACTGGGAGGACGACATGTTGGTGCTGAAATTTGGGGACTCGGACAGGGTATGGTGTTTTCAAAAAGAATTTGGCTGGGACGTGACATTCCGGGCGGATCTGTCCACTGTGCCGGAGAGCGATTCTCTGCCGGACGGGACAGTTTTTGAGAAGACATCGTTAGCGGAGGGATAGACGTGGAGGAGACAAGCGGGAGTATGGCACTTGACACCATACTCCCAAAGGAGTATAATCTATGCAATAGGGAGGTACTGCATAGATGATTAAAACGCTTTATCACGGTTCATCCAACATAATAGAGAAACCTGTGTTTGGATATGGAAAAACTTATAATGATTATGGCCTTGGATTTTACTGCACGGAGAGTCTGGAGATGGCCAAGGAGTGGGGCGTGGGCAGAAATCAGGACGGGTATGCCAACTGTTACGAGCTGGATTGCGACGGATTACGCATTCTCAATCTGAACGAACCGGAATACAGTATCCTGCACTGGCTGGCGGTATTGCTGCAAAATAGGGAGTTCGATGTTCCTTCCGGCCTTGCGCTGGAGGCCAGGGAATACCTGCTCACCGTCTTCGCGGTTGACTATGAGGCTTATGACGCCATCGTCGGATACCGTGCCGATGACAGCTATTTCTCGTTTGCCCAGGACTTTATCAACGGTACGATCTCCTATCGCCAGTTGGGCAATGCCATGCACCTGGGTAAACTGGGACAGCAGTTTGTGCTAAAGAGCAGGTCTGCTTTTGAGCGTATTCGACATAAAGGAAGTGAAACAGCCGGGAGCGGCGAGTGGTACGCAAGGAAGATGTTGAGGGATAGAGCGGCCCGGCGGGAATATTTCAGTGTGGAGCGAAACCGCCGCCAGCGGGGCGATCTGTATATTACCCAGATTATGGATGAGGAGATGAAACCTGATGATCCACGCTTACGATAAGATCTATCTTGACAAAGCCCGCGTTGCGCTTGGTCGCATGCTTGATTTTGCGGTGTTTGACTTAAAATATGATATTTCTGAGTTTTTTGACCTGTTTATTCGTTCCGGCGTTGCAGACCGATTTGAAAGGGGGGACTGTACCCTGACCGTCGGTATGTCCGGCGTTGAACTTGCCTATGAAGTTCTGGAGAGATTCGGCGTCAGGCAGGAACGTGTCAGGCCAAACTATACGGTGGATCGCAGTGAGGAATTTTGGACTGGCTGGGCGCTGGCATACTATCAGTGGGAGACTTCCCTGCGTTTTGCCGAGATTGCGCGCTATGTGCCCGTCCGGGAGGTGCAGGCACTGTATCAGCCTTTTCACGAGATGGATATTCGCCAGTTTGTGGACAGAATGAATGTGATGTATCATACAGCAAAACCGGAAACCAACCTCAAACTTCTGCGGCAGAAGGCGGGACTGAGCCAGCGTGGACTTGCGGAGTTGTCGCATGTTCCGTTTCGCACCATACAGCAGTACGAGCAGCGGCAGAAAAATATCAACAAAGCCCAGGCGGAGTACCTTGCGATGTTGGCCCAGACGTTGTACTGCGATATGGGAGATTTGTTAGAAAATACGCAGTAAGCTGCCGTTTTGCAGGAAGGAGAAGAAACGCGGTTCTTGGACAGCCACGTGATGCTGGAGCGAAAGGGGAAGGGCAGAAAAAATTTCAAATTACATTGACAACTTAGTGATTGCATGGTATGGTTTAAATAAATACTGGAAGGATAGGGAAAATATTATGCCATCCAGATGCAACCAAATGAAATGTCATAAGGGAAAGGGGAAAGATTGCTATGAAAAAAAGTATTAAAAAAATGTTATTGGCGGCGGGACTGTGTTTAGTGATCGGTTTACAGAGTGTTCCGGCGGCGCAGGCAGCGGTGAACTATGCGGCGTGCAATTTCTGTGGAACCAGAATAGACACGGGAGAAAAATTTAAACTGCTGAGTCTGAATTGGGCGAAAGATTGTGACGAGCACAAAGATTGCGCTATTTATTATGCCGTATATGAGGTCTATACAACGAATTCATGTCAGACGCCGAATTGTCCGGGCTATGGCAGAGAAGTGTATCGGGGACAACAGACAAGTCTCGTACACGGCTCAACCAAGTAGGGGAGGCATCATGAAAAAAGGAGTTAAACAAAGGGGATGTTGTCTGCTCCTGCTGCTCCTGTCTATGGCGCTGTATTCTTGCGGACTTCGGGAGAACCCGGAGTCCGTTTTGCATGAGGAGGAAGATACTGTAGTCCCGGTGGCGACTTTTCAGGATATGGATTTTCCTGTTCCGCTGTCCGCATTTCGGGCGTATGCTTTTAATGACAGATGGTTTTATGCTGCAATTGTCGTTAGCTATGACAGAGAGGCGCAGCGGGGGCATTGGTGTATCTACCGGAGCCCGGCGGCGGACGATTTTGAGCCGGAGATTCATGTTGAGAGTGAAGCGGGAAATCTCCTGGCTCTGCTTGCCGACAGGCAGGATAACTGTTTTTTGTTTATGGAGCAGGGAACGGAAAAATATTCTCTGGAAAAGTATGACGGCGATGGAAACTTACAGTGGCGTCAGGAGTATACGGCGTCACAGTTGTCGGACAGGGGACAGCGCCTTACGGAGGGCACAGTCACGGAAGACGGCAGGGTGATACTGTACGACTACGGGGCGGAGGGCAGCGTCTTTGTGATAGGGGCGGACGGCGACCTTCAGGGTACGTTTACGCCGCCGCTGGACAGTCTGGAAGGGATCGTGGAAGGACAGGGGGGCCGGATATACGCATACTGTCTCACGGGGGACGAGCCGATCTTTGCGGATATAGAGGATCCGGGGAAAAAGTATGTATGCCCGATCACGCCCCTGCGGGTATATGGAGGATGTGAGGACGGCATATATCTGCATACGAAAGAGGGCTTGTGGAAATATGCCCCGGAGACGGGGGGGACGGAGCGTCTGTGGCTGTGGGACGACGAATATGTGCAGATAGAGGGCAGCCAGGTATGCTATATTTCCAGAGGGGAAGAGACTATCCATATTGTATGTCAGGAGCCGTACAGGGAAAGCGGCGCGGGGAAGGGCGGGCAGTTCACCTTCGCCAGCGTCCGTTTTGGAAACTCCCGGGACTATCCGGAAAAACAGGTAGTGACGCTGGGCCGTTCCGCCTATCAGCGCTTTGATGAGTATAGCGGCCATCGCACGGAGGAGCTGGTGCGATTGTATAACAGGCAGAGCAGGAAATACAGGGTGGTGTATCTTCAGCCGGATGAGGAGGTGCTGGCCGGAAACGGAATAGAGGAGTTTATCGGAGGCCTGGAACTACAGCTTCTGCGGGGAGAAGGGCCGGATGTGATCGAAACCCAGGGACTGAATGTGGACAGTCTGGCGGCCAAGGGAGCTTTTGAAGATTTGACGCCCTACTATCAGGCCAGCGACGCGGTGGACAGCGACGAGATCCTGGAGCCGATAAGGGAGGCCGGAAAAGTGATGGGACAGGATATGGTGGTTATCCCGGCCTTTTATATGGACTCCATGCTTTCCAGGGAGCAAATAGGAGCGGCGGACTGGACGCCGCTACGTTTTCTGGAGACGGCGCAGGGAGACGGAGATAATATATATCCATCGGCGAGCCAGATGAATGCGCTTTGGTACTGTATGGGAGTGAATATTGACGGGTATTTTGTGGATTACGGGAACAGAGAATGCTATTTTGACAGGAAGGAGTTTGGGGAGATTCTGGAGAGATGCAGTAGCTGGGAGAGAGAACTGCCGCCTGTCATGGTACTGGACAGTATAGAAATGCTGGAGGCTCAGTTATACGCCCAGATGCACGAGGAGCCACAGTGGCTGCTGAAAAGTATACAGGTCAGTAATATGCAGAATGTGATGCAGTACAACGACGAGGGGGCTTTCTGGCTGGGGTATCCGGGATGGAACGGCGCGGAGACGAAGATTGGAGTGCGGGATGCCTTTGTCATGAACAGCGCGTCAAAAAACAAAGAGGGAGCCTGGGATTTCCTGGAGTTTTTGCTGTCCCAGGAACTGCAGGACAGTATAGACTGGGATTTCCCGGCCAGGCGGGACAGCTTTGAGACCTATCTACGCACCTCTTTTGTACAATTGGAGGATAGGGACACAGTGTTCGGGGACGTATGGGGGGAAATCCGCAATCCTACCCAGGAGGAGTACGATCTGGTCTGGGGAATGTTGGAACGCGCGGTGTATCGGCCCTCCGGCTTTTTTTACAATAACAACCCGATCCAAGTCATTCTGGAAGAGGAGAGCAGCATGTATTTTGCGGGGGACGCCACTCTGGAGGAGACTGTGGAGAAGATTCAAAGCCGGGTAGAGCTGTATCTGAACGAATTATAAAATTTTAGATATAACGGTAGAATAGCCATATTAACGCACCGCAATAGATAAAATTGAACACTCGCCGCCCATCACAGCGGGGCAAAAAAGCAGTGAATCTGAAAAAGGTTCGCTGCTTTTTTGAACCCAAATCGTATACAAATTACTGTCTGCGCAAATAATGATACGGACAAATATGCTGGAAAGGCACAGTTGAAACCGGGCGGAAGAAATGCCTGTGTGAGAGCGCAAAGCGGCGCGCGGAAAGGTATGGCAATGAAAAAAATCTGTTGGAACAAAGGCTGGCAGTTTTGTAAAACGGATGGGGATAAAACCGATGCGGTTCAAACCGGCGCAGCCCAGAACGGCGCGGCCCGTTGGGAGCGGGTAGACCTGCCCCATACATGGAACGGAAAGGACGGGCAGGACGGGGGCAACGACTACTACCGGGGAACCTGCTGTTACAAAAAGACTCTGAAAAAAGAAGAAGTGGAGGATGGAGAGGTCTACCTGGAGTTTGAGGGCGTCAACTCCTCGGCGGATCTGTATGTGAACGGTCGCCTGCTGGCTCATCACGACGGCGGCTATTCCACCTGGAGATGTAATATAACCCAGGCTCTGGAGGAGGAGAATGAGATCCGGGTGCTGGTGGACAACGCTCCCAACGACCGCGTGTATCCGCAGATGGCGGACTTCACGTTCTATGGGGGGATATACCGAAACGTATCTCTGCTGACGGTGGGCAGGGTGAGATTTGACCTGGACTATTACGGAGGCCCGGGTGTGAGCGTGACCCCCGTTATAAAGGGCGGAGACGCCGATGTCTATGTGGAGGCATACTTAACCGGGGCGACGGGAAAGGAAAAACTGCGCTTTTCCATATGGGACGGCGAGGAAAAGAAGGCGGAGGCAGAGACGGCCGCAGACTCCCCGACGACGCATATCCCTCTTAAAAACGTCCGCTTATGGAACGGGCGCAAAGATCCGCACCTGTATACGCTGCGGGCGATTTTGACCGACGGAAACACGGAGCTGGACCGCAGGGAGATCCGTTTCGGATGCCGCAGTTTCGCCATCGATCCTCAAAAAGGCTTTATTTTGAATGGAGAAAGTTATCCCCTGCGGGGCGTATCCCGTCACCAGGACCGTCCGGGCAAAGGAAACGCACTGTCAAGAGCGGATCATGAGGAAGATATGGATCTGATCTGCGAGATGGGAGCCAACACCATCCGTCTGGCCCATTACCAGCACAATCAGTATTTTTACGATCTCTGCGACGAGCGGGGTATGGTAGTCTGGGCGGAAATTCCCTATATCTCCCGGCATATGGAGAGGGGCGTGGAAAATACCGTGTCCCAGATGAAGGAGCTGGTGGTTCAGAACTATAATCATCCCTGCATCGCGGTGTGGGGCCTGTCCAACGAGATCACCATGGGCGGGGCGGAGGATCCCGGTCTGCTGAAAAATCACCGCATTTTAAACGACCTGTGCCATGAGTTGGATCCCACCCGGCTGACCACTGTGGCCGTGGTATCCATGTGCGATATAGACGCGGAGTATCTGCATATTCCCGACGTGATCTCCTACAACCATTACTTTGGCTGGTACGGCGGGGACACTTCCATGAACGGAGAGTTTTTTGACCGTTTTCACGCCAGATATCCCCACAGGCCCATAGGCATGAGCGAGTACGGCTGCGAGGCGCTGAACTGGCACAGCTCCCAGCCGGAGCAGGGGGATTATACCGAGGAGTACCAGGCGTACTACCATGAAGAATTGATCAGGCAGTTGTTCTCCAGGCCCTATATCTGGGCTACCCATGTGTGGAATATGTTTGACTTTGCGGCCGACGCCAGGGCGGAGGGAGGCGAGGACGGCATGAACCACAAGGGCCTGGTGACTTTTGACAGAAAATACAAAAAAGACGCTTTTTATGCCTACAAAGCCTGGCTGTCCCAGGAGCCCTTTGTCCATATCTGCGGAAAACGCTATGTGGACAGGGTGGAGGATGTGACCGGGGTCACAGTCTACTCCAACCAGCCGGAGGTGGAACTGCTGGCAAACGGGAAAAGCCTGGGGAAAAAGGCGTCGCCGGAGCATTTTTTCTATTTCGACGTGCCGAATCGGGGCGAGACGGCGCTGACGGCGATAGCAGGGGACTGTCGGGACGAGAGCAGGATACGCAAGGTGGATACTTTCAACGAGGACTACCGCATGAAGGAAAGCGGGGGCGTGGTCAACTGGTTTGACATCACCGCCCCGGAGGGCTTTTTTTCCGTCAACGACAGGATGGGGGATCTGTTGGCCACAGAGGAAGGAAAGAAGTTCTTGCGGGAGATGGGGGATATATTGGCAGGAAAGCAGAAAAATGGCGGGGAACAGAGCGACGACGGAGGGCAGAACCCAAGCGGAGAGCAGGGTTTCGGCGGCGTACAGTTAAATGAGGGCATGATCCGCATGATGAGCGGATTTACGGTAAAGCGAATGCTGAACATGCTGGGAACCGCGGGTCTGGAGCCCCTCACGGCGGAGGAGATTCTGGAAATCAACCGCAGGCTGAACCGGATCAGAAAGGAGAGACAGAATTGAGCGAAAATAAGGGCAGACCCTTTGGCATAGGGGATAAAGCGGGCTATCTGCTGGGCGATGTGGCAAACGATTTCAGCTTTCTGTTTGCCAGTACCTATGTCATGGTGTTCTATTCCAAGGTAATGGGTATCAGCACAGGATTGATCGGCACCATGTTTCTGATCGCCCGCTGTGTGGACGCCTTCACCGACATCGGTATGGGACGTATCGCCGACAGGGCCCGAACGGGAAAAAACGGAAAGTTCCGCCCCTGGATTCTGCGGATGTGCGGGCCGGTGGCCATATCCTCCTTCCTGATGTACCAGTCCGCCCTGCGGGATCTGCCCTACGGCGTCAAGGCGGCTTATATGTTTGCGACGTATATCCTGTGGGGCTCGGTGTTTTACACATCCATCAATATACCGTACGGCTCTATGGCCTCCGTGATCTCCCAGAGCCCCAGGGACAGAAGTTCCCTGTCGGTGTTTCGCTCCATGGGCGGTATGTTCGCGGGTATTCTGATCAGCGTGGTCGCCCCGCTGGTGGTCTACTATGAGGACGCGGCGGGCAACCGGGTGGTCGATCCCACCAATTTCACGATACTGGCGGGCGTATTTTCCGTGTGCGCCATCCTCTGCTATCTGCTTTGTTACTGGCTGTGTACGGAACGGGTGGCCCTGCCGGAAAAAAAAGAGTCCCCGGGCGGCAACGGTTCCGTTTTGGAGACAATAAAGGAGATAACCGGCAGCAGGGCCCTGCTGGGCATTATCCTGTCCGCGCTGCTGTTGCTGCTGGCCTCTCTGATGAGCCAGGGCCTGAACAACTATCTGTACGCGGATTATTTTAAAAATACGGAGGCCCTGTCCCTCTCGGCCGTGCTGCAATTTCCGGTGATGCTGATACTGGCGGCGTTTTCCACCAGGCTGTCGGTGCGGTTTGGCAAGAGAGAGGGAGGCGTCGTGGGTATGCTGCTCTCCGGTCTGCTGTATGTGCTGATCGGTTTTCTGCATGTGACGAATGTGTGGGTGTTTATCGCCCTGATATTTGTGGCCATGATCGGTATGAGTTTCTTTAATATGCAGTGTTTTGCGCTGGTGACCGACGTCATCGACGACAAGGAGGTGCGCACGGGCCACAGGGACGACGGAACGATCTACGGGATCTACTCTTTTTCCCGCAAGATCGGACAGGCCCTGGCCGGGGGCATGAGCGGCTGGGCCCTGGCGCTGATCGGCTATGACGAACTGGCGGCGGCCCAGACAGAGCAGGTGGCCAGAGGTATCTACAATATATCCACTTTTTTCCCGGGGATCGCCTACCTGTTGGGGGCGGCGGTGCTGTTCTTTATCTACCCTCTGGGCAAAAACAGGGTGGAGAGCAATGTGAAGGAACTGAAAAAGCGGCACGAGGAATCTTAAACCCTGAATACGGATATCTCCGCCTTGAGGCTGTCCATGTTTTCGCCCAGCGTATCGGCGGTTCTGTTCAGATTTTCCACATTTTCCAGCAGTTTGTCCGCCACTTCCCGCACGGTCTTCGCGCTCCCTGCCGTCTCCTCGATGATGTGGGAGATATTCTTGACCGCCATAACGGCGTCGCCGCGCTCGCCGTCCGCACGCCCGGTTCCCGCGGAGATATCCCTTAGACCTTCTACCAGAGCGCTCATATGCTGCTGCATGCCGCGAAAGACTGCGGTCACCCTGTCCACGGCCTCGGTCTGCAACGCCACCATCTCTTTTGCCTGATTGGCGCTGTCTACGCTGTCCATGGTCTGCGTGCCGATATAGCTCACATTGTCCCGGATCTCCCCCGCCGCCCTGGCGGAATCGTCCGCCAGCTTGCGGATCTCCTCGGCTACCACGGCAAATCCCCGGCCTGCCGCGCCTGCGCGGGCCGCCTCGATGGAGGCGTTCAACGACAGCAGATTCGTCTGCTCCGAGATCTCCGTGATCGTTCCCACAAACGAGTTGATGGCCTCGGACTTTTTGCGCAGGGAGTCGATATCCGCCCCCACTTTCTCCGTTATCCGGGTGGTCGCCTCAGCCCGTTCTCCCAGCAGTTGTACGATTTCCATACCCTGCGCGATCATGCTCTCCGTCTCTTCCACCAGCTTTCCCACCTCTTCGACGATCCGGCTGACATTCTGTATCTCGTTGGAAAGCACGTCCGTCTTGTCCACGCATTCTCTGGCGTGCCGGGACTGTCTGGCCATGCCTTCGTTGATATCGGAGACGGCCAGCGTGATATCCCGCGAATATTCGTTGATGACGTTTGAGGCCTTTTCCACCTCCCTGGATGAATGTTCCAACTGACAGGAGGCGTGATTGACCTTGTCCACCAGATTCTTGGTGTTGGAGATCATATTTGTGGCGGATCCGGCCAGACTGCGGAACTCGTCGTGGCCTTTGGCCGTCACCCGCACCGTCAGGTCGCCTCTGGCAACCTCTCCCAGTTTCCCGGAGATATGTTTCATATTGTTCTGAATACCGGAAACGATGAGCAGTCCCACGATCAGCGCGATGACGCATGCCAGGATCACCAGTCCGAGAGTCATGCTTTTTATCTCCTGGGCCTGCCGGGTGATGACGGACATGGGCACCAGCGCGCAGACCGTCGCTCCCGTCTTCTCGCTGACACTGTAGAGGAACAGATATCTCTCGCCCGCGTAGTCCACCTGCCGGTATCCCTCCGGGCTCTCAGCCCCATCGATACCGGTAAAAAATTCCTGCCCGGAAAATACATTCGCGCCCTCCGCCAGCCTGCTGTCCTGTCCCTCCGCCAGTCTTTCGCAGACCAGTTCCCTGCCGCCCGCGGTGACAAAGCCCAGGATGCTGCCTTCCCCCAGATCCATGGAACCGATAAATTCCCGGATCGCCTCGGAGGATATATCGATCACGACGCAGGCCTTGTTGCCCTTGGCCTGAACCTGGTAAGCGAGGATATACTGATCCGTCGTCTTCGTCAGTCCCAGCTTTTCATCCAGCAGCGGATGACTGTCTATCCAACTGACCACATTTTTCCCGTCGTGGGGCACGGATTCCGCATATGCGCTGTAAAAGCCGTCCGTGTTGGCGTTGGCGCCGGTGGAGATCATATAGGTTCCCTCCATGGTGATGATATGTATATTGCTGATAAAGCTGTTGCCGGCCCGGGCCGTCGTGATTTCTTTTTTGTAAGAATCCCGCAGTTGGGACATCTCGTAGGGATCGTCGCTGCCCAGCCCCAGAAAGTATTTGGAGAGATCGCTGTTAAAGGCGTATTTCAGCGCCTCGGAGCTGATAAAGGAGCAGCTCATATCGATGTATTCCGTGGCCATACGCATCGCCTGCATGGTGGAATCCTGATACTTGTCGTTCATGCCCCGGGCCGCCTTCTGATAAGAGGACACGCCTATGACGATCATGAACGCGATGGGTACGAGAAAACAGAGGATTACCTTGTTACGGATCCCCAGGAGCATAAACCTTTTCTCTCCGGACGCATCGATATGCTTTTTTGTCTTGCTTTTTCGTATCTCCCGCATTTTTACCTCTTTTCCGCCATTTGTCCCTTTTTGCCTGTCTAATGGTCATATTTTATAACAGCATAAACAATTTTTCCGGAACATGGAACACCTTCAGGGATAAAAGGTCGAAACGGATTATAAATGAGTAAAAATTGCGCAGTATGCCGCAGTCCATTGACGAAAGGGCATGGAGCAGTTACAATGAAAACAGTATATACAGGAAAGGTGTGGGATACATATGGACGAACATAAATTATTGCGGCCCCCGGTGGAGATACGCTACCGGGAAGAGCTGGAGGCGCTTAAGGCCACGGACACGGGGAAAAAGCCGGAGAATTGGCAGCTCTCCCCCAGGGCGGTGCGGACTTTCATTCTGGGCAGCAGGACTCCCGTTTCCCATGAGGGCGGCAGCGTCGTCATCGGGAAAAAATATTTTGGCAACGACGCGCTGGTGGAGCGCTGTATCATCACCCTGGCGGGCAACCGGGGCCTGATGCTGGTGGGCGAACCCGGCACGGCCAAGACCATGCTCTCGGAGCTGCTCTCCGCCGCCATCAGCGGCGTCAGTACCAATACCATACAGGGGACGGCGGGCACTACGGAGGATATGATCAAATATTCCTGGAATTATGCGCTGCTGCTGGCAAAAGGCCCCAGCCGGGAGGCGCTGGTGCCCTCGCCGCTGTATGTGGGCATGGAGCAGGGGATCCTGACCCGTTTCGAGGAGATCACCCGCACCCCGGCGGAGGTGCAGGACAGCCTGATCAGCGTACTCAGCGACAAGGTGCTGAATGTGCCGGAGCTGGGGGACGAGGGGATCCTCTTTGCCCGGCCCGGCTTTAATGTGATCGGCACGGCCAACACCCGGGACAAAGGTGTGAACGAGATGAGCAGCGCCCTCAAGCGCCGTTTTAACTTTGAGACGGTGCTGCCGGTGCGGGAGGTGGCGCTGGAAAAACAGATCATTATAAACGAGGTGCAAAATCTGGCGGCGGAGAACCGCATCGACATGCCCGTGGACGAGGACGTGGCGGAGCTGCTGGCCTCTACTTACCATGAGCTGCGGGAGGGGGTATCCGCCATGGGACACCGCATTGACAGCCCGGGCTGCGTGATGAGCACCGCGGAGGCGGTGTCCGTGTACTACCAGACCATGATCGGCGCATATTATTATGGGGACGGAAACATGGACGTGGACGGTCTGGTGCAGAATCTGGTGGGCGCGCTCTCCAAGGAAAACCAGGAGGATCTGACCAGAGTAAAGGACTATTTTAACACCGTGATCAAGGACAGGGCAGGCAAGGAAGGTGGCCTATGGAAACGATACTACGACGCAAGGAAATGGCTGAAATAAAGCTGCTCCCGGTGCGCCACCACAGCCCGGCCTGCGCCTGGCAGGTGCGGCGCATGATAGAGAAGTGGCGTCCCCAGGCCGTGCTGATCGAAGGGCCGGACACGGCATGTTCCCTGATACCGGCTATGACCGATCCGGCTACCAGGGCGCCTTTTGCCGTGTATTACTCCTATGACGATACGGCGGGGGCAGTGTCGGAGGAGAAAGAAAAGTACCGCTGTTATTATCCTTTTCTGGACTATTCCCCGGAGCTGGCGGCGCTGCGGGCGGGCAGCGCGCAGGGGGCGCGGGTGGCGTTTATCGACCTGCCCTACGGGGATATCCTGGCGGCCTCCCACAAGGGGAAGGGCATACGGCAGGAGGGGGAGAAAAGCAATTACAACGACGACTATCTGCTGGCCCGGAGCGCTTATGTGAAACGTCTGTGCGAGAAGACGGGACTGCGCAGTTTCGATGAATTTTGGGAAAAATACTTCGAGCTGGAGGGTTTGGAGCAGGACGGCGAGGTCTGGTTTGGCAATCTGCTGACCTATTGCCGCCAGGCCAGGGAGAGTACGCCCATGGAACAGTTGCTGGAGGAGGGCTGCTTGGCCCGGGAGGCCTATATGGCAAAGAAGATCCTGGAGACGGCCCGGCAGCTTGCGGCAGAGGGTGGCAAGGTTCAGCAGGGTGCGGAGGAAACAGGCGGCGAGCATCGACAGAGCGCGGAGGAAAAGGGTAGCGAGTATCAGTATTCTGGGGCAGGGGCGGACGGCCTGCACCGCATATTGGTGGTGACGGGCGGTTTTCACACTCCGGCTCTGGCGCAGCGGCTGGGCAGTATGGGGACGGGAAAGAACGCCGGGAATGGTTCCGGGCTGGAGGATCTGCCCTCCAGGCTGGTGAGCGCCAAAGACCAGGGCGTCTATCTGATGCCCTACTCCATGGAGGCGGCGGACGCTTTGAACGGCTACGCCAGCGGTATGCCTTTTCCCGGTTTTTACCAGGAGATATGGGATCATGTGCAAGCCCCGGAACAGGAGGAGATGCCGCCCTATACTAAAGCGGTGATGGACATGGTAGTGGCCACGGGCAAGGCTGTGCGGCGGGCGGAGGGCAGCGCCTCCACCTACGACGAGATCTGCGCCTGCTCCATGGCCCAGGGGCTGGCGGCCCTGCGGGGGAAACCCCAGCCGGGAGCCTATGAGCTGCAGGACGCGGTGCTGTCCTGCTTTGTCAAGGGAGAGTACAATCTGGCCACCGACGAGCCCATGCGGCTGCTGCGTCGGCAGATGACGGGCAGACAGGTGGGGGAACTGTGCGCGGGCGCGGGAGAACCGCCGGTGCTGCAGGATTTTCGTACCCTGTGCAAACGCTACGGCTTGCAGATCTCTTCCACTCTGGAAAATGAAGTGACGCTCTCGGTTTTCAGCAAGAAGAAACATCGGCAGATGAGCATGTTTTTTCACAGGCTGCTCTTTTTGCAGGCGACCTATGCCCGGCGGGTGAAAGGCCCCAATCTCCAGACAGGGCGGGATCGCAACCTGATACGGGAGATCTGGAAATATAAGTGGAGCGCCCAGGTCATGGCGGCGCTGATTGATGCCTCCGTGTATGGGGGCAGCGTGGAGGAGGCGGCCCGGGGGCTGGCGGCGGAGCAGTTGAAAAAGGCGGTCTATGCCCGGGAGGGCGCGCTGCTGCTGTCCCAGGCGCTGGAGATGGGACTGGAGGGACAACTGGAACGGGTCTATGGGCGGTTGCAGGAACTGCTCGTGTCGGACACGGATTTTTATTCCCTGGCCGAGGCGCTGCGTCTGCTGACGGCGGTGGGCCAGTTGCGGCGGCTGTACGACTGCGCGTTGGAGACGGAAGAGTTGATACAAACCTGCGTTCGGCGGCTGTTGGGACTGTTGTCCGGCATGGCCCGGGTCAAGGAGGAGGACATGGCCCGGTGCATGGAGGCGTTAAAGCTGCTGTATCAGGTCATCGGCAGGATGGGGCGGCGGGAGTCCCCGTCCGATAGTAATGCAGAGGCAGACAAGGGCGCAGAGGCGGAAGGACAGCTTGATAACGTCTTGCTGGACAGCTACTTCGAGACATTGCAGACCATGGCTTTGGACAGCGGGATACAGGCCGGGGTTCACGGCTGCATCCACGGTCTGCTGTACGGCGGCGGCCGGGAGAGCGTGGAGCAGACCCGGCAGGCGTGCCAGGGGTATCTGACGGGAACCAGGGAGCAGCAGATGAAGACCGCGCTGTTTTTCCGGGGCCTGTTCTTTGGGGCCAGGGATCTGGTGTTTGTGGGGGAGGATTTTCTGCGGATGCTGGATGAGTTTCTGGCGCGGATCGGGGAGGAGGATTTTATGCGGCTGCTGCCGGAGCTGCATATGGCGTTTACCTATTTTACCCCGGCGGAAACGGACCGGATTGCTCAGTCCGCGGCGGGTTTCCACGGCAAGACCCGCAGACAGTTGCAGGAGCGGCAGGCCATTCCCGAGGCATGGTATCTCTACGGGAGAGAGCTGGAAGATTTTGCGCTGGCGCAGATGGGGGAGGAGACAGGCGCGGGAGAGGAACTGTATGGATGACGGACAGATTTTGAACAGATGGCGGCTGGTGCTGGGAAAATACGCCGCCGATCAGATCTCTTATCAGGGCGGCGGGGTCAACTATATGGGCATGGAGGAAGTGCTGGATTATCTGTATTCCCGGGAATACGGGGAGGAGCAGGAGATCCGGCAGGACAGGCAGGGGGGCAGCGAGGGTTCCCGCCTGACCGTGCCGGGATGGCTCCACGAGATGAAAAAGCTTTTCCCAAAAGAAACCGTGGAGATCATGGAACGCCACGCTCTGGAGAAATATGAGATGACGGAGCTGCTCACCGACCCGGAGGTACTTCGGCGCTTGGAACCCAACCGGGAACTGCTGAAAACCATCATGGGGCTGAAACATATGATGAAAGGCGAGGTGCTGCGGCTGGCCCGGGAGATCGTGGGCAAGGTGGCGAGGGAGATCATGGACAAATTGGAGCAGGATGTGCGCCGGGCCATGCAGGGGCGTCTGGACCGCACCAGCGGCAGCCCTGTCCGCAGTATGCGCAATCTGGATATCCAAAAGACCCTGCGGAAAAATTTGCAGCATTACGACCGGGAGCGGCAGCAGCTTGTGTTGCAGCAGGTATATTTCCACGCCCGGGTAAAACGGTATCATCAGTGGCGGGTGGTGATCTGCGTGGACGAGAGCGGTTCCATGCTGGATTCGGTGATCCACAGCGCCGTGATGGCGGGGATATTTGCCAGACTTCCCATGCTGGACACCCGACTGGTGATCTTTGACACCAATGTGGTGGACTTGAGCGGTCATGTGGAAGATCCGGTGGAGACGCTGATGAGCGTACAGCTTGGCGGCGGAACCAACATCGCGGGGGCGCTGGGGTACTGTGAGACATTGATTGACAATCCCCACAGGACATTGGTGGTGCTGATCTCGGATCTGTATGAGGGCGGTTCGCTGAATCATATGCTCGGCGTCAGCCGCAGTATCATAGAGAGCGGGGCCCGGCTGATCGCGCTGACGGCGCTGGATATGACGGCCACGCCCAACTACAGCCGGCATGCCGCCGCCGAGCTGGCGCAGCTTGGGGCCTTTGTGGGGGCCATGACGCCGGAGCAGCTTGCGGAACATGTGGCGGAGATGGTGGGGTAGGCATAGGGGGTGTATCGTTTGCTTTTGGTTCAGGAGATCAGTCTTTCCTGGGGAAAGAGAGAAAGGGGTTCCGCTTATGCCAGAGCGCGTGCGGAATTTCCCGCGGCCTGTTCGCTGGATAAACTGCCTGAGGCGTTCCACGGAGATGTGATTGTTCACCGTCTGGACTTCATGCAAAAAGAAACTATGTTTCAACCTTTGCCAAGGAGCGATGGGTACCGCTTGCAAATTTTTTCTTCTGTTCAGGATTTAAACCTGACCAATTTATCTGTTCAAGCGGATATGGAAGGCTATGAGGTGACATTTTTTTATGATGCGCGTCGCAGTGGCAGGCCGGCCAGGCGGGGGCATAACAAGGATTACCGCAATATGGATTCTCCCTTATACCGCCATGATGTCGTGAACGAGACAGCTTTTTCTCTGGGACGGGGGCAATATGGGAGGGTGATCTGGAATGAGCGAAAAATAGATTGCGACACCGGGGAATGGTATTATCAATGGCATGTCGTCAATCTGGTGCATTGTCTGGACAAAATATGGAAAGCGGATATCTTTCTGACAGGCAGGCCGGATTATGAGTACAGACAGGTTGCAGCGTTGCGCTGACATATGGCCATGTGGACGCAAATGTCGCGGAAACACGGTTTCCAGAGGAAGATTTAGAGAGCGGCGGGGAGCGGTGTGACCAAAATTGCGATCTGGCCTGGGAGATGGCATAGCGGGGGGTAAAGATGGCGGAATGGAGACAGAGCCTGGCGGATGTGGACGAGGACTATCTGGTGGGCATCAGCAACAGAGGGATCGTAAAAAGGGCATATAAGGATCTGGAGGCGGAGGGTGTAAAGGCGCAGGAGGCGGCGAAAGGAATCGATCTTGGCGCAGAGGAATTGTCCGTAACAGCCGGAGATGAAACGGTGACGCTGCGTCTGCCTCTGGCGGAGAGCCGTTGCAGTTGTCCGTCCCGCAGCATCTGCCGTCATGTGGTCATGGCGGTTCTGATAGCGAAACAGGCGGCTGCGGCGACAGGGGAGAGCGAGGACGCGGGAAGTCTCAAAGGCAGCGGAGGAAATTCCGGAGCGGAGGGACATGAGAACAGCGGCGGCAACCCTGAAACGAAAGGAACTGAAAACAGCGGCAGCAGGCCTGGAACGGAGGAGATGGAAAACGGCAGTCTGTCTGAAAAGGTCTGGCAGGAGGTATTGGCCCAGCCCCTGAAACCTCTGCTGCGGGCGCTGGGGAGCAGGGGGCTGCGCCGCCTGACAGCCATGATGAAAGCGGGGCAGGTTCCCGAGGTGGAACGGGGCAGCACCGTGCGAATGGCATTGCCGGAACAGGACATAACTGTCAAACTCCTGTCTCCTCTGGAGTACAGCACCTGCTCCTGCCACAAAAAGGAACTGTGCAGCCACAAGGCGGAGGCGATTCTCTGGTGCCAGTATCTGGAGAAACAGTTGACGGCACAGGATCTGATCCAGGAGTCGGAGCGGCAGCCGGATCTCGACCTGGAGGAGCTGCGGGAGGCGGCGGAGCAGATCGGGAACTGCCTGGAGCATCTGCTGGAGACGGGTCTGGCCCGGAGCGGCCCGGAGCAGGCCCAGGAGATGGAACGTCTGGCCATCCTCTGCCACAACGCGGGGCTGCCGGGCTGGGAGGGAGAGCTCAGGGCCCTGGCGGAGGGCTATGAGAAATATCTGCGCCGGACGGCGGGGCAGACCATGGAAAAACTGGCGGGGCAGCTACAGCGGCTGTACGATAAGACGGTGGAACTGAAAGCTCTGGCGGAAAGCGCCATAGGCGGTCTGCCCTCCGGCCAGGGGGAGCAGACAGACCCGGCTAAGGAGGGCCGCACCGGATCCTGCGAGAGTCCGGTTGGCAGGATACAGGCTCTGGCCGGAGAGTTTCGCTCGGAATATCTGCCCGCGGGGGATCTGGAGCTGACGGGGATCACCATGGAACATTTTGTCAGCGATTCCGGCTACGAGGGGGACACGGTATATTTTCTGGACGAGGCGGCGGGCAGATGGTATACCTACACCAACGCCCGGCCCACATTTTATGACGGGAAAAAGAGAAAGGGCAATCAGGAAAAGGCTCCCGCACCCTGGGGGATCGCCCAGCCTCTGGAAAGTCTGGCCCGTATGCGGCTGCTGCTGCGGGGCGCCAAGTGCGACGCCCAGGGGCGGCTGTCCTCCACCCAGGAGACCAGGGGGGAGATTCTGGGGAAGAGCGAATTGACGGCGTCCTGTCTGAAAGGCTGGTATTACCGGGAGTATGACCGCCTGTTCGCGGAGCAGATACCAAAGCCGGGCGACAGCCCGCAGACCGGTCATCCCCGGCTGGTCTTTGTACAGGCGGCGGACTTTGAGCGGGGCAGCTTTAACAAAGTCACGCAGAAACTGGAGCTGTCCGTATGGGACAGGGCAGGCCGACAGGTGTTGGTGGAACTGCCCTACACCAGGCGGGAGGAGAGCTCCATCCGCTACCTGGAGCGCATGAAAACAAACCAGGCCCCCTGTTTTCTGGGCAGGGTCTATCTGCAGGGCAGCCAGGTGTGCCTGTACCCGGTGGACGTGCTGGAACGCCAGGAGCTGGAACAGGTAGAAAAAATTGATGGAGATAGTAACCGTAAGCAGGAAAACATCGAAAATGACAGTTGTGACGCAGACTTCGCCAAAGCGGCGAGCCAGGAGGCCTGCCAGGCGCTGCAAAGCTATCTGGAAGAAGTGAGCTGGCTGTTGCAGACGGTCTATCAGGTGGGGTGCGCCACCGTGCAGGACAGTACTTTGGAGGCCCTGCGCCAGGCCCAGAAACAGGGGGAGGCATACGGTATGACAACACTGTCAGATTGGCTGCGGCAACTGGAGGAGCAACTGAGCGAATTTCGCCATCGGCTAAAAAACAGTCCGTCCAAGGTCATGCGGATCTATTGCGGGCTATGGCGATATGTGGGGTTATGCCGCCGCAGGATCGCCTATGACCTGGCCGGGATCCGCTATCTCCCGTCATAGACGGTACACGGTAAACTGCTCTTTCTGACCGGAGTACTCCACGGCCACGGCGGCCACGGCCGTGACCACGTCCGCCAGCATCATGAGCAGCAGATTGCGGAGATAGACATCCGCGGCATCCGCCAGGGTATACAGCGCTCTGGTATGGGCAAAGCAGTCCCACAGGCCAAGGCGCGGCGAGGATCCGGAGAAAGCCTGATAAAGACCGGCGGAGCCATCCCTGATGGAGCCGATATACTCCAGGATCGGGACGGTCTTATAGATACTGATGGCGGCGTCCAGCCGGAATACCAGATAGGTGACGGCGGCGGAGAGGAGAACGCACAGGACGGCGCTGGGAAGAGAGATCTTACCCGCCAGTTTTCTGTAGCCCAGCACGATGGCAAACCCCAGAGCGGCGCTGGAGATCGTGGAGATGAAACCCAGCCGGGCCACGATAAAGACAATGACCGCCCCGATGAGGCTCCCCAGCAGCGCCCCCAGCAATCCGGGCAGGTATTTTTCCTGTTTCTGAGCGTTTCGGTGGGCGTCCTGTGCCACGGTTTTCTGTACATACTGTGCGGTGAAGTCTGTCAGAAAAGTGAGACGGCCCCTTACCTTATAGACCGAGGTGGCGCCGGTATTTCCGGTCTCGTCACAGTTATCCCAGGCATTTCTCTCAAAATAGTCAATGAGGATCCGGACGGTATCTACGATCCTGCCGGTCAGATCGCTCTGTTTTCCCTTGATGGGAAACGAGAGATAGACGCGGTATTTGTCCGCGGCGCAGTTGCAGCCTGCCGCCTCCGGAATCCGGGCGGCCACCTCCTGCGGGTTCAGCGGCGCGCCCACGGAACCTGCGCACACCGAGACAAGGATCTCGGGCTTACTGGCGGAGTCCCCCAGATAAAGCAGCACCGTGTAGTTTCGGTACGTGCCGTGGGCCGCCGTGTTTTTGGTGTTATAGGAGATGCCCA
Source organism: uncultured Acetatifactor sp. (assembly GCA_910584375.1). Classification (GTDB taxonomy): domain Bacteria; phylum Bacillota; class Clostridia; order Lachnospirales; family Lachnospiraceae; genus Acetatifactor. Next base: position 178,502 of record CAJUAH010000004.1, read on the forward strand.
GCTCCCGGGCCGATTTCCGAATGATCTTTTGCGCTGCTGCCATAAGTTTTTCTCTCTTTCTGTCGCACGGACGGTTTGCTGCCTGTGTTTTGCGGGGGATCAATACTTAATCCCCCGCTGTCTATTATAGTACGCAGGCAGAAAAAACACAAACCTGAAAAATAAGGCGTATCTGCAAGTCGCGGATTTGCCGGGAAAGATCCGCATGACCTGACGTGATATGCGAGTTGCAAAGGCGCAAATTTCAAAAATGGAGAAACGCAAATGATGCAAAATGGGAAACGCAAATGATACAAAAGTATTGATAAAGAGTCGGTGAGCGTATATCATAAAATATATGGGGTACACAGGTGGGAGCGTGTTTGAAAATCATTCCTGCCATTTGCACTTCCCGTTTTACGGGAGATATGCGACGTGTATCTGACGGAAAGCATTTTTCAACACATCCAAGGGCATGGAGACGACGGATCGCGGGTTGGCGGAGAGGAGAAATACAATGCTGCGTGTAAAATATCCGGACACGGAGGAGCCACAGCGGGAGAAAATCGAGGAGATCTTAAAGCTGCTGCAGCTTGGTTTCACGGAGCGGCGGACGGCGGAGCGTTATCTGCGGGGGGAGTCCGGGGAGACGGCCCTGCGGGGGCTTAAGCGGCGCGACATGGAGCAGGAGCCTATGGGTTACCGGGAAAATGTACGCGGGATACTGGACGGGTATTGCGCACAGGAGCAGTCCGGGGAGGCGGCCAGGTTTTTTCACCTCCTGTACGCGCTGTATGGCTCTTCCCTGGCGAAATGCGTCGTGAGCGCCAATTCCCGGTTCTGGCGCGCCATGGAAAGCGGGGATATCCCGGCGGACATGAGCCGGGCGCTGACGGTGGACGCTCAGTATGCGGTTCCCCGGGTGTATCTGAAATCGGGACAGGTCGCGGGAAGGAGATATCTGCGGGCCAGCGATCTGGAGAGCATGGCAGGATTCGTCAGATACGATCTGCGGGCGGTGCGGCAGGCTCTGAAAGAATATCCGGAAAAATATTATGACGTGAAGATGATTTTATATACGCTGTATTTTTACATGCGCAGCGGCAGGACGGCATTGAACGCGGGGCGATCCATATGGGACAGCACCCACTCTCTGGGGCGGCGGCGCAGCGAGGGGGAGTGGGCGTTAGGAGGGATAAAAAAGCGTGCCATGGAGAAAGACGGGCCGCCTGCGGTCATAGGTTCCCCGGGTCTGGACAGCGCCGATAAAGCGCTGCTGAAAGAATACGAAGATGTGATGGTGAGCGCTCTGGGACAGGTCTTTTTGCAGGACGCCTCCGGGGACGCGGTATTTCGCGATATACAGAACCGGATCCGCCTGGGGCAGTTCCCGGGGGAGCAGTTGCCCCGGCTCAGAGGCAGAGCCATAAACGACGCGATCTTTATCCTGATATCCGGCTGCGCCTATGCCAACTACAGGATCTCTCAGCGCCTGCGGGGCGTGGTGGCGGTATGCGCGGCGGCAGCGCCCGAGGAAGTGCTGTGGATGAGCCACCATATGAACGAGTACGCCTGCCTGGAGGACGGGATGGAGGAGAATTTTGGCATTCCCGTGCAGTGCCTGCTCGCCTGGGTCACGGAGTGGGTGGAGGACGGTTTCGATTATCGGACGGCTGTGGATATGGACGGGGTGAATGTGTGGTTCCGATCCCAGTTTCGCAAGTATCCTTATGTTTATCTGGATGCATATAAGCATGCGGACTATTTTGTGGCCTATGTGATGGCCCGGGCCATCCGGGAGGAGGATTACGAGGTCTATCGCAGGGAGGTTCTGTCCCGGTCAGCCTGGCAGCAGGATCGAATCATCGATATGCTGCTTGCGGGGGGAAACAGTCTTCGGGAGAGCCGGAGCTACCTGGAGGGCCGTCTGGAACTGTCCGCCCTCCAGGCGGCGGGGATACATCTGGGGGGCAAGGGCATCCACAATGACCTGCACCGTGCCAGAATGGCCGTGGAATGGTACGACGAGACCTATAGCGATGAGCAGTTTTACAGCCGCTGTATGGCTTACATGGCGCTGCGGGAATGTGACGAATTTTTCCGGTATGTACGGTATGTGCGTTCGGATTCCGGGCATGCCATCTCCATGGAACAGATGACCCTGCATACGTTTCAGGGCCTGGCCCTGGCAGGAATAAAGCTGCCTCTGCGGCTCCATATCGCCTGTACGCTGGCTGCTGAGGCCTATGAGGAAGAGGATTATGCGCGTTGGCTCATTCCCTGCCTTGTCTCTGTCTTTCAGGAGGAGCTGGCACAGCGCCCCCAGGAGACCAGGGCGGCTTTTGCGGCGGAGGGCGCCTATGGGCGGTACCTGGCGCTACTGATTTACGCCAGGGAAGAACGGCGGGAAGAGATATTCGCCTACAGCTTGGATCCCTCCAAGATGATCCGACGGGAGCTGGTGCGGATTCTGACAGACCGCCCTCACTTAAGGCCCCAGGTCACGGAACTGCTGTCCTCCAAAAAGGCGGCGCAGCGGGAAACAGGCGTCCGGGTGCTGGCCGCATGGGATACCCCACAGGATCGGGCGGCGCTGTGGCAGTTGCAGGAGCGTGAGAAAAATGCATCGGTTCTCTCGCTGCTGGAGGAGGTACTCAGCCAGGCGCAGGAGAGAGAGGAGAGGGAGGAAAAGGGCGCTTGCGGCCGCAGCCTGACCAGAGGGGAGCTGGTGAAAGCGCTCCACAGGGGCGGCAGGCGGCGCAGTCTGGCCTGGGCCTATGAGACGCCTTTCAGTCCGGTACACAGGGCGGGCGGGGGCTGGGCCGGGGAAGAGTATTTGCAGGCCTTGCTGCTGTGCTACAGTTCCATGAAAGAGCCGGGGCAGAGCAGCGACGCCGCCCTGCTGGCGGAAAAGCTGGATCCCCGGGATCTGGCGGTCTATATGAACGAGCTGTTGGACAGATGGCTGGCCGCAGGCGGGGAGGCAAAGAAACGCTGGGTGGTATACGCGGCCGCTATCCATGGGGACGGGGCGGTGATACGAAAGCTGCAGCATCAGATCCGGCAGTGGGCCAGGCATTCCCGCAGCGCGCTGGCGGCGGAGACTTGGCGGGGGCTGTTTGTGGACAGTCCCGTCATGCATATGTTTGCCATGGGTCTGATCTGGGGCGTCTACGGGCAGCACAGGCTGGTGCAGAGTTTTCGGTATATGGAGGACGGGTCTTTTAACACCGAAAACGAGGAGGAGTACGCGCTGCCGGAGCAGGGGCGGATCGGCCTGGTCCATCCGCTGGAACTGACCCCGGAGAGTGTGGCGGCCTGGCGGGGGCAACTGGAGGACTATGAGATCACCCAGCCCATAGAGCAGCTTGGCCGAACCGTGTACAGCCTCGATGCCCGGGAGCAGGAGGCCCGCCGTCTGGAGCGTTTTACCGGCAGAGTGATTAATGATCTGGCCCTGGGAGGCAGGCTCACGGCCCTGGGCTGGCAGCGCGGCCCGGTGGGAGGCGGTGGCAGGTACTGCGTCTATTTCCGGGAGGAGCCGCTGCTGGGGCTGGGCGCGGAACTGCATTTTTCCGGCAGCATGGTGGGCAACGGCGCCGCCGGAGGCCAGGACGTCACGGTGGGGGAGCTGTGTTTCTACCGGATCGGCACGGTGGACAGGGGGCCGGAGAGCTATGACCTGGCCACGGAGGGCAGACAGTTGTCGTTAAAAAATATTCCCCGGAGGTTTTTCAGCGAGATCGCGGGGCAGATCGACCGGGCCACCGCCTCGGGGTGACCGGGAGCCTGGCAAATGTTTTCTTTAAAAGCGGTATGATAGAGGCATGGGGCAGAGGATTTGACAAAATCAAAGACGCCTGTGAAAAGTGGGATGGGCGGCTGCCAGAATACAATATCAGTGCATCAGGGATTATGGCGCTTTGTAGGGCGTGTGATAAGTGCTTGAAGTTGCTGATTGATGAGGAAGATTTACATCACGGTCAAAAGGACAGAGATCATGGTCAAAATGGTCATGATGTGGTCATGATGAAAGCGAATATTAAAACAGAGTAAGGAGGAGCGGTATGTTACGGGCACAAAACGGACAGGCGGACAAGGTGATGGAGGCCCTGGAGGGGCTGGATCTGACGGACAGCGAGCGGGAGCTTGCGGGGAAGTATCTGAAAGGGGAGGCGGGAGAGGAGATCCTGGCGGAGCTGACGGTTCGGGATATGAGCGGCATAGGCGCATCCATAGTTAAAACATTGCCAGTGGCAAAACTGATGGGATCTTTTACAAAGAAAAAGCAGTATGGCGAGGCGGAGCGGCTGTTTAATCTGCTGTTTGCCCTGGGTTCCCATACCTGTTTCCAGTGCTTGGGGCAGGAGAATTATATGGCCTGGGGATATTTTTTTGAACATGTGGAGTCAAAGAATATCCGGGTCGAGGCATACAAAATTTTAGCGGTATATGTCCGGTATGTATATAAAGAGTGTTTTCGCATGTGCAAATATAACCCGTGCTTTATGACCGTGTCTACATATAGAAGATTGACAGAATACGCCCACGGCTTTCCGGAAAATGTGCGGCGGGCGTTGCGGGAATTTGAGAGCGGTCATATCGGCGAACGGCTGATCCTGCTGACCGTTTTGTTCGGTATGAACTATGACAGCATAGAGTCTGCGGAGGCTTTTCGCAAAAAAAGAGCCCAGTCTGCCAGGGAGGGCGGCGTGCTGGGAGGATTCCGGAAACTGCTGGGCGGCGGTGAGTCCCCGGAGGACTTTGCATGGATGGAGGAGTATGAAAAACTGTTGAAAGAGGTAATGTTTCAGGCCGCTGTTCCGGAGCCTTCGGGCAGAGTCATAGACAGATCGCTGTTCCTGCTGGCGGGCGGCTGCGCCTATGTCAACTACATGCTCTCTGAAAAACTGTATCAGACGGTAAAAACCTGCTGCGCCGTCGATCTGGATCTGATGCTGTCGGCATTTTGCGCGCTGGATCCCCGGGGGGAGATTGGCCGCACGGGCGGAGACTGGGACGATCTGTTCGGGATTCCCAGCCGGGAACTGCTCGCCTGGGTGGTCCGTCAGATGCAAAACGACAAAAGGAACCTCGTCATAAGCGTCAGGGAAGAGGAGGGCAAAAAAATATTGCGGGCGCAGCTCCGCAAGCACCCCTCCGCCTTTTTGGAGTGCTACCGGAACGCGGAGTATGGGGCGGCGGCCAAGATGGCGCAGATCATGAAAGAGGAAACTCCCGCGCTGTACCGGGAGGAAGTGCTGGAGAGGGCGGAGGAACAGAAAAAGAAATTGATTGACCTTTTTGACCCCAATGGAAATTTCCCGCAGGAATGCAAGGATTATCTGGAGGGCAGAACAGATCTCCAGACGCTGTATTCCGTCAGAAACCGGTTGCCTGTCCCATACTACGGATCCTACAGATACGGCGGCAGGAGGCCCTTGGAGCAGTATGTGCAGGTCTATCACGACGAAGAGTTTTACGGGCGCTGCATGGTGGTGATGGCATTGCTGCAAGACCGCTATTTCTTTACCGGTTTCACTGCGAAACCTGCCCCAAAGGAGGAGTTTGAACGGGAACTGCGGCATATTTTCTCAGGTCTGCACCTGGCCGGGATGGGCGTGGCGCAGCAGCTCCAGATCATAACTTTCATGATAGATGAAACATATGACACGACTCAAAAACAGGCGATCACCCAGGGCGGTATCCCCATCTTTCAACAGTATCTGGCGCAGCGCACCCAGGAGACTGTGACGGCCTTTTCCGAGGCGGGAGCAGTCGGCCGCTATTATGGGCTGCTGGTGTACGGCAGCGAGGCCGCTTTGCAGGTGACGGAGGAAAACAGAGAGAGCTGCCAGGCGGCGCTGACGGAGTTTGCCAAGGGCAAGGACGCCTGGCAGGAGCAGATACTTTCCTTTAGCCAGGACAGCTCCAAGCTGGTGAAAGAAGAGCTGGAGCGTATGCTGGTAGAGCGCCCCGGCTGGAGGACGCAGGTGACAAAACTGCTCTCCTCCAAAAAGGCGTCGGAGCGGGAGCTGGGTATCCGGGTGCTGGCGAAGTGGAACACGCCCCAGGACAGACAGGCGCTGGAGGAACTTTACGCAAGAGAGAAAAACGCCAAGGTGCGGGCTCTTCTGGATACGGTTTCAGGACATGAGACTGCGGCGGGAGAGTCGGGTGAAAACGCGGGAGAAAGCGGCGCGGCGCAGGTAAACCCGGCGCTGGCCAGGGAAGACCTGGTGAAAAACCTCCACAAGGGCGGCAAGAAACGCACCCTGGCCTGGGCCTGTGAGACGCCTTTTTCCCCGGTACACAGGCAGGGGGGAGAGCTGGCCGCGGAAGAATATCTCCAGGCGCTGCTGCTCTGCTACAGCTCCATGGCAAAGCCCGGCCTCAGCGCCGACGCGGCCCTGCTGGCCCAGGATCTGGAGCCCCAGGAGCTGGCCGTCTATGTGGGAGAGCTCTTTGACAAATGGATGAGCGCCGGGGCGGAGGCCAAGAAACGCTGGGTGCTGTACGCCGTCTCCATCCACGGCGGCAGCGACATGGTACAACGGCTCCACCACCAGATCCAGGAATGGCCCCAGCAGGCCAGAGGCGCCATAGCGGCGGACGCGGTGCAGGCGCTGGCGCTCAGTCCCCAGCCCCAGGCGCTGCTGATCGTGGACGGCATCGCCCGGAAGTTCAAGTTCAAACAGGTTCGGGCGGCGGCTGGCCAGGCGCTGGAGTTTGCCGCCAGCCAACTGGGGCTGACCAGGGAACAGTTGGAGGATAAGATCGTGCCCAGCCTGGGCTTTGACGAGCATATGGAGCGGCGTTTCGACTACGGCAGCCGCAGCTTTACCGTGACCGTCACCCCGGCCCTGGAGGTGGAGGTCTACGACGGGAGCGGCAAAAAGCTGAAAAACATGCCCGCCCCCGGAGCCAGGGACGACGGGGAGAAAGCGGCTGCGGCCTATGCGGAGTTTAAGGAGATGAAAAAGCAGATGAAAGCCACCGTCACCAGCCAGAAACAGCGGCTGGAGCTGGCGCTGTCCTCGGAACGCCTGTGGAGCGCCGCCGCGTGGCGGGAGCTGTTTGTGTGCAATCCCATTATGCATCAATTTGCCATCGGGTTGATCTGGGGCGTCTATGAGGAGCATAAGCTGGTGCAGAGTTTCCGCTATATGGAGGACGGTTCCTTTAACACGGAGGATGAGGAGGAGTATGTTTTGCCGGGGATATCTTCGGAGGAGGAGTCGGAAACGCAGATCGGTCTGGTGCATCCCATTGAGCTGACCAAGGAGAGTCTGGAGGCATGGAAACAGCAACTGGAGGACTATGAGATCACGCAGCCCATCGAGCAGCTTGGCAGAACGGTGTATTACCTCACCTCCGAGGAGCAGAAGTCAGGCAGCCTGGAACGCTTTGGGGGCATGGTCCTGAACGATCTGTCACTGGGCGGCAAGCTGACGGCTCTGGGCTGGTATCGGGGCTCTGTGCAGGACGCGGGCTGTTTCGACACCTATTACCGGGAGGACGCCTCCGTGGGACTGGGAGCGGAACTGCATTTTTCCGGCAGCTTTGTGGGCAGCGGCAGCATGGGCGGCGAGGAGATCACCGTGTATGACGTGCGCTTTTACAAGGCCGGTACTATAGAGAGGGGATCCTACTGCTATGACGAGGCCAAGGGGGACAAACAGCTACCTTTGAAAGAGATCCCCCCCAGATATTTCAGCGAGATCGTCTGGCAGATGACCAAGGCCACCGCCTCCAGCAAGGAGCGGGTGGAGGACTGGAAAAAGTAGAGGGGGACTTTGGGGCATTATTGCCAAAATAATTGATAAATATTGCTTTATCAATTATAATGAAAGGCAAATTATGATTTACGAATTTGTGAGAAACGCACGGAAGTTGAGATCTGGAGATAGGGTTATTTATGTGAAAGAAATTCATAAAGAAGTAATCCAGTCTGGAAAATGTTATATGAGAAGGGGGGTGTAAAAGCGTATTTTCAAATGCGAGAAGAAAGGTAATGACAAAGTTTGCGTATAAGTCCAGCAAGGGAGCCATATAGGGAAATATTCTGACTAACGTTAAGATTTTCCAATTTCTGCACAGCAAATGTCGCATAATCAGGCAACACGCACTGTGCGGAAAGGAAAATCTAATCGTTAGTGAGTATAAAAGTAAGTTTGGGGAAAAAACAAAATTGTGTTAAAACAATTAGATGAAAAAGGGGAAACACAACATGAAAAACTATAATAATGTATCCTTAGACCGGGACCGCGCCTTCGACATTAACGCTCTAAGCGAACTCCTCACCCAGGGAAAAGCCATTCTGACCGAGGCCATCGCCATCAGCCAGAAGATGGAAACCTCCATCGCCGCTATCTCCGCCATCTACAACGGTATAGACGCGGAATACAAGGTAGGCGCGCTGGGCTCCGACATCGACGCCCTGTCCGGAAAACTGCGGAAGGACATCTACCAAGATACTATCACCCGCATGGACACCATCCTGAACAAACTCATGAACGACATCCCCTCCTACGACACCGCCCTGGCCCAAAGCATGGACGCCATACAAG